>JAFGVE010000024.1 GCA_016938175.1 Campylobacterales bacterium
GTGGGTTCTTAGCTCAGTTGGTTAGAGCTCTCGGCTCATAACCGAGCGGTCGAGTGTTCGAGTCACTCAGAACCCACCACTTACAAATCCCCTAAAGCCCCCATAAACAAGTACTTTTAAAGCTGTTAATTGAGTTACTTATTATAGCTAAATATGTACTAATATCTCCTAAAAGTAACCAAAAGTTACCTAAAAAGTTACCATTTATCTTATAATCTAAAGTAACTCATAGAGCCCCTACAAGCTCTTTTATATGTTAGGTAAGGTATTTGTACCTATAAAGAGATATAAGGGCTTCTCCTAACTCCTAGAGGTGTTTAAAGTCTATGTATGAGCTCTAATTGATAAGTGTTATCAATAAGGAGTGCTATGGGGGTATTTCAATCAATCCCATATAAGAGAGAGCTCTGAGATATTTTTAATATTTTTCAGTTAGGTAGTTGTCAGTTAGGTATAACTGAGGAATTAGAGTTTAACTCATCTGCAATCATCATAAGTTCTTTCATAAAGTTCTTTAATGCAACATTACCTATCACTTCTTTTATCTGTAGCCCTTGACCTGAGCTTGATACATAAGGGAGTAATGCCTTTGCTAGATTAAATCTGAGTTGCCCTCCTGCTTCTATAGCTCCATCAGTATAGAGTTTAAATACATAACCAAGTCTGATAGCAATATGATGAGAGTTGATTGTCTTGCTGTAGTGGTCTTTTATGTATCTGCTAATCTTCTCTTTGCTGGAACATAGAGTTTCTTTTCTTGACCCCTTGAGTATCTCAATAGTAAATGCATAAGGGTTAGTAAATAATTTATTAATTTTAGAGGCTAGTAATTCTACTGTATCTGAAGTAAAACCACTAGAGTATATTTTCCTTGCTGGTTTAGATACATCATTTCTGAAGTTAAATGTAGTAGGGGAGTAAGTTCCATATTTATTTCTATCTTTCATATGCTCATAACATACACCTCCAAGTCTATGCCTATTATTAGTACAGCCATTTACAGTACAAAGAAGTTTCATATTATTATGTATTCTTGGTAATGTAGTTTTTTGATTGTGTAGAATATGTGAGGGTTTAGTATCTTGATTATAATGTAATGGCTTCTTTGTAGGTTGTGGTATGAATTCTGTAAGTTTAAAATACATAATATTTATCTCCTTTCTTTGTATGATATAATTGATTGAATTGAATTTATAAGGTGTAAGTATGTTAAAAATTATTATATGGATAATGTTGGTAGCTAGTGTAAGTTTCGCAAATAATGTAGAAGTTAAAGGCTGTCTCTTGAAAGTTGTAAATCAAGAGGGCTCATTTGCTAACTTAGATATGATTGATTTAAGAAAAGTTTCTAGAATATCTGTTGAGCAAAATAAAGATGATTTTACAATAGAGCTATATGTTTCAAACTCACTAGAAAGAATTTTTACTTATGAGGGGAGTACAGATAGTAAAAGTAAATACTATAAAAATACTGCAAATCTGAGTAAGATTATTGAAGCTACTCAAACTTGTATGATGAAGTAAATAAAAATATATAGTAGTAATACAAAAGTGTGGTTGATTTTCCATAATCAGAACTTCATCTTTATATGGGTTTTCAACTGCACTTTTTAGATACAGATATAGTAGTACAATAATATTATTAAACCCTATATGTTAGATACAATCAAGAGCCAAAAGGGGGCGAAGAATGAGCCCCTATCAAGTCAAACTTTAGAGTGTAATACATATATATTTTATATCTTTTGTATCTAAATTATAGTTAATGTATTAAAGAAGTATTATAAGTGTATTATAATAGTATTAGAGCAAAATCCCTATCCTCTGTAATGCCATTGTTTAGGTACTTTAAGAGGGGTTCATTTTTACTTCGTTAACTCATTTTTACACTTGGTTAACTCATTTTTACATTTAGTAGTATTGTTGGTTAACTCATTTTTACATTTAGTTAATGACAATATATACTTGGTTAACTCATTTTTACATTTAGTTAATGAGAATATATACAGCTATACATATATACTATGAAATATTTTGGCCAATCTCTTGTATCCACCTAAACAAGGGGCTTGTAGAGGATTTTAATTTTAGAAAGGAAACTTACATTTTAAGAAAAGAAACTTTTGCCCCTCAGTAGTGCCTCAATATTCCGCCCCCCCATTAGAGTTTTCTTGTACTCCCACCTTGAGGGCTGAATAATATTACATAGGAATTTCTGTACCAACCCCATAGGGTGCCTAAAAGTCTATTGTAGCCTTCAAGTAAGGGTTTTCTATAATATTATATTTACTTTTATCTACATCACTTGGCAACTCCATAACTTCATTATCTGTAATAATTGCATAGTAACGACCATTAAGACCTAAGTAAGCATCAAGTTTATTTTCAAGTTCTGCCTCATCTCTTGTACTCTCCATCAGGGGCAACTCTTCCATACCATCTATTATGTGAGCTTCTTCTTTTGTTACTTCTGGTACAAACTCCTCAGCCTTAGTAGTAGATACCTCCTCATCAAACCACTCATCTTTAATATCCACATCAAAGATATCAACAGTATTATCCACCACTTTAGTCTTGCTTCTATTAGTACGAACATAAGCATTTGCACTTCTAATACATTTATAATCAGTACCAATAACATCATTTATCTCTTTAAATGCTTTGCTTAATGTAGCACTTCTACTTTTGTTTGATTTTATTCTCTCCTCAAGATTGAGAAACTGTATTGCATCTTTGATTGATACATTTAGTTTCATTCCCAAATGATTATCTTGAGTTTTACCACCTTGCCCAATTACTTGTAAGTATCTATAAAGCTCTTTAGTATATATACTTTTAAAGGTTGGTAGATGCTCAATAGAAATGTACCTAGTTCCTCTCCCTTGCATCTGCTCAACAAAGCTTTTACTAATTCTATATTTAAACTTATCAGTCTGCTCATCAAACCTCAACCCATCACTAAATATTCTAAAATACCAATCTTCTACAGATGGCTTTGATACTTGAATACGAGTAAACTCTAGGCTCACTAATTGTTCTTTTAATTTGCTTCTATTATATCTATTATCAGCTTCTTTGATTAACCCTAAAAGTTTTGATAGACTTATTTCCACTTCTCCATCAAACCCCTCATAAGTAGTAAACTGTTTCCATTCAGATACTAAATAATCAATAATAATTCCATCAGATACATCAAGAGGTCTAACACCTGCAATCAAAAGCATTTCTCCTAAGTCATTTATTCTTATTGCCTCATACATAGCTGAACCATTATCATAAGTATTTAATTCATAAGAGCCAAGATACCAACTATAAACCATACTTGCTTCTCTAACAATAGGTGCTGTTCTGTTTAATTTAATTTCACTCATACCTCTATTCTCCCTCTGTTACAAAACTCACATACCCAAACTCTGGAGCCTCTATTTTTTGTACTGATTTTTTCTCTGCATCTATAGACTTGTAACCCTCAATAATAAGAAACTCTACAAGCTCTTTTCTATTACACTTCATATAATCACACATACTATTCAATTTATGTTGGTATTTCTCCTCAATGTTTAACCTTAACATTTTACTTTCTCCTTGTCCTTTTAGATTGTAGCTTCAAAGAACACTATAGACCAATCAAGGTGGACAAATACCTATAATCTATAATGCTCTTTGAAACTACATTCTCTTTAATCCCCAAGAGGGGACACCTATTTTTTATCTGCCCTATAAGATTTAATAGCTAAGAATACAGTCATATTATCAGTACCATACCTCTCTGCAATTCTAGTAATAGACCATCTCTTTTTATAGAGTAGATGCCACACTATCTTAGTAGCTAAATTATTCTCCAGCATCTCTGTAATGTGGGCTCATACTTTTTTTAGTAGCATCTAATATCAGAGAGTCAAGTAACTTTTTTACTCCCCCATCTGCTCCATCTTGTATTACTACTTCATCAAGTTTTAATTTAAGAAGTGATGCACTTGCAGAGAGTACACCTGAACTAATTTCATACCCTTGACTCTCTGCTTCTGCTAAAGTATTGTTAGCAACTTTAAGAGCATTGAGGTAGAGCAGTTCCTTTTGCTTCTGTATTTCTTCACTCATAGACATTACCTTTCTCTCCTTATCTTAGAGAGCCAACCCTTAGCTCCCTTATGTTTCTTTCTCTGAGCTTCCTTATGTGCCATACTAATATTAAATAACTCATATTCTTTTTCTTTTTGAGTCATCTTCAAGTAATTAGTTTCATCAGTACTGCTCATAACTTCCCCTCCATTTATCCAAGTACAAGTCACATCTCTGCTCATAAGACTTCCTCTGTCACATAAACCAAAGATGAGTTAAAGTTTGCATTTTGGTTAGCACCTGAGTAGATGCATTTAACTCCTGCCAAGTCCTTATCATCTTTTGAGCCAATTTTATAGAGATAGCTCCCCACTTTATAATAGGTAGGTTTTATCTTTTGGTTTGCCCCCTCTCTATACTCTATTTTTACAAGGGAAACTCCATCAAGTAGCACACTAATATCCATATACTCTGTTCCAAATCTAGTAAGCATAATTATTTCTCCACCAAACTATCATCATTTAAGATACCAAAAGACTCTGCACTTCCACCTGATTGTAAGTGTTCCATAAAGGCAGCCTCACTCTCTTGTTGAGCTTGTTGGTACATAGCATCTGCATTATATTCTTGAATACTCCCATCTCTGTTTTGTACATATACCTTACCTGTTTGGGGATTTTCAAAGGTAATAATCTCATCTTCATTAAATGAGTTTCTCTTAGCATCAAACTCCTTTCTTGTCTGCTCTAGTATCTCTTCATCAGTTATCCCATTGTTATAAGTATGGGCTGTAGATACAACCATCTCAAAGGAAGATGAGAGGTTATTATCAAGAGCAACAGCTTCTTTACCTGCATTGAGTAATACCTGTATTTGATTATCATTCAGAGCTTCAATCCCACCTATACTATTTATATCTTTTTGTAATTCCATAGCCTTAGTTTTTACTTCTTCATTGTAACTTCTAGATGCCTCAGATAACATCACTCCAAGCATACTGTTTAAGTTACCTCTGCTCTGTCTATAGTTGCTCTCATCTGCTTTGTTAGCTACACCATTTGCAATTCTAAGTGCTTGTACCATCTCCATTTCTTCTTGTGTTAATTTCATTATTATTTCTCCTATTAGATTGTTGTTAAGTTGTGTTCTATAACTCTGTCTTTTAAGTCTTTTTCAAAAGCTATATGTAAAAGCCTCTCCATATTCCTGCTGTACCAAGTCTTGTTTGGATTATCACTACCATCTAAAGATAGTACATACTCCCCATTACTTGAAGTGTCTATTCTCCATCTTGCTGTGAGCTGATAGTCTTTAGCCAACTCATAGTACTCTTGAAGTAACTTTGTGGCTTCTCCTAACTCTGAGAGGTCTTTTATGAGCTGTTCTGATTTAGCTATTATTGAAGTAAATTCTCTGGACATAAATGTGCCATTGAGTACCCAACAATTACTGCTGTCTTTGGTTGCAATATCAAGCATCTTAATAGTCTGCCTTTATGTGTGCAACTGAGTTAATAATATCCATCTGTCTTGCTTCAAACTCTTTGTCTAGTAAATATGCAAATACTCTAGCCTTTGTGAATTTAGTGTGAGTAGTAGCTTCAAGAAATAGTATTAACATTTCTAATCTTTTCTTTTCAAAGTATGTCAGCCTTGTTCTAAGCATATAGTCCTTTGTAAGTGCCATTGTTTGTGTTCTCCTTTTGTGTGTTAATGTAAAGATATTTATGTATCCTTTCTCTGTAATTGTCTATTTACAACATAGATTTTAAGAGCCCCATAAATAGGGAGTTTAGAGCCTTATAAGTGAGCATAAAAAGAGCTCCTAAAAAGTAACCTCCTCCTATAATAAGAGGGTATATTCTTAAAGTTACCCTAAATAAATAAACTAATTTAATAGCTCCACTACCTCTTGTAACTGCTTTATAGAGTAGCCATTTGCATATCTGGATAGTGTCATTGATGAGTGAGTATGCCCCATAAGCTCAGATACAATAGAACTGCTTGCTCCTCTATGTATAAGTTCAGTAGCAAAAGTGTGCCTTAGAGAGTAAAGTGACTTAGTAGCTGTATTATCTAAAGTTTTATCAATATACTTTTTAGTGACTTTAGAGAGATATTGACTTGAGTATTTAGCAGTAAGTACAGGAAGATTATCAAGCCCATCTATAAGTGATGAGTGAACAGGTACAACTCTATAACTGCTGAGAGTTTTTAACTGTAGAGTAGGGCTAGTTAAATCAAAACAAAGTACACCATCTATATTAGTAACTTCACATTTAAGTAACTCACTTGGTCTTAAACCACTATATGCAAGAGCTTTGATGAGGTATATATATTCACAATCTGAGTATGTATTTAGTAGTAGAGATAACTCCTGAGAGCTTATAGGTGACTTCTGTTCTCTTGCTTTTTTAAGTGGTAGTAATTTGAGTGATGAAGTTATGTTTGATACAACCAAGCCCCTATTATGAGCATAGACAAAGAGTGCCTTTAGTTGCTTCAAGTATTCATTGACTGTTTTATTACTAATTCTTTCATCATCTAATATTGTAGTACAAGATAATAGTTCATCAAGCCCCATCAATCTGTACTTCTGTATGTTTCTCTTAGGTAGTTTAATAAGTGAGCTTTTACAGTTATCTATATCCTTGTAAGTAATTTTAGATATTTCCCTATTTCCATTGACTATGTGGCTTATAGTATTGAGGATTGTACTATACTCTTGAAGCCTTTGTTGAGTTACATTTAGAGAAGATAAATATCCTTGTATTACTTCATCAAGTGTAAGAGGCTTAGTTACTTCTACTGCTGTTTTGTTGGTATGTAATATTTTAGTAGATACATAAGGAGTAACAATATCCATTACAGCTTGCTCTTTTACTTCATCAGTTAATGAGAGTTTCAGAGTATTAAGAGCTTTGTTTATATTGTTAGAGATAACATCAGCTTTACTTTGAGCCTCTTGTATGTCTTTACTGAGGGCAACTTTAAGGATTGACTTGTTAATGTACTGCTGTAGGTTAGTAGGTATTTTTCTAATGTAAGTGTAAGTGCCACCCTTAGTGGTTTTAATGTATTTGTTCATCTGAGAACCTTTAAAAGTATTCTCAATAAACAGCTAAAAAGTTACCAAAAAAGTTACCTTTATGAATAATACATAAGAGATAATAACTAGTAAGTGCCTAGTTTAGGGCTTCATTAAGGGTTACAGTTGGTTAGAGCTCTCGGCTCATAACCGAGCGGTCGAGTGTTCGAGTCACTCAGAACCCACCACTTACTACATTTCTTATAAAAAATCACTCTAGTTATAATTCGATAAAATCAATGTAAAAACTGCACCGCCTTGTACATTTTCAACAAAGATTTCTCCTCCAAGATTAGGCACTAAAAACTCTTTTGCTAAAAAGAGTCCCAAACCAGTTGAAGATGATGCTGAGTAGTCTTTTCCAAATATTGTATTAACATTTTTGTTTTCTATGCCACCTGCATTGTCTTGTACTTTTAAGATGATTTTATTTGCTTCTTGCACCACGATAATTTGTATAGTTGGGTTTGTAATTTTGCGTAATTTAAATATATTCATTGCATTTTCAAGGAGTATCATCAAAAGATTTGTTAAATGGTTTTTTCGTAAAAAGAGTTCTAAGTTTTTATGAGAATCTATTTCAATACTTAGATTGATTTTCTCAGACTCTAGTTTTAAAAGATTTACTACTGAGTTTATTTCATCATAAAGATTTATTTTTTCAGCTGGATTAGAGCTATCTTTATAGTGTGCCAAATAATTAAATGCTGTCTCTTTGAGGTACTCAGTATTTTGTTTTATTTGTACTAGATTTTCATCAATAATTTTATCTAGCTCTTTATCTTGAAACTCTTTTGCGACTTCTATATGGTTGATGGAGTTATAAATATTGTTTACTGGAGATTTCCATTGATGATAAATATTGATGACAGTTTGTCCCAAGAATGAAAGCTTTGTGTATTCATCTACAAGTTCTTTATTTATTTCATTGTCTTTTTTGATTTTATATGTTGCATAGACAAGTGCAAATGCAAGGATAATATCCTGTCCTACAGCTCCAATAGTGAGGGGGTAAAAAACAAAAAAACTCGTTTCAACTATACCTTGTAAACCCAATCCAAAATAAACACTGCCAACTGTCATAACAAGGTTAGCTACAAGGTAAAATCCAGAACCAACTCTTTTGTCCATAAAAGTTCTAATTGAGAGTATCAGTAGTAGTATCATCATACTCATAGATACGAGACTTCCATATTTTGCCATATACAGCATGTCGGCATTGAGTGGATAAAAAATATATGCTATTAGAGTAAGAACTCTAAGTGCAATAAAGAACTTTAGGAGCATGATAATAATTTTGTATTCCCCTTTTTTTAGCCCAAAAAAACTTATAGGGAAAAGTGATACAAGTATCACTCCAAAGGCAGAACTAACATAGAGTGAGACAGTATTAAAATAGAGTGAAAACTCATACTGATAAAAATATCCTGCTACTGAAAATTGATATGTAGCACTTACAATGGAAAACACGGCATATATAAGGTAGTAGTTTAGCTTTAAAAGAAAGTAGAGCATAAAACTAGCAACTGTTATTACAATTAGCATACCGAGTACAGTAAAATAAATCATATCTTGGAGTTCAAAATAGTAATTGAAATCATTGATATTAAGCAGATGCCATTGCAAGTCCATAGAGGTAAATGTTTTTTGTTTGATATAAATATCTATAGATTCTTGCGGTAAAAGTTCTATGTCAAAATAAGAGGCTCTAAAATGGTTATCTCTTAAGTGATGCTCTACTGATACACCTAGTTTGTAGTTAGTGACTAATTGCTGGTTTTTAAGGATGTAAACATCTATAAAATCCATTCTTGTTCGTTTGTTGTAGAGTCTTTTTGTGATTTTCTTGTTTGTAGTATTTATAATTTGTAATTTTATCCAAGCGGTATTTTTAATGGTACCTATGCTGTATTTTTTGATAGTTTGAAATTTAGCTTCTTTTTGAAGGATGTCCTGAAGTATGTAAGTAGAGTTTTCATCTATGAGTACACTCTCTTTAACAGTTAAATCATGGGCCTCTAAAAACGTAAAACAAAACAAAAAAATAAGGAAAAAAGTTTTCATCATTTACTCAATATATACCCTAAATCTTTAACATTTTTAATGATATCCACTTCTAGCTTCTTTTTGAGTTTATGCATCTGGTTCACTAAAGATTTGTGAGTACAATTTACACCTATAACGTCCATAAGTTGCTCATAGCTAATGAGCTGTTTTTCATGAGCTAGTAGTAGTTCAAGTATTTTAAATTCACTTGGAGCTAGAAGTATTTTGTTTTCATTTTTGTATAGGATTTTACCTGTGTAGCTATAAACAAGGTCATCACCGAGCTGTATTTCTAAGAGCCCTTTTTCATTCATCCAAGTAAGAACTTCATAAAAGACTTCCTTGAGTTCATTTATAGAATATGGCTTTACAAGATAGCTCACTAGTTGTAGTTTTATGGCATTAAAAAGCTTCTCTTTATCATCATAAGAGCTTAAAATTACTGCTGGAACTTGAGAGCCTGTTTTTCGAATCTCTCGTAAAAACTCAGCTCCGTTTATAATAGGCATATCATAATCTACTAACAGTAAATTACATCTACCTTTTTTATAAATATCCATCGCATCAACAGCACTATTTGCTGTGTAAACACTTGCAAAATAGTACTTGAGTATCTTTTCAAGTTTTATGCAAGCGTCTACATCATCATCAACATACAAAACATTTAAGCTTTTAAATTGTGTCAAGTCTTTCATAAGCATATTTTATTGTATCAAAACCACCATAAAACCACTAAACACGCAAATAAAGTTGTTTTGCTTTCTTATTAATCTTTAATACAACGAACAGATCTACCATAACCGCGATTGAAGTAGTAAGTGCCTGCATAGCTATTACCAAAATACAGTGCATCTGACATATAGAAGTAAGTGCTTGAAACAGTCATTGTCCAAACACTGCCATAATCCCCTTGAAGGTCTAACAATCCATTAACTGGGTTACGGTAGCCTGATGAAGGGAGTTTCAAGAAGTTTGTAAATGCCTCTGTATTGTCTGCCATTCCTTCATCTGTCGTCTCTGCTGCAAATTCGGCTACTGTCGGCACTCTAAATCCCACCGGACAGACAGATGTTCCATCTGTTTTACTCCACTGCATACTTCTTAGGCTTCCATTATGATCTGCCGCTTGTGCCCATTCATAACCATAATATGCAGTACTGTCTGTTATATAGTCAGTTCCTACATCAGCGATATCTGTAGCCTGTATTTCAGTTGTATTACTGTCAGACTTTTCATGTCCATCACTCTTACGCCCCCATTGGTAATAGTCACCATAACAAGCAGTATCATCTAAAGCTGTACAAACTTGCGATGCTCCTAAGTTTCTGTCCAGCCATACTTTTCCAGTATATGGAGAAGTAACCGTTTCATATACAAGACCGTTCCATGTGTCTCCACTTTGGAAAGGTTCTGCTACATTTCCGTTACCTGAACTTTCATCACTACTTCCACAACCACTTAATGCAATAACAATACATGTAATAGTCGAAAACTGTAAAACTTTTTTCATTTGAACCTACCTTTTTTGTATTTTAGAAATATTTCAATTCCCTTATTTGCTCATTGAAATTTTTCGATGGAACATTCTACAAAACCAAAATCATTAAAAAACCACCAAATGAAACATTTGTAAATTTAATTGAAAAAAGATGATATTCTTACTTCTAGGTAGATACGTGGGTTTATTTAAAATTGTAAGGAAGCATTTATAAAAATTACTTTTTTATTTAAGCATTTTTACTACCAGTATGTATTATGCTTTGCAAATGGAAAAAGAGAATTTATTAATAGTCATTAGTACTAACGTTTTAGACTCCATTATGAAGTTTCCTTTACTGTATGGCGGAGTGAGTTTACCTCGCGGATATTGGAAGAGGGTACACATAATGTTTTGGGGTGCTTCCATCGAGATCGCCTCAAAAAATGCAGAGTTAAGAGAAAAAGTACTATTAATGCAAAAAGATGGTGTAGAATTTAGTTCTTGCATAGTTTGTGCAGAGGAGTATGATGTTGTTAATGAGTTAGAGAGTATAGGAATTACTTGTAATCATACAGGTGAACTGCTAACTTTAGCACTTAAAGATGCCACTTGGGCACATATGACCATCTAAATAGTTTAGGAGAACAAGATGTTATATTGTAAAGATAACGATATTGAAGATGAAGGTTTTTATGAGGACGATGAGTATGACTATACAGATGAGCCTCTAGGAGATGATGACTACTCGCAAAGTGACTATGATGACGAAGATGACTTTTACGAGTATGATGACGAACGGGACTACTGTGACTAGGCTTGACGCCTACCTTGTCCAAAATGAATTTTGTGAGACTAGAAACAAGGCGCAAACACTCATAAAAGAAGGGTATGTCCTTGTTAATGATAAGCCTATTTTAAAGAGTGCTTATAAAGTTGAAAAGCAAGATAACATAGTGCTAAAAGAGCATAAAAGCTATGTCTCTCGTGCAGCATTTAAACTTTTGGAGTTTTTAAAAGAACTACATTTAGATGTGACTGATATGAAGGCTTTAGATATCGGTTCTTCAACAGGTGGTTTTACACAGGTACTATTAGAGAGAGGTGTAAAAGAGGTCAGTGCTGTTGATGTAGGTACTGGACAACTCCACAACTCTCTAAGAGAAGACTCTCGGGTAAAAGTTTTTGAGTCTTGTGACATTCGTGATTTTGCTACAGATCAAACTTTTGACATTGTTGTGAGTGATGTAGCTTTTATATCACTTTTATATATTCTTGATGCTGTAAATCGTTTAGCAAGTAGAGACATTATACTGCTTTTTAAGCCACAGTTTGAAGTCGGAAGAGAAATCAAACGAGACAAAAATGGTGTCGTTGTAGATAAAAAAGCCATAGTAGATGCAATGCTAAGATTTGAAAACGCTTGTGCTTTACTAGGTTGGAATCTTCTTCAAAAATCTCCTTCAACACTTACAGGTAAAGAGGGGAATTTAGAGTACTGTTACTACTTTGTAAAGTAGCTACTCATTTGAAGAAGCGTTTGTTGTTTTTGACTCTGGTTTAGGAAGTGCATAGAGTAGTTTTTGTAAAAGACGGGAGAACTCTTTTTTCTCTTTTGCTGTGAGGTTATCAAAGTAGTTTTCATACTCTTTGGAGACTTTAAATAAAGAACACTTAATAACTTCCTCGCCACTGGCAGTAAGACAAACGAGCATACATCTTTTGTCTTTTGTATCTGGTTTTCTCTCTATATAACCTCTCTCCTGTAGGCGTTTAAGTACCTTTGTCATACCACCCGATGAGAAAATAGTTAGATCATAGAGCTGCGTTGGAGTGAGTTGGTTATCGTTTGTATAGAGTGATGCTAATACATCTACTTCTGATTTGAGTAAATCATACTTCTCTTTAAAAAAGTTTTCTGAGTGTGCAAAGAGTGTTTTATCTATGAGCATAATCGGAAATGTAAACTGAAATATCTCTGGAAGATAGCCCAACTCCATCTTTTTATAGAAGTTTGGAATGAGATGATTTGTTGCAATATCTGTTTTCATAAAGAAAATTATAGCACAAATTATATCTTTCTAGAAAGACATAATTAAGAGTCTTTATGATACTATCTTTCAAAATTAATTATAAGGAGAGCACTTGAAGGCTTTAATCCCCTTGCTATGTTTTCCTCTCTTTCTTTACTCTTACAACCTCAAAGAGCTTGTGGAGATTTCTCAAAAGAATAGAGTGGTTGAAGCAGCCGATTTTGCATTAAAGGCACAAGAGAAGGCGTATGAGAGTACAAAAAGCAGCTATCTACCGAGTGTAAATGTGACTGGGTCGTATTTAAATACTCTAGAAGAGACACCTGCTGCGGCTAGAAATACTTTAAGAGCGGCGGCGAGTTTACAGTACACACTCTACGATGGTGGTAAACGTGGAGCACTTTATGACAAACTCCTCTACAATGTGGACGCCGGTAAAATGAATGTTGAAGCGGTTAAAAATACGATAGCCTTGGATGTAACAAGACTCTATTTTGATTATCTCTCTTCTATGGCACATAAAGATGCAACCGAGCAGCAGATAAAACAACTCCAAGCAGAACTAGAGAGACTTCAGATGTATTATGAAACTGGTTCTGTAACTCGTGATGAGGTTGATAAGATTGATTCACGTGTAAAGATGGAGCAGACTGTTTTAAATGAGATAGAGCTTGAGATTCAGAGAATATTACATACTTTAGAGTACTACACAACAACAGAAATAACAAGTATAGAAGCAGGTTCATCTTTATATATTGAAGAAGAGCAGAGTGTAGAGATGCGTCCAGACATCAAAGTAATGGAGCTAGAGACTCAGGCACTTATGTATGATGCACAAACAGTAAAGAGCGATAATTTACCTACGCTCTATTTTGATAACACATATACCTATGCTGATTACTATTTTGCAGATAAGTCAAAAGAGAGTAGTTTTTTAGTAAACAATCAAAATGTGGCATCACTTAATGTGCAGTGGAACCTATTTGATTTTGGTGCTATAAGTGAAGCATATCAGGCAAAGCAGTATGAGTACTTGAGTAAAAAATCAAGTTTAGAGTTTCAAATGAACAAAGTAGATGTAGATTATAGACTCTCTAAAAAAGAGTTAGAGCTTACAAAAGTAAAGATTGAAGCGACCAAAGCGACACTTGATGCGGCTTCAGCAACATTTGAACTTATTAAACTTAAGTATCAAAATGGTGCCATTGACAATGTCGCATACTTACAGTCACTGAGTGAGAAGTATGGTGCACAGCGTGTTTATGAAAAAGCAAAAAATGATTTAGAGATTAAAAAGGCAGAAGTTCTTTTTAATAGCGGACATACAATAAAGGAGTATTTTAGATGAGAAGTTTAGCACTATCTTTAGTAACTGTTGGGTTACTGTTTGTGGGGTGTTCACAGGAGAGCAACTCTAAGTCTGCTCAAGCAGTACAAATGCAGATGCCACCAATGCCTGTAAAGGCCTTTGAAGTGCATCTTCAAGAGATGACTTTTTCTAAAACATATTCGGCACTTTTAAAACCTTACAAAGAAGTTGAGGTTGTTGCGAGAGTTGAGGGTGTCTTACAAACAGAGAATTTTGTCGAAGGAAGTTATGTAAAAAAAGGGAGCGTTTTATATGAAATTCAAAAGAATGAGTATAGGGCAGCTCTAGACTCAGCAAAAGCAACAAAGAAAAAAGCACAAGCTAATTTTGACAAGGTAACAAAGGATTATAAAAGAGCCGAGTACCTCTTTAATAACAAAGCTATCTCTCAACAGCAGTATGATGATTTACTTTATCAATACGATGATGCAAAAGCAACGCTTGAAGGTGCAAAAGCGACACTTGCTAAGGCACAAATAGAGTATGACTATACAACTATAAAAGCACCTATTAGTGGTCAAATCGGTATTAGTAGAAGTGACGAAGGCTCTTATATCTCTATGCAAAATGCAGCTCTTACGACTATTACTGCTTTAGAGCCTGTTTATGCAGAGTTTTCTCTACCAAATAGTGACGTCTTAAAGTATCGTTCACAAATAAAAGTAGGTTCTAAAGTCTCTGTTATACGAGGTGGAGACTCTTATGAGGGTACTATAGATTTTATAGCACCAAAGCTTGATGCAAAAACTGACACACTCCTTGTACGTGCGACATTTGCAAATAAAAAGCAGGATTTAGTGATAGGCTCTTTTACGGAGATAAAAGTGGATGGGTTTAGTTTTAAAAATGTAGCTGTAATCCCTCAGTATGCACTTATAAAAACTCCTGCAGCAGTAGTTGTGTATGTTATACAAGAGGGTGGAGCACTTGCTATGAAACCAGTTGAAATTGCACTGGTTAAAGATGGAAAAGCAGTTATCACATCAGGACTTGCTGAGGGTGATAAAATTGTTGTAAGCAATATTGCAAAACTCAGACCAAACTCAAAAGTAAGTATCGTGGACGGTAACTAAGATGTTCTCCGCATTTTTTATTAAACGACCGGTATTTGCGGCCGTTATATCTATTATCATTTTACTAGCAGGGGCTATATCAATATTTTCTCTGCCAGTATCTGAGTATCCAAGGGTATCACCACCACAAATTATCGTCTCTACCGCCTATCCAGGTGCGAGTGCTGAGACGATTTCACAAACAGTAGCTGCACCACTAGAGCAAGAGATAAATGGGGCAAAAAATATGCTCTATATGAACTCTGTTGCTTCAGATAGTGGTACATTGAGTGTGAGTGTTTTCTTTGAGATAGGTACTGACCCTGATTCTGCAAAGATAGACGTAAATAACAGAGTACAAGCAGCTCTTGCAAAACTCCCAGAGCAAGTACGTCGCCAAGGTGTTACTGTAAATGAGCGCTCTCCAGATATGCTACAGGTTGTTATCTTAAACTCACCAGACAAAACAAGAGATATTACCTACCTTTCAAACTACGCACTAATGAATGTTGCAGACTCTTTAAAGAGGGTAAAAGGTGTTGGTGATGTACAGATTTTTGGAGCAAAAGACTATGCTATTCGTGTTTGGATAGACCCTTTAAAACTCAAGAAGTATTCACTGACAGTATCTGATCTTATTACTGATATTCGTGAGCAAAATGAGCAGTATGCAGCAGGGAAAATAGCGGCTGAACCAGTCTCTGGACACGAGATGTTCACTTACACTATTGAGACGCCATCTCGTATGAGTGACCCTTTAGAGTTTGCAAATATTATTATTCGCTCAAATGAGGATGGAAGTGCTTTAAAACTCAAAGATGTAGCAACAGTTGAACTTGGTTCTAAAAGCTATGAGATGAAGACTAAGTTAAATAATGCACCTGCTATTCCAATGGGTATCTTTTTACAGAGTGGTGCTAATGCTATTGAGACTGCAAAAGAAGTACGTAACACTATGCAAGAGATTAGTGAAAACTTTGTAAGTGGCATAGAGTATAAGATTCCTTATGATATTACGGATTTTATTCAGATTTCTATTAATGAGGTTATTAAAACTTTTATAGAAGCGCTTATTTTAGTTGTACTTATTATCTTTTTATTTTTACAAAACTGGAGAGCGACACTTATCCCAATTCTTGCCGTTCCAGTATCCATAATTGGTGCTTTTGCGGGAATGTATATGCTTGGATTTAGCATTAACCTACTGACACTTTTTGGACTTGTTTTAGCGATTGGAATTGTTGTTGATGATGCTATTATTGTTATTGAAAATGTTGAACGTCATATTGCCAAGGGACTCAAACCTTATGATGCAGCTCTTTTAGCTATGAAAGAGGTTTCAGGGGCACTTGTAGCTATTGTACTTGTACTCTCAGCCGTGTTTATTCCTGTCGCATTTTTAGGAGGGTTGAGTGGTGAGATGTACAGACAGTTTGCTGTAACCATTGTTATCTCTTTGGCTATTTCAGGATTTGTGGCACTTACACTTACACCTGCTCTTTGTGCAACGCTTTTAAAACCAACGCACGATAAGCCAAACTTTGTGTTTGCTGCGTTTAATAACTTTTTTGAGTGGGCAACGGGTGGTTATACTAGAGCAGTTGCACTCACAATTCGCTACTCATTTTTAAGTATGCTACTGTTTGGTGGGCTTATTTTTGTGACCTATGATCTTTTTAAAGATTTAAAAACAGGACTTGTACCTGCTGAAGATAAAGGAACTATCTTCGTCTTTAGTTACAACCCTCCTGCTGCATCACTGAGTAGAACAGATGCACTGACTCAAGAGATTTACAACATAGTCTCAAGTGACAAAGAGTCTGTAAAAAATGTTGTGCAGTTTGCGGGACTTGACTTTATGACATTCTCTGCAAGAACAAATGCAGCGGCAACTATTGTAAAACTTACTGATTGGGATCAAAGAACAAGACCTGAACAGCATGCACTTGCAATTACCTCTTCACTCAACCAAAAGCTCTTTGCAACGAGTGATGGTTTCTCATTTGGAGTTGTTCCTCCACCAATTCGTGGTATGGGGATATCAGGTGGTTTTGAGCTGTATGTACAAGATAGAAGTGGTGGAGATATTGCTACTTTACAGAAGTATGTTAATGAGATTTTACAAAAGGCTAGAGAGCGTAAAGAGCTCAGTGCTATGCGTACAACACTCAATGCAAATATACCAAAGTATAAAGTTGCAGTCGATATAGAAAAAGCGAAGTCTAAAGGTGTAGCACTTAATGAGATTTATCAGACACTTAACGCTACGTTTGGTTCATTTTATGTTAATGACTTCAACCTCTTTGGAAGAACATATACTGTTACTATGCAAGCACAGAGTGACTTTAGAAACAGTCCAAATGATTTAGAGAAAATCTTTGTACGTGGAAAAGCAAATGAGATGTTTCCACTAAGCTCTTTTGTAAGTATTGAGCAAAAAGTAGGGGCGGATATCATAGAGAGATTTAATCTCTTTACTGCTGCAAAAGTTTCAGGTCAAGCAAGTTTTGGTTACAGTTCCGGAGATGCTCTTAAAGCCATAGAGGAGGTTGCCAAAGAGGTCCTTCCTGCGGGTTATACTATTAGTTGGACAGGAAGTGCTTATCAAGAGAAACAGATTTCAAGTGCGGGAAGCATGGCGTTTATATTTGGAATTATCTTCTTGTATCTTATTTTAGCAGCACAGTATGAGCGCTGGTTGATGCCAGTTTCAGTTGTTATGGCAGTACCGTTTGCTATCTTTGGTGCAGTTGTTGCAACACACTTCAGAGGTACACAAAACGATATATATTTTCAAATCGGTCTACTTGTTCTTGCAGGACTCGCGGCGAAAAATGCCATCTTAATTGTTGAGTTTGCTATGCAAAGACAGGCACAAGGACTTAAAATAGTTGATGCAGTTGTAGAGGCTGCTAAGATACGTCTTAGACCTATTATTATGACTTCACTTGCTTTTACTCTTGGGGTTGTGCCTTTAGTGCTTAGTAGTGGTGCAGGTGCGGCGAGTCGTCACTCTATTGGAACAGGTGTTATGGGTGGTATGATAGCGGCTACATTCTTAGCTATAGTCTTTATCCCGCTCTTTTACATTCTCATTTCAAAACTAAAAGGTGACAAGAAAGATTCTTGATACCTTTTTTAAAGCTATTTTTTTGGCATGGTGATAACGAAATAATCACCGTCAATTGAATGGCTTATTTTTGACTCATCTACATTTTTTGGTATAGAGTATTCTTGATAAAATGAGCGAGAACTCTCATAGTACCCATCTTTATCATCACGCGTTATTTTTATATTCATCTCAAGAGAGAGCATATGCTTCTCAATTTTAAAATTTATATTTTTAGCTTCTGCACCACCTAGTTTTACTCTTTGAATATAAGCATCCTTTGTCTCTTCAAAAAGTGGTTTTGTAACGTATAGTTGAGGATTTTTCTTTTTCTGTTCTTGTAAAAATTTGTTACGTTCTTTGAGTTGTTGTATACCTTTTTCATACTCTTGAATAATACGTTCGTTACGTTGCAGTTCACTGTTGAGGTTTGGAACATACTCCGCTGCGTTTATGACTGTTACACCTGCTAGAAGTGAGCTGATAATTACTTTTGTTAACATAATGTCTCCTTTATATTGGTTTAAAAAAAGTGTATACCTGCAAGGTAAATAAAAGTCTAATATTTGGCTAACGAAAATTAAACAGAGTGTGCTACAATGGTTTTTATGATGTTTATTAAGTTTTTTCTTCTCAGTATCGTATGTAGTGTGGCACTTTTTGCAAATGAAATGAGTGCAGAGAGTATCATCAAAAAAGTAGATGAGAATATGCGTGGCAAAAGCATTTATATGAAAATGAAAATGAGCATTATAGCCTCAGGACATACGCGGACTATGGTTATGCAAAGTTGGTCACAAGGAAACAAGAAAAGTTTTGTCAAAACGCTTTATCCTCCAAAAGATAAAGGGATTACATTTTTGAGTTTAGATGGTCAGATGTGGCAGTATGTTCCAAAAATAGAGCGTACTATAAAAATTCCACCTTCAATGATGTTACAAAACTGGATGGGAAGCGATATTACAAACGATGACCTTGTGAAACAAAGTTCCATCGTAGAAGATTATGATGCAAAAATCTTGCAACGTGATGGAACTATAGTTACAATTGAACTGATACCAAAAGAGGATGCCGCTGTTGTCTGGGGAAAAATTGTCTCGCAAATAGATACAAAAACATTTACAGGTGTTCAAGACCTTTTTTATGATGAAGAAGGAAAAGAGGTACGTGTTTTTAAATATGCGGATGTAAAACGTTTTGGAGACTATTTTATACCTACAAAATGGAGTATTCTTCCTATTGATAAAGTTGGAAATTCAACGCAAATTACTCTTGAAGAGGTCTCTTACGATATAGAAATATCTTCTGAGTATTTTCAAAAATCTGCATTGAAAAGATTTTCACGATAATGTTTTCACTGGCTTTAAAGAACTTACTCTTTTATAAAAGCCGCTCTATAACTACTTTTTTTCTTACTTTCATGTCTGCTTTTTTCTTTATAGTCTATGTTGCAATGATGGACGGTTCTCATAATTCTATGTTGCAAAATGCTCTAAAGGTCTACACTGGAGCAATAGAGATATACAAAAAAGGGTATAGAGATTTAGGTGGTAATGAGTATTTACTTGATACAGTAGAGAGTATTGAGAAGAAGCTTGAAAGTATTAGAGGAATAGAAGAATTTACTTCGCGTTATGAGACATATGCTCTGCTCTCACACAAAGAGTTCTCTTCGGCAGCTATGGTTGCAGGTATACACCCTGATAAAGAGTCTCATATGAGTCAACTCAAAGAGGCTCTCAAAGAGGGCGTGTATCTTCAGGATGAAGCAAAAAACTCTATGTATATAGGGATTGATTTAGCAGAAAAACTACATGTAAGCGTTGGAGATGAGTTGAGTTTCATAGGTTCGACGAGCGATAACTCTTTTGCCGCTGATCTTTTTATAGTATGTGGTATTTTTCAAACGGGAGCTTATGAGTTTGACTCATCATCTGCTTTTGTCAGTCGTAAATACTTTGATGAGCTTACATCTGCAAGAAATAAAGCCTCGTATATAACCATTAAGGTAAAGAATCTAGCTGATGTCGATGTCATTGCAGACAATATACACAAAGTGCTTTTAGATGATACTCTTGAAGTTGTCACGTGGAAGATACTTATGAAGTCTATGGTTGAAGCTATGCAGGTTGATAGTATATTTGGTTATATCTCTATGAGTCTCTTTTTTGTAGTTATATTTTTTGTCATAATGATTTTCTCATATATAAACGTCAGTTCACGTATCAGAGAGTTTGGTGTTTTAAGGTGCATTGGTCTCTCACGTTTGGATATTGGAAAAATACTCTTTTATGAAATTTTTATACTCTCTAGTGCTGCTATACTTTTAGCTACACCTTTAGGAGCCTATGTAGCTTACTATTTTAGTCTGCATCCTATTGTCATTGAGGGAATGAGTGAAACATACAAAGAGTATGGTATCGTCTCAGACCAACTTCCTTTTAATTTTGATATGTTGACTATTATGTGGAATGTGGGGCTTATTTATATACTGAATTTTTTAAGTATTCTCTATCCTCTACATTTTATAAACTCTTTTAAACCTATAGAGGCGTCAAAACATGTATAAGCTTATACTCTCACTTGCTCTTAAAAACGCTTTTTTAAGACTCTCTCGTACAATTTTGGTTATTAGTATGATTGGGGTGAGTATGAGTATGATGATCTCTTTAGAGGGACTCTATGATGGAATGACCCAAAATATGGTGGAGAAGAGTAAACGTAGCGATAGTGGAGAGATAAGTATCTACAACAAAAACTACAGAATAACCGAATCTCTCAACGATACAATTAAAAATGCAGACCAGATAGGAGAGGTGCTCTCTAAACGTAGTGATATTCAAGCAGTTTCATTACGTTTAAAAGCGCAAGGACTTTTAGCAACAGCACGTAAGTCTGCATTTTGTAGTGCTATAGGAATAGATTTACAAGAAGAAGAGCAGTTTGGAAAGTTTAGTGAGTTTTTACAAGAGGGAACTCTAAAATTAGACAAACGTTATATTTTACTTGGAAGTGAGCTGGCAAAAACGCTTAAAGTACGAATAGGCTCAAAACTTATATTTTCAACACAGGATAAATCCAAAGAGATAAACTCTATAGCCTTTCGTGTTGGAGGGATTGTACAGACAAATAATATATCTCTTGACAAGAGTGCGGTGTATGTACAAAAAGAGCAGTTACGAACCTTTTTAGGTTTAGACAAACAAGAGGCTATGCAGATTGCTATTCGTAGTAACTCTTCAGAACTCTTAACACATTTACAAGCAGAGTATAAAAACCTTGAAGTCAAGAGCTTTTTACAACTCTATCCTATGATGCAGCAGATGCAGGAAATTATGGTCATATTTAACTCAATTACTTTTTTAATAGTTATGAGTGTGGTTTTCATTGGGATTATGGGTGTGATGTATGTATCTGTTTTGGATAGAGTACGTGAGTTTGGGATTATGCAGAGTATAGGTATGTCGTACTCTCTTATACGTACGCAGATATTTATAGAGTCTTTGAGCGTTGCACTCTTGGGCTATGTTTTTGGAGCTGTTTTAGCTCTTTTGATGCTTGGGTATCTTCATGTTGATGGACTTGACTTGAGTGAATTTGCAGATGGACTTGAGAGTTTTGGTTATAGTGCGGTGCTCTATGCGACAGTAAAGGCGGAGTATTTTGTAACTACTTTTTTTGCCATAGTAGGTGCTTCCTTGCTGAGTGTTTTACTTCCTCTGAGAAAAATCAAAAAGATGAGTGTTATAGAAGCGACAAAGGTTGAAATATGATAAAGATAAAAGATGCTAACAGATATTTTTACAAAGGTGAAGAGAGGGAAGTACACGCTTTACGCGATATAAATTTAGAGCTTAAAGAGGGTGAGTTCGCTCTACTAAGTGGACCTTCTGGATGCGGAAAAACGACACTTTTAAACGCGGTAGGTGCATTAGACAGGATAGACAGCGGTGAAATTTGGCTGGATAATCAAGAGATTGGCAGTTTAAGTGAAGAGAAGAGAGTAAAAATACGTTTAGAGAGTATGGGATTTGTTTTTCAGGCATATAATCTTATCCCTGTTTTAAGTGTGAGAGAAAACATAGGCTTCATCATGCAATTACGCGGTTTTTCCCAGAGTGAAATAGATAAAAGAGTCAAAGAACTCGCAGAACTTTTAGAGATAGATAAGCGTTTGGATTCGCTTCCATCAACACTAAGTGGAGGACAACAGCAACGTGTCGCCGTTGCAAGAGCTGTTGCCGCAAAACCCAAAATTATTCTTGCAGATGAGCCGACTGCAAATTTGGACTCAAAAAATTCACACTCACTTATGGAGATGATGCGCTCTTTAAATGAAAAGGAGGGTGTGAGTATTCTATTTGCTTCGCATGACCCGTATGTTACACAGAGTGTGCGACGAATTATTCATATGAGTGATGGAGCTATTGTTGCAGGTTAAAGCTTTTTTTTTCATCTTTTTGCTCTCTAGTCTTTTCATGGAGAGTCTCTTAGAGGCTGACTTTTCTTATAGGGTGGAAAATAGTAACTTTAGCATAGAAGCAAATGAGCCTTACAACTACAATAGACTTCGTCTTCGTTTGGATTATACAAATGAGGGGTATTTTGCTACGTTTATAGGTGATGGAGTGAACTACTATGGAGATGATTTTGTAAACTCTGCGTATTTTGCGCTTTTAAAAGAACAGAGTGCCGATACTCCCATTTCTACGCAAAGTGATTATAGAGCTTATAATGGCGGTGAGGCGTATGCAAAAGTCTACCGTGCTTATGGTGGATATGAAGATGAAAGTAACAGAATTGTTTTTGGTTTGCAAAATATTACAATGGGAGTGGGGCGTATCTGGACACCTACTAATCTTTTTAATCCTAGAAATACTTACGCAATTGAACCTGATGAAATATTTGGTGTTTTGGCTCTCTCTTATACTCGTTATCTCTCAAGTACTTCACAGCTCACAGTTGTAGCTTCTCAAAAAGCGGATGATAGTTATAAGTATGCTCTGCGTTACAAGGCTTATTTGGATATTGCTGATTTTGCCATTAATCTTGTCGCATCAGATAAGACAAAAATGCTTGGTTATGAGCTTGAAGGTAATTTGGCACAAAGTGGTGTTGAGCTTAGAAGTGAGGGAGCATATATAAAAAGCAGACTCAAAAAAAGCCTTTATGAAGAGAAAGATATCGGTTACTTTCAAGGCATACTCGGAGCTGATTATGCTTTTGTAAACGGACTCACTTTGAGTGCTGAGGGACTCTACTCTTCCAAGAGTTTTTCATATGGGGAGATTCTGCTGAATTATAATTCTGAAATACTCCCAAATCTGGTAACTGAAAATTTTTACGCAGCACTTAGTGGAGTTTATAGTTTTAATATTTACCTTGATGGCTCTCTTGTTTATATAGACGGGTTTCACGGCGATGAGTCACGTTTTATATCTCCGTCCCTAACCTACACCATGAATGATTATAATTCATTTATGCTCGGAGCTTTACTGCAAAAAGATACCGACAGATACTACTTAAAGTGGACGCTTTCATTTTGATTTATTCGATATAATACAAAAAATTATGTTTCAAAGAGAGAGTATGCAAAGAGAAGATGTATTGTCAAAACTAGGCTCCACAGAAACAGAATATAGCTATGAGTATGCACCGGAACTGCTAGAAACTTTTGAAAATGCACATCAAGAGAATGATTACTGGGTAACGCTTAATGCAGATGAATTTACCTCTTTATGTCCTATAACTAATCAGCCAGACTTTGGAACTCTCATTATAAACTACATCCCGAAGATAAAAATGGTAGAGAGCAAATCATTAAAACTTTATCTCTTTAGTTTTATAAATAACGGAGAGTTTCACGAAGATGTAGTCAATAAAATAGGGAAAGATTTAGTTGCACTCATGGAACCAAAATATCTTGAAGTTGTAGGACTTTTTTATCCTCGTGGCAATGTCTCCATTCACCCTCGTTATTTTTATGCTAATGAAGATGAGAAGTATCAAAAGATAAAAGAGCATAGATTTCTAAATGCAAATATGAATCCGCAAAGAGTAGGCTAGTATGAAAAAGATAGAGATAGCTAAGGGAACAAGGATAGTGATGCACTCCAATGAGCTTCTTTTTCTAGCACATAGCGGTCAGCCCTATCGTGGTTCGGTACATCTCTCTTTTGTATCTGTAGGTGAAAGTTTTGATACAAGAGAGTTTAAACGTTATATTACCTCTTTACGTTCGTGTACTTTTTATGCTGAAGATATAGCATATGAAATTTATACAAAAATCGCCAGTTCTATAAAAACAGATTCACTCGGTGTGATAGTAAGCCTCTCTGCTCGTGGGGGTATTGCACAGAGACTCTCTTACGGCGAAGATTTTGTAGTAGAGCACAAAAATAATATATTTCAGATTGGATAAGTATGCAAAATATTAGAGCAATAGCAATCGGTGGTTTTGATGGAATGCATCAAGGACATCAGAGACTCTTTAGTGAACTTGGAGAGCAAGGGTGTATAGTAGTCATTGAGACTGGCTATGCAAACCTTACTCCGGCAAAAGAGAGGGAGCATTTTACAAAGTATCCTATTATGTACATTGAACTTGATTCCATTCGTCATCTTGATGGTGCTGGATTTGTTGCTTATCTTCATGAACAGTTTACATCTTTAGAGAAAATTGTAGTCGGATATGATTTTCATTTTGGAAAAGATAGAAAGTATAGCCATGAAGATTTAAAGACTCTTTTTCAAGGTGAAGTTGTAGTTGTTGATGAGGTTTCACATAATGGAGACTCTATTCATTCGCATAAAATTCGCACAAAACTCACTATTGGTGATATTAAGGGTGCAAACTCTTTTTTAGGACACAACTATACAATTCGTGGAAAGCATATACAAGGTCAGGGTATAGGTAAAAAAGAGCTTGTAGCCACAATTAACATTACTACAAGCGGTTTTTTAGTTCCAAAAGAGGGTGTGTATGCAACACTTACACGCATTGACAATGAAGAGCACTACCATCCTTCTGTCTCTTTTGTAGGACATCGTATCTCAACAGATGGCAGTTTTGCTATAGAGACACACATTCTTGATGGTGAAGTAAAATGTAAAGAGAGCGCTGCAATTAGTTTTGTTGAGTTTATACGTAAAAATGAGAAGTTTGAGACACTGCAAGAACTCAAAAAGGCTATACAAGCTGACATCGCTAAAGCGAGTAGAGAGTTAAAGTTTTTACAGCTTTAAAAAGCTTTGTTATAATGACTTTATGAATACAGTACATGAACTCATAGAGCAGATTTTAACGCAAACACAAAAAATAGTTTTGGCAAAAGAGGCTCAGATTAAACTCTGTCTGAGTGCTTTTTTGTCAGGTTCGCATATACTTATAGAAGATATCCCCGGTGTTGGAAAAACAACTCTTGCCAAGACCTTTGCACATGTGCTCGGTTTACAATACTCACGTATACAGTTTACAAGTGACCTACTGCCTTCAGATATTGTGGGTGTAAACTTTTACAATACGAAAGAGGCAAGATTTTCCTTTAAAAAAGGACCTCTTTTTTCTCAGTTTTTATTGGCTGATGAGATAAACAGAGCCTCTTCTAAAACGCAAAGTGCACTCTTAGAGGCTATGGAAGAGAGACAGGTGAGTGTTGATGGAGAAACCTATCCCCTCCCAAGACCTTTTTTTGTTATAGCGACTAAAAATCCTCAAGAAGAGATAGGTACCTATGCACTTCCATCTTCTCAGTTGGACCGTTTTGCACTCACATTCTCTTTAGGTTATCCAAGTAAGGAAGCAGAAAGAGAGATGTTGCTCTCAACGAAACAGCCAGCTATAGACTCGCTTTTTTCACTTACACAAGAGCAAAGAGAACTACTTGAAAAAAGTTATGAGAGTGTTTTTGTGAGTGAATCAATTTTAGACTTGCTTGAAGAGATTTTACATTTTACAAGAGAGAGTGGACTCTTTAAAACAGGTCTCTCTCCAAGAGCAGGTATTACACTGATTAGAGTCGCAAAAGCGTATGCACTTGTAGAATCACGAGACTTTGTAACGCCTGATGATATTTTGACACTTTTGCCACATCTTATGCGCCATCGCTTGCAAAGCAGCTCGGAGATGAAGAGTTTAGAAGAGATGTTCGATGCAGTCCTTAAAAACATTCATATCGATACATAGAAGTGTAAAGGTACGCCCTACAAAGTACTTTGCTCTACTCATAATTATCATCATAAGCCTTTTTGCACAGGCTTATATGCATAACTACAATATTGTCTACATTATGATGTTTTTTCTTGCTTCCGTTGCAGGAACATCTACCTATTTTGGAATGCGTAATTTATACCCCATGACTGTCTCGTTTGTCTCACAAGAGCGTTTTTTTGCACATCAGAGTGCAAGCTTTACTCTTCAAGTGAGTAATAGTGCAGAGTATAGTGTTTATGACATAGATTTTAGCTATAAAAATATTCATAATTATGTGAGTACCTTGGCTTCAAAAGAGCAAAAACTTTTGCATTTTAAAGTAAGTGTTGCACAAAGAGGTGTGATGCAGTTAGAAGAGTTACATCTTGAGTCTTTTTTCCCTCTTATACATGAGAGAAAGTTACGAGAGATAAGCATAGACAAAAAGCTGCTTATCTATCCTATGCCTCAGGGAGAATCTCTGTTTGAACGAAAAGGAGTGCAAGAGAAAGAGAGTGGAGAAGTAAAAGAGTTTGATACACTTGAGGAGTTTACGCAAGGAGAGTCACTCTCATCACTTCACTGGCCATCCCTTGCAAAAAGTGAAACGCTCTTAAAAAAAGTCTTTTTGTATGAGGATGAAGAGAAGAAGTTTCATTTTGATTTTGATGCCCTCAGCGGAGATACGCAGAGCAGACTTTCGCAGTTAACGCTTTGGATACTGGAGTGTGAAGAGCATGGCTATATATTTACGCTAAGACTTCATCAACGTAGTTATAATTCACAGAAGGAGTCTATAGATGCAATTCTTAAAGCACTTGCTCTCTTTTAGAGCTCCCAACACCAGCAGACTTTTAGATATAGCCATTCTACTCTCTTTGTTACCGTATGTCTTTGCTTTAGATGTAATGATGCAACTTTATATGTTTGTTGCATTTATAGTGATTTGGAGAAATAAATACAAAAAATTCAGCTCTTTTGTACTTTTTGTTGTAGGCTTTTTGCTTATAGGATTCTCATTTTTTAACAACTATAATTTTGCGGATTTCTCCAGAATGCAGTTTTTTGTCTCCCTTATCAGTTCACTCCTTATTTGGGCTATTTCACTTCAAAGACTGAGTGGAGAGAGAAACTTTTACTTGAAAATCTCTCCTGTACTCTTAATGTTACTGAGCTTCTTTTTCTTTGATACCATTACAATGCTGATTTACTCTCTTTTTGTTTTTTTTGTCTTTATCTTACTCTCAATATGGAGTAGAATGGATGACACCTTGGGTGAAGTCCTACGTTTTAATACAGTTCTTTTTTTACTCTCTTTACCTGCAGTGGTTGTACTTTTTATAGCTTTTCCCCGTATATCTTTTGAAAAAGCTGACTTCGGTTTTCGTGGTGATAGTTATAGCGGAAGCGAATATGATGGAGCTATGAGTGTAAATGATAAAGCTTTCATCCCCTCAAATAAAATAGTCATGGAGCTTTTTTTTGAAGAGCAAATGCCTAGCGAAGAGCAACTCTATTTTCGTGGATCTGTTCTATACCCTAGCAGTACCAACAGATGGGAGATAGCACAAGATGAAGTTCCTAAAGAGTTTTTACGAAACGTAAAGTCAAAAATTTCTTATGATGTTTTACTCTACCCACATGCACAAAAATGGCTCTATGCTCTTGATGTTCCAATTAAAGATGAGCCTAAAAAGAGTGTTTTACAAGCCGATTACACGCTTACAACACAAAAAAAACTCTATGAAAAGAGACGTTTTTCTTTAGAATCTGCCTTGAGTTATAGACTTTTGAGCCAGGAGTTTCCAGATGCTTTAGAGTACAATGCCTCACTAATGCCAAAGAGTGTTGAAGCGCTTAAAAATCTTAAAAAGAGCAGGGCAACACCAGAGCAAAAAGCGATGTTACTGATGAAGTTTTTTAAAGAGTTAGAGCTTGCATACTCTACAAACCCTCAAAATTTAAATACAGAGTATATCATTGATTCTTTCTTATTTGAGGCTAAAAGTGGTTACTGTACACACTTCGCAAATGCTTTTGCTATGGCAGCAAGAGTAGTTGGAATTCCCTCTCGAGTAGTAACTGGTTTTAAAGCTGACTTTAGTAATCGGGTAGAAAATTATTTGGTTATAAAACAAAAAGATGCACACGCTTGGGTTGAGCTCTATTTTAAAGAGAGCGGTTGGGTGCGTTTTGAACCCACAAGTACAGCAGTGAAAAATTTAGACTTGCAAAGTGGCAATAGAACCAAGCAGGAGCAGACTTTTTTTGAGAGACTTAATCTGCAGTTTATGTATGTAAAGTATTTGATAAATAACTGGATTTTGGGCTTTGACAGATTAAAGCAGATAGCTATTTTAGAAGGATTGCTTAACGATACACTCTATTTGCTAAAGTTTGTTGCATCACTTTTGATATTGCTTTTTATCTCATTTGCTTCTGTTTTCTTTTTAAGAAATTTTACAAGAAAAGATAAGCTTGGCAGAATTATGACGAGAGTGCAAAAAGAGTTGATAAAACGGGGTTTAGAGAAAAATTCTTATGAGAGCATGGACTCTTTTTTATTACGAAGTGAGCAAAAAACAGGAGTTTCATTAGTTCCAATTGCACGATTGTATAATCAGTTGAAATATTCACAAAAACAAGCAGGGCTGCAAAAGCTTCAAGAGCTTGTTTCTGTAGCACTTAAAGAGTTACAGACCCTTTGAAAAGAGAGAGATTTTTTTAACGTTTTCAACAAGTTTGTTATAGAGATTAAATCTTCCAAGAAGTCTACGAAGTATAAGCTTCTCAATAAAAGTAATAAACGGAATGATGAGAAGAAATACAAAAAAGAGTATACCAAGCAGTGCTACAACGTTGAGCGTACCTTCTGGATTTCCGGCAAAGAAAAGATTTTCCGTATTCATTCCGAAAAAACCAACTACAAGATTCAGTGGCAAGAAGATTCCAGAGAGAATGGTAAGTGCATAAACATTTCCGTTCATTTTGTCATTTTTGAGGGAAGTATAGTAGTTATATAGAGTATCTAGCTTATTTGAGTTGAGTGCTGAGAGTCTTTGATAACGTTCTATATGCTCCATAATATTTGCAAATTCGTGTTTTGGAAAGTTATCTGTATCTTCGTAGTACTTAATGTACTTTTTTAAAGACTCATATGCACGTTCTAGTATACGCTCCATACGTGTAATGTCTTTTTTAAGGTCAAACCATACGTCTAAAAAAATTGGAGAGAGTTTACGCATATAGAGGTCATCTTCAAGCCTATCTATCTCATCAACATAGTGCATGATAAGTTTTTCACTTTTATCAAGCTGTATATCAATAGATTCTGAAATAGAGAGATGCCCTTGAGGTAGAGGGATAAACTCTTTATCTTTTCTGTTATAGTTGTACACTTCTGTGTCAGAGAAGAGGAGATATGGTGTTGAAACACCGATAAGTTCCTCATTTCCAAGGTCAAAAAAGCGTGTGATAAGGAGTGTATACTCCTGTGTTGTAAAGAAATAAGATGAGTGCTTTTCATTGTTTAAATCGTCAATGTGAAGTGAGTTGAGTCTCTGCGTGATGTTTTGCATTTTTTTTCCTAAAATTAGGGTTGTATTGAGAGTATGTTACAAAAAAATGGATAATTAAAGAGTAAAAAAAGATCATTTGGCAAATTTGCCAAATGATTGTTTACAAGCTTCATCTGTAATAGTACATTTTTTTTTGACATTGCAACTCCTTAATTATTTAAAATACTTGTTAATAACAAGTATTAGTAACTTTTAGCTATAATCACTTTATGGAACAACAAGAATTTAATTTTCAAGAATCATACGGATACCATTTTATAAGTACCTCTGTAGTTATAAAAAGACGTATAGAGAGTCGTATACAGGAGTATGACCTTACTCATTTGCAATTTAGTATTTTGATGAATCTTTACAAAAATAAGACAACAACACAAAAAGAATTACTGAAATATGTGTATGGAGATGAGGCAAGTGTAACAAGACTTGTCGATAGGCTTGCGGCAAAAAGCTACATCAAACGTACACAGTCCACAGAAGATAAACGTAAGAAAAATATACTTCTTACCAAAGAGGGCCTAGAGCTGGTTAAAAAACTTCTCTGTTTTGCAAAAGAGGTAAACCAAGAGCTTGTGCAGGGACTTGATAAGTCTGAAGCCAAAGAGTTTTTACGCCTTCTTCAAAAAGTGACACACGCTTTAGAATAGGTATAAATGTGCAGTCAGGTGTTAATAGTAAATATTTAAAAATTACACTTTTACTCGTTTCTTCTTTAACAATTATGGCAGGAGCAACTATCGCCGCTTCCTTGCCTGAGATGGCAGAGCTTTTTAAAGATGTAGAGCATATAGAACTACTTGCAAAATTGGTTTTAACACTTCCATCTTTGTTTATGGCACTACTTTCTCCTTTTGTTGGTATGAATATTAATCGCTTTGGTAGAAAACGTTTATTGGTTATTGGGATGTTGCTGTATGGTTTTGGAGGTACAAGCGGTTTTTTCTTAAATGATATACATCTTATTCTTATCTCTCGTGCCTTGCTAGGAATCTCCATAGCAATTAATATGACTGTTGCAAGTACTTTAATTGGTGACTATTTTAAGGGTGAAGAGCGCCATAAATATACTGGATTACAGACTGCTTTTGTAAATATCGGGGGTATTGTTTTCATTACGTTTGGAGGTTTTTTGGCAGAGATTTCATGGAGAATGCCTTTTCTTATATATTTAGCACCTTTTTTTATACTGCCTTTAGTTATTAAATACATATACGAACCGCAATTTCATCCTGATGAACTTAATGTGAGCTTCTCTTATAAACAGGTTTATCACGTGTTTTTCTATAGTTTTATAGGTGTTATATTTTTTTATATGGTACCTACACAAATTCCATTTCTTTTGCATGTGGAGTTTGGGATTAAGGGTGCTGAAACTGGGGCTGCTATTGCTATGATGATGATATCTTCAACAATCATGTCTCTTCAGTACAAACGTATAAAACAGCACCTTTCTTATCATAAAGTCTACATTATAGTTACACTGGGATTTGGAATCGGTTTTCTTCTCGTTTATTGTGCATCTACCATGAGTGAAGTTTTTATAGCACTTGGAGTGGTTGGTCTTGGGACTGGAATGATGATGGTAAATACTATGAATTATCTCTTACATATTGCACCAATAAAAGCACGCGGAAGTGTTGTGGGCATAAACAGTTCTATTATGTCAATTGCGATGTTCCTCTCCCCCGTAGTTGTAGCACCGATTTTACACTACTTCTCACTCAAAGAGACCTTTGGTGTGTGCGGTTTACTACTTTTGGTATGTTCTCTATGGTTTATACTGACAAAAAAAGATGACTAATTAAAGAAGCATCTTCTTTTCGTTACAATACATCTACTCTGTTCAAATATCTATAAATGGAATCATTATGAAAAAAACACTCTGGTTACTTTTAGTACTTTGTATACTTTTTGGAGTCTATATTTATATTACAAGTATGTCGCAAACATATACAACAACAAAAGAGCTTATAGCCTGGAGTTGGAGCATGGCAAATACAGGTTTTTTTACTATAGGAGGAACAAGTATCAGTTTTGTCTCTTTGGTTCTTTCTGTGGTTATTTTTCTTCTTGGAATGTTTATAGGGAAAAACTATAAAAAGCTTGTAACACAAAAAATTTATACTTCAAGTGATGTAAAACATGGTTCTCATACACTTGTAGCAAATATCGGTTATTACGTCATTGTTGTTATCTCTTTGGCTATTGCACTTAACTTTTTAGGTATAAACCTCTCTTCTATAGCGTTCATTGCTGGTGCACTCTCAGTTGGAATTGGATTTGGTCTTCAAAATATAGTTTCAAACTTTATCTCCGGACTTATATTGATGTTTGAGAGAAGTATAAAAATAGGCGATTACATCGAACTCTCTAGTGACTTAAAGGGTAAGGTTATTGATATTCGCATGCGCTATACCATGATAACTACAAATTCAAATATGGATATCCTTGTTCCAAATCAGAGTTTTATTCAAAACAATGTAATTAACTGGACGATGAATGATGATATTTGCCGTTTTGATGTTCCTTTTGGTGTTGCTTATGGAACAAATCCATCGAAGGTTATTGAGGTTATTTTAGAGAAAATTAACAGTGCAGACCTTGAGATGGTATATACCTCTCCAGAAAAAATCACACGTGTCATTATGACCGGTATGGGCGAGAGCAGTGTCGATTTTGAACTCAATGTATGGATAAAGGGAGAAGCTACCTTAGTTCCTAAGCGAACTACTTCTGTTTTTTTAACGCTTATTTATGAGGCACTTTATGAGAGTGATATCTCAATTCCTTTTCCACAAATGGATATTTATGTAAAAGAGTTGCCTCGTAGTTAAGTGCCGCTAGGATATAATTGCGCCACTATAAAAAGGATGCCATGATGCACAGAGTATATTTAGAAGAGCGCGAGCCAATTCACTTCAAGTTTGAACAAAATCAAGAAGATTTTATAGTTGATGAGATTGGTTTGGAGTGGAAAAAAAATGGAAACTACACAATTTTACGTGTTCAAAAAGTTGAAATGACTACTTGGGATATGGTAGCCGCTTTTGCCGCCTTTTTAAATATAAATGCCGAAAAAATAGGTTATGCAGGTTTAAAAGATAAACATGCGACAACGACGCAGTATATCTCTGTAGAAGCACGTTATGAAAAAGAGCTCAAAAAATTTAAACATCCACAAATTAAAATACTTTCCTGGAATAGACATACATATGCAATTCGTATGGGTGATCTTTTAGGAAACCGCTTCTCTATAAATCTTTTTGAGGTTGATCAGATTCAAGCTGGGCAGATTCAAAAAAGTGCAAAAAAAGCAGAGCAGATAGGAATTCCAAACTATTTTGGCTACCAACGTTTTGGAAGAAATCTTGACTCAATAGAGCAGGCACAACAGATGATTGATGGTGAAATAACCATAGAAGATGCGAAGCTCAAAAAATTTCTAATTTCTGTCTATCAAAGTGAACGTTTTAATGATTGGCTTTCTGAGCGTGTCACTCTAAGTAAAGAGCTAAACAATGGCAAGTTTTTACTTTTAGAGGGAGACTTATATATGGATACAAATGGAAAGCTTTTTACTCCAAAGCAGCCACAACAAGCAGATTTTGAAGCGCAAAAAGTTGTTCCTACTGGTCTTCTTTGTGGTCGTGGTGTTTACCGTTCACGTGATAAAGCTTTGGAGATTGAGTCCAAATATGATGACGGATTTTTATATGAGAAAGGTTTACGTCGTGAAGCTATTGTTTTTCCAAAAGATGTGGAGATAAAGTACCACAATAATTTTGACAAAATGAATATTGCATTTACACTCCCCAAAGGAGCCTATGCAACTGTGTTTTTAGAAAACATAGCTGCAAAAGAGTTTAAGCCTAAAAAGCTCAAAAACATAAAGTAAAAACTTTTTACTTTCTATGTGTTAGGAAACTTCCATAAACTTCTTGGAAGCCTGTTTCACTTGCGTGTTCAACTGCAGTCATATTTTTAACAGCTGCTTCATACTCTCCAGTTTCCCACTGTTTTACAGCCTCTTGTGTTTTAGAGTGTACTGTAACGTGGTGTGTAGTTAAACTTGAAATTACTTTAGCATCGTCTTTGATTTTCACTTTATTGGTATCAAACCACTTTCCAAAATTACAAGAGTGTTCATCTCCTAATGTAGGTGCTTCACCATAAAGAAACTTTTTATATCCTTGTAGTTTAAAGAGCATATGGTCAAGTTTTCCTGTACCAATCTCTATCTCATTTGTGATGTTTTCTGTAACATTGTTAATCTGTTGAGAATTAGAGATAACATGGTTTAATTCTTCAAAAAATGAGCTGAGTGTCTCTGTCATACTATCTGTATTTTCTCTAAACATTACTGTAATGTCTTGGATTTCAGAAGTGTTTTGTTTGAGCTGGCCTATACTGATTTCTACCTCTTGTGTTGCTTTTTGTGTACGTTCTGCAAGTTTACGTACTTCATCAGCAACAACGGCAAAACCACGTCCGTGTTCACCTGCACGTGCTGCTTCGATTGCTGCATTGAGTGCTAAAAGATTTGTCTGATCAGAGATATCTTTAATGAGACTAATAACATCTCCAATAGATGTAACGCTCTCATGAAGTGCGTTTGCTCCTTGATCTAAGTTCATAGCTTCTTGAGCTATGTTCTCTATAGAAGCATTAATACTGTGAGACTCATTTTGTACAACATCAATTCTCTCAGAAGTTGTTTTGTTGAGTTCTCCTGCAGTTGTAAGTTGTTCAAGAGCTGCATTCATAATGTTGTCTGTAAAGGCAACACCGCTACTATAGGAGTTGATAAGTAATTCGGTCATACTCTCTTTTGCTTTGGACTCTTTTGTTGAGCTTTCATATTGCAGAACTTTGGCCTGTGAGTGTGCAAGCTCCTCTTTTAAGTTTTCTATCTCTTTATTAAGTGATATTACTTCTGATTGTAAACGTGCTATTTTTTCTTTTTCTTGTGTACAACTGCCAAATAGACTCATTGTAAATTCCTTATTAAAATATATGACTCATATTTTATAACAATTCATATAAGGAAAAGCAAAATTGTGATGAAAAAGTGATGCAATGAGAAGTTTTTACCACTCCTCTTCTTCATTTATTTCCGAATCATCGTATGGATCCATATGAATAAGTATATGCGTTTTTTTATTTTCAAAAAGTGCACGTATTTTTGCCTCTGCCTTATCTGCAATTAAATGTGCTTCATAAAGTGAGATGCTTACGTTAAAGACTGCATGTACAGAGACAAATACATGAGAGCCAGATTCTCTGGTTTGAAGATAGTGAAAGGCTTTAATAGCTTTTTCGTCTTTTAAGATTGCTTCTATCTTTTCAATTTTTTCAGTTGGTAAGGCTGCATCGAGAAGCATTAAAATTCCCTCTTTTACTATAGGTACAGCAGAGTAAATCATATAAATTGCAATGGCAATTCCTAGTATTGGGTCAATGAGAGGCATATCTGTATAGTGAATTGCAACAAGTGCAAATAAAATCGCACCATTTGAGAAAAGGTCACTTTTATAATGCAGAGCATCAGCACGTATGACCATGTTCTCCGTTTTTTTTGCAACATAGTTTAGAAAGAGTACAAGTCCACTGGTAATAATAAGAGAAGCAATCATCACTCCTATACTCTCGTTCATAAAGCCCATTTCTCTTGGATGAATAATTTTTGAGAGTGCCTCATAAAAAATAAAAAGTGCTGAAAAGGAAATTACAACACCCTCTATAACTGCTGCAAGAGGTTCTATCTTACTACGTCCATAATGAAATTTTTCATCAGGATTTTTTTCGGCTGTATGAAGGGCAAAGTAATTAAAAAGTGAGACAGTTAGGTCTAAAAGAGAATCAATAGCTGATGCTAAAACCGCAATACTTCCGCTTAAAACTCCAACAGTCATTTTCATGATAACTAAAACTGAAGCTACTGTGGTTGAAATAATTGTTGCTTTTTTCTCGAGTCTCACATCTTCGCCTTTAGGTAATTTTGCTACAATTATAATAAAGTAAATATATTATAGTGATTAAAATGGATTTAGAGAGTTTACGACAAGAACGCCAAAAGTGGATGAGTTGGAAAAATATCGCACCACTTCGTGAGATGCTTGAAACTTTAGATGAGAGTCAAGAGTACACAGTAGCACTCTCAGATACAGTGAGTATAGCTGGTTCTTTTGATATTGGAACAGTGACACAGAATGCAAAAATGCTTATGCCATGGCGTAAAGGTCCTTTTGCCTTAGGTGAGCTTTTTATAGATACAGAGTGGCAGAGTAACATTAAGTACAATCTTTTACGTCCCCACTTCAATCTGCAAGGAAAAAAGGTTGCAGATATAGGTTGTAATAACGGTTACTATATGTTCAGAATGCTTGAAGATAAGCCTAAATTACTTGTTGGCTTTGATCCTTCTCCTCTGTATAAAACACAGTTTGATTTTATAAATCACTATGTTAAAAGTGATATTCGCTATGAACTTTTGGGTGTAGAGCATGTTGAGTTTTATGAAGAGAAGTTTGACTTGATTTTTTGTCTTGGTGTCTTGTATCACAGAAGTGATCCTGTATCGATGTTAAAACAGCTTTATAAAGGACTTGATAAGCAGGGTGAAGTTATGCTTGACACCTTTTATATAGAGGGTGATACAGAGATGGCACTCTGTCCTGAATCAAGCTATTCTAAAATACCAAATATCTACTTTGTGCCTACAATTCCTGCACTCAAAAACTGGTGTATGCGTGCTGGATTTAGTAGTTTTGAGGTTTTAGAAACCAGTGTTACAGATGCAAATGAGCAAAGAAAAACAGATTGGATTGAAGGGCAGTCTTTAGAAGATTTCTTAGATCCAAATGACTCTACTAAAACGGTTGAGGGCTATCCGGCTCCTGCAAGGGTATACGTTAAATTAATAAAGGAGAAGAAATAATGGCAGAAGAAATAGTACAAGATGATGATTTAGAGTTAGCAGATTATAGAGAAGAAGAGGAACAGGTTCTCATAAATACGCATACGAGAATCAACCAAGAGTTAACTGGAGAAGTAGTAAAACTTGAACATGGTTATGTTGAGTTACGCTTAGAGACACTCCCTGAAATGGTTGCTGATGATATAGGACTCATTCATGGTGGTTTTGTATTTAGCGCTGCTGATTATGCTGCAATGCTGGCTGTTAATGAACCAAACGTGGTATTAGTGGCAAGTGATTGTCAATTTCTCTCTCCTGTGAAATTTCATGACACTGTAAATATTGTGGCAAAGGTTCGTCATAAAGAGGGAAGAAAACGTAATGTTCATGTTGTTGCACATGTACTTGACATTAAAGTATTTGAAGGTGAGTTTAAAACGGTTGTAACCGACAAGCATGTTCTAAAACTAAAACTTGTCGATGACGAAAAAAATGAAGAGAGTAGCGCTCTATAAGGCCTACTTTGTAGCTGTCAGTAAAAAGACTCCAAAGTCTCTATGTGGTTTGTTTATGGTATTGATATTTTCAAAACAGACATTTTTAAAACCACACTTTTGAGCAACTTCAACAAGATTCTCTTGAGCAAATCCAAAATGATAAACTCCTGTGTTGTCGGAGTGAAATGTTCCATCTTCAAGTTCTAAATCTGCAATGGCAATAAAACCGTCCTCTTTGATGTTTTTATAAATTGTGCTAAAAAAGAGTTCAAGGTTTTCAATATGATGCAGAGTCATTGAACTTATAAGTGCATCAAAAGTCTGTGTAAGTGGCGTTTTAATTATGTCTTGAAAAATAGGCTCAATTGAGAGGCTTTCAGAATTTTTTTCTTCCACTTGCTCAAGCATTTTTTTTGAAGTATCAACTCCATACACTTTTTTAACCTCAGGTGCGATGGCAAAGCCCAGTAATCCTGTTCCTACACCAAAATCTATAATTTCCATCTCTTTATGAAAGTTATGACGTTTTGCGATTGCATCGGCAATTACCTGTGCACCGTTTACACGTGTATTTCCTTTATCCCAATCTTTTGCTTTTGTATCGAAGTGGCTCATAGTGTTTTCATCCAGTAGTCAGTATATTGTTGTTCTTGCTTGATTGTAGTAGTACCGCCGTGACCAGGGTAAAGTGTTTTGTCAAAGTCTAGTTCTTTAAACTTTTGTAGAGATTTTCTCATATCTTCTGGTGAAGAGTAGGGAAAGTCAGTTCTGCCTATACTTCTCTCAAATATAAAATCACCGCTAAATATAGCATCACCAATCTCTATCATAGAACATCCCGGACAGTGTCCTGGAAAATGATGAAAAGTAACTTTGGTTCCCTCGAAATCTATTGTTTCATCCGGATTAACTTCTATATCTGGGGTAGATGGAGGAAGGTCTGGCATCCAGTTACTAGAACTCAGTAACATGACATCACCTTTAGGTGTATAAAGTGGGATACCGAGTCTGTTTTGTAGCTCGTCATTTGACCAAACGTGGTCGAAATGACCATGAGTATTTAAGATGGCGACAGGATTTGTTACATTTGCCATAACCCAAGAAGTTGCGTCTACTCCCGGGTCTATTATAAAGTCTTTCCCATCAATAGTTGCAATATAGCAGTTTGTCTGGTATGGACCCATGGGTTGTACTTTTATTGTCATATTCATCTCTTTTTTAGACGGATTATAGCATGATACACTTATGAATTTTTATAAAGAGTTAGAGCTAATTATTGAAGCTAAAAATCCACAAGAGAAGATAAAAAAGTTTGATGAGTTTTTTATCAAATTTCAAAATAAAGAACTCAGTTTTGAAGTTTTAGAAGCACCAAAAAAATTTCTTGAGCCTTCATATATAGATTTATGTGAGATTATTTCTCCTCAAGATGTTCCAAAACGTAAAAATTTAACTGAGAAAAGTGGGCAGATAAATCTTATTCACGCTATAGCACATATAGAGTATTCAGCAATAGATTTGGCACTGGATGCTGCGTATAGATTTCATGATTTACCGCAAAAATATTACGAGGACTGGCTTGATGTTGCTGCAGATGAGATACGTCATTTTGTGATGCTTGAGACTTTGTTACAAGAGCTAGACAGTTTTTATGGTGATGTAGAAGTGCATAATGCTCTCTTTGAAGCTCTGCAAAGAACACAAACACTTGTTGAACGTATGGCAGTAGTACCTAGATATTTAGAGGCAAATGGGCTTGATGCGACACCAATGATACTTGAAAAATTACGTAAATTACCTCAAAAGGGAATAATAGCAAAGATAGTAGAGGCATTGAAAATTATTTTAGATGAAGAGGTTGATCATGTCAAAAAGGGGGATAACTGGTTTCGTTATGCCTGTACAGATGAAAATAAAAATCCTCAAGAGGAGTATTTTCGAGTGATTGAAAAGTTTTATCCTCAAGGCTTTTTACGTCCTAGAAATATCAACATTGATGCAAGAAAAGAGGCAGGTTTTAGCTGTAGTGAGTTGGAGTTTATTGCAAAAAGAGAGCTCTGTTAGCTTAAGTCTCTATTTTTTGCAAAAATTAGATATAATCAAAATTGTTAATAAATTTTAAAGGTTATCGCTAAAAGAAGATGAGTAAATATTCGCAAATTACAGAGTTTTTAGGATATTTTTTAGATAACGAAGTACGCAAAACAGGTATACAAAAAGTTGTGGTTGGACTAAGCGGAGGACTTGATTCTGCTGTTGTGGCAGTCTTGGCACAAAAAATTTTTAAAGATGATCTGCTTTGCGTAAAAATGCCTTCACAATACTCTTCACAAAATTCACTTGATGATGCAGATGAGTTGTGTCGTGATTTTAACTTAAGAAGTGAAGTTGCTTCTATAGCACCTATGCTAGAGGCATATGAAGCCATGAATCCCGAACTTGATAATCTACGCAAAGGAAACTTCTCTTCACGTATGCGTATGTCAACACTCTTTGACATTTCAGCTAGGGAAGGTGCTTTGGTTTTAGGGACAAGTAACAAGAGTGAGCTAATGCTTGGATATGGTACTCTTTATGGAGATTTGGCGTCTGCTGTAAATCCTATAGGCGATTTATATAAGAGTGAAGTGTATGAGCTTGCAGAGTATCTTGGTGTCACACGTTCAATAATTAAAAAAGCACCTTCTGCTGACTTGTGGGATGGACAGAGTGATGAGGCAGACTTAGGTTACACTTATGCACAATTGGATGAGGCAATGAAACTTTATGTCGATGAAAGACTTCCAAGAGAAGAGATTATTAAACGTGGCATAGATGCTAAGATGCTAGATATGATTATTAGCAGGATTTTTCGTAACCATTTTAAGCGTAAAATGCCTGTAATCGCAAAATTGACATCGAGAACGCTTAATCATGATTTTAATTACCCAAGAGATATAACCTTATAGGAGAGAATATGAAAGATTTAAAAATACCATTTTACAAGTTTGAAAGTTCACGTGAGGCACACTCAAATGTAAGTGATGCATTAGATGGTGAAGATATAAGCCAAGTTGAACTCTTAGAAGAGGAGTTCTCAGAGTATGTTGGTGCAGAGTATGCACTAGCAACTTCACATGGAACTTCTGCGCTGCACTTAGCAATGTTAGCACTTGACTTAAAACGTGGTGATAAAGTTATTTGTTCTGTAAACGCACACCCAAGTGTTCCTGAAGTGGTTCGTCATTTTGACGCAGAACCAGTTTTTATCGACATCGAAGAAAAGCATTACAATATTAATCTTGACAAGCTTGAAAAGTATCTTGATGAGAATAAATCCAAAAAACTCAAAGCAGTTGTTGTGACATATATTGGTGGGGTCACAGTTGATTTAGAGAGACTATATAAGATGGCTCGTGAGTATGATGTGAAAATTGTTGAAGATGCAAGCGATGCTTTAGGTGCAACATACAACGGTGAAAAAATTGGTTCCACTGGAGCAGATATAGTTTGTTTTAACTTCTCTTCACATTTAAAGAAAAATATCTGTAACGGTGGAATGCTTGTTAGTGATGACAGTGAAATAATGACACGTGCACGTTTACTTGCAAACCATGCAATTAGTCGTGATTCATCAGCAGTCCTAGAGTATATTTATGATGTTGTTGATATTGGAAATGATTACTCTTTAAGTGAACTCAATGCAGCATATATTCGTGCTCAAATTTTGGAACAAGACAGTGTGATAGAGCGTCAGCAAGAGATAGCTAGAGCTTATAATGAAGGCTTGAGTGGTGTTGATCACGTGACACTTCCAACACAAAGTTCTGAAGAGAATCCATACTCTTTATACATCATAAAGATTGATAAAAACCGTGACTCTTTTGCATTAGAGCTTCAAGAGATGGGTATTGGAACTGGACTGCACTATATTCCTCTGCATCTTTTAAGTTATTATAAAACAAAATACTCTTTAAGAGTCAATGATTATCCAGTTGCACTTCGTTCATTTCAACAGGTCTTGTCTCTTCCTATATATGCAAGTATGAGTGATAAAGAGGTACAAGAAGTTATCAGTGCAATCAAAAAAATAGCGAAAACAAGAGTTTAATCAGCATTGAAAAATAGCTTTGTTTTTTGGGTTGAAGAGTATTTCTACAACCCAACTCCTTTTCAAAAAATTTTCTCTTATATCTTCTTACCATTATCGTGGCTCTATTGTTTAGTAATGTATACACGTTTTTTAGTGCAACAGCCACATTATTTTGGTATTCCTGTAGTGAGCGTAGGTAATTTAACTGTTGGTGGAAGTGGAAAAACACCATTAGTGAGTTCATTGGCTGCCTCGTATAAAAATGCTGCGATTGTTCTACGTGGATACGGTAGAGAGACAAAGGGACTCTATATTGTTAAAGATAGAGAAGAAATTTTGTGTGATGTAACTCAGAGTGGAGATGAAGCGATGATTTATGCACAAAAACTTCCAAATGCCATTGTGATTGTCAGTGAAGATAGAAAGTCTGCAATACTCAAAGCAAAAGAGCTGGGGGCAGATGTTGTTTTTTTAGATGATGCGTATTCAAAGCACTCGATAGAAAAACTAGATTTACTCATAGAAGTACAATCGCAAAATAATTTTTGTCTTCCTTCAGGACCTTTTAGGGAACGACTGTATGTCCAGAAAAATGCGATTGTTTTAGAGGAAGAAAAAGATTTTAAAAGGGTGGTCACACTTAAAGATAGATGTGATAAAATGTCGCTCATAACTGCAATAGCAAGGCCGCAAAGGCTAGATGCTTATTTGCCTGAAGTTGTGAGTAAAAACTATTTCGCAGACCACCACTCATTTACAAAAGATGAGTGTATTGAGGTACTGCGTAGAGATGGTTCAGATTCACTTTTAGTCACGTATAAAGATTTTGTTAAAGTGCAGTCATTCGGACTTCCTCTTTCACTTTTAGATTTGGATGTAGAAGTGAGTAAAGAAGTTATTGATATAGTAGGAAAATATATTGAAAACAAAAATTGAAACAGTTAAAACACTCCTAGAGGCTCTTCCGTTTATTAAAGAGTTTCGTAAAGAGATTGTCGTTATAAAATATGGTGGTTCGGCACAGACTTCAGAGGAGTTAAAAGAGAAGTTTGCAGAAGATATTTTACTGATGTATCTTGTAGGGATTAAACCTGTAATCGTTCATGGTGGCGGTAAAAAAATTACAGATATGCTTGATGCACTTAGTATCGATACAAAGTTTATCGAAGGCCAACGTGTTACGACAAAAGAGGTTATGCGTATAGTGGAGATGATTTTAAGTGGAGAGATAAATAAAGAGATTGTCTCTTTACTTAACTCTCATGGAGCAAAAGCTATTGGCATTAGTGGAAAAGATGCACACTTTATCTCTGCAAAAGCAAAAGATTTTTCACGTTGGGGACTCACTGGAAATATTACTCACGTTGAGGCTTCAGTAATTGAAAACCTTATAAGAGAAAATTTCATTCCGGTTATAGCTCCTATTGCTGCAGGAGAAGAGATGGGACATCCTGGTTTTAACATAAATGCTGATTTGTGTGCTTCTTATGTTGCTAAAGCTATAGGTGCAAATAAAATTATTTTTTTAACAGACACTCCGGGTGTACTAAATAATGATAAAGAGCTTTTCTCTACATTAACTAAAGAACAAGTTGAATCACTTAAAGCTGATGGAACTATCAATGGCGGAATGGTTCCAAAAGTGGATGCATGTTTAGAAGCTATAGATGGTGGGGTTGCAAAGGCACACATTATTGATGGAAGATTAGAACACTCTATGCTTCTTGAGCTCTTCACTTCTGAAGGTATTGGGACACAAATCGTTAAGAATTAACTGTTATAATTTTTAACTTTATAAATATGAAGAGAGCAAAAATATTGTGAAGAGATTATTATCTGCTTTGATTATCTCTTTATATTTAGTAAGCGCGCTAAATGCGGGTGAGTTTCGTGAGTTATATAAAATATCTTTGCAAAAGGATGAGCAAAAGAAATTTCTTGTAAAATACGGCAATTATGAACGTCTTTTACAATTTCGATGGACACTCTATACAAATGAGGGGCTTGTTGTTTTTCGTTCGTATGATAGAGCAGTTGCACAAAACATACTCTATCTTGGTGCCACAAATGCAATGTTTCGTGTGATGCTAAAGTCCCAAGGTGCGAATACTTTTAACACACCTTATGTTCTTGTAAAGTTTACAAAATTTGATTACGAAACAAATAGAGCAGAGTTTGAGGTAATGCTCTTTGATGCAAAAATGCTTGTCCAGTTGCAAGAGTTGAAAAAATAAAGAAAGTGAGATAGATGCAAAGAGTTGAGGCAGAAATAGCAAGATTAATTAAAGAGATAGACTATGATGAGGTAACTCGTCTTTTTGATATGCTTAGTGGTGGGAAGCGTCTTCGTGCAAAATTAGTTTTAAAAATTGCCCAAGAACATCCAAAAGCTCCACTTTTAGCTGCCATAGTTGAATTGATTCATGCTGCAAGCTTATTACATGACGATGTCATAGATGAGGCTATGACTCGTCGTGGATCTCCTTCTGTTAATGCAACAGATGGTAGTAAAATAGCGGTAATGCTTGGAGATATACTTTATTCAAAAGCGTTTACCGAATTAGTGAGTTTTGATGCAGAAGTTGCACGTATAATTGCAGCTTCTGTAACTGCACTCTCTAAAGGTGAAATGATGGATGTAAAGATGTCTGAAGCATTTAATGCAGATGAGTCACTTTATCTTGATATGCTTTATTTAAAGACTGCGACTCTGATTGAAGCTGCCGCAAAAGCGAGTGCTTTACTTGTCAATAAAGATGCGCAAAAGCACGCATTGTATGGAAAAAACCTTGGGCTCTCTTTTCAAATTATAGATGATATTTTAGATATAACAGCCACAGAAGAGGTTTTAGGAAAACCTGCACTCAATGATTATGTTGAGGGAAAATGTACACTTCCATATATTTATCTTTATGAGTCTTTAGAAGAAAAAGATAAAGAAAAACTTCTCGCAATGCATGCAAAAATACTAAGCGAAGAAGATGCTCTCTGGCTCAAAGAGAAAATGCAAGAGTATAAAACTATTGAGCGTTCTTTTACCCTTGCTAAATCTCTTTCAGATGAAGCAAAAACTGCCATGAGTGAAGAGAGTGCATTGGTAGATATCCTTGATGCAATGATTAAAAGAAGTTACTAATGCACTATTTAAACATAAGTTTTACTCACAAAAACTCAACGATGGAAATACGAGAAAAGCTTTCTTATCCTGATGAAGATAGCCAAAAGGGATGTCTAGAACGTTTACTGTCTTGTGAATCAATCTCTGAAGCGATTTTGATTTCGACTTGTAATAGAATAGAAGTTCTTTGTAATTGTAAAGATGTTCCCATCGCTACAAATCATATTTTTGAGATGCTCTCACGACGTTCAGGAATCAGTATAGATGAACTTGAAGGACGTGCAGATATTTTTGATGACAGCTCAGCTATCCACCATCTTTTTAGTGTTGCATCTTCATTAGATTCAATGGTACTTGGTGAAACACAGATTGTTGGTCAGTTAAAAGATGCATTTCGCTTTGCATATGACAACCATTTTTGTGGGAAAAAACTTGCACGTGCTATGAAATCTGCTTTTAAAACAGCGGCAAAAGTAAGAAATGCAACAGATATTTCGGCTAAACCAGTCTCTATGGCAAGTGTTGCTGTCAATAAGTTGAAGTCTTTAGTGAATGATTTAAGTGGTAAAAAAGCCTTGATTATCGGTGTTGGTGAAATGTCGGAAATCACTGCAAAACATCTTGTTAGTACCGGTGTAAATGTTACTATTATGAATAGAACGCTCCATAAAGCAGAGGCTTTGGCAAAAGAGTGCTCAGCAGAGGTATTGCCATTTTCAGACTTAAAAAGTGCGATAAATGAGTATGAAATTTTATTTAGTGCAACATCTGCATATGAGCCAATTATTACTAGTGATTTTATTGAGTCAAAAGAGTTTGATAGATACTGGTTTGATTTGGCTCTACCACGTGATATTAGTTACGACAAAGGTGAGCGTATTCATCTCTATGTTATTGATGATTTAAAACTTATAGTTGATGAAAATATCTCTGCAAGGGAAAATGCAGCGAGAGCAGCTCACTCAATTATAGGAAGAGGTGTTGTTGAGTTTTTTGAGTGGCTCAATACGCAAGATATAGAGCTTGTTATAAAAGAGATATACGCAAAAGCTAACAAAGCAGCCTCTGATGAAGCAGGAAGAGCTATAAAAAATGGATATATTCCAAAAGAGTATGCAGAGGAGTCACAGAAGATGTGCGAACAGGCACTGAAACGTTTTTTACATGAATTTACGGTAAATATGCGTACATCATCGGAAGATACACAAGCCGAAATGTTGCGGGGAGCAATGAATTCAATTATGAAAATAAGGGATGAGGAATAGAATGAGAAGAAGTAGGGCGTTTATACCAACAAGTAAAGAAGCACCATCAGATGCACAGTTAGCGAGTCATATATTTTTATCTCGTGGAGGGTTTATCTCACAAACTGCGGCAGGACTTTACAACTATATGCCACTGGCAAAGCGTGTTATTAAAAAAATTGAGAATGTAATTAACCAAGAGATGAGTAAAGCAGGAGCAGAAGAGACTGAACTAAGCTTTGTAACACCTGCATCTTTGTGGCAAGAGTCTGGACGTATAGAGAAGTTTGGAAAAGAGTTACTCCGTTTTCACGATAGAAAAGAGAATCTTTTCGTTTTAGGACCAACGCATGAGGAGATGATGGTTGATATGGTGCGAAATCGTGTAACATCTTATAAACAACTCCCTTTGAATCTCTATCAGATTAAAACAAAATTCCGTGATGAAGCAAGACCGCGTTTTGGTCTTATGCGTGGACGTGAATTTATTATGAAAGATGGTTACTCTTTTCATGCAACTGTAGAGGATTTAGATAGAGAGTTTGATGCTATGGAAGCAGCATACAAAAAAATACTCACTCGCCTTGGTTTAGAGTATAGAATTGTAGAAGCTGACAGTGGTGCAATCGGTGGTACTGGTAGTAAAGAACTTATGGTACTTGCTGATAGCGGAGAAGATACTATAGCTGTCTGCTCAAGTTGTGAGTATGGCGCAAATATAGAAGCTGCTGCTAGAGGCTTAAGAAAAGATATTCCAGAGGCTCCAGAAGCTGCATTTAACAAGTTTCAAACTCTGGGAGTAAAAAGTATTGATGATTTAAGTCAATTCTTTAAAGTCGATCCTTATTACACTATTAAAACTGTGGCAAAACGTGTTGTATATGAAGATACAACTGAAATAGTGCTCTTTTTTCTAAGAGGATGTGATAATTTACAAGAGGTCAAGGCTGTAAATGCTACAGATGCACTTGATATAGTAGATGTAACGGAGGAAGAACTTTTAGAAGCGGGTATAGTTCCAGGTTTTATTGGCCCTCTTGATCAGAGTAAAGCAAAACATGTCATTGATAATGATTTAAAAGATGCAAAACATATGATTTGTGGTGCAAATGAACTTGATTACCATTTTGTGGGTGTAGACTTAAGTGTACTAAGTGAAGTAGCATATTTTGCAGATATTTCCGAAGTGAATGCTGGTGATGCTTGTCCACATTGTGAGGGTGAGCTCTCTTTTACAAAAGGTATAGAGGTTGGACATATTTTCAAATTGGGTACTAAATATTCTGAGGCACTTAAGGCTGAGTTTTTAGATGAGAATGGAAAAGCACAGCCATTTATAATGGGAACATACGGTATGGGTGTTTCACGTTTAGTTGCTGCAGTGATTGAACAACATCATGATGAAAATGGATGTATCTGGACAAAAGAGACTGCTCCATATATGGTAAACGTAATGATTTCTAACATAAAAGATGAAGCACAAAATGAACTTGGAGAGAGCCTGTATGAATCACTACAAAATGCAGGTGTTGAAGTAATACTTGATGATAGGAAAGATAGATTTGGCTTTAAAATGAAAGATGCTGAACTTATAGGTTTTCCATATACAATAATCATTGGAAAAGAGCTTGAAAATGGGCAAGTACAAATTTATGTTCGTGCAAGTGGAGAAAAAATAACAGTTGATAAAGATATAGTTTTTGATAAGGTAATGGAGCTTATTTAAGATGCTCTATTTTATTGTTTATCTCTTTTTTGAAGTAATTATATCTGTTAATATAGCATCTGCAATAGGTGGATTTGTTACATTTCTTGAGATAATGCTCACGGCTTTTATAGGAATCTCTATTTTAGTAAATTTCCGTAAAAGTTTAGTTGAGAATATGACTGCAGTTTCATATAATTGCATTGACCTCGAACAGTTTCAAAGGCTAAACCTTTTTACTCTCTTTGGAGCTATCTTACTCATTTTACCTGGTTTTTTAACAGATATACTTGGACTCTTAATGCAATTTAGCGTATTTACGAGTATGTTGGTTAATCGTTATAATGTAAAATCAGGAAATTGTAAGACCCCAAATTTTAAACAAAACAGTATGGAAAAGGATTCAGATGTCATTGATGTTGAAATTATTAGCGACAACTCTATTAGTAAGTAGTTTTGCGTATGCACAAGATACAAGTAAAAAAATAGCAGACTTTTTAAGTGATGAGTTTAGTGAAAATCCACGATTAAACTCGGTAGACGTAGAGGTCTCTGATGTTGTACCTTTAAAAGATTTAAAGTCATGGAATGCTTACGTTATAGATGTAAAAGCAACACTCAAAGATAAGCCAAAAGAGACTATTTCCCAAAGAATGATTTGGTTTTCAAATGGAGAGATAATCACAAAAGAGCTTACAAAAATGAGTTCTGGTGAGAGTCTTACTGACTTAGTAAAACCAGATATGAAACCTGCGTTTTATGCTAAAAGTAATTTGATTTATGGAAATGAAAATGCAAAGCATAAAGTGGCAATTTTTTCAGATCCACTTTGTCCATTTTGTAGAGGTTATGTACCTGGTGCTATAAAAGAGATGAAAGAACAACCTGATAAATTTGCTGTTTACTATTATCACTTTCCATTGCCACGTTTACATCCTGCTGCAGTTCTTTTAGTACAAGCTGCAGCCGCGGCTGAGCATAAAGGTTTTAAAGATGTTGTTTTAAAACTTTATAGTGTTGAGATTAATCCAAAAGAGACAAATGTAGACAAAATTTTAACAGCATTCAATAAAGCAGTTGGTTCAAATATTACTGTTGCAGATATTAAAAACCCAGAAGTACAAAAGATGATACAGTTCGACCAAAATGTTGCTGCAACAGTTATGGTGGCTGGAACGCCTACAGTTTACTTTGATGATAAAATTGACCAAACAAAGAAAAAATACAAAAGCGTGAAATAATGACAAAACTGACAATTGCCACTCGTGTATCTGACCTTGCTTTGTGGCAAGCTTATCATATCAAAGAGAGAATTGAAACACAATATCCAGAGATTGAAGTAGTGCTTAATAAAATAGTAAGTAATGGAGATAAGGTTTTAGATAAACCACTTGCACTTATTGGGGGAAAAGGACACTTTACAAAAGAGCTTGAAGATGCAATGCTTAAAGGTGAAGCAGACATGGCTGTCCATAGCTTAAAAGATGTTCCAACATATATTCCACAAGGACTACGTTTAAGTGCAGTAACACAAAGACAAGTACAAAACGATGTTTTTTTATCACATCAATTTAGTTCTTTAGATGAGTTGCCAAAAGGTGCAGTTGTTGGAACTACAAGTCTTAGACGCCGTATGCAACTACTGCAAAAGAGACCTGATTTACAAGTTAAAGATTTACGTGGTAATGTAAATACTAGACTAAGAAAGCTGCAAGAGGGACAATATGATGCAATTATTCTTGCGTGGATTGGTCTTCATAGACTAGATTTACTCAAAGACATTCCATATACGCAACAACTCTCTTTAGATATGATGATTCCACCAATGGGACAGGCTGCTTTAGGTATTGAAATAGTCGAAGGTAATGAGAAACTTTCAGAAATTTCTGCATTTTTAAATGATGATACAACTTATTTGTGTACACACATTGAGCGTGATTTTATCGCTTCTATAGGTGCTGGTTGTTCTGCACCAGTTGCATGTAATGCTGTAGTACAAGATAAGACTCTTACATTCCGTGTAATGCTTGGCTTTCCAAATGGAACAAATATAATGCAAGATAGTGTTTCTACAGATATTAAAAACTCAGCAGATTTAGGAAAAGTTACGGCACAAAAGTTAATAAAACAAGGGGCTTTAGAGTTATTAAAAAAAGCAGAAGAGAGTGCTTTTAAAGAGGAGATGCCACAAAGGCTCTAAGAGAAAATGCAAAAAACAATTAAACTTTTAAGAGAAAACGGTGAACTTCGTATTGTAGATGAAGCCTTAGATATATATCTTGAAATTCCTCATTTGGCTTATGCAGAGGTGAAAAAAAAAGATGGTGGTCAGGCTATTCTTTTTACAAATGTTGTAGATAAAAAAAGTGGTAAAAAATTTGAAGAGCCAGTATTAATGAATGTATTTGGTTCTTATAAACGCTGTGAATTGTTATTTGGCAGAACTGTTGAGTCTGTAGCAGATGAGATAACAAAACTTTTACATATGCGTCCACCAGAAGGCTTTTTTAATAAAGTCAGTATGGCTAAAGAGCTTTTTTCTCTTAAAAACATTTTTCCAAAAAAACTTAAAGGTAAGGGTGCTTGTCAAGAGCTGGAGTTTTTAGGTGAAGATGTAGACTTAGGAATGTTGCCTGTGCTGACAACATGGGAGCAAGATGCGGGTCCTTTTATTACAATGGGACAGGTTTATACACAGTCTTTAGATGGTGAGATGGTTAATCTTGGAATGTATAGACTGCAGGTACATGATAAAAATCATTTAGGAATGCATTGGCAGATTCATAAAGATAGTTCTCACTTTTTTGATCAGTATCAAAAAGCAGGGAAAAAGATGCCAGTCTCCATAGCCATTGGAGGGAATCCTCTTTATACATGGTGTGCAACTGCTCCACTGCCATATGGTGTAAACGAACTACTGATGTATGGACTTATTACAAAAAAACCAGCTCAACTTGTAAAGTCTTTAACAACACCACTATATATACCTGAAGATGTTGATTATGTAATTGAAGGCTGGGTTGATACGTCTGAAGTCAAAATTGAAGGACCATTTGGTGACCATACTGGCTACTATACTCTTGCTGAGCCATATCCAGTGTTAGAAGTTTCAGCGATTACTATGAAAAAAAAGCGAACATTCTTAGCAACTGTAGTTGGGAAACCGCCATTGGAAGATAAATATATGGGATGGGCGACTGGAAAAATATTTTTTCCACTTTTAAAGACAACTGTTCCAGATCTTATTGATTATCATATGCCTGAGAATGCGGGTTTCCATAATTTAATTCTTGCGAAGATGCAACCTCTTTACAAAGGACATGCAAAACAGTTTATGCATGCATTTTGGGGTGCCGGTCAAATGAGTTTTGTTAAGCATGCTATTTTTGTTGATGAGAAGGCGCCATCATTAGAAAATTATGACTCTTTTACGACATATGTACTTAATAGATTTACGCCAAAATCTCTTTTTATTACTGAAGGTATACTTGATGCTTTAGACCATTCATCTCCTGAAACTCTTGTTGGTGGAAAACTTGGAGTAGATGCAACTGCTGCAAATAGAATAGAACCACCACAATTACTCGGAGATGAAGAACTTTTGTTTAAAGTTCAAGAACTATTGCCAGAAGTAAGTACTTTACATCAGTTTATGAGAAGAACAGCAAACCCTATTACTGTGATAGCTTTAGAGAAGAAAAGAGCAGTTAAAGAGTATTTTGATGCTCTCTTACCACTAAGCAATAATCTCCGAATTGTTGTTTTTGTGGATACAAAAGCAAATGATGTTTATAATCCATACATGCTTATATGGAGAGTTACAAACAATATAGATGCACTTAGGGATATTTTTGTGTCAGGTTTGGTTGTAGGAGTTGATGGTACAAACAAAAATCAGCTTGATGGCTTTACTAGAGAATGGCCAGATGATGTTGATTGTACCTCCTCTGTTATTGAAACTTTAAGAGCTAAGTCACTATGGGATTTACCTGAAAATCTTTTAACAAAGTATCAATTGTAATAAAAGCAAAATTTGTTAAATAGATATGTGACAATATAAGGTTAATATAATATTTACTAATGTACTATAGAAGACTTTAATTTATTATAAGGGTTGTGAATGACCAGAGTTCTCGTAATTTTTCTCTCGTTAACTTTTTTAACTCTCACTACATCTAGTGCTGCTATCTATAAAGGGCAGAAAGTATTTGTAAAAGAGTGTCTAAAGTGTCATGATAGTGGACAAGCATTTGTTGCTGAGTATAAGATGAAGCAGTGGAAAAAGTGGATGAACAAAAAAGGGAAACTACTTGCAAAAATTCATTTAGACAGTAAGAAGGCAAAAAAGTCGCATAAGTACTTTCAAAGTAGTAAATTTACTAAAAAAACAAAACATTTAAAGCAGTTTCTTGTTGAATATGCTAAGGATAGTGGAAACGTTCCTGCTTGTAACTAACTCTTAGATGTGTAAAGAGTACTTACGCTCTTTATACTCTATTTCTTCTTCAATTTTTACTTTCAATTTTTTTAATACTTTATTATCTTCTTATATTCTGCTAAAATACAAAACTTTTTAAAATCGGAGATATACCTTATGGATAAAATGTGGTCAGGTCGTTTTAGTGCGAGTGCTTCAAGTTTGTTAGATCAGTTTAATGCTTCAATTATGTTTGACAGAAAGCTGTACAAAGAGGATATTGAAGGTTCAATTGCTCATGCTACTATGCTCACAAAACAGGGTATTCTAACTCAGGATGAATTAGAGAAAATTAAAGATGGACTCTCTCAAGTTCTTAAAGAGATTGAGTCTGGTGAGTTTGAATGGAAAATATCTGATGAAGACTTACATATGGGAATTGAAAAACGTCTGACTGCTATTATTGGTGATGCAGGGAAGAAGTTACATACTGCACGTAGTAGAAATGATCAGGTTGCAGTTGATTTTAGACGTTATGTTTTACGTAAAAATAATGAAATTATTGAAGGTATTAAGGCACTCATGGCAGAAGTTTTGGTAGTTGCAAATCAGCATACTGAGACACTTATTCCGGGTATGACACATCTACAACATGCGCAGCCGATAAATTTTGCTTTTCATCTAGGTGCCTATCTTTCAATGTTTAAACGTGATATTGAGCGTTTTGAAAGTTCGTTAGAAAGAAATAATATCTCTCCACTTGGGTGTGCAGCTCTTGCAGGAACACCACATAATGTTGATAGAAAGATGACAGCAGAACTATTGGGATTTCATAGTGTGAGTGTAAATTGTCTTGACACTGTAAGTGACAGAGATTTTGCCTTGGAGATTCTTTTTAATATCTCAACAATGATGATGCATATTTCACGTTTGAGTGAAGAGCTGATTATGTGGTCATCATATGAGTTTGGTTTTGTTGAGTTGAGTGATGAGTATTCTACTGGAAGTTCAATTATGCCACAGAAAAAAAATCCTGATGTTCCAGAACTTTTACGTGGAAAAACAGGACGTGTTTACGGTTCACTGATGGGATTGTTGACTGTAATGAAAGGACTTCCACTCGCTTATAATAAAGATACGCAAGAGGATAAAGAGGGCGTCTTTGATGCAGTAGAAACTGCTGAGATATCTTTAGAAATACTCAAAGAAGCTATAAAAACCATGGAAGTAAAAGCATACAACATGGAAAAAGCATGTGCAATTGGTCATTTAAGTGCAACAGACTTAGCAGATTATTTAGTGGAGAAATGTGGTATACCTTTTAGAGAAGCACATTTTATTACAGGCCGGGCAGTAGCAAAGGGTGAAGAACTCCACATTGACCTCTCTGCTATGGAGTACAAATATCTTAAAGAGATTGATGAGAGAATAGGTGAAGATGTAATAGAGTACTTAGGGCTTCGTCATTCTATGAATGCAAGAACTTCAGAAGGTGGCACAGCGTCTACAAGAACGAAAGAACAACTTGAGTATTTTGCAAACTATTTAGGAGAAAAATAAAATGAAAATAACAGTATCACATCAAGATGCAATGAAGTTTGAGGCAAAGACTGAAAAGTCTAGTTTTGTGATTGATTGTCCAACAATTTCACCAATAGAGTATTTTTTATCAGGTGTAATTACATGTAGTGCAACAGATATTGTAATGATTCCTAAAAATCAAGGAAAAACTGTTACTGATTTAGTTGTAGATGGTGAAGTAGTTCGTGCAGAAGATCATCCAAGAAAGTTTTTAAAGTTGCATTTGACGTATAACTTTAACTCGGATGCAGATGATGACACACAAGCAGCACGTTGGGTCATGGCCTCTGTTGAGACATATTGTTCGACGATTAATACAATTCGTGATACAACAGAAATATCATATAGTATTACACACAATGGAAAGCTTATTCGTGAAAATGAAAGAATGATAAGTGGTGGTGGAAGTAAGATTGATATGGGAGATATTGACGCTTGCTGTAGCTAGGAGTTTATCCTAGCTTTAAAACATACCTTTTGGGTCAGAATCACTAAAATGTCCCCATTTTAGTTTTGCGCCACCTAAGATGTGAAAATGAAGGTGTTTCACCTCTTGACCACCATTTTCGCCAATATTTGTAATTACTCTATATCCGCTTTTTTCAATGTTTATATCTTTTACAATTTGTTGTATAAATGAAGTCATTCCTGCCATAACTTCAGGTGTTACATCGTTAAAACTTTCAAAGTGTTGTTTAGGAATTGCTAAAATGTGTACGGGAGCTTTTGGATTTATATCGTGAAAAGCTAGAAAATTTTCATTTTCAGCAACGATATTTGATGGGATTTCTTTTTCAACTATTTTACAAAATAGGCACATTTTTCTTCCTTGTTTTTGGGTTATTGTATCATATAAACGAAGAAATGAAGCTGTTTATTAGATAGTTTTAACTATAATCATTGGAAATTTTTAAAAACTATGGAGACTCTCTTTTGAACGAGTGGTACGAGAAAATAAAAGAAGCACAGAGTGTTGAAGTATTAGAAGAAATACGCATATCTGTATTTGGAAAAAAAGGTGTTTTAGCAGCTGAGTTTGCAAAGATGAAAACAGCTTCCAATGAAGATAAAGCACAGATTGCAAAAGATTTAAATAAGCACAAGCAAGCCCTTACAAATGAGTTTACGGCAAAAAAAATTGCCCTGCAAACACAAGAATTAAAAGATGCTATGCTAGCAGAGGCTATAGATGTCTCTTTATTTAGTACAGAATCACAGGCAGGAGCATTACACCCTGTAATGGAGACGATGGACAGAATCGTTGAATACTTTTCATCAATGAATTTTGCTGTAAAAACTGGAACAATGGTTGAAGATGATTTTAATAACTTTGAAGCTTTAAACCTTCCAAAATATCACCCTGCACGTGATATGCAAGATACATTTTATTTTAAAGACGAACTTCTTTTACGAACACACACTTCACCTGTACAAATTCGTACAATGATGTCCACAAAACCACCTATACGTATGATTGCTCCAGGTGCAGTTTTTCGTAGAGATTATGACTTGACGCATACACCTATGTTTCACCAGGTTGAAGGGCTTTTAGTAGATGAAGAAGGGAAAGTCTCTTTTGCAAATTTAAAGTACATTTTAGAAGACTTTTTAAAGTTTATGTTTGGTGATGTAAATGTTCGTTTTCGACCATCTTTTTTCCCTTTTACAGAGCCTTCTGCAGAGGTAGATATTTCATGTGTTTTCTGTAAAGGTGATGGATGTAGAGTATGTTCACAAACTGGCTGGTTAGAGGTTTTAGGATGTGGAATAGTAGACCAAAATGTTTTTGAGGCAGTAGAGTATAAAAACGTTAGTGGATACGCATTTGGATTAGGTGTAGAACGTTTTGCAATGTTAATTCATCAAATTGGAGACCTTCGTTCACTTTTTGAAGGTGATATAAAACTATTGGAGCAGTTTCAGTGATAGTAACAAAATCTTGGTTAAATGAGTGGATTGATCTGAGTGGTATTTCTACTGATGAAATTGCAAAAACATTCAATTCAATAGGTTTAGAAGTAGATAGAGTTCATGAGTATAGAACTCCTAAAAAAATAGTTTTTGGAAGAGTCTTAGAGTGTGAAAAACATCCTGATGCTGATAAACTAAATGTTTGTCAAGTTGACATAGGAACAAGTGTACGTCAAATCGTTTGTGGTGCTTCAAATGTTCGTGCAGGGCTTCATGTTGTTGTAGCAACTGTTGGTGCTGAGATGCCTAGCGGTTTGATTATTAAACCTGTGAAGTTACGTGGTGTTGAGTCAGAGGGCATGATCTGTTCTGCAACAGAAATAGGCTTGCCGGATATTGGTGAGGGAATTATAGAAGTTGATGAGAGTATCGGCGATTATAAGATAGGTCAAGATATTACTGAAAATGCTATTTTAAATGATGACCTTATTGAAATTGAGCTTACAGCAAATAGAGGTGACTGTCTAAGTGTTCGTGGTGTTGCTAGAGATTTAAGTGCGGCTTTTGACAGACCTGTAAAAGAGTACACAGTAACGGACAATGATGACAAACGTGGAATTGGACGTATAGTTTCACTCTCTTATGAAAAAAACTTGGATGTAAACTTACGTTATAAAGCGATTGATTTAAAAGAGTTAGTTCCACCACTTGTAGTGAAATTGAGACTTGCTCAAATTGAAGATTTACGTGAAACTTGTGTTGAGTCTATGATGCTTTATGTAACTCAAAGTACAGGAGTTATTCTTCGTGCCTATAAGCATGACTTCTTCAAAGATGAAGATGAAAAAATGGCGAAAGTAACTCTGAGTGAAGATGAGAGAGGATATGCGGTTATTAAGGGTAAAGAACGTGCTTCAACAGTTGGAATTATTCAAGAAAAATCTTCAATGGTTATTGGTGATGAAGGACTTATCCTCATTGAGGCAAGTTATATTCCACCAGAAATAATTTCTAAAAAAATGGCTGAGACAAAAATTGAATCAGGTCCAATGTTTTATAAAACATCACGTGGAAGTGAGCCAGCTTTAGAAGGCGGACTTTCGTATTGTGTAGACTTGATTGAAAAGTACTCCAATTCATCTACATTTAGTGGAATGATAGAACTTTCAGATGCACATAAAGATAGAACCGTTGTGGTTACAAAACAGGAAATTGATGAGCTTATTGGTGCGAATATTGATAAGTTGGTAATTACAAAAATTTTAAAAAATTTGGGTTTTGATACATCAAAGTCTTCAACTGATAAATTCGCTATTTCAGTGCCACAATTTCGCCATGATATAGTTAATAAGCAAGATATTATTGAAGAGATTGTCCGTATGGTTGGTATTGACAATATCCCTGCAAAACCTTTTATTTTAAGTGAAGCGAATAGACTTGAAGATAACTATTTTGAGTATAAAAAACGTAGTGTTTTTAGACATCGTGCTGCATCAAGTGGTTTTTTTGAATCTGTACATTTTGTTTTTGATGAGAAAAAAGTATTAAATAGTTATGGTTTTGAGACAACAAAAGAGGATTTAGAACTCATAAATCCAATAGTGCAAACACTTGATACGCTTCGTCCGACACTTTTAACAGGACTTCTAAAAGCAGCTTCAATGAATGTAAAAAACGGTTATGACTCTGTAAGACTGTTTGAACTTGGATCTGTTTTTTCTCCTTTAAGAGAGGAGTCGTTGAAAATGGCTATGCTATTTAGTGGAGCAAGAGAGGCTGAATCACTTTCAAATACAGGAAAGCCTCAAAGAGTCGATTTTGCACTTTTTGTACAAAAAGTTTCTAACATTATCGGTGATATAACGCTGAGACAGTATGAAACAAAACACACTTTATCGCATATTTACCAATCTGCAGAGGTAATTATAGATGGCCAGGTGGCTGGAGAACTCTTTAGAGTGCATCCAAATGTTGAAAAAGAGTATGATTTAGATGTAACATATGTATGTGAACTAGATTTTGATAAGATTCCTTATGGTTTAAAAACTGTACAAAAAAGTTCTAAGTATCAGGCATCATTTAGAGATTTAAGTATCATTGTACCACAGACACTCTCTTATGAAACGATTAAGGGTGTGATTGAAAAGAGTGCCATAAATGAACTTGTACGTTTTTACCCTGTTGATAAGTATAAAGATGAGACTCTTGGAACAGATATGAGTCTAAGCTTGCGTTTTGTCTTACAATCACATGAAAAAACTCTCGAAGAAGAAGATATTAATGTCGCTATAGAGACTATCCTTACGAATCTTAAAGATGAACTTGGAGTAGGATTACGATGAGTAAAGTAGTTGTTTCTCCTGCGGAAAAGTTTTCGCTTAAAATATCTGAAATTGCACCTGATAAGTCGATATCTCATCGTAGTGTTATGTTTGCAATGCTGGCTGAAGGCACAAGTGTTATAGAGAACTTTTTACGTGCTGAAGATACAATGAATTCATTACAAATAGTTAAAAATCTTGGTGCAAAAGTTCTGGACACTGGCGATAAAATTGAAATATCTTCAGATGGAATTCAAGAAAGTTTTGAAGTTTTAGATTGTGGAAACTCTGGAACTGGTATGCGTCTATTTTGTGGGTTATTGAGTTCTGCTAATGGTCACTTTGTTTTAACGGGTGATAAATATCTGCGTTCAAGACCAATGAAGAGGGTAACGGCTCCATTAAAAGATATAGGCGCACAACTAGATGGCAGAAACAACGGAGATTTAGCACCTTTAAGTATCCGTGGTGCATCACTTGAGGCTTTTGACTATACAAGTAAAATAGCATCTGCTCAAGTAAAGTCATGTATGATACTTGCAGCACTTAGGGCTAATGGCGTCTGTACATATACAGAACCTGAACTCTCTAGAGATCACACAGAGAGAATGCTAAAAGGTATGGGTGCAGCAATCGAGGTAAATGGTTTAACAACTACAATTCATCCAATGAAAAAGCTACTTTCACCTTTAAGTATTCGAGTTCCTGCTGATCCTTCAAGTGCTTTTTTCTTTGCAGTAGCTGCTGCTATTACAGAAGGCTCAGATATTACATTAGAAGGTGTAACTCTTAATCCTACACGTATTGAAGCTTTTAAAGCTTTAGAGCGAATGGGAGCAAATATTTCATACGAAATGAAAGAGAATAAGTATGAGCCAATAGGAGATATCCGCGTTCAGTATGCACCACTTAATGGTATTGTAGTTGAAGAAAATATCTCATGGCTTATCGATGAACTACCTGCTCTCTCTATTGCTATGGCAACTGCTAAGGGTGAGAGTATAGTTAAAAATGCTGAGGAATTACGTGTAAAAGAGTCTGATAGAATTTCGACTGTAGTTGAAGGTTTACGTTCTTGTGGCATTACTGTAGATGAGTATGAAGATGGTTATAAAATTACCGGTGGTAAGCTTTCATCTGCTCAAGTTGATAGTGATGGTGATCACAGAATAGCTATGAGTTTTATTGTTGCAGGTTTACAGTGTGGTATGGAAGTAACAGATTTAGAGTGTATAAACACTTCATTTCCAAACTTTTTTGAATTACTACAGAAAATTACAAATATAGAGATTTCAGGAGAGTAAAATGGTTATAGAACTTGCTGAAAATTATGGGTTTTGTTTTGGTGTAAAGCGTGCCATTAAAATTGCAGAAGAGAATAAAGACTCTGCAACATATGGTCCACTTATACATAATTCTAAAGAGATTGCAAGACTAGATAAAGACTTTAATGTAGGTCTTATTGAAGATTTTAAAAGTTTTAAAGCAGGGGATACTGCCATAGTTCGTACACATGGAATTGTAAAAGATGAACTTGAGCAGCTCCATAAATCTGGAATAAATGTAATTGATGCAACCTGTCCTTTTGTGACTAAACCTCAAGAGATTGCTCAGGAGATGAGTGAAGAGGGCTATGATGTTGTTATATTTGGAGATGCTGCGCACCCTGAAATCAAAGGTGTTCAATCATACGCAACTCATGGAGCCATTGTTGTAACAGATGTTGAAGATGTTAAAAAACTAAAATTTAAAGAGAAAATAGCACTTATTTCTCAAACAACAAGAAAAGTAGAGGATTATTTGGCAATTGCTAATTATTTAGTTCCACGTTATAAAGAGGTACGTGTTTTTAATACTATCTGTAATGCTACATTTGATAATCAGTTAGCTGTTAGAGATATATCTGAAATCTCTGATGTTATGATCATTATTGGAGGAAAAAATTCTTCTAATACAAAACAACTTTTTAATATTGCAAAAGAGAAGTGTTCTGATAGTTACCATATTGAAGATGAAAATGAAATTGACTATAGTTGGTTTGAAGGCAAAGAGAGATGTGGTGTGAGTGCAGGTGCATCTACTCCGGATTGGATAATAAAAAATGTCATTAATGCAATTGAGAAAAGGGTAAATTAATCATTTTTTAGCTACAATTCTGGAATTTTTACGTAATAAGAGGATAGGTAATGGCGTTCGATAACGAATCATTTGAAGAAGAGGAAAGTTTTGCAGAGATGTTCGCTGCAAGCGAAAAGCAGCAAGAAACGAGTCACCGTATTGTAGAAGGTGAAATTGTAGAGATACAAGAGGATGAAAATAGAGCATTAGTTGGTATTGGTGATAAACTAGAAGGTATATTAAGTCTTGATGAGCTTCGTAATGATGCAGGTGAGATGAAGTTTACAACTGGTGATAAAATCAAAGTTATGACTATGGGCTATTATAACGAGCGTCCTAAAATCTCATACAAAAAAGTTTTAGAGCAAGAAAAAACTATTGAGTTTATTGAAGCACACAAAGAAAACTTCGAAGATGTAATTGTTGAAGGAACTATTACTAAGAAAAACCGTGGTGGCTATGTTGTAGAAGCTGATGACGTTACATTCTTTATGCCACGTTCACTAGCAGCATTTAAAGACAGTGATGATGTTTTAGGTCGTAAAATAAAAGCACAAGTTGTTAAAATTGACCCAGAAGAAAACTCAATCATTGTTTCTCGTCGTAAACTATTTAACGAAGAGAGAAAAAAGAAAAAAGAGATTATTGACCAGTTAATGGCTGATGATGTTGTAGTTGAAGGTACAATTAAAAAAATCACTAGCTATGGTATGTTTGTAGATGTTGGTGGTGTTGATGGTCTTGTACACTATAACGAAATTAGTTACAAAGGACCTGTTAATCCTTCAAAACTTTATAAAGAGGGAGATGTAGTTAACGTTAAAGCTATTTCTTATGATAAAGATAAACGTCATCTTTCACTCTCTATTAAAGCTGTTCTTCCAGATCCATGGGCAGAAGTAGAGTCAGCACTTGACGAAGGTGATGTAATTGGTGTTACTGTTTCAAACATTGAAGCATATGGTGTTTTTGTTGATTTAGGAAATGACATTGAAGGTTTCTTACATATTTCGGAAATCACTTGGGATAAAAATGTTAAAAATCCTGGAGATTACTTAACAGTTGGCCAAGAGATTGAAGTTGAAGTAATTGAAATTAATTCAAAAACACACAAACTTCGTGTGTCACTAAAAAGACTTTTAGCAAAACCTTTTGATGAGTTTGTAAAAAACTATAAAGAGGGAGATGTAGTAAAAGGAACTATTACGTCTTTAACTGACTTCGGCGCATTTGTACGTATTGATGGTGTTGAAGGACTTCTTCATAACCAAGATATCTCATGGGATAAAAATACAAAAGCAAAAGATTTACTAAAATCTGGTGAAGAAGTAGAAGTTAAAATTGCAAAAATTAATGCAGAAGATCAAAAAATTTCTCTTAGCCGTAAATCACTTTTAGAATCACCAATCGACAAATTTGCTCAAGAACATAAAGTAAATACTGTTGTAAGTGGAACAATCCGTGATATTAAAGACTTTGGTGTATTTGTTTCACTTAGAGATGGTGTTGATGCACTTATCCGTGATGAAGATTTATCACCATTAGTAAAAGAGGAGTTAGAAGTAGGTCAATCAATTGAAGCAGCTGTTGCAAATATTGATACTAAACGTGATCGTATTCGTCTCTCTGTAAAAAAACTAGACTACATTAAAAACCAAGCGATGCTTGAAGAGATTAATGACAATGAGTCACACTCTTTAGGTGACCTCATAAAAGACCAACTACAATAAGCATAACAGATGCAAAGAGTTCTTAAATGGTTTGCTCCTCTGCTTATGGGGGGAGTAGCCATTTTTTTACTCTTTTTTTTAATTTCTATAAATTCTGAACACGTATATATTGAGAGTGAACCTCTCGTATTAGAACAAAATATTACACATATTGAATCGCAAGAGAGTTGGTTAAATCATTTCTCTAAATCAGAACGCTTAGGATACTTTTATCCAGTTAATGAAGTCTATGTAAAAGTGGATTTAAACGAAAAAATAACCAAAGTTATTACTTACAAACTCTCTGCAAAAGTTTTGGACCCTTATCAACTTTTTTGTTTGAAAGAGGAGTTGAAGAGACATGAGTTGAAGTACTATCTCATGAAAAATAAAACAGTTATAAATTTACTTATTTATTCACAAGATGTAAATAAATTAAACTCTTTAGTCGCTATACTAAGGAATTATAAAATATCGGCGAGTGTTGAGCCATACAAAGAGGATTATTAATATGAAAAAATATACAATTGTTGTTTGTGACCATATTCATGAAGCTGGTCTTAAAATGCTTGAAAATGATGAAAACATTAACTTTATTATGGCTGCTGATGAGCCAAAGGATAAACTTGTTACAGAGATTATTCCACAAGCTGATGTGGCAATTACAAGAAGCTCTACAGACGTAGATGAATTTTTTATCAGTCACGCTAAAAATATGAAAGCAATTGTTCGTGCAGGTGTTGGTGTAGATAATGTTGATATCCCGGGTTGTTCAAAAGAGGGAATAATAGTTATGAATGTACCAACTGCAAATACTATTGCGGCAGTTGAATTAACAATGGCACACATGCTCTCTTGTATGAGAATGTTTCCTTACTCTCACAACCACTTAAAACAAGAGAGAATCTGGAAACGTGAGAAATGGTACGGGTATGAGTTAAAAGGAAAAAAACTCGGTGTAATTGGTTTTGGTAACATTGGTTCACGTGTTGCTAAACGTGCGGCATCTTTTGAGATGGATATTATTGCTTATGACCCATATATTCACCCATCAAAAGTTACTGACTTGGATATGACATATACTAAAAACTTTGAGGATATTTTAGCGTGTGACATTATTACAATTCACACACCAAAAAATAAAGAGACTGTAGGTATTATTGGTGAAGCTGAAATTGCTAAGATGAAAGATGGTGTTGTGCTCATTAACTGTGCCAGAGGTGATCTTTATAATGAAGAAGCACTTTATAATGGCCTTAAGTCTGGTAAAGTTCGTTTTGCTGGTATTGATGTTTTTGGTAAAGAGCCAGCTACAAACCACCCACTACTTGACTTAGACAATATCGTTGTGTCTCCACACCTTGGTGCAAATACGTATGAGTCTCAGTATAACATTGGTACTCAGGCTGCTGAAAATGCTATCCAAGCGGCAAAAGGAATCGCTTTCGCTCACGCTATGAACCTTCCAATTGATGAGACAAAAATACCATCATTTGTAAAGCCATTCTTAGAGATGGGACAAAAAATTGGATTTTTAGCATCACAGTTAAATAAATCACAAATTATCTCAATTAAAGTAAGTGGACAGGGTGAAATAGCTGAGTATGTAGATTCACTTTCGACATTCGTTGCAGTTGGTGCTATGAGTCAAAATAGTGGTGATACTATTAACTATGTAAATGCAGAGTTTGTTGCAAAAGAAAAAGGTATAGAGATTACATCTGAAGCTCTTGCTGATTCATCAACATTTAAAAACCTTATTACCGTAAAATTGACTACTGCTGAGGGTATTTCAACTATCTCTGCTACTATCTTTGATGATGGTGTAAAACGTATAGTTGCATTTGATGGTTTTGATATTGAAGTAGCACTCAAAGGTAATATGATTTTCTTCAAAAATAGTGATGTTCCAGGTGTAATTGGAAGTATTGGTTCTACACTTGCAAAACATAATGTAAATATTGCAGACTTCTCATTGGCTAGAAATGATAAAGGTCAAGCCTTAGCAGTTATCTTAGTTGATGATCATGTAGATGATGAAACATTGAAAGAACTAGGTGCACTAGAAGCTTGTCTAAGTGTGGATTACGCTCGTCTTTAAATAATAACTACATTTTAATTACTCTCTACGGAGAGTAATTTACAATATGCTACAATATAATAAAATCTGATAGAAGGTTTTATTTATGCAACGTAATATATCCTCGTATCCTTTACTTAAATCCTTATCTCATGAATTAGAAAAGGCTAAAAAACAGATTATTTTCAAATGGCTTCAAGAACCAAAAATCAAAATAATATTTGAGCATCATAAAATTTCTCTGGCAAAATTTTCACAAAACTATGCGCCTGGAATCATTACACATTTTATTAAGGTTATTAGAGAAGAAGTTTATATGGGTGACTGTCCTATTATGAGTAAATTTCTTAATTATATGCTCTCTAAAGGGATTGCTCCACATGAAATTTATACTATTTGTACTGTATTACGTACTGAAATGACACATCATTTTTTTATTCTTAAGGATTTTAGACATAAAGAGTTTTTACAGATTCTTGATGAGTTTTCAATTATCTTCGATACAAATTTAACAGGAGTTTTAACACTCTTTAATGATTTTTTGAACAGACAGAACTCTACAATTAAAAAGTCACTTGAATACAAAAAAAAGTTTGAGAGCTTATGGAGTCTTATCAATGCACTTGACGTAAAAGTTTTTGTTGTAGAATCAGGTAATGTAATCATGGCAAATAATCTTCTCTTAGAGAGTTTAGGGTTGGAAGATTTAGAAGAGTTACATGAAAAGTTTGTAGATGGTCTTTCATTTTTAAAGGAGTTGAATTTTGAAAGAGAACTCTTTTCTCTACAACAATACGATAAGTGGATGGAAAAAGCACTCACAAGTGATACAGTAATTTATGCAACACTATTTCATCCACTCAGTAGAAAGGAGATAAAGTATAGAGTATCAGTGAAAGCATTTTCACAAACTACCCCTATAAAGTATGTCTTAACACTTCAGGAGAGTTTTTTTGAAGCCTTTGAAGATGAAAAAATAATTCCTGAACTCGATAAATTAACTGGTCTTACTTCCTATGTTCATTATAAAACAGATACACAAAATGTACATAAAGAGTTACGTGAAAAAGCTAAAGTCTTACTCGTTGTAGATATGAGAGGTTTGAGGCAACTTAATGAGATTGCAGGATATGAAAAAGGTGATAGACTTATCATTAATGTTGCCAATACAGTACAGAGAATGCTTTTACCACACTCTACTGCAATTCGTCTGAGTGGAAGTAGAATAGGTGTTTTACTTTGTGCTAAAACTTTTCAAGAGATTTATGATTGGAGTGTTGCTTTACGGTGTGAATTACAAAAACTCTCTGATGAGAATTATATTGCCTTTACTGAATTAAAGAAAGAGCAAAGTAGTAATGAGACTGAACTACACGCTTATCAGTTATTGAGTGCTCATAAGTATAAAGAGAAAAATCATGTTATTACAGATGTAGAGGATATTGAACTCTACGATTTATTAGAAAACCAAGAGATGTTTACGCAACGTTTTTCTAAATTACTGGGAACATTAGAGTGTGCTCTCTTATATAATGAAATTATTGTCAAACATAACAGTAAAGTAGTTAAAACAGGTGAGAAAAGTATTTATATATTGGTAAATAAAAAACAGTTATATATAGCAAATATAGATGATTCAGTATATTTATATGCGAAGAGTTTAGGGCATATACGTGCAAATATCCGTAGTATTAATATGGAGAAGTCTATTATTGAAGTTAATAGATTTGTTTTTGATGAACATACACCACTGAAACGTAAGATGCTCAGAGTTACTCCTGATGAATCTCTCAATGTTCAATTAATAGATGGAGATATAAGTATTGATGTTGAGACCTTGTATCTTAATGAAGAGTATATATCATTTGAACTAACAAGAAAACATGCGCTAAAGACTGGAAAAATGGTTTATTTGGAGATGAGTGTAGATGATGAGTATATCGAGCTAGAAGGGAATATTCATATGCTTAAAAAAAGTGATGAGGAGTTTGTATGTGTTGTGCATATGCACCATACAATTGAATCATCACATATTATACAGAGATACATAGCCAATAGGCAATTACAGATAATTCAAGAGCTCAATAAGGTGGCCCTCTAAGATTATAGAGGGTCTTCTATAGATACAGCTTTTCTTTCGTGGAAGTGAAATTGTGTTTCGAGATCTGTCATATAGAGGAGAACTGGAACAACGATAAGTGAAGCTATTACTGCTGCAATTGTTCCAAAGATTAAAGAGACTCCTAGTCCTCCAAATACAGCATCATTTGCTAAAAGAAGTGATGCAAGCATAATCGCTACAGCAGTAAGAAAAATTGGCTTTGCACGTGTTGCACTTGAGTAAGCAATAGCCTCAGCCTTATGCATACCTTTTTCATGCATTAAAGATTTTGTAAAGTCTATAAGCAGTAAAGAGTTACGTGAACTAATCCCAATTAGAGCAATAAAACCTATAAGTGATGTTGCTGTTAAGAAAAAAGTATCTGGAGTAATTAAATCCCAAATCCAGTGCCCTACAATTACACCTATAATAGAGAGAAATGAACCAAGCAAGATAATACCACTTAGGACGTAACTTTTATAATAGATAACCATTAAGAGATAAATCAGTACAAGTGCAGCAATAAAGGCAGCACCAAGCTCCACAAAAGTGTCAAGAGTTACTTCCATCTCACCATCCCAAGTGAGTTTGTAGATTTTTCCATCCGCTTTATTTGTAAGTTCTAAGTTAAAAAGACCTATTTTTTTGATGTCATACTCATTTTGAAATGTATCTAAGATTTTATTTCTTGCATCCATTAGAGGATAGACTTGTGAAACCATATCAGTCTCAGCCATCACGTTTGTCATCTTATGAAGGTTCTTACTTAAAATCATTGGATTTGATTTTTTTGTTTTAATTTCTACGAGTTCTGTCACGGGAATCATAAGTCCCATAGAGTTCATAAGTTTTAGAGAGGCTAGTTTACTTTTAATAGAGAGTAAATCTTTTTTACTAAACTCTTTTGATTTGCGAGAAAGTGATAAAAAGATTGGAATCTGATCATTGTACTGCTCTGAGTTTTTAACGGCAATTTGCATACCTTCAAAGGCTAAATACAAGATGTTGTTGAGCTGTTTTATATCAACTCCAGATTTTGCAATTTTCGTGCTATTTACAATAACTTCAAAACTTTCATATATTTGGTCTTGCATAATAGAAATATCTACGAGCCCTTCAGTAGATTTGAACACGTTTTCAACTTTATGTGCTAATTCTCTAATACCCTGAGAGTCATTACCATAAATCTCTGCAACTATTGCAGCCATTGTCGGTGGTCCTGCTGGTGGTTCTACAAAAGATATTTCTGTATTTGGATAGAGTTTTTCACAATTACTTTGAATAACTGGACGCATACGTTGTACCATCATGTATGATGGTTCTTCTCTATCATGTTTTTTTGTCAGGTTAACAACTATCTCTGCGACGTTTTCAGAGTTTTTAAAGTGAGAGCCTTTTATAAGACCTGCAAAATCAAGAGGTGCTCCCATACCTAAAAATACTTCAGTATCTGTAGCCTCTTTTTCTTGAATAACATACTGGCTTATACACTGTGTCACTTGTTGTGTCTGTTCTATTGAACTACCAGTTGCAAGTTTTACGTAGATAGTAAAAGTATCATTATTTTTACCGGGTAGCATTTTTGCTAAAACCATCTTTGTTGGTGCAATCATTAGCACCGAGAGTATAAAGGCTAAGAGTGTTCCAAGAAGAATAAGTTTTCTTTGCATTGGGTTTTGTATACCCTTTAGGACAAGTTGTTCAAACTTAGCAAACATTAGTGTTCTCCTTTTTTATGCCCAGGGCGCTTTAAAATTCTAACTGCAAGATAAGGTGTAAATATATAAGCCACAAAGAGTGATGCAATGAGGGCTACAGGTACATTTGCAGGAATTGGTTTCATAAACTGACCCATCATCTGACCGACGAAAGCCATTGGTACCATTGTCATGATAATTGCTAAAGTAGCAATATTTGTCGGTGGACCTATTTCATCAGTTGCTTTAATCATAAGCTCATCAGGCGTTTCGTGAAGTGACTCTACTGAGTGGTAGTGTCTATGAATATTTTCAATAACAATAATCGCTGCATCGACTAAAAGACCAAGAGAGAGTAGGAATGCAAAGAGTGTAATCCTGTTAATAGTCTGTCCTGTAAGATAAGCTACAAAAAGCGTAATAGCCAAAATAGCAGGAACTGTAAAAGTAACAATGAGAGATTCTCTCCATCCAAGTACAAAAATGAGTAAAATAGCAATAATTACGATAGAGAGAAGCAGGTGAAAAACAAGTTCGTTAACTGCTTCATTTGCACGTTCTCCATCATTCCTTGTTATGACATAGTTAATGCCATTTTTAGAGAGAAACTCTTTATACTTCTCAAGCTCATTTTTGACTTCATCGGCAATGATAACTGCATTTGTACCTTGAAGTTTTGAGACAGTAAGCGTAACTTGTTCTTGAAAAGGAGAAAAGACTCCATTCTCTTCTTTTGTGCTGATGGTAACACGTTGAAAGTTTTGAATATCATAAGAGCTTGTAACAGTAGCAACTTGATTTAAATATATTGGAGAGCCCATATACTGTGCAACAATAATGTTGCCGATATCATCTGCATTATCAATTGCGTTTTTAATGCCTAACATAGCGATGGTACTTTCTGCTGTTCTGTTTTTGATGGCTGGAACATTGTATGCGAGGGCTTCAACAGAGGATTTTATCTGTCCAAGTGAAAGGTTGTATCCTGAGAGTTTATTGATATCTACTTCGATATTAAACTGGTGGTGTGAACCTCCTTTTAACTCAGTTACTGCAACATTATCAAGACCATTAATGTGGTGTTGAATCTCTTTAACTCTATCATAAAGTTCAGTTTTTTTCATCTCTTTATTGTTAGAGTAAAAAGCAACAGAGAGTACAGGAATATCAACATCTATGTCTAAAGGTTTAATAATAGGATTCATTGTACCTTGCGGGAACATATTAGTGTTTTGCATGATTTTGTCATAAATTTTGAGGTTTGAATCCTCTTTGGCTTCACCAATGAAAAAGGCTGCGTTTACTATACCTACGTTATCCATAGCCATACCGTAAATATGTTCAACTCCTTTTACCTCTTTTAATTTTCGCTCAAGTGGCTTTACGATAATTTTTTCGATCTCTTTAGCAGTAGCACCTGGAAGTGCTACAATGACAGTTGAGCCACTGACAACCATTTGAGGGTTTTCTTCACGAGGCATAACTTCTAAAGAGATGTAGCCAATAGCAACAAGAAAGATTCCAAGAATCATAGTCAGTGGATTGCGAATGAAAGTCTTTGCTAACTTTCCTGCATAATCTTTAGGAATATACTCTTTGTGGTGTTGCATCACAGCTCCTTAGTTTATCTCGACTGTTGCATACATACCAGGGTAGATAGCACTGTTTGTATTTTTAAACGATATTTTTATTTTAAAAGTGTGTGTCATTGGATTAGAATTTGGAATAATTGCTGAAACAGTTCCAATAGTTGTTATACCTAATGAAGGAATATTTACCGTTACCTTTTTTCCATGTTGGATATTTACTAGATTACTCTCTGCAATTTCGGCAGATATTTTCAAATTACTTAAATCTGAAAGGATGATAGCCGGCATACCAGGCATAGCCATCTCTCCAACTTTAATATTTTTCGCTACTACAACACCATCATTTGGTGCTTTGATATTAAGGTATCTATACTGGTTTTGTACCTCTTGAACTCTTGCTTCAGCTATCGATATCATATCTTGGAGATTTTTTTCTGCAAGTTCTAAATTTTCAACTTCATACTTTGAGACCATGTCTTTTTCTAAAAGACGTTTGTGGCGTTCGAGATTTATTTTTACATTTGTATACTGGTTTTGGTACATTTGTAGACTAAGTTCTGCTTGACGTTTAGCAGAGTCAATTTCACGTGAGTCAATAGTGTAGAGAACTTGGTCACGTTTGACTTTTTCCCCTTCACTTACGTTTACATTTGTGACAAAACCCATGAAGCGACTTGTTATCATCTTTTGATTATCTGAAATAACGCTTCCAGAGAGTGTCAAAGTCTCTGCTACAAGAGCTGCTGATAGTCCAAGAAGTAGTAGTAATTTTTTCATTATTTATATTCTCCATTTGCTAATTTTTCAAGTAAAAATATTTTTTCGTTACGAGAGTTTTTTGCCTGTTGTAACTGTAATGTTTTTTGAATTTGTTCAGACTGCTTTACTATGACATCGCTCATAGAAGCAAGTTTTTCTTTATAACGTCCAAGATAATTATTATAGATAGCATCTGCGAGAAGAAGCTCTTGTTTGAGTGAGTCTATCTCTTCGTCCGCACTCTCTATTTCAGTTCTAACTTTTGCTACTTGTAGAGCAATTCCCTGTTTTGCTAAATCTGCTTGTGCTTGCATTTTAAGGTTTTCAAGACGGGATTTTTCTATTTTTGCACTGTCAATGCCCCCATTAAAGAGATTCCATGTAAGGCGTGCACCTACTGTATAGGCTTTATGGTCGTTAGCGTCTCCCAAAAATGTATCATCGGCAGTTGATAGTTCGGCAAATGCTCCAAGAGTAGGATAGTAAGCAGCTTCAGAAGCTGAGAGCATATTTTTACGTATCTCTAAACCGGTAGATGCTTTTTGGATGTCAAGGTTATTTTTGAGTATCTCTTCATCACTATATGTAGGGAGTTGAATCTCTGAAGTTGGAAGTTCAATTTCGCTAACTGGCATATTGAGCAAAAAGCTTAGGTAGTGATAGAGCAGTTTTTCATTTGCATGCATCTGTACCAAGAGACGCTCAACATTTCCTTTTTTTGCTTTTACTTCTAAAAGGTCTACTTTTTTTGCATAACCCTCTGTAATCATATCTGATGTTACTTCTTCGAGTGTTGCAATGTTAGAGAGAATTTTTTCAAGATTGATAATGGAATCGTTTAAGAGTGCCATATCGTAGTAAGATTTTCTAACCTCATAAATTTTCTCATTTGTAATCTGCTCTTTTTCAAGGCTTTTTAGACGCGTCATGTTCTCCATAACTTCACTGTATGAACTGATTGCAAAACCTGTAAAAAGTGGTACTTCGTATTTAAGTTTACTCTGGAAGTAGTTTCTGTCTTCTGGATAGTTTAGGTCATGTGGTTGTACAGTCAATATATTGGGGTTAGTTAGACTAAAATCAGCAAACCCAAAATCTCCAAAACTAGCTTCTCTTGAAGAGAGTTTAAATCCAAAAACATTTCCAGCATCGTTTGAACGTGCTACATCTTGTATGAAATCGAGTTTACCCCAGTTCATCCCCGTAACACTTTGCGCTTCGTTTTTTGCAGTGTCAACATCAAGCTTTGCGGCTTTTATTTCTAAGTTTTGTCTCTGTAGAATCTCAAGTGCTTCGTTGAGAGATAATGAGTTAGAAGTGTCTGAAGCATTGAGGAGTAGAGTAAGTGAAAAGATACTTACAACTATTTTCATATAGAGTCTCCTATTTATTATTATTTTAAGTTTTAATTATAACATATATATATTTGAGCAATATCACAAAAAAGTCAAATTTTTAAATTTTCATTAATGTACCTGTTTGTAGTATAAGAAAATAAAATATTAAGTTAAGAAGTATAAAATGCTATCTATATTTTACTAAGGCTCTATTTTATGGCAAATTCATGTCCTTTGAACTTTCAAAAAGTCGACTCAAATGTTTCTAGATTTTCAGCGCTTGTTGTTGCCTCTTTGGTTGTTAGCTACCTTGTAACACTACAGGTGTTTATACTCTACTTTTTAATGCTTGATTTTATTATGAAGCTTTTTTTAAATAGAGGTATATCTCCAATAATGATGGTTGCAGAGTTTTTAAAGGAATTCTTTAAGATAAAAGAGAAGTTTGTAGATGGTGGAGCAAAACGTTTGGCAGGTTTTTTTGGTCTTTTTTTTGTATTTTTACTCTTAGTTGCACACTATTTCGCAAATTGGGAGATATCTTTAGCAATTGCGGCTATTTTTCTGAGTTGTTCTTTATTGGATGTTTTTTTTGATTACTGTCTTGGATGTAAGATATATTTTATTATCAAAAGAATTTATCCAAATTTTATGAATGAACTCTAGACTCTTTTAACTCTTCTAAATTAAAAAAAGAATACACTAACATATTAGATTTACAAAACAAGGAGAGTTTATGAGTTCTCATAAAAATCTTGAAAAATTAGAGGCAATCAAAGAAGCCATTCAAAAAAACGATAAGCTAAGTGAAACAGAGAAAAGTGAAAGTGTTAAACGTATAGAAGAGTGGGTTTTAGAAGATAGAGCTTTTGGAACGATTGAGCAAGAGCTTTTAAAAATCAGTAACTACTTTTCTGAGCTTCTTTCTGAACTCGGTATAAAATAAGGATACTCTAAATTACTATGCAGATGGTTGTCGACTCTCTTAGAAGTAGAGGAAAAATTTATAAAAAAATGCAAGAGGTTTCTCCAAAGGAACTAGGCATAAGAAACAAAATAAAAATGTACAAAGCCACAGATGTAAGTGGTTACTTTTGGGCTATTTTTGCCGTTAGTCAAAAGAGCAGATTACTTATGAAAGATGTACATAAATTTGAAGAGATTTATTCAAAACTAACTCTTTACTGTGAACATAACTTTAAACATAAGGTTATTTTCATTGATGCTCCACTCTGTTCAAAAGCAGAAGCAGCGTTTGTACAAGCAGGTTGGAAAATCTACTAATGCTACTTTGTGATATAGGTAATACATCCTATCACTTTTTGGGTGAAGAGGGTGATTACAAAAAGAGTGTTAAAGATTTTAATCCGCAAACTCTCACACAAAAAGTCTACTATATATCTGTGAACTCATATATCAACGAAACATTAGAAAAGCTCCCAAACTGGATAAATCTTCTTGAGTTTGTAGATTTAACAAAGTACTACTCGACAATGGGAGTTGATAGAATCTTTGCCGTTGAAGCACTTGAACATGGAGTAATTGTTGATGCTGGCAGTGCAATTACAGTAGACAGAGTAGAAAGTGGAAACTTTCAGGGAGGTTTTATCTATCCCGGCTTACGGGCTATGCAAGAAACATATGCAAAAATCTCTCCTGCATTGGCGTATTCATTTAACTTTGATGTCGAGTTAGATATAATGCCGAAAAATTCGCAAGATGCCGTTAGTTATGGTACCTTGAAAACACTCTACAGCGAAGTAAGCTCTTATGGACTCCCTATAGTTTTAACAGGTGGTGATGCGGAGCTTTTATCCAAAGTGTTTAAAAATGCTAAAGTCGATAAATTTTTGATATTTAGCGGTATGAAAAAGATTATGAAAAAGGCTAATATATGCTAACAGTTGCACTCCCAAAAGGTCGTATTGCCCAAGAGACACTAGAGATATTTGAAAAAATATTTGGCGATACATTCAAGTTTGATGATAGAAAGCTTATTTTAGAAACACCAAGATTTCGTTTTTTGCTTGTTCGTAACCAAGATGTAGCAACTTATGTATACCACCAAGCTGCAGATATAGGTGTAGTAGGGCTTGATACTTTAGAAGAGCAGGGTTTAGATGTCGTGCGTCTGCTTGATTTACGTCGTGGTGTTTGTAAGGTAGCCATTGGTATGAAAGTTGGTGAAAAACTTGATTTGAGTAAACCTGAACTCAAAGTGGCTTCTAAAATGGTTAACATCACAAAACGTTATTTTGAAGAGCGTGCAGTAAGTGTTGAAATTATTAAACTATACGGTTCTATAGAACTTGCTCCACTTATAGGGCTTGCAGATATGATAGTTGATATTGTTGAAACAGGTGCAACAATGAAGCAAAATGGTTTAGAAGTTGTTGAGGATATTATGACAAGCTCAACATATCTCATTGCAAACAAAAACTCTTATATTGCAAAAAAAGATGAAGTGCTTGATATTTATGAAAAAATTAACGAAGTTATAAAAGCTGAAAATAATTAAATATATGACAAATCTTGATCTGTATGCAAAAGCTGAACACCTTTTAGGTATAGAAGAAGCGACGGAAGCCCTCTACGACCTTTATCGTTCAGAACTCGATGAAAAGGGTGTAAAAACACTTTTGGACATTGGATGTGGACGCGGTGGCTTTATGCAACGCATGATAAGTGATGGAGTGAAGTGTAAAGGTGTTGATTTGAGTCAAGTTATGGTTGATGAGTGTAGAGCCATAGGTCTTGATGCAGAGTGTGTAGACGTTAAAGATGTAGAGGGCAAATTTGATGCCATTGTAAGTATTTTTGATGTTTTAAATTTTATGAATAAAGATTCCTTACTCACATTTTTTGATGCAGTATCTGACAAACTAGAAGATGATGGTATTTTTATCGCCGATATCAACACACTTTATGGATTTAGTGATGTTGCAGAAGGAACAATGTCTAATGATTCAGATGATGAGTTTTTAGTTGTAGATGCTATCTTTGAAAACGATGAACTACATACAAAGTTTACGCTCTTTGAGCAGCAGAATGATGGCTCTTATCACAAATATCAAGATACTATTGTGCAGTATTTTCACAAAATACAGCTCTTCCAAAATCTCAAAAGCCTGAAGCTGATTGAGAAGCAAACTTTTTCTCTTTACGATACTAAAGATAAAACACTGCTCATTTTTAAAAAACGTTAAACTCTCTAGGCTGGTAGTAGCCGGATAAAAGTAATCTCGCTAGATGCTCCAAGACGCATTGGTGGCCCCCAAAAACCTGTACCCTTACTCACATATATTTGTAAATCTTCATTATGTTGGTGCAGTCCACTGATATAGGGTTGTTGTAATCCTACTAAAAATTTGAAAGGGTAGAGCTGTCCTCCATGTGTATGTCCACTTAAAATAAGGTCAACACCTCTATCTACCTCTTCTATATATTTTGGTTGATGAGCAAGTAGAATTGTTGGTGCATTTTTAACACCTTTGAGAGCATCTTTTAATTCAGGGAAGTGATGTCCCGCTCTATAACCAAATATATCATATACACCTGCTAAATTGAAACCTTCGTCTTTATCTCCAATATAGAGATTATTATTCTCTAAAACAATAATGCCAAGACGCTTAAGCTCATTGATAATCTCAGGAAGATTATGAAAGTATTCATGGTTTCCGGGTATAAAATAGGTACCATATTTTGATTGTAGCTGTGTAAGTGCAAAGAGAGGTTCTTTTATCTTTGTGATATCCATATCAACTAAATCACCAGTTATAACAACCAAATCAGCTTGGAGTTTATTGACTCTCTCCACCATCTCTTCAATAAACTCTTTATCTATAAGACCACCAATATGTACATCACTTAATTGAACAAGTGTATACTCTTTTTTGAGCTTATTTATAAAAATATCTACATTTTCAATTTCAATAAAACGTGCTTCAAGCATGGCTTTTGCACTGATACCGCTGGCAATTGTTAAAGAGGAGATATCGAGTGTTCTTTTAAAGAAGTTACGTCTTGTTTGTGAGAGTGGCAAAGTATTTAAACTCAAACGTGAAATATCGTAAATAATTGCTGTACAAAAGAGTAAAAAGAGGACACCTATTGGAATGCTAAAGAGGAAGTATAGCCAATTTGGTATATCTACATAATAACGACCAAGCACATAACCAACTATGCCCAAAAGATTTACGATTAAAAAGATGCGAAAGTAAAGTTTGGATTTGTTCGAGAGTGTGAGATGCTCTATAAAACGTTTAGAGATGTACATATTAAGTAAAATAAATACACCTAAAAAAGCAACAAAAAAGAGTGAAGGGTTCATAGTGATAGGGAAATCGCACTCTGTACTGCATTGAGATAACTTAAAGTTTTTGCTTGACCTTTATAGGCGATATCAAAAGCGGTTCCATGATCTACTGAGGTTCTGATAATTGGTAGATTCAGAGATATGTTAACACTCTCATCAAAATAGAGTGCTTTGAGTGGTGCTAAACCCTGGTCGTGGTACATTGCTACAAAGTAACGGTAGTCTTTACGAAAGTGAGGAGTAAATGCGATATCGGGGACTATAGGACCGATGTATCGTTCAAACCCCAGTTGCTTATTAACACTTTTGATAGCTTTAATAATACGCATCTCTTCGTGACCTAGTACACCGTTGTCACCAGCATGTGGATTGATGCCTAAAACAGCTATTTTTTCAGTTGTATCTAAAGACAAAGAGTTCTCCAAGTCAAGTAAAAATGGCTTGAGCGTTTTATACTTAACAGTAGTTGTCACATCTCTGAGCGGAATATGTTCTGTTACAAGTGCTACGTACATTTTTTCACAACCTAACATCATAATCGCATCTTTGTCAAAATATTTGCGTAGAAGGTCTGTATGCCCTTTATACTCAAGTCCTGCAAGCATCCAAGCCTCTTTATGTATAGGCATCGTTACAAGAGCATCAGCTTGTCTCTCTTCGCAAAGTTTAATGCCCATCATGAAAGAGTTGTAAGCATAGCGTCCGCTCTGTGCAGAGACTTTCCCTGGTTCTATAGTAAATTCGCCTTCGACATCATAAAGTTCAAAATTTTCAGGAACTGCCATATTGAGAAGCTTGCAACCCTGTAGAAGCATACTATAGCTAATACAGTAGACAGGCTTCACAATTTGACTAATTTCGTGATGAGCCTTTAATGCTATCTCTAGACCAATACCGTTTAAATCACCAATACTAATAGCAATACGTTTTTTTTGCTTCTCTTTCACTTTTGGTTTCACTTTATCGAGTAGTAGCTTTTTTCATCTCTTTAATGGCTTCTTTTAAGCCTGTAAATACGCTTCTTGCAATGATACTCTGTCCAATATTGAGTTCAACGATCTCTTCGATTTTCATAATTTCATGCACGTTGTGGTAGTTAAGTCCATGACCTGCAGCTACTTCAAGACCTAGTTTATTTGCTTGTGAAGCTGCATTTTTTAGCTCTTCTAATGATTTTTCAAGTCTACTTGAGAGTTCATAACGAGGAAGTTGTAACTCTTTTATAGAGTGATTGGAGTATCCAAGGTTAGAGTGAAGCATTGCAAATAGATTTGCAAATGTACCAGTATGTAATTCAACCATTTCTGCACCAATTTCTTTTGAAATTTGAACAGCTGTTGGCGTTGGGTCTATAAAGAGTGAAACTGGAATGATACTATCGTGCAGTTGCTCAATTGCATATGCAATCTGCTCTTTACTTCCTTCTACGTCAAGTCCGCCTTCAGTAGTTACCTCTTCACGTTTTTCAGGTACAAGCGTAGCACGGTGAGGTTTTACTTTACAGACTATATTTAAAATATCTTTGTTGATTGAACACTCAAGATTTACTGGTAATTTTGAGTGCATCATAATGTTTGTAACATCGCTGTCTTGGATGTGTCTTCTGTCTTCTCTGAGATGTATTGTTATCTGGTCTGCACCGCTTTGACATGCAACATAGAGGGCTTCTAAGATGTCAGGATCGTTTACTTCTCTTGCTTCACGCAGTACAGCAACATGGTCTATATTGACACCGAGATTCATTCTGCTCATTTGTTTGATTCCTTCTTAACAAGCTTATAAAATTCTCTATACTCCTCTTCAAGCTTTTCACTATCAATTGCTTGACCCATGTAAACATCTACAGTATATCTCTCTGCATAAGGAGCGTTTGCAAATACTTTTTCAAGTTTGTCATCTATAAAAACTGGAATCACTTCAAGTCCATTTGCCTTGGCAATTTTAGAAGCACCACTTTGAAACCTGTGAATTTCTGCACCTTTAAAACGTTCTCCCTCAGGAAAAATATATATATTCATATCGTCTACTTTTGTGAGTACGGTTTTAATACTTTTAAAAAAAGAGAGGAGCCCTTTTTTACTCTCCAAATCAACGCTGATACAACCGCTGTATTGGAAAAATTTTCCATAAAAAATATTATCAAAAAGCTCTTGTTTAGCTATCCACGTTCCATTTTTTTTGTGCGCATAAAAAATGTTTTCCATGACTATAATGTCTAGAAGTGAGCGGTGGTTGATTGCATAGAGGACTTTGTTATGCTGAGGTACTTCTCCAATGAGATTAACGTCTATATTTAAAAACTCTAAAACTTTGTTGGAGTAGGCTTGTCTATGTTTAGATAGTGCTCTATAGGCTGATTTGTAGTTTATGAATGGATGGAAAAATGTTTTTTTGAAGATTGTAATGTATTTAAAGCCAAGTTCGACCATAAACATATATTTACCGAGATTTTTGAACATAACCTACCTTTAAATGAAAAGATAGATTATAGCAAAAAACAGTTAATTCTTATGATGAGGAGTTCTTTTTAAGAGACATCTCCGTCTCCATAAGTTTAATCTCATCATTAGCGAATATACGAATTTTATCGTCAATTTTGAGTTTTCTAGTTTTTACCTTATTTGGATAGTCCATGTTGCGTAAGATATGCTTAATACAGTTTATACGCGCTTTTTTCTTGTTATCTGAGCGAATGATAGTCCAAGGAGCGTGCTCTGTATGTGATGCAAGCAGCATGGAGTATTTTGCTATAGTGTATTTATCCCATAAGCCTTGAGATTGCTCATCCACAGGAGAGAGTTTATACTGTTTCAGAGGGTCTGTGCGACGTTTGTTAAAACGTTTCTCCTGCTCCTCTTTTGAGACAGAAAAATAGAATTTAAATATCTTGATATTGGAGTTTACAAGCATTTTTTCAAACTCTGGAACTTCGTGTAAAAACTCTTTATGTTCTTCTTGTGTACAAAACTCCATAACTGGTTCAACACCACCACGGTTATACCAGCTTCTATCAAAAAGAACTATTTCTCCAGCTGAAGGCAGATGGTGTGAATAACGTTGAAAATACCACTGTGTCTTCTCTGTATCACTTGGTTTGTCAAGAGCTACAACTCTAGCACCACGAGGGTTAAGATGCTCTGTAATACGCTTAATAGTACCACCTTTTCCAGCAGCATCACGACCCTCAAAAATCATAAGCACTTTTTGCCCAGTCTCTTTAATGTGGTTTTGCATCTTCAGTAGCTCAATTTGAAGCATTTTAAGTTCACTCTCATACTGCAACACTTCATCTTTTACCCAGACAGCAACTCTTTTTTTACCATCATGCTTTGAGTGAGAGCGTCTTTCTTCTTCATTTTCTCTTGAACTCTTTCTTCTGTCCTCATGAATTATTTCAGCGAGTTGTACATCTTCTTCTAACTCATTATCTAGCATTTTTCTTTTTGAACCCATTTACGCTCCTAAGTCTCTATAGCTTCATTATAGGTCAAGAGAGTTTAAAAGGATTTTAATAACAGAGCTGCAAGTTCATTTACATTGGCTGTATTTGCAAAACAGTTTTTTTCGGCACATATTAGAAACTCTGTATCATCTGTTACCTTATGACTGACAAAAGGATATGGTAGTTTTGCAAGTTCAAAGGAGGCATTCTGTAAGTTTTGCAGATTGGATTTTATGATACGTTCACCTTTTACATAACGGATTATCTGTGTCAACATATGTGGCGAATAAATGGGTTTTCTACCAACTTCATAGGAGTTATACTCCATAGTTTTAAAAGCAAAATGCGTGTACTTTTCATCTTCGAGTATGTATCCCAAACTAAGTAATACTTCAACCATTACGCTGACAGCACTTGTGTATGTGTTGTCTGTGATGTCTGCTTTTATGACAAGTTTGTTGGAACTAAAATTCCACATTCCTTTGGAGTAAAACTCTTCAAGAGCTTTGTTGGCAAAACGTTGTGCATGAATAAGATAGAGTTCATCTCCATTAAACTTGTATGCCGAAAGGAGTGCACGCGTTAAAAAAGCATAATCCTCCAAAAAAGCTTCAACTTTTGGAGTTTTGTGAATGAGTGTTGTGTGGTAAAGTTTACCTTCTAGATACATCGTTTCTAAAAGTGCATCTAGGTTTTTAATTGCTCTTACACCGTAACTGTTGTCTATAGCTCCAAGTTTAAGGAGAGCGTGAATCATCATGCTTGACCAAGATGTTTGTATTTTTTTGTCTATAAAAGGGTAGTTACGTTTGGCTCTTAGTTGTTCTAAAAGAGTTTTTACATCTTCGAAGTACTCTGGCTTTTCATTTGTAAAACGTATAATATTTTTCCCTTGGAAATTTCCATCAGGAGTGATACTGAGAGTTTGACATATCTCCGCTGGGTTAGTATATCCTGCACTCTCTAAAGTTTGGATAACTTCTTTGTATGTGTAAAGATAGTAGTCTCCTTCAGCTCCATTACTATCAGCATCACTTGCTGAGTAAAAAAGGTTATCTTCACTCATAAAATTATGCCAAAAATCTGCACATGATTTAGCTACATGAAGGTATTCTGTATTATTACTTAGAAGATATGCATCCGCATATACTCCGATAAGCATAGCTGTATCATAAAGCATCTTTTCAAAATGTGGGACATGCCACATTGCATCAACAGAATAACGGTAAAAACCACTTTCAACTAAGTCATAAATACCGCCCTTTGCCATAGCATCAAGTGTTGTAAATAACATATTTTTAGCATTTTCATTTTTATACAGTTTTGCAATTGTAACGAGGGTAGAAAGTGTGGAAGCATGAGGAAATTTTGGTTTATCTGCAAAGCCTCCATTCTCTTTGTCAAAGTTTTGCTCTGCTTGGAGCATAAAATTTTTATAGAACTCTTCTTTAAGGACTGTTGCTTCTTTTGGGTGTTCTATTTTTTTTAAAAAGCTCTCAATCTCTTCGGCATTTTCAAAAAGTTTCGTATCATTTTCTTTAACTTTTTGAGCGACAATATTACTAATCTCTTTAAAACCCATACCTTCATTACTTCCTGGAATAGAGTCTGCAGGCAGATATGTTCTTGCAAAGAAAGGTTTGTTTTGTGGTGTACAAAATATAGAAGCTGGCCATCCTCCAACTCTATTGTTAAGTAGTCTGTATACTTCTTGGTAGTATTTGTCTACGTCTGGACGCTCTTCTCTGTCTACCTTAATTGCTATGAAGTTGTCATTTAAAATTGCAGCACACTCGACGTTTTCAAAGACCTCTTTTTCCATCACATGACACCAGTGACAAGAGCTGTAGCCAATAGAGATGAAAATTGCCTTGTTCTCTTTTTGTGCTTTTTCAAAAGCTTCATCACACCAAGGCCACCAATCTACGGGATTGTTTTTGTATTGTTGAAGGTAAGGTGAATCCTCTTTTTCTAGCCTGTTCGCCATTAAATGTCCTTGATTTTTATAATGCCGTAGAGTAGAGAAAAGTTGCTAATGAAGTGCTTAATCTTTCCTCTTAGCAATTCTCTGCAAGGTTTAACTTGAAGCTTTAGAGGCTTTTAGTTTTATACTCTCATCAGCATTAAAAGCCTTGAGTAGTTCTATAGAGACTCTGCCTCTACTTTCAAGTATCTCTTTGTAGTTTGTCTGGTATGAAATAAGTCCTACAACACCAGTTTTAAGGGTGTTGAGTGTGAAGGTGAGTTTGTATTCGTATTTTAGCTCTTCCATAACAGTTTTTACAGTTTCTCGAATTTTTTCAAAGTCGTTTTCCGTAGCAAATTCAAACTCTATAAGATCATTGACAATGCCATTTTTTTTACGTGAGTAGTTATAGAAAACTTTTGTAAAAACGTAGCTGTTTGGAATGTAGATAGTTCTTCCGACACTCTTTACCTCTTTGACGTTTGTATAGTCTTCTATCTCATTTAATTTCAACTTCATGAGAGAAATATCCGTAATGTCACCAATAGTATGTTTTGTTTCAAACTGCACCATAACTCTGTCGCCTACACGGAGCATATTGCTAAAGAAGATATAAATCGCTGCAACGAGATTAAGAATAATCTCGCGTAATGCTATCGTAAGGGCCGCAGCAACTACACTTAAAAACGTGATGATATATATAAAATCCTCCATATATCGAACAACGATATAGAGGAAAAGTCCCATATAAAAAATAATAGAAAGCACCTTTGAATAGATACCATGACTATCAGGGTAGAACTGTTTTTCAATAATTTTATAGATAAATAGAAGAATTTTGTAGAGAATAAAAAGCGCAATAACAATTACAAGAGTAATAATATGCTTTTGAAGCTTCTCTTGGTAATACTCAGCGTATCTTTTATCGAGCTCTGTTTTGAGCTCCATGAGATTTGTATATGTTTTGTTTATATTTTCTGAGAAATCTTCAAAGTATTGTATATCTTCAATATCTACAGAACCTTTAGGGTTTTTTTTGTAGTAGCTATTGAGTAGAGAGTTTGCTTTGTTAAACTCGTTCTTCATAAATATGAGTCTGTCTAGAACACGTGAGAGTTTCTGTTGTGATGTCTTATCGAAGTAGTCATAAGCAGTAATTGTAGGGAGTTCAAACTTATAAGGTGCGAGTAGTGTTTCAAAACTCTTATTACGCTCATAGAGTGATAATTTTGACTTTTGTAACTCAAGACGACGATTTAACTTCTCCAAAGTTTCTGGTTTTTTTTGACTGTATTTTATTTTTTGTTCTATTTTTACAATATTGTTAATGGTAGTGTAGTAGTTTTTGTTATTAACGTAGGTTTTAATCCAGATATTTTTATTATCCCAGATGTTTTTTGATACTTCTGTGGACAGAGTAGCATTTGTCTCTGCATCATCTCCAAGAGCTACAGAGACAAATATAATGAAGGCATAAAAAAATCGTATCACTCTTCTATAATCTCCTCGTTGTTAAGCTCTAGAAAATGATTTTCTTGAAGTGTCTCTTCAGAGAAGTATTCTATTTTTTCATCCGCAATTTCAAGATCTTTGAACTTTGCTATATGAAAAATCGCATCTCCCTCTTGTATAAGAGGGATTTCTGATTTTCCTATAATGATGCCGTCAAAAGGAGCTAAAATAGGAAAACTTTGTTCTCCTAAAGGCTCGTCTATATAGGCGATAACTTCATCTTTATTTACTGTTTCACCCGCTGTTTTGAGTGTACGTATCATTCCATTCTCAGTAGAGCGAATCCATCTGCTCACCTTTGTAATAATAGGAGTTCTGACTCTTTTTTTCTCTTTAAGTGGGGGTAGCATTGAGTTAGCTCGAAGTACATTGACAATACCTCTTACCCCTATGCGAATACTTTGTTCATCAAAACGAAGTGCTTCACCGGCTTCATAAAGTAAAATTGGAATGCCGGCATCTTGGGCAGCAGCACGCAGTGAACCATCACGCAGAGCGGAGTGAAGAATTACAGGAGCTTCAAAGGCTTGGGCAAGTCGAAACGTATACTCATTTTCAAGATTTGTACGAACCTGTGCAAGATTGGATTTATGTATAGAGGCAGTATGAAGATCTATTCCAAGATTAGATTTACTGACTATTTCATCAAAAAATATTTTTGCGACACGCGCAGCAAGAGAGCCTTTTGAACTTCCCGGAAAACTTCTGTTTAAGTCTCTTCTGTCTGGAAGATAACGGGAGAGGTTCATCATTCCATAAACATTGACTACAGGGACTAAAATAATAGTTCCTCGGAGTTTTTTGAGAATACTGAGTTTTTTAAAGCGTCTTATTATCTCTATACCGTTGAGTTCATCTCCGTGAATTGTCGCACTTACAAAGACAACAGGACCACTTTTTCTTCCACGTAAAACGTGGACTCGCAAATGCGTAGGTGTATTGTAGAGTTTTGGAAGTTCTATATTTATAGTTGTACTTGTTCCCCGAGCTATCTCTACACCGCCAATGGAAAACTTTTCAGTAGGCATTTTATGCTCCTATACTGTCTCGCTTAATACGTTTTTTCTTCACAGTAGTTGCTGATTTTGGAGTGACATTTTGAGCGATATAGTCCATTACCTTACCTGCTATATCTATTTTGGTAGATTTTTCTATACCCTCTAGTCCAGGGGAAGAGTTAACTTCCATAACAAGAGGTCCACGAGATGATGGAATCATATCAACACCACAAACACCAAGTCCCATAGCTTTTGCTGCTGCTAGTGCCATACTTTTTTCTTTGCGGTTAAGTTTATAAGCAGTTGCACTTCCGCCTTGGTGAAGGTTTGAGCGAAAATCTCCCTCAGCACCTTGACGTTTCATAGCTCCTACGACTTCTCCGCCAACAACGAAAGCACGTATATCCGCCCCGCCTGCCTCTTCGATAAACTCTTGTATTAAAAGATTGACATCCATCCCGTAAAAGGCATCAAGTACAGATTTTGCAGCTTTTTCTGTGTCAACTAAAACCACACCGACACCCTGTGTACCTTCTAAGATTTTTAAAACAAGAGGTGCTCCGCCACTCAGGGCAATAACATCTTTTGCACTCGATTTATTTGAGGCAAAAACTGTTTTAGGCATATCTACGTTATGTTTTGAGAGCACTTGCATACTTCTGAGTTTGTCTCTACTTCTTGCAATGGCTAAGTTTCCTGAAGTTGAAAAAACATCCATCATTTCAAAGTGGCGTACCATTGCCGTTCCGTAAAATGTTCTACTCGCACCTATTCTTGGGATAATAGCATCTGGTTTTGGTAACTGCTTTCCAAGATAGTTTATGTGTAACTCTCCCTTCATAATCTCAATACTACACTGTAGATAGTCAATAACTTCTACTTTCCATCCTCTCTCTTTAGCCGCTTCGACCAACCTTTGTGTTGAGTAGAGTGTCTCATTTCTAGAGAGTATATAAACTAGCATAATTTTCCTTTTTTATTTTGTGTTGTTTCGTTGTTGTGTGCAATGTACTCTTGTGAGACATCTACTAAAAATTTACCGCTTAAAAATTTTCTGCCTATAAGCATAGGGTATCGCATATCGGCTCTGTTTGTTAATGATATTACAGTTGTATATTTTTTACCAAAAAAGTGTACATCCACTTTTATCGTTGGTCTCTCTTGAAGTTCTCCATTTGAGCTTCTGACACGTTTTACAGTGTGAAGAGGGAGTGTCAGCCTTTTACCATGATATGCTTCATGCACTTCATCCAAAAGTGAAAAAGTAACGTATCCCTCTTTTGATAGGTCAATGTTATCACAATGAAGTGCATTTGAATCAGCTCCGGTGTCTACCTTTGCATCCAAGTCGACAAGTTCCAAATCCAATATAGTGATTCTCTCTTTTCGTCCAACGATTTTCATTCTGTGACCTTTCATTAAATCTCTGTTTATTTTATCTTTTCAAGCCTTAAGTTTTATATTTAGTATAAATATTTAAATCCATTCAGACTTTCAAAAGCAAAATTATATACCTAATGTTCAAACTTTACTCATCTTTTTACAAGAAAAAACTGCTAAAATTATTGGATTAAAAAAACGTTAAATATGTAAAGAAAGGTTTGTATGGAAATTACTCAAGAAGAATTAGATCAACTAGTAGATATGGTCTTTTTAGAGATAAACCAGTTTAAAAATGAGAATAGCACCATTCACCCTTACGATATATCTGAACAGCTTTTAGAGATACGTGATAAAGACAAAGAAACTTATGTAAGTGTCATAAAAAAGATTCCGCATGAACTTTTTGCAGAGATACTCTCGGAGATGCCGGAGTATGCTCAAGAAGAGATAAGTGAGCTTCTAAGTACAAAAAAAATTGCAGATATCGCTTCAAAAATGGATACCGATGATGCTGCAAGCTTCTTACAAAACATTAGTGAAGATCATGAAGAGGTAGCTCAGGGGATTTTAGAGCGTTTTGATGAAGAGGATAAGGAGATTATCCAACAGCTCATGTCTTATGAAGAGGACGAAGCTGGTTCTTATATGCAAACAGAGCTTTTTGATGCAAATATAGACGATAATATAGGTCTTGCAATCAAAAAATTAAAAATGCTCAAAGAGGCAAATGAAGTCGATAATATCTGGCATGTTCATATTACAGATAAATCCCATAAATATCTCGGTTCAGTTGGATTAGAAGAGTTAATTATTTTTGAACACTCACTTAGCTTTGAAGATATACCTTTTGAGAAGTATAAAAATTACTATGTCAATCATAAGGCTGAGATTAAAGATGTTGTCGAAATGTTTACTAACTATAACCTCAGTTCAATTGCTGTTGTAAATGATGATAACATACTTCTTGGGCGTATCACATCTGATGATATTTATGACATTATTCAAGAGACTGCAACAGAGCAAATCTATAATCTTGCAGGGGTTAATGATGTTGCAGAACAGGATGAAGATATGTTTGCTATTGGAAAAACACGTGCTATATGGCTTGGATTTAACCTAATTACAGCTATTGCCGCTTCTTTGGTTATCGGAATTTTTGATACGACTATACAGTCTTTAGTTGCTTTGGCGATACTTATGCCAATAGTTGCTTCAATGGGTGGAAATGCTGGAACGCAAACTCTGACAGTTACGGTTCGTCAGATGGCACTAGGTGATATTGCAGGAGAGGATGCCAGAAGAACTATCTATAAAGAGGTTTTTATCTCTTTGGCAAATGGTTTTTTATTTGCGGTAGTTATAGGACTTATCGCTTACTTTTGGTTTCACATTCCTCTTCTGGGATTAGTTATCGCTATCTCTATGATAGTCAATCTTTTAAGTGCCGGTTTTTTTGGAAGTGTTATACCGCTTATCTTGCAAAGAGCTGGAATTGATCCAGCGATTGGAAGTACGGTACTTTTAACAACTGTTACTGATGTCGTAGGATTTTTCAGTTTTTTAGGTTTAGCGACACTTATACTGCTATAAAGGAGTTTAGATGGAAGTTCAAGGGAAAAAAGAGGATAGGCGGTTACGCTATTTTATTGAGGACTACTGGGATATATTTCTGGGTGTACTTGCTATTCTCGTAGCGTTTTATTTTCATAAATCCGGACAGGGTGGTATGGCTACTCTTTTTGCTGCTATAGGTATTGGGAGCCTCTCTTTAACGGTTGCTGAGGTAGCAGAGATTCTTTCAGAACGGTTCCAAGAGCCATATGGTAGTTTTGTACTTACTTTTAGCGCCGTAATTGTTGAGATAATTCTGCTTTATATTATTTTATTACAGGTTAATAGTGATCCAAACGTAGTAAGTACAGTCAAGGGCGGGATAATTGCAGCTGTAATAGTCGACATGAATGTTCTTCTTGGTCTTGCAGTATTTTTAGGTGGACTACGTTTTACGGAACAAGAGCACAATAAAGAGACATCAAGCGCTTATACAACAATTCTATTTGTGACAAGTGTGGCTCTATTAGTCCCGAGTTTGCTTAATCAGAGTCAGCATACTCGTGCAACTATTGAGGATGCTTCTGTACTTATCGCCATTTTGTTGATGATTTTTTATTTTTTTATTGTTATATTTCAAACAAAGACACATACACACTTCTTTAAACAGACTGCAAGAAGCCGTATTTTTCGTTTAAAACGTAAGATGGAACAGCAGAGTGAAGAGAGTGATGAAAGTACGCAGACAGATGATTATATATTTGAAAAGTTTAACAATCTTGGACTTATTTTTTCAATGTTTATATTTATTGCGACTATTGCGCTTGGAGCGGAAGTATTTGCAAAAGATGGTGTAGAGCTTGCACGAGAAAATGGTATTTCTGCTGCACTATCAGGACTACTTATCGCTATAGTTGCAGTCTCACCTGAGATAATTACTGCTATTAAGGCGGCAAAAAATGATGAAATTCAAAGAGTTATCAATATCGCAATGGGTGCATCAACAGTCTCTATTCTCTTGACTGTTCCTATACTTGTAGCGTTAGCTTACGCAAGTGGAATTCGCCTTACACTTGATTTTACACCACTTGAGATAGGTGCTTTGATTTTAACTATTGTACTTGCATGGAAGACTACAGATGAGGGACAGACAAACTACTTTGAGGGTATTTCACACTTGATGTTTTTTGCTGCATTTACCATTATCGCAATTTACTATTAGGAGTCATTATGCATTATCTTTCTGTTATTTTACTGTTGGGTACATTGGTAAGTGCAAGCGAACTTCCAAAGTATAGTGCTGAAGTTGTGCCAAAAAAGATGTCTGTTAAGAGTAAAAAGGTTCGTTTTTATGCACTTGTAAATCCCCCAGTACAAAAGGTACATGCTGAGTTGCTACAACTTTTTAAATCTGTGAAAGAGGATATAAAGCTCAAGAGAAATCTTGCAAAAAGAGATATGTTGAAAAAAGCTTATAAAGTGACTACAGATGAGCAACTGCTCTATGCACTTAAACCTCACCCACAAAGTATCACTTTGGCACAGGGTGCTATGGAGAGTTCTTGGGGGACTTCACGTTTTTTTGTTGAAGCAAAAAATATTTTTGGAATGTGGAGTGTAAATCCTAAAGAGCCTCGTATTCCTGCAGGTGTTAAACGTAAAAATGGCAAGCAGGTCTGGGTGAAAAAATTTGCAACTCTTGAAGAATCTGTACGTGCGTACTATAAAACTATGGGACGTGCAAAGGCTTACAGAGCATTTCGTTTAGCCCGTTACGTTACAAATAATCCTTATGAGATAGTGCCAACTCTTAATACATATTCAGAAATGAAAGAGGAGTATCCTCTTGAGTTGGCAGCTCTTATTCGCTATAACAAATTACAAAGGTATGATAAGTAGGATATGAAATTATTCATTTTAATGTTTTTCGTTTTTGAGTCGCTTTTTGGCATTGTTTCGGTAAAACCGATGGAAATAGGAGAACAAAAAGGTACACATGGAAATGTAGGGCTCTCTTTTGAAACAAAAAGAGGAAATACAATAAGAGATAACTATAAAGCTTCAGCAAAACTCTCTTACGATCATGGAGAAGATTATCTCTCATGGGCAGAGATTTCGGGTGAGTATGGTGCAACAGCATATAATGAAGACACAAATAAACTCTATGCACATCTACGTTATATACGTGCTATTACAAAAGAGAGTGTTAGAGGGGAAGCCTTCTTTCAAATTCAAGAGGACAAATTTCGTTTAATTCAAAATAGAACACTCTTGGGCGGTGGTGGACGTTTTAAAATTTTTGAGTTATTTAAAGATGCAAAAGGGTATTTCGGTCTTGGTGGTTTTTATGAGTATATGGCTTATAGTGACTCGAGTCCAGTTGAAAATAATTTTCGTGTAAACAGCTATTTTACCTATACGATGAAGTTTAACACTACATCCAATTTTACATACTCGTTTTTAGTACAACCAAAAATTGATGATTTTAGTGACTATGTGGATTCTCATAGAATCTCCTTAGAGATTATGGTCTATAAAGAGCTCTATTTGAATTTTCAACTCACCTATGAAAACGATACAAAACCTGTACCAAACGTAGAAAACTACGACTTCTCACAAACAACGGCTTTTGTATATAAGTTTTAAAAATTTTACTGCATTTTATTCTTTTTCATCAGTGCAAGCTCCTCGCTTGCAGTAAAAACAATCTCTTTATCTATAGTGTAGTCGAGGTTTCTGTTTTTCCCTTCATAGTCTATTTGTGAAAGTATAAGTTTCATAGTCTCAACTCTGGCTCTATGTTTATCATCTGAACGTATAACGTTCCAAGGTGCCAAGTCGTGACTTGTCTGTTTAAGCATCTGGTATTTTACATCTGTAAACTGTCCCCACATGCTTTGAGCCTGAAGGTCTATTTCACTTAGTTTCCATTGTCTAAGAGGGTCTGTACGTCTCTGTTCAAAGCGTAAGGATTGTTTATCTTTAGTAACACTAAAGTAGAGTTTCAAGACAGTTGTTCCCTCTTCAATAATTGCTTGCTCAAAAGGAACAACGTATTTCATAAAGAGTTCATACTCTTTTTGTGTACAAAAACCAAAAACAGGCTCTACCATTGCACGGTTATACCAGCTTCTATCGAAGAGAATAACTTTTCCTGCATCTGGAAGGTGCTTAACATAGCGTTGAAAGTACCACTGTGTTTTCTCTTCTTGTGTTGGCTTTCCAAGAGCTATAATCTTGTAATGTTTTGGATTCATGTACCTACTGACACTTCCAATTACACTCCCTTTGCCGGCTGCATCGCGTCCTTCAAAAAGTACGACAAGTTTTAGTTGGTGTTTTTCTATATGTTGCTGTAGTTTAACAAGTTCCGCTTGGTAAGGTTCAAGAAGAAGCGTCTCTTCATAAGAGAGTAGGGCTTCTTCTTCTTGTGCTGGCGTTAATGGCATCTGTATGCTCCTTTTAACTCTTTTTTGCTAAAGATAGAGCTAGAGGAAGATTTAAACCATCATTGTTATAACCTTCATCATGACAAGATTCACATTTGTCACCGACAGGACAGACACTATTTTCTAAGAGTTCTTGCATTGTCATAATGTTGTTTTCTTTAATGTGTTTTATAAGTTCTTCAAATGTTACCGAGTTACAAATACATACTTCTGTTTTTAAATCTATCATAGCTTTTTCCTTTACTTGTATGAAATAGTATCATTTTGGGAATTAGTCCTGTTTGGGGAGCTTTTTTCTTTTATTTTGTGCCATTTTAAGCAAAAATAGATTAATTCTATTTGAACTGATTTTACATCTATTTATCTAATCAGTGTAGAATATTTGAAATACCACACAAAGTGAATTCTCAATGAAAAAAATTCTCATACTTCTGAGCACTGTGCTCTTATATGTAGCAACCGCGGCAGACTTTCTTATGCCTGATGAAGCCTTTAAACCTTATGCAAAAGTAAATGATGAAGGACAGATACAAGTTGGTGTAACAATAGCCGATGACATCTATCTTTATGAAGATAAGATGCATGTTAAGCTTATAAATCCAAATGATGTATCTATTCAAAATATTGAAAAGCCAAAAAGTGTTGAACACCATGATGAGCAGGTTTATTTAGAGTCTCCTGAATTTCTTGTAACACTAGCAGCACAAGAGAAACTCTCTGGAATGGTTGATGTAAGTATAGTTGTAGAGTATCAGGGATGCTCTGAGCAAGGACTTTGTTACGAACCTTCAGAAAAAGAGTTTACACTCAGTGTTGATGCCTCTCAGTTTGAAATAGCCTCAGCTTCGAGTCCACAAACACAAGCAGAAGTAACTTCAAGTAGTGACGATATGTCGGAGACTGATGCAATAGCTAATACTATTAAATCCTCAAGTACGCTCATCATCATTTTAACTTTCTTTGGTTTTGGTTTGCTCCTTTCACTAACACCGTGTGTTTTCCCTATGATTCCTATTATTTCAGGTGTAATTATTTCGCAAGGAGAAGGTTTAACAACCAAAAAAGCTTTTGCTCTTTCTGTTGTGTATGTACTAGCAATGGCTATAGCCTATACAATCGCAGGTGTCTTGGCAGGTCTTTTTGGCTCAAATCTACAAGCTGCATTACAAACTCCATGGGTTATTTACTCTTTTTCAGCGGTTTTTGTGGCGCTTGCAATGAGTATGTTTGGATTTTATGAGTTAAAAGTTCCAGATTCTATAGTTGCAAAAGTAAGTAAAAACTCTAGCCGTAGTGGTTTTGTAGGTGTTGCTATTATGGGATTCTTATCTGCACTGATAGTAGGACCATGTGTTGCTGCACCACTTGCAGGTGCTTTGGTTTATATAGGTCAAACAGGAGATGCTCTTCTTGGTGGAGCGGCTCTGTTTAGTATGAGTATAGGAATGGGTATTCCTCTCATTATCGTTGGAGTAAGTGCAGGACGCTTTATGCCAAAACCGGGTGAGTGGATGACTATGGTTACTGCTATCTTTGGTATTATGATGCTTGGTGTTGCTATTTGGATGCTTGAGAAAGTTGTATCTTCATCGACTATAATGTTGTTATATGCACTTCTTGGAATTGCTACTGCACTCTATCTTGGTGCATTTAAATCTGAAGGACATATATTTAAACGTTTTGTGGCTGTAAGTACATTTATTTACTCAACAGCGCTTCTTATAGGGTATTTAGCAGGTTCTTCTAGTATGACTAAACCTTTGTCCTTTTTACAAGGAAGTTCTGTTGGTGTGCTTGCGCAAGCGCAGTCTCATGAGTTAGCATTTGAAACAGTTACTTCTATAGACGAGTTGGATGTTCTTTTAGAGAAAAACAAAGGGAAAAAAATCATGCTCGATTTTGCAGCAGATTGGTGTACAGCATGTAAGGAGCTTGAAGAGATTACTTTCTCAGATGCAACTGTACAGGCAAAACTTGCAGATTATGTACTTATTCGTGCTGATGTAACGAAAAATACAGATAAAGAGAAAGCATTGAGTAAAAAATATGGTGTATTTGGTCCTCCTGCATTGATATTTTTTGATAAAGAGCTTCAAGTTATGAAATCTAAAACGGTTGTTGGTTTTATGGAACCACAACCATTTGTAGAACATTTAAATTCACTGTAGGAGACTGAATGAAAAAACTCTTTTTATCTTTTTTACTCTTTGTAGGCATGCTCTATGGAGATGTCAAATTTACAGATATGTTTGATGCTTACGATGAGGCTAAAGCACAAAAGAAACTTGTTCTAGTAATGCTCTCACAGGAAGGTTGTTCTGGATGTGAGTATATGAAAAATGTTGTCTTTCATAACAAAGATGTTAGTAAGTATTTAGAAGAGAAGTACATAACAGTCCATTTAGATATTTATCAAGAGCCTGTTCCAGAAGAGCTTGAACACTTTGCTACACCTACGTTTTATTTTCTTGATGAAGATGAAAACATTTTGAAAAGACTAAATGGCGGTGAAAATGCAAAGGACTTTTTAAACACTTTAAAAAGTGTTGAAGAAGCATATAAAAAATAGTAGCTTTACTCTTTAATGAGTTGGGCTACCCTTTGTGCACTACCGTGTTTTAAGTACTCTCGTAAAAGTTTTGAGTTCCCTAAAAACTTCTCTCTGTTATAACTCTCATAGGCTTGTTGCAAATTTTCTACTGTTACTGTGTCTTGCAGGTATTCAGGGTGTAAAATACCTTTTCCCATCTTCTCAAACATTATATTTGCCAGTCCCACATGAGAGAGTTTAACGAGTCTGCTTCCTATAAAATAGTCCAAACTTTTAGCAATATAATTGAGTACAAAAGGAGTACCGATAAGTGCCGCTTCAAGTGTTGCCGTGCCACTACAAATAAAAGCAAAATCAGACTTATAAAGCGTTTTATGAGGTGTATGTGAAATTTCAAAAGCACTGGTATCACCATACAACTCTTTTACTTCTTTATCTGAAAAATGCGGAGGAATAATAAGTGTAGCTTTACAGGCCAACTTTGTTACAAGCTCTTTGTAGATAGGCATGAGTTTTGTTATCTCTACTCTTCTGCTTCCTGGCATAAAGGCTATGTGTTTTATTTCTTGTGAAAGAGATATTTTAAACTCTTTTATCTGGTCGAGAAGAGGATGCCCCACATATTCAATATTTGCCTCTTTTGGATAGTAGGAAGCTTCAAAAGGAAGTATTGAAGCAAGTGTATCTATTGTTTTTGTCAGTACTCCAATACGCTTTTTTTTCCAAGCCCAAGCTTGTGGCAAAATGTAGTAAAGTATCTCTTTCTCAGGATATGCTTTTTTTATCTTTTTAGCAAGTGGAAGATTAAAGCCAGAAGAGTCAATAAGTAAAATTTTATCGGCATCTTTTGCAAGAGCAAGCATCTCTCTGGATAGCTTGAGGAAAAAAGGAAGTTTTTTAATTGCATCTACAATTCCCATAATTGCTAAAGAGCGCATATCTATAAGAGGGTTTCCCAACTCTTTATTGAAAATTCCCATGAATTCAACACCATCTCCGAGATGTTCTTTAACACTTTGCAGATGTATGTTTGCGGAGTGTTCAAGTGCACTAACTAAAAGTTTCATGAGCCACCATCTCCATGTACTTGATAACTGTCGTCATAACGCTCTCGCTGCATCTCTTCTACATAGTCTGTAAAATACGTTGTGAGATTATCAATATCTTCATCACTAAGACCTATAGCAAAATCTATCATCATCTCTTGTTGTTGCGTATCGGCTTTTTTTTCTCGAAAGTATTTGAGTTTATAGCTTAGGTATCCTTTTGCACGGTTGGCAAGTCTAGGATACATATGCATACCCTCTAGTTTATGTCCGTGACAGGCATAACAAGCTTTTGAAACATAAAGCTCTTTTCCTTTTTCATAAGAACTTTGCGCACTTAAGAGTGTTAATGTAGAAAATATTAAAACAATAAAACGCAATTCTAAGCCTTCATAAATTATAATACAGCCATTATATCCAAGGTGGTCTGAAATGCTAATAGCAAATGTAAAAATATGTGATGTAGATGGCGAGAGAGCAGGTGATGTTCGCATTGAGAACGGGAAGATTGTAGAAATTGGTACGGGATTGAGCGATACAGAGGTTCTTGATGCAAAGGGTGCCTGTCTGCTTCCTTCGTTAGTAGATACAAACATACGTGTACAAGACTCTGTTTTAAATGCTAAAAATATTAAAGCTCTTTGGAATGAAGCACTTCTTGGTGGTGTAGGACATATAGTACTCAATGCAGATACAAATCCTGCAATCGACAATGCAGTAGTACTAGAGTTTGCACAAAATGGTATAAGCTCTCTTAAGGGGGCTAAAGTTGATTTAATGTTGAATGCCCTAAAAGATGACTTAACACTTTCAGACATAGCTATACTCTTAAAACGTGGAGCTGTTGCACCTTATATGAGTACCATCGCGAAAAATGATGTCGCTATAAAAGTGGCAGAATATGTGAAGATGTATGGTATAACACTCTACTGTAAGCCTGAAGATAATTCTCTAATTAGCTCTGGTGTTATGCTTGATGGTGATGTGAGCTCTAAACTTGGTATTGCAGGTATTTCGTATTTGAGTGAGGTACTTCATGTATCTCGTATGATAGAAATAGCACGTCATTTTCAGATTAAAATTCTTTTTAAATCTATTGCATCACCACGCTCTGTTGAGCTTATAAACAAAGCAAAAAAAGAGGGTGTAGGGGTAAGTTGTGAAGTTTCTATCCATCATCTTGTAAACTCAGATGAGGCTTGTGAAGGTTTTAATACAGTTGCAAAACTCGATCCACCACTTTCATGTTATGAAGACATGCAAGAGCTTCAAAAAATGCTACAAGAGGGAAAAATTGACCTTTTGACAACGTTACATCAGCCATCATCTCCAGTGAATAAAGAAGTTGCTTTTTATGATGCTGCATATGGATGTAGTGCATTAAACGTAGCCCTACCGCTTTACTATACAAAATTGGTAAAAAGCGGACTCATTTCAATGAGTGAGCTTCTTCGACTTACTGTTCAAAACAGTGCAAAAAGTATGGGAAAAACAGCAGGAAAAATAGCAGTTGGCGAAGATGCGAAACTTGTTTTATTTGACATGGAAGGGATAACAGAGGTAAATGATGCACTCTCTCTTTACAACAAAGAAAACTTGAGTGGAAAAGTAGTAAAAACTTTTTAAATTAAAATTTCTCGAGCGGGTTCGCTGAAGTAAAAGCCTTGTGAATAATCTATTCCAAGGTTAGCGACAATTTGTTGAACTTCTTTTGAGTGAACAAACTCCGCAACAATTTGAATCTGCATATTTTGAGCAAAACTGACTATCGCTTTTGTTATTTCATAACTTTTTTTATCTTTGTCAATGTTTTTAATATAACGTGCGTCTATTTTGATTATATCTACATCAAGCTCTAAGACTCTTTCAAAGTTTGAGTACTCTGCACCAAAGTCATCTATAGATATTTTAAAACCTTTACGTTTAAGCTCTTTAAGTTGTTCAATATTGTCATTTTTCCCAGTAGCGCTAATACCTTCAAGAATCTCTAAATTAACACGATATGGTTCAATGGAATATTTTTTAGACATTTTTAGCAGGTATTCAAGGAGATACTGGTTATTTAAATCTTCTTCTGTTATGTTAATGGAGAAGTCACAACCATTTTGAGACATATAAGCAAAGCTCTTCTCTATCATTATCTCTGTAAGACGTGGCAGAAGTCCTGAAAGACGTGCAACGTGGAGTAAATCCATTGGAGGAATTACTTTTCCATCTTTTGTTACAACACGCATGAGTGCTTCATATTTTGTAATTTTATGCGCAAAGTTATCGTAAATGCCTTGAAAATGCGGGACAATGAGGTCTTGCTCAAAAGCTTCGTGTAACTGGCTGTTAATGGCTATAAACTCAGCTCTTCTGTTTGAGTCATCAATTTTTGCATCATACATATAGAGTCTGTTCTTTCCACGCTCTTTTGCTTTTTTAACTGAAAGTGCCGCATGTTTGAGAAGATCATGGTTTGCATAAACGCCACCGTAGTTAAAAGATATTTTGAGAGTAATATTTTGTATATTAAGCGTAATTGTGGAGAAATGTTTTTGTATCTGTTCTACTTGTTTTTGAATGTCTATCTCTTTAGCAAAAAGAAGAGCAAATTGGTCGGAGTTAATTCTGTAGATATTGGCAAGTGGAACTATAGTTTCTAACTCTTTTGCTATAAGTAGAAGTACTTCGTCTCCAACTTTAAAACCGTAAGCGGAGTTAATGTAACTAAAGTTATTGACATCTAAAAATATAAGTGTGTTGTAAAAACTTTTTTTAATCTCTTTTTGCAGTGAGGTTTTGTTCTTTAATCCAGTAAGTGTGTCGTTAAGAGCCATTTTCTCATTTTTTAAAACGAGAGTGACTAAAGCCGCACATACCTCGAGTAACTTTTTATGAAATTCGTCAGGAGAGCGGTGTTCAAATGAAGAGAGTGCAAAAGAGCCTATAGTTTCTTGATGTTCATTATGGACTGGCATAGACCAACAAGAGCAGAGATTAAAAGCTTTTGCTTTTTCGAAAAAGTCTCTTCCTCTTTCATCTTCTAGGGCATTTATAATGTACTGAGGTTCTCCCTTGTATACAGCATTTCCACACGAACCTGCATAAGGTCCTGGAACTATTCCATTGAGAGTTTCAATGGCTTCTTGAGATATACTTGGAGCAGCTTTGACATTTAGGTGACTTCTTGTAATGTCATAGAGCATTAAAGAAGCAACAGAGTTTGGAAGTAGAGCTTCTGCCATACTACAAAGCCTGTTTAATATACTCTGCGTGTCATTTTCATAAGCAGTAAGTGAGAGAAGCTCTTGTTGTAGAGCTAATATATGGTTATACTGTTCAGGAGTAATCGCAACCGTGTTTATCTTTTCACTTATATCTAGGTTACACTCTACCATAACGTTTCAACCTTCATCACTTTTTCTTATAAAGCTATTTTAACATAATATTACAAAAAAGTGATAAAGAGAATGCTTAAGTTCTTTTTCGATAAAACTCTGTTTTAAACTCAGCAAATCTATCTTCTAAAATTGCCGCTCTTACTTGTTTCATGAGATTGAGATAGTAGTGAAGATTATGGATAGTCGCTAGGCGAAAGTATGTTAGCTCTTTTGCTCTAAAGAGATGGTTTACGTAAGCACGTGAATATGTCTTACATGTAAGACACTCACACTCTGGGTCAATTGGCCCCTCATCTTCTTTATACTTTGCAGCTTTGATGTTCATACGTCCAAAAGAGGTGAAGAGTGTACCGTTTCTTGCATTTCTTGTTGGCATAACACAGTCAAACATATCTACTCCATGTTCAATGTTCTCTATGAGATCCTCAGGAGTTCCAACACCCATTAAGTAACGTGGTTTATCTTCTGGCATGTACTGTGTTGTGTGTTCTACTGTGCTGTACATTTCACTATTTGATTCTCCAACACTCAGACCACCTATGGCAAAACCATCAAAATCCATTGCACAAAGCTCTGTTGCACTTTTTGTACGAAAAGCTTTGTCTGTCCCACCTTGGATGATGGCAAAAATATTTTGGTCAACACAGATACCTTTTGCCTGTTGTGAACGGAAGTAGTCAATTGACTCTTGAGCCCAAGCAGTCGTTCTCTCTATACTTACTTTTATACGCTCTTGCGTAGCAGGAAGAGCAACAAGGTCATCTAAAATCATCATAATGTCAGAGCCAAGATTTGTCTGAATATCTATAACACCTTTTGGTGTAAAGAAGTGCTTGCTTCCATCGATATGTGAGCGAAACTCTATTCCATCACTCTTTGGTTTTGAGATGTCAGAGAGAGAAAATGCCTGAAACCCACCGCTGTCTGTTAGAAAACTTTTTGGGTACTTTGTAAAGTTATGCAGTTTTCCCATTTTCGCAACTGTTTTATCACCAGGGCGGAGGTACATATGGTAAGTATTTGCAAGGATTATCTCAGCACCTAAGATGTTGAGTACATCATTTGCATCTAAACTCTTAACACTTCCAATGGTACCAACAGGCATAAATACGGGAGTTTTAATAGTAGAGTGTGCTGTTTGTATGGTCGCTGCGCGAGCCTTGCCACTTGTAGCTTCGAGGGTAAATTGCATAGAGTATATTTCCTAAGGTTTATAACTTTTTTGGAATTATAGCATCATTAGGAGTAGGGAATTTTTGAATAGGTATTTTTGTATTTAGTTTGTATCAAGATATAGAATATATAATGCTTTTAAAATAAGCTTTGAGGGAGATAGATGCAAACTATAGATTGGAGCGACTTTCAAAAAGTTGATATTCGAGTCGGTACGATTATAGAGGTCGAGGATTTTCCAGAGGCGAGAAAGCCCGCTTTTAAGTTAAAAGTAGACTTTGGAGAAGAGATAGGGATTAAAAAATCTAGTGCGCAGATAACAGACTTATATACGAAAGAATCACTTATTGGGAAACAAATTTTGGCTGTAGTAAACTTTGAACCTAAACAGATAGGTCCTATAATGTCAGAATGTTTAGTAACAGGACTCCACCAAGATGATGGCTCAGTAGTACTCGCAACTGTAGATATGAAACTACCAAATGGTGCAAAATTGGCTTAATGCAATCATGTTAAATTTAAAAACCTATTTTTTCATAACCCTTTGTGTACTCTTTTGGTCGGGAAATTTTGTTATTGGAAGATACATAAAAGATGATGTTACACCCTTAGAGTTAGCCTTCTTTAGATGGTTTTTTGTTTTTATAATCATCTCGCCTATTTTAGTTGTACGTCATCAACGTATACTTAGATCTTTAAGAGAAAACTTTAAAATGGTAACGCTTTTAGCACTACTAAGCATTACGGCTTTTAATACTCTTTTATACTTTGGACTCGCAGAGACAACATCGACGAATGCGCTAATTATAAACTCAAGCGTACCTATTCTAGTATTACTTCTATCGTATGTTATTTTAAAACAAGATATCAATCTATTCCAAGTTCTTGGAATTGTACTCTCAACCTTAGGTGTTGTCTTTTTAATCTTAAAGGCTGACATCTCACATATCTTTACTTTAGAGTTCAATTCAGGAGATATTTTAGTGGTTATATCTTCACTTACTTGGGCGCTTTACTCTGTTTTAGTAAAGTTCAAACCTGATGATATAAACGATTTTGAGTACTTTGCCCTCATTGTAGCTATAGGTTTGGTATTTTTACTGCCACTTTATCTCGCTCAAGGGTATACTATTCAAAAAGAGTTAGAGGTATTGCAGAGTAACTACTTAGCCTTTTTATACATCTCTATTTTTGCTTCTATTACATCGTACTACTTTTGGCACTATGGTATAGAAAAAGTTGGTGCATCTAAAACGGCACAGTTTACACACCTCATGCCAGTTTTTGGTATAAGTTTAGCTGCTGTATTTTTAAAAGAGAGTTTAGAAATGTATCATCTTTTAGGCGCTTTCTTGATTGCCTTTGGTATATATGTTTCTCTTTTTTATAAACAAATAGTGAGTAATTAGGTAAAAATATGAACATAAAAATAGTAAGAGCAGACTATAATGATATGCAGCATAAAAAAGACATTCCTTATCTGCTTAATGCTTATGCTACTGACCCAATGGGTGGTGGGAAAGCTTTAAGTGAAGATGTTATGCAAAACCTTGTTGTGGAACTTTTAAAACTACCACATGCTTTAAGCGTTTTAGCCTATGTCGACAATGAACCAGCAGCTTTAGTAAACTGCTTTGAAGGCTTTTCAACTTTCGCTTGTAAGCCTTTACTAAATATACACGATATTTGCGTTTTAAAAAATTATAGAGGAATGGGACTAAGTCAAAAACTTCTTAAAGAAGTAGAGTCTATAGCCAAAGAAAAAGGGTGCTGTAAAATAACTTTAGAGGTTCTAAGTAATAACACTGTGGCAAAAGCAGCATATGAAAAATTTGGTTTTAGCTCTTATGAATTAGACCCCCAAGCAGGTAGTGCCATTTTTTGGCAAAAGGTTTTGATATAAGTTTTACATTTCATCATTTAAGCACCTTTAGTGTAGAATGCCGCAAAATTATTTAGCAAGGTGTTTTTAATGGCAACTGTTGGTATGAGCGATATCAAAAAAAATGTACGTTTAATCGTTGGTGAGGTTCCGTACAAAGTTATAGAGTTTCAACACGTAAAACCGGGAAAAGGTGCTGCGTTTGTACGTATGAAAATGAAGAGTTTTTTAAACGGAAAAGTTGTTGAAAAAACTGTTCACGCTGGTGATAAGTTCGATGTTCCTGTAATTGACTACAAAACTATGCAGTATTTATATGATGATGGTGAAATGTTCCAGTTTATGGACAATGACACATATGAGCAACTTGGTCTTACATACGATCAGTGTGATGATGCGAGCAAGTGGTTTAAAGATGGTGTTTTAGTTGACATCGTATTTTATCAAGGACAAGCTATTTCAGTGCAAGCTCCTGAGACTATGGAACTAGAAGTAACAGACACACCGCCAAACTTCAAAGGTGACACTTCAAGTGGTAGTAAAAAACCTGCTACTTTAGAGACTGGTGCGGTTGTACAAGTTCCTTACCATGTTTTAGTTGGGGACATTGTAAAAGTAAACACTGTTGACAGTGAATTCCTCGGGAAAGTTAAGTAAGATTTTTTTAGTATGACACATGAAAGTGTCATACTTTACTCTTCTTTCATATAGTCATCGACTTTTTTCATTACTAATTCCAATTCTTTATACTCATCTTCATTAGTTTTTTGAAATCCTATTGCAGAAGTTTTTATCTCTTTTAATACTCTTACATCACGGAGCTCTAAAAGTGCTTCTTGAATTTTAGTGGTAATTTCTTGTTCAACTTTACTATTAGCAACAATTAAAAAGTCTGGATAAACTTCACTCGTTGCTATATTTTGAAGATAATCTACATATTTATCAGCAACAGATTTCTTGATTGCTCCTGCGTCATATTTTCCTATTATGACGTATTGCGCAACCTTATCATGTCTTCCCAAAAAATTGTACTTTTCAAGACTTTTTAATTTATCTTCGTCTATAAGCATTTTCATAGGTACATAGTATGAAAGAGTAGAGTTAGGCGAACCAAAGGCAAAAGATTTGTTACTGAGGTCAGATAAAGAGCGAATAGAGGAGCCTTTTTTACTGATGATAACGCTTCTAAAAGAGTTATTGTCAATATTTTCTAATTTAGCGAGAATAATTAACGCATTGGGTTGTTTCTTTTTAACTTTTATGTAAGGAGACGGACCAATAAAACCTATGTCAAAAGTTCCATCAGCAAATTTGTTAATGGTATCTTGATAGTTGTACCCACTCTGAAAAACGATTTTTTTATTGGTCTTTTTTTCAAGGTACTTTATAAGTGGAGTAAGCTTTTTTTCCATGAGGTGTACTTCAACAGTTGAGATGACTCCAAAAGTCAAAGTGTCATGGGCTGTTAGAGATTTACATAAAGAGAATACCAAGAAGATGGTTATAAGTGCTTTCATGCCTCAATCATAATCTTATTTATGTTAAAGTAAGATGAATACAAAGGATATAGGGAATGCGTTACTATTTTATAATATTTATTGTTTATGAGATACTGATCACCTCATATTTTTATTTTCAGTACAAGTACAAGGTAGATAGTTATCATGAAAAGACTGCTGCTTTAATTCAAAACTCCTTTAACTCAGTTATCAATACTTTTACAATTGTCAACGATGAGTTTCATTCTGAACAGGCAGATAAGCTTGCTGCATTGGTGGTTCAAGCAAATGGAAAGAGTCCAGAGGTTAGAAATAAGGTTCGTGCAGAAATATTAGAAAATTTTATGCCTTTTTACAGTAACAAAAACTTGGATATCTTTGCTGGAATGCATGTGTTTGATAAGGATGGTAAATCTCTTCTTCGTCTGCATCAACCAAGTTTTTATGATGATGACATTATCAAAAGACGTCCCTCTTTACAAAAAATGCAACAAAGCTTTTCTTATCAGCATGGATTTGAGATAGGTATGTGTGATACAACATATAGATACCAATACCCACTTTTTTATGATGGTGCTTTTGTAGGAAGTTATGAGTATAGTGTGGATTATAACTCTATACTAAAAGAGATGAAAAAGTTCTATGATGAGGATTTTATTATACTTTTTAAAGCCACAGAGATGGAGAAAATAGTCAAAGAAAACGCTTTAAAAACAAAGTTTAATTATTTACAAATAGATGAAAAAAGTTATTACAGCAGTCAAAATTGTTATAAGAACTCTTATGATGAAAAACGTTTAAAGTATCTTTATAAATTAGATGAATTTATCCATGCATTAGAGTTAAATAGGCCAAGCGTTATAGATTATCACTTTAAGTCTGTAAGTTTTTCTTCAGTTGTTACTCCTCTTAAAAGTATTACAGGTGAGGATATCGCATATATAGTTGTAACTATTAAAGATGACTCAGAGGAGATTTTTTTAAGTACATTTTTCATGGAAACTTTTATTGTTTCACTTTTGAGTCTTATTGTCTATCTCTACATTTTAAAACAGTTAAAACATAGAGCTTATATTCAAAATCTTTTAAATATACAAAAAGATATTTTAATTGTAACGGACGGAGATAGAATTAAGGATGCGAACCGTGCACTTTTAGAGTTCTTTAACTTCTCTAGCCTTGATGAATTTATTACTCAGCATGAGTGTATATGTGACTTCTTTATTGAAGAAGAGGGCTTTTTACAAAAATATAACAATGGTGTTTTATGGTTAGACTATCTTCTTTTAAACCCGAATGAACATAATAGAGTGAAGATGCAAAATCAAAAAACATTACAAGTTTTTGTTTTTGAGATAGAGTTTGAAAACTTTACAGGAAAAAATAGTTTTATACTTTTTAGAGATATTACACAGGAGTATGCAAAAACATTAGAGTTACAAAATCAAGCTAGCTATGATGGACTCACGCAAATTTATAATCGTTCGAGTTTTGAACAAGAACTGACTAAGGAGCTCGAAAAAGCTTCTCGATATGGATATACATTCTCGTTAATTATGTTTGATATTGATCATTTTAAAGACGTAAACGATACCTATGGACATGATGTTGGAGATGTGATTTTAAAAGAGATAAGTCGTATAGTTAAAAATGCCATACGTGACGTAGACTTTTTTGCTAGATGGGGTGGAGAGGAGTTTATGATAATCTCTAATGGAGATATTAAAAATAGTGAGGATTTCGCGGAGAAAATTCGAAGTCTAATCGAAAATCATCAATTTCCTCATATTGGGGATTTAAGTGCAAGTTTTGGCGTTACAGAGTATAGAACAGGGGACACTGCAGAGAGTATCATAAAACGAAGTGATAATATGCTTTACAGCGCAAAAGAATCTGGAAGAAACTGTGTTGTATCTATACGATAGTTTTTTCAATAAATAGTTATTTTTTATTTATATATATTTTTCTTCCTTATTCAGATAGAATGGTTTCTTTAAAAGGAAGGAAGTGATTATTTTACATTTTACAATAGCAGTTGTTTATATATTTTTGTTGAGTTTTATACTTTACGGCTATATACTTTTTTTTAAATGGTTTTGGCAAATATTTCTATATATCCGCATTAAATACAAAAATTTTACGAATCGTAAAGACCCAAAAAAACTTATTGTCGTAAATAGACATGAATATTTTAAAAACGCTCTGATGGTTTTATCAGATAAAAAGAAAAATATAGCCCTGCTAGTTCTTTTATTTGGTTTTACACTAACCATTTTTACACAACACCTTTTAAAAAATACAACTGATGAAAATAGACATCTATCTGCAAAACAGTACTTTGCAGTAGGACAAACAGCAAATACTTTTAAGCTTACTACACTTAATGTTTTACACCCTGATTTTCCTTTGTTGATGCCACTAGAGTGGTTTCAAAAATTAGTATATTTACATGGAAGTTCATTTTTGCCAAAAAACGATGATGAAAAGTATTTATGGCAACAACTTTGGTTCTATAATCCATATACTATTACACAAACACCTCCATGGGGTTATAGTGCTAAACCATTCACTCCTGTATATAACAACAAACATTTTTCTAAAATGTATAGTGGGTTTATAACTGCTTTTGAGAAAGTAATGGATGGTAATATAAGTGATCACAAGCTTTTTAATGATGTTGTTCCAAGAGATATTAGCTCTAACTTAGAGTTCGCGATTATATTTCAACGGCACCAAGACTCTCTTCGTATGTCTGGTGAGGCTGGTGTGATAATGGCAAGAGAGGCAAAGTACCAAGAACAGACTGATAATCTCTACCGTTACAGCAAGATTGCCCAACAATGGTGGAAAGATGAAATAATCCCTGAAAATATTAGATTCTTAAAACAGCAAGAATTGACCTTTTTAGAAGCTAAATTAACCATTAGCACAAGTAAGTTATTTGAACATTTAATGCTTCATGTAACAAAGTGTGACGACCCATTAATAGATGAATATTTACAAGATCGTATTAATTTAAATCAAGCACTTACTCCTGAATATAAAGCTAGGTTTTCGATGATGCTACAAACATACCGTTCGATGTTTTTTCAGTACCTGATAGAAAAGTACTGCAAAAGAGAGTTTCTTGTTTCTGCGTATGGCAAACATAAGCATATGAAACGTTGGGGTTATATAGAAGATCAAGAAACTAATTTGAGAATTGGCACAGGGTATGACCTACAAACAAAAGAGAGCAATACAACATTATCACCACTATTTGACGCTTTAGCTGAGACAAATACTACAAAAGTAGCAAAAGAGCTTCAATCAAAGCAGTTAAATGTTGATGTCCGCTTTTTTGGAGATAAAACACCTCTTCATTATGCTGCATATCACAACGACTTGCCTATGATTCAACTATTACTTAAAAAAGGTGCAGATATTAATGCACAGGATAAAGCCAAAAAAATTCCACTGCAATATGCAATAGAAAATTATAGCTATGAAGCCACAAAATACTTGCTTGAACATAATAGTTCTCATAAGTGGGTTCCTGAAAATATCCGAAAAGGTAGAAGTGAAGATGGAAAGTGGTTTACAACATCTTGGGAATATTTATTGGTTTATGGTCAGTTCGGAGTAGACAGAATGGAAATAATTCAGTTTATAAAATTACTAATTAAACATAATGTCGACCTATTTAACGAATGAGAAAATTGTAGAGGTATGGGATTACTTCACATGGCGTCTTTAGGCTATAGCCTTCGTATTGAGTCAGAGACTAAGTACATGGTCGAAATAATTAAAATGCTTTTAGAAAAAGGATTAGATTATAAAGTGAAAGATTGTGATGGTAGAAATGCGTACGAGATAGCTGTGCAACAATATTCATGGATGCACATAGTATTTGAACCGTATATGAGCGTTGAAGACAAAAAAACTTTAAAAATAAAATAAGGAGATAGAAATGGCACAAGATTATATTGGACAAACGAAGAAGATAGAATAGTATCTTTAAAGGGAAAGAAGTGATAGTTATATATTTAATATCTGGAATATTGATGTTGATAGGGGTGTATTTTACAATTAAATATCGTCCTTATTGTACTCTTAAAAATTCTGAATCTGAACTGGCTAGAGAACTTCATCTTAAACAATTACTCGGTGAACCGATGAGTGAGAATGCACAGCTCCAGTTAAATAGATATCTCTTACAAACAAATATATATGTTTTTGGGCAGTTTTTGATATTTATTTCAGTTATACCACACATATTGATATCAATAGATAAGTTCAATGCTTTAAGTTTTCCTCCTTACTTTTTGATTCTAATATGTACCTTACCCGTTATTGTAATACGACCTTTTATGTTGCCTTTTTGTTATCGAACATTTCCTTCTAGTATATTATGGAAGTATACAGATGAGTATGTTGAGAAATTGAAAATTTATAATAAAAAAAGAGTTGGAAAAGAGCTTACTACAACTGAGTTAAAGATTTATAGAAATGAAGAGTTCTCACACAAAATGTTTTTTCTTTATAGAAATGTTTCAAACTTTGGTGTTGTTTTACATTTACTTTTAGATGTATTTTTTGTATTAACCAAAGGTATAGTAGTAAATTAAATGCTATAATACGATTTAAAGTACTATTAAAAGGACTCTAAAATGACTATTATGGCAAATGATTTAAAAACTAGAGGTGTGACAATACTAGATGAAGCACTCAAGTTAGAAGATGAAGCAATCATCAGTGTACGTGGTAAATCAAAATATGTAGTAATGGATCTTGAACACTATAACTATCTTAGAGAGTGTGAGCTTGAAGCAGCTCTTATTCAAACTCATAAAGAGATTGCAGAAGGTAAAGCTCAAACATTAACGGCAGAAGAACACATAGAGGCTCTTCGTAATGAGTTATAAATTAATTTTTACACAACAGTATGAAAAGCGTTTACGAAAATTTATAAAAAAACACCCTGATGTACTTTTACAATATGAGAAAACTATTAAACTTTTAGAGATAAATCCTCATCATCCTTCATTACGATTACATAAATTATCAGGAAAGCTATCCGAACTTCACTCCGTATCTATAAATATTAGCTATCGAATAACAATTGAATTGATTATTACAGAGAAAGAAATTATCCCTGTAGAGATAGGTTCGCATGATGAAGTATACTGATGAGTATGTCTATAAAAGAGCTAAAAATAGTAAAAAAATTATCATTATAGATTAAGACAAATCTACTATAATCACTAAATAATTATCTCTTACGTAAGGTAAAAATTATGAGTGTACAACCCTTCACACATCTCCATTTACACACAGAATACTCTCTGCTTGATGGAGCAAACAAACTGACAAATTTAGTCTCTCGTGTTAAAGAGCTTGGTATGACCTCTGTTGCTATGACAGACCATGGAAATATGTTTGGTGCCATAGACTTTTACAAGCAGATGACAAGTGCAGGTATTAAGCCAATTATTGGAATGGAAGGGTACATTCACAATGGTGAGACACTCGATGATAAGAGTACAAAACAGCGTTTTCATATCTGTTTGTATGCGAAAAACAAAAAGGGGTATGAAAATCTGATGTACCTCTCATCTCAAGCTTACATTCACGGCATGTACTACTTTCCTCGCATTAACAAAAAAGAGCTTCGTGAGCACTCTGAAGGGCTCATCTGTACTTCTGCATGTTTGCAAGGTGAAGTGAGTTGGCACTTAAATACAGCAAATGAGAGAAATGTTAAAAATGGAGCACTCGGGTATGAGGGAGCTTTAGAAGTAGCACGTGAGTATAAAGAGATATTTGGAGATGATTTTTATCTTGAACTCATGCGTCACGGTATTGGGGACCAGCTCTTTATTGATGAGCAGATTTTAAAAATATCCCGTGAGACTGGGATTAAAGTTGTTGCAACAAATGACACGCACTATACTTACCCAAATGATGCACAGTATCATGAAGCGTTTATGTGTATCGGGATGAATAAACTCTACGATGATCCAAATAGAATGCGTCACTCGGTGCATGAGTTTTATTTAAAATCACCAGAGCAGATGGCGATGATATTTGCCGACATTCCTGAAGCAATTGAGCACACACAAGAGATAGTAAACAAGTGTGAAGATTTTGTGCCTATTGTAAAAACACCTACACCACCAAACTTTAAATTTACCAAAGAGTATGCACAAGCTGAAGGGCTTGATATCAATTTTGAAGATGACCCGGCACTGCCAGCTGATGCGAGTGAAGAGGAGAAGAAAAAACATCTCAGTGCAGCAGACAAAAATGATGCGGCTTATTTTATTCATAAGTGTAGAGAAGGCTTAGAAAAACGTTTAGTCATTGTCCCTCCTGAACGTCATACTGAATACAGAGAACGTTTAGAGTTTGAGATGGAAGTCATTAATTCAATGAAATTTCCTGGTTATATGATGATTGTTTGGGATTTCGTTGCAGAGGCAAAACGTCAAGGAATTGCAGTTGGACCTGGTCGAGGGAGTGCGGCGGGAAGTCTTGTTGCGTATTCGCTAGAAATCACAGATATCGACCCTATGAAGTATGACTTGCTCTTTGAGCGTTTTTTAAATCCTGAACGTGTAAGTATGCCCGATATAGATATGGACTTTATGCAGGCTCGTCGTGGAGAGGTCATTGATTATGTTGTAGAGAAGTACGGACGTAATCAGGTTGCGCAGATTATTACCTTTGGTTCACTTCTTGCAAAGGGAGTTATCCGTGATGTTGCCCGCGTTTTAGATATGCCACTCTCAAAAGCTGATGCAATGGCGAAGCTTATTCCTGATGAACTTGGTATCACACTCAATGGAAAGAAAAAAGGTGATGAGTTTATAGACGGTGCTTTTCAAAAAGAGCCAAAAATTTCCCAACTTATAGAGGAAGATGCTAATGCAAAAAGGGTATGGGAATTTGCTAAGAAGTTAGAGGGTCTTAAACGTAACTCGGGAATTCACGCTGCGGGTGTTGTTATTTCAAACGAAGAGCTTTGGAAAAAAACACCAATTTATAAGCCTTCAGGTGAAAATACCTTTGTAACGCAGTATTCGCTGAACTATATGGAAGATATAGACCTTATTAAGTTTGACTTCCTTGGTTTAAAGACCCTTGATGTTATTCAAAACGCGGTAAAGCTTATAAAAAATCGCTATGACCTTGATGTAAACTGGGATGAGATAGATGTGGATGATGCCGGTGTTTATAAGATGATTCAAACTGGAGAAACTATTGGTATGTTCCAGATAGAATCCTCGGGAATGCAGGATTTGAACCGTCGTTTAAAACCTTCAAACTTTGAAGACCTTATTGCGGTCTTGGCATTGTATAGACCAGGTCCAATGGAGTCTGGAATGCTTGATGACTTCATTGAACGTAAACATGGACGTAAAAAAGTGTTTTATCCATTTGAAGAGGTTAGTTTTGACCTTTTACAAGATACACTTGGACCAACATACGGAATGATTGTATACCAAGAGCAGGTTATGCAGATAGTGCAGATTATCGGTGGTATGAGTCTTGGTGGAGCGGATATTGTTCGTCGTGCAATGGGTAAGAAAAAAGTTGAAGAGATGGAGAAGTACAATAGACTCTTCTCTGAGGGTGCTCAAAAACTTGGACTTGACTATGATTTAGCGAGTAAACTTTTTAAACTTATTGAGAAGTTTGCAGGGTATGGTTTTAACAAGTCTCACTCAGCTGCCTATGCGATGGTTACCTTTCAAACAGCGTGGTTAAAAACTTACTACCCAAATGAGTTTATGGCGGCTCTTTTAACTTCTGACAAGGACAATACAGAAAAAGTTGTTCGTTACATTGATGAAGTAAAACGTATGGGCATTGAGCTTGGGCCTCCTGATATTTGTGATTCACAGTTAGAGTTCTCCGCTATTACAAAAGATGGGCAAGATATTGTTCTTTTTGGTCTTGGTGGAATAAAGGGTGTAGGAGAAGCTGCAATTCATTCTATGCTCAAAGAACGTGAAGAGAATGGGCCGTATGCTTCATGGGAAGATTTTGTAAATCGTATAGAGCCATCAAAGGTAAATAAACGTGTTATTGAGTCTATCATCAAAGCGGGTGGTTTTGATAGATTTGGTTACTCTCGTAAGGCACTTTTAGATCAGATTGAACTTATAGTAGAAACTGCTAAAAAAGCGAGTGAAGCGAAGAAAAATGCTGTTGGAAGTCTCTTTGGAGATGATGCTAGCATTAGTAGTGTGAAGCTTGAACTTCAAAATATGTCTGAGTATGCACTTAAAGAGATTTTGGAGTTTGAAAAAGATACTCTTGGTTTTTATGTATCTGGGCATCCTATGGATGACTATAGAGAAGAGATAGATCAGTTAAGTTATACGCTCTCTTCAGAACTTGAAAGTGCTAAAGATGGTTCATTCGCTATTTTTATTGGGAAAGTTGAAGAGATAACAACAAAGATGAGTAAAAAGGGAAATCAGTTTGGCATTGTAAACTTGATGGACTTTCATGGAAACATTGAGATTATGCTTTTCTCCGATAAGCTTGAAGAGTTACGTGAGATGGATTTAAAAGAGCCTATAGCATTTAAAGGGAAGGTAACACACTCTGATTTTGGTCCACGTATAAGTATCTCAAAAATTATGACTCTTAAAGAGGCAAAAAAAGAGACGAAAAAAACGAAAAAAGAGATTCAGGAGAAGCCACCTGAACCCATTAACCTAGCTGTTAGACTTAACAACGACAATAGTGAAACACTTGATGCTCTTTATGCACTCATTAGGCAGCATCCAGGTAACAGACCATTAACTGTAACTATAGTCTCAAAACTGCATAATGTTGTTATAGACTCTGCAATTAGAGTTGATAGTAAATTGCTTTTAGCCCTTGAGGGTAATACTGCTGTAGACGTTTTAGGAGCGTAGATGAACAAAGAAGATTTTAACGAAGGACTTTTAGGTTTTTTAGATGCCTCACCAACACCGTTTCATGCGACATTAAATATGTCCATGATGTTTGAAAACGCAGGGTTTATAAAACTCGATGAGCTTGATAGTTGGAAGCTCGAACATGGAAAGAAGTATTATGTAACAAGAAATGATTCGTCTATTATTGCGTTTACATATCCTGAAAATCAGAAGAGCTATTTGATGGTTGGAGCACATACTGATTCACCAAATCTCAAGTTAAAACCAAATCCACTCATCAAAGAGCATGGAGTTGTGAAGTTTGGAGTTGAGCCTTATGGCGGTGTTCTTCTAAATCCTTGGTTTGACAGGGATCTCTCTCTTGCAGGACGAGTAAGCTATGAAAACACTCAAGGAGAACTCCAAAATAGCCTTGTTGATGCAAAAAGTGCTCTGGCAATCATCCCTTCATTGGCAATTCATCTTGATGAAAAGGCAAATAACGAACGTACAATAAATAAGCAGACGGACATATCTCCTCTTGTAACTATAGATGAGGCATTTGATTTTAATGAGTTTGTAGAGTGGTTGCTACATAAAGAGTCTGTAAATGATGTTAAAAAAATCTATTCGCATGAGCTCAGTTTTTATGATGTTCAACAGGCATCCTTTGTCGGTTTAAATAGAGACTTTATAGCAAGTGCAAGACTCGATAATTTGCTTTCGTGTTATGTAGGGATGCTTACACTTTGTAGTGTTACGCAAGAGACACCAATGCTTTTTATAGCAAGTGACCATGAAGAGGTTGGAAGTGAATCTACAAGCGGTGCAGGCGGAAGTTTTTTAGAAAATACTCTGCGTAGAATGTTTAGTGATTATGAAGAGTATACACAGATGACTCGTAGTTCACTTCTTGTAAGTGCGGATAATGCACACGCGATTCATCCAAACTATCCAGGAAAACATGATGCAAATCATGCTCCAAAGATTAATGCGGGTGTGGTCGTAAAGGTAAATGCAAACCAGAGATATGCTAGCAATGCAACTACAATTTCACGTTTCTTACATGCAGCCCAACTGCTTCGCGAACCAACACAAAACTTTGTAACACGAAGTGATATGGGCTGTGGTTCAACAATAGGACCGATTACAGCAACACGACTTGGAATTGATACTTTAGATGTTGGACTACCCACTTTTGCAATGCACTCTATTCGTGAGTTATGTGGTCGTGATGATGCACATTCACTCTATAAAATACTTTTACAAATGGCACGTTAAATGGCTTCAATAACTCCAGAAGAGTTAAATCTCCTTATAGAACAGACTTATAAGGTAGAAGAGGAGTTTAATGAGTTAAAAGCCTCTTATGCACATCTTCAAGATACGGTAGAAAAAGTTGTAGAGTTTTTGCCAAATGCTATTTGGATTCTAAATGAAGATAACACTGTATTTTTACAAAACTCCAAGGCAAGAGAGCTTTGGAAACTACTTAAACTTTTAGAGTACAGAGAAGATGACTATGAGATTTCGTACGAGAAAAAGTCGTATATAGTAAAGAGCTCAAGTTATAAAGACAAAATGATGCTCTCTGCTACAGATATAACAGAACAAAAACGTAGAGAAAACTTGGCAACTATGGGACAGATGGCGGCACACCTTTCACATGAAATACGAAATCCTATAGGTTCTATCTCGCTGTTGAGTTCGACACTTAAAAAACGTGTTATACCTGAAAATGTTCCTATTGTAGAGGAGATACAGAAATCTGTTGCAAGAATAGAGAGAATTATTAAAGCAACGCTTATGTTCTCAAAGGGTGTTGAAGCTGTTAAAAAGAAGTTTATGTGGAGTGAACTCAGAGAGTCTATAGATATGTCTATAGGCTATTACGGTTTTTCTAAGGAGATTGAATTTAGTTTTCCCCAAGAAGACTTTGAACTATATGCAGATAAAGATCTTTTAGAGATGCTGTTTTCGAATTTCATAGCAAATGCTATAGATGCTATAGAATTAGATGATAATGAAGAGGGAAGTGTTCGTATAGAGTATAAATCCTCTCCTAAAAATCATACATTTTACATTTATGATACAGGTATTGAGATAGAAAAACCTGATGAGTTATTTGAAGCTTTTAAAAGTACAAAACTCAAAGGAAATGGACTGGGACTTGTTCTTTCTCAACAAATTGTTGAAGCTCATAATGGTTTGGTTAAATTATTGCCAAGCTCTCCAAAATGTTTTCAAATCAGTATAAAAAAATAGTCGTACAATAATTTACTTGTGGAATAATGTTTGCTTATAACACTCTAAAACTATAGAGAGTTATCATGCCCCTTTATCACAAAAATATTCTTAAACTTGTGGAGTATGTCAAAATTGACCGCTTTAGTGTAGTGTGTCATTTTCGTTGTGCTGGGAGTGGTAGAAGTATAGTTTCACAAGTTCCTTTTGAACCTTATAGTGGACAAATTATTATCACATGGTCTGATATTTTATTGCATCCCATAAAGTCTTACAATCGCTACTATCATACTCCCATAGTAATTTACTCTCATGACTCTCACGAGACTCTAATTATGAAAGCCTTTGAAAATGTAGCTGGTAACTTTCATTGGAACAAAGAGAAAGAAGTTTACGAGTTTAAAGAACTTATATAAGCTGTATAAATTTAACGTATAAGTTAAAAAAAGTTATTTATCACATAATTATCACACACAAAAAATAATATCACAAATTTGCTTTTAAGGCTTTCGTTTACCATTCATTTAATATTCACTTAAATTATAAAATGTAATACTCCTTATGAAATTCATCAAGGGGAGATTAGAATTGTGAATAAGAAAAACTTATTTATTGGCTTGGCTGCATCTGTTGCGTTTATGTCGTTATCTGCGTCCAGTGCTTTAGCTTATGACAAGAATCCACCATTCAAGTTAAATAAGCTCAAAGCATATACGGAAGTAGATGCAAATGGCAAAACTACTAAAGGCTATGAGCCTAAAAATGATTATAATGTGTTTATCAACTATGAACTTGGTATGCACTGTGTTGGTTTTGAGATGAGTTACTGTTGTGTAATTCCTCCATATAACTCAATTCAAGCGCAAGCTGTATCAAGTGGTGCAAGTGGAAAGCTTCCTAAGCTTCTTTCACCAGATGATGACATTAAACTTTATTATTATACAAAAGATAACTCATATAGTGAAGGTAATAAAATGAAGTACTGGTCTGTACCAAAAGATACAGACGGTGATGGTCACTTTGATTCGCCAGGTGATAATGTTGCGAACTACGTTTGGACACACCTTTTCATTTACAAAGATTTAGAGGGTACAAAACCTGCAGGTGCTACTGAGAAAGATCGTTTACGTATCGGTCGTCAAGTCCCTGTAAACATAGATAGTGGTCCTTCTGGAAAACCTATGTCAGGTGGTTATCTTGATTATGTAGGGAAAAATGGTGGTAATATCGTTATGACGGATACGCTTGTTCCGCCTGTTAAAGATGTGAAGCTTGTTCTTACTGCATCACATATTTGGGATGCTTTAGGTCTTCCTTTAACTGCGTTTAATGACTCAACAAGAAAAGGGACTATTCGTTCTGTAACTGAAAAAGATTTCCAACCGTTTCAGTACTCAACTGTTGAGATGCATGATAGAACTGGTAAAAGTATGAAGCAAGAAGATGGTCAGACAGTTTCTTATTTTGGTACAAATCCTGTAGATATTCCTAACTGTTACGCGTGTCACTCAAGAAATGGTAAAGCGGCACAAATGGCAAGAGATGAAGGACTTGCTTTTTCAGATAAAGAGTACAACTATTGGAAGTCGTATCCAGATGAGTCTGAGTATATGGCAAGACTTGCTGAGTCTTCTATAAACATTCTTTCACTGCATGATGCTCACCATGGAACTACGTTCTTAAAAGATTATAGAGAGAATGCATCTGGAAACAGACTTGGTTCAACTGGTCTTGTAAACTGTGCTGACTGTCATGGTGATAACGTCTCTGGTAACTTAGAGGTTCCACGTCCAACTGCGTCTGGTTATAAAGCTGTAAAAGCAAAACCTCTTAGTGAAGCTATTCACTCTTTCCACCTTGCTATGGTTCCAATGCCAGATGCTGCGGGTAGAAGTCAAGCGTGTCAATCGTGTCACCCGACACACTTCCAAAACCCTAACATGAATGATGATTCAAATCCATTCCGTGTTACAGACAGATATGGTGAAGGAAGATTTGCAAAAGGTGATATCAGAAAATCTGGTGGTGGTTGTTACGTAAGACGTGATGCACACTCAAATCCAAATGCAAAACCTCCATTCTTCTTAAATGAGTATGGTAAGTATCAACTTAACGAAGTGTCACTCAAAGATGAGCATGGAAAAGATGCTGGTGAGATGAGAGGTCTTTACTGTACAAACTGTCATACTAAAGTTGCACAAGCGATGCAAAACTATGATGACATTAAACATGACAGCACGCAAGAAGGTAAAAGCTTAAGAAATAAAACTCTTAAAGAGATGATTGATGTTATTGCTGGTGGTGATGCGAAGAAATTTAATTCATATGCTGACCCTAAAACAACTGGTAATAATGAAGTACTAAGCTACTATGCAGACCATAAATCAGCTGTACTTGTTAAAAATGCTGGTAAAGATGGTAAGTTAGATCTGAAACCTTGGAATCATCCAGAAGGTGGAGATGTACCGTATGTAGCTGCTTCTGGTGGTGATGATTGGTGGTTAGCGGCATCTGAGCCTCATTGTGCGGATTGTCACTTAGCACCGTTTATTGAGAGTGAAACAGGTGGAAAATACTTCCCAATTGATTTACCAAATAAATACTCACTCTTTAGATACTCTAAAGCGCATGGGGATATAGCATGTCAAACGTGTCATGAGTCTACACATGGTCTCTACTCTACAAGATATGATGGTAAAGAGCGTTCAGTTGACGTTACAACACACGAACAAGCACTACAATACTCACCAGATGGTGAATATACTGGTCCTGTAACGTGTGCGGCTTGTCATACAGTAAATGATAAAGGTGTACCTCTACAGCTTGAAGGCACTGAGTATGCAAATGATTACTGGGCATCTGTAACACTTGCTCACTTTATGAGAGGTGGTGATCAAAAACTATCTATCAAAGAGTTAGTGAGTAAATATCCGTATAATAAATCCTCAGAGATTGTTACAAAAGGGTGGAAGTAAAACTTCCTCCTCTTCACTCGTCTCTTTTGAGACGAGTTTATTTTCATGAAAACATTGAATATATCTGTTTTTTTGAAAATAAACTTCTAAAACATCTATTTTCCAAGGAATTTTACATATGAAAAAATATTTAGCTGCACTTCTGTCTCTAGGATTACTCTCTTCACAATTATCAGCAGAGTTGATAAAAACTTACTTTGAATATGGTGAGCTCAAAGCAGAGACAAACTATTTAGATGGAACCCATACCGACAAGAGAGATGGGATTAAAGAGGGAATACAAAAAGTGTATTATCAGATGGGTCAGCTTGCTTATAGTGTAAATTATATAGACAATAAACGTGATGGAAAACTCACTTGGTATGACAAAGAAGGGTATAAGCTCTCAGATGTTTTTTATACAGACGGTAAGTTAAATGGTGTTGAACGTGCCTATTTTAGAGATGGAAATGTGAAACATGAGGTTTATTATATAAACGATAAAAAAGAGGGTTTGCAAAAGGAGTTTTTTGACAATGGACAACTTGCACAAGTTGTTAAATATGTTAATAATAAAAAAGAGGGCTTACAAAAAGAGTATGACTATAAAGGGAAACTCTTTACAGAAGTTATGTATAAAAACAACTACAAAGAGGGTGAACAGAAGTGGTACGATGAGAAAGGTAAACTTATAAAAAGTGAACTTTTTAAGAATGACAGACCGGTTAATGTTATGAAAAAAGTGCAAAAAAAAGAGCAGGCAAGTGAACTCTTAAAAACCGGTATAGATTTTTCCACACAAAAGCCAAAAGAGTAAGCTATTAAGAGCTTTTGACACTCTCTGTTATCCTTATTTGACTACAATAATTTTTTCACAAAAAGGCTTATTTATGAAACAACTTCTCTCTATCATGGACTCCATGAAAACAATGGCTGTTCTTATGCTAATATTTGCATTTTCAATTGGTTATGCAACTATAGTTGAGAATGACTTTGGGACAATGACAGCTAAGGCTGAAATATATAACGCTGTATGGTTTGAGATTCTTCTCTCTTTATTAGCGATAAATCTAACACTTAATATTTTTAAGTATAAGATGTACACTTCTGCAAAAGCTCCTATCTTTATTTTTCATCTCTCTTTTTTAGTTATTTTACTTGGTGCATCAATTACGCGTTTTTTTGGTTATGAGGGTACGATGCATATTCGTGAAGGACAGACTGCTTCAAGTATGACAAGCAGTGATAACTACTTTAGTGTAACTGCAAGTGTAGGCAATGAAAAAGTAGAACATTCAGAAGTTGTTTATTTGTCCAAACGTAGAGAAAATAGACTTGATGCTTCTTTAATGATTGCTGGAAAACAAGTTGATGTGAAGCTTGTTGAGTATATTCCAGATGCGATTGAACAACTTGTAGAAGATGAGAATGGCAAAGCTGTAGTAAACATGATGGTAACTGCAGGTGAAAAAGGAAAGCCTTTAGCCCTGCAAGAGGGAAGTTTTTATGATGCGGGAACATTTATTTTAGATTTTGCATCTCAAGAGCAGTTTGATAAGCCTGTCATAGGAATTTACCTTAAAGATGGCGAAGTGTTTATGAAGCATGAGATGCAACTCTCATACTTTAAAATGGATGACAGATCAAAAGGTAATCTAGCAGCAAACGATGCAGAAGTTTTTAACACCAGAGTACTTTACAGTACAGATTTAGGTAGTTTTGTTTTAAGAAGTTTTTTACCACATGCAAGTAAAAAAGTGGTGAGCGATCCTGATGCAAAAGCAAAATCAAATGGTCTTGAAGCATTTAAGTTTGCTGTTACAGTTGATGGAAAAACTGCACAGAGCTACGTTTATGGGCGTAAAGGTGTTATTGGAGATGAATCTCATGCAGTTATTGATGGAGTAGATGTTCATATCTCTTATGGTGCTAAAGAGTTAGCATTACCATTTAAAATTAAATTACTTGATTTCCAACTTGACCGTTATCCAGGTTCCATGAGTCCTGCATCATATGCGAGTGAAGTTATATTGATTGATAGTGAAGAGGGCTTAACAATGCCATACAGAATTTTTATGAATAATATTCTTGAACATCGTGGATATAGATTTTTTCAAGCTTCGTATGACCAAGATGAGATGGGAACTGTTCTCTCTGTAAATAATGATCCTGGAACTCTTCCGTCTTATATTGGATATACGATGTTAGGACTTGGAATGTTTTGGTCACTTTTTTCAAGAAGACATAGATTTTCAAAACTTGCTGATAAGGCAAAAAAAGCGAGTGAGTCTAGAACTGTTGCTGCATTATTTGTAGCTTTTGCACTGGCACTTAGTACAACTCCGAGTGTTGCTGCTGATACACTTGATCCATCTATTAAAACAATTTTATCTTTTGATAAAGCTCATGCAGAGAAGTTTGGTAAATTAATTGTACAAGATACAAAAGGGCGTATGAAACCTATGGATACGCTTGCAACAGAGGTACTTGCAAAAATATACAGAGATTCCTCACTACAAGTTGGTAGCGAAAAACTTACACCAAACCAAGTAGTTCTTGGTATGATGATTCGTCCAGATATATATAGAAATATTAAAGTTATTAGAACAAAAGACCCTCTTATAAACGAGGCTATTGGTGCTCAAAAAGATGCAAAATATGTCTCATTTGCACAGTTTTTTGAAGACCCTGAGGGAATTAGAGGTTATAAATTAGCAGAACAGGTTGATGAAGCTGCACGTAAAGAAGCAAAATACAGAAATAAGTTTGATAAAGCAGTTTTAAAAGTAGATGAGCAGGTCAATGTTGTTTACATGGTATTTACAGGTTCATTACTCAAAATTTGGCCAAAGATTGATGATGAAAATAACAAGTGGTTTGCGACGATTGAAGCACTGCAAAACTTTTCTGTAGAAGAGGGGAACGGACTTCGTGAAATTGCAATCAATTATTTTACTTCTATAGATGATGCCTTGGCAAGCGGTAAATGGGATAGTAGTGATACGGCACTCTCTGAACTTGCCGAATATCAGAAAAAGTATGGCTCTGCTGTGTATCCAAGTGATAACAAAATCGCTGCTGAGATGTTTTATAACCATGCGAATATTTTTGAAAGAATCTATCCATATTATCTGCTTATGGGATTTGTATTACTTATTTTAAGTTTTACAAATATCATTAACCCTAAGTTTAAAATGGGATTTTTTACAAAAACTGCTCTGTATTTACTCATTGCATTTTTTGTTATACACACAATTGGTCTTGCACTTCGTTGGTATATCTCAGGACACGCTCCTTGGTCAGATGGGTATGAGTCTATGATTTACATTGGATGGGCGACAGTTTTAGCAGGATTTATCTTTTCAAAACGCTCACCAATTACACTTGCGGCTACAGCAATTTTAACAGGGCTTATTCTCTTTGTCGCACACTTAAACTGGATGAATCCTCAAGTGACAAATTTAGTGCCTGTACTTAACTCTTACTGGCTAAGTATTCATGTAAGCATGATTACTGCTTCGTATGGCTTTTTAGGTCTTGGAGCACTTCTTGGTTTTATCACTTTGATACTCTTTATGGTGAGAACTACTAAAAATACAGAGCAGATAGCACTCTCGATTAAAGAGTTAAATGCCATCAATGAAATGAGTTTAATGGTTGGCTTAGTACTGCTTACTTTTGGTAACTTTTTAGGTGGAGTATGGGCTAATGAATCTTGGGGACGCTACTGGGGTTGGGATCCAAAAGAGACATGGGCACTTGTAACTATTTTAGTTTATGCAGTTGTAATTCACTTACGTTTTATTAAGAGTATTTACAGTGAATTTAACTTTAGTGTTATCTCGCTAATCTCATTTACGTCAGTGTTAATGACCTATTTTGGAGTAAATTACTATCTTGCAGGAATGCACTCGTATGCGAAAGGTGATCCGGTGCCAATTCCTGATTTTGTACCGGTAACATATACAGTTATTGCTATCATTATTGCTCTTGCCTTTAGAAATAGAAAAATCGCCTAAGGGAGAGTGATGGAGTTTAGTGGTTTTGGAAAAGGCGCACTTGCTTTTTTAAAACAAATTCAAAAAAATAACAACAAAGAGTGGTTTGAAGCACATAAAGATGAGTATCAACAACTTATTTTAGAGCCTTCTCGTACTTTTGTTGTTGAGATGGGTGAACATCTACAAGCCCTAGTTCCCACAATTAATGCAGAGCCAAAAATAAATAAATCTCTTTATAGAATTTACCGTGACACACGTCGTATGGGTGCAAATAAAGCACCTATTAAACATCGTATTGGAGTTATTTTTTGGCAAGGAAGAACAAAACGTATGCAAAGTTCTGCTTTTTATATGCATTTTTCTCCAGATGAGCTTATGGTAGCTGTTGGGGTACGTTGGTTTGAAAAGCCTATGCTTGATGCTTTTAGGGAGTATATTTTAGATGACACTAGACGTACAAAGCTTTGGAATATACTTCAAGATATTAAAGCAAAAGATAGTGATTATACACATTTAGAAAAAGGGTATAAACGTTATCCAAGAGGTTTTAATGCAGAGATGGAGCATGCGGACTTGAGTCTCTACAAAGGAATGGCTACGTTTAAGAGGCTAAACCCAGACTTAATCACAGATGGTGAAGCGCTTATAGATACTCTTTATAAGATATATGAGGATATGCTTCCTTTACAAGAGTTTATGTACGAAGTTAGTTTAGGTGTAAAAGAGGATTAAATTAGATATGGCAAAAGAGGCGATAGTTTTACTCAATATGGGTGGTCCAAATAACCTTAGTGAGGTAGAACTCTTTTTAAAAAACATGTTTTCAGATGAGAACATTCTCACTATGAAGAGTAATCTCTTACGTAAGTTTGTTGGTGGAATGATAGTCTTTACACGAACAGAATCTTCTCAGGAGATATATCGTGAACTTGGTGGAAAGTCTCCAATAGTTGGACATACAAAAAATCTTGTGTCTAAAATGCAAAAGAGGCTAGGAGAAGATGTTATCGTTGATTTTGCGATGCGTTATACTCCACCTTTTGCAAATGAGGTTATAGAGAGATTAAATGCGCAAGAGGTTGAAAAGATTTATCTTATTCCTCTGTATCCACAGTTCTCAACAACAACGACGAAGTCTTCTTTAGAGGATTTTGAAGAGACATACCATGATATGAGTGGAAATGCTATTTTAGTTGAGATAAAACACTTTTTTGAAAATAAAACATATAATAAAGCCATATTGGAAAGTATCAAAAATAGTGTCGGCTCAGATGATTATAATGATTTTGACATTATCTTCTCAGCACATGGCTTACCTCAAAAAATTGTAGATGCAGGTGATGTGTATCAGAGACATGTAGAGAAACATGTTGCAATTTTAGAGAAGATGCTTGAAGAAGAGGGCATGAATTTTCATAAGTCGCATCTTGCTTACCAGTCTAAAGTTGGTCCAATGGCATGGTTGACACCTTCACTTGAAGACAAACTTAAAACAGTACGAAATCGTGGAGTTATTATTTTTCCTATAGCCTTTACTATAGATAACTCAGAGACAGATTTTGAACTAGAAATAGAGTATAGAGAAGTGGCAGAAGAGTTGGGTTTTAAAGAGTATAGGGTGTGTAGATGTCCTAATGATAGTGATACTTTTGTAGATGCACTTTTAGAGATATACGAGAAGATGAAGTAATGCAAAAGATTATTATATTTGACATGGATGGCACACTTATTGATTCAAAAAAAGATATTACTGTATCTATTAATCATGTAAGAGAGATACGCCATAATCTTCCACCACTAAGTGAAGCTTTTGTAGTTGAAGCTATCAACATGGAAGTGAGAAACTTACCAAAACTTTTTTACGGTACAGAGACATATGAAAAGCCAGATATGATAGCTTTTGAGTCTCATTATGAGCAGCAGTGTACACAGAGTCCTTATCTTTATGATGGTATTTTAGAGATGTTAGAACGATTAAAAGATGAAAACGTAAATCTTTCTGTAGCAACTAATGCTCCGACAAAATTTGCTCTGAGAATGTTAAGTTCTCTAGGTGTTGCAAAACATTTTGATGAGATAGTTGGTGCTGACAGAGTGAGTGCATCAAAGCCAAGTCCTGAAATGATTACCAAAATACTTGATGTTTATAAATATGATAAAAGTAGAGATATGGCATGGATGGTTGGAGATAACTCAAAAGATATGCTGAGTGCAAAAAACGCAGGTATAGATGCACTTTTTGCAACATGGGGATTTACACCGGATGCTCAACACCATACACTGCTAAGCCATCCAAGTGACTTGATGAAAATAGTTTTATAAAAAAATATGATAGAATAGTTCATCTTAACTATGAGGGGACTCCATGTTTGACAACGAACTTATCGTCGCGTTTGTTTTTATGGCTCTTCTTTTTCTTCGTCAAATAGCAATTTTAAAACAACCAAATAAATTAAACTATGCTCCTTTAATGCTTGGTATCGGTGCCATAGGAAGTGTTGTACATTTTATATTGCAGCCAGATAGTGTTAATGTGATTCTTGCACTAAAAGAGTCACTCTTTCCTCTTTTAGTAGCACTCTTTTTATACATTGTAATGAATATTTTACATCAGACAAGACAATCTGAAATAGCTAAAGCACAGAGTGAATTTTCCAAGGTATTAGTAGGAGAAGTTTCTCAGTTAAAAGAGTTTATTTTAGAACTTGAAAACCGATTAAATGCAGCACATGAAGAGGAACGTGCTCTGCAAGAGGAGATGCGTAAAAAGTTTCAAGATGATATAAAAGCACTCGATACTATTAAAATTAATCAAGCAAAATTTACAGAAAAATTTGATGCTGTAGAGTCCTGGCATAAGAGTGTCAATAACTCCTTTAAATACTTTAGCGAAGTACAGCTTCCAGAGCTTGATGATGTTGTGCATAAGCATATAGATATACTCCGCGTTGCCGAACAAGACCACTACAATAAATTAAGCGGTGTGTTACAAAAAGCAGTAGAGAGCAGAGGAGATATTCAAGTGCATTTAAATGGGCTCAAAGAGACCTTAGAGAGTATGCACTCGCTCTCCAACGATATATCTAAAACTATTTCAAATAAAACACTTGAGAGACTCTCTGGTGTAAGTAAGGCATTTGAGTCACAACTTTTGAATTTAAAGTCACACACAGAAAGTACAACAACTTCACTCTCAGAGAGTGAAACAAAACTTCAAGCTATACGAAATCAGAGTGAAATGATAATGCAGCAAATGGTGTTGTCATCGAAAAAAATGGATGAGTTAGAGAAAAAAAATAGTGGTTTATTTGATGTCTATTCAACACTCAGAGAGCTAGTGGCAGATGTTGAAGCAGTGAAGTCAGATTATGTAAAAGCGCAATCACGTCTTGCTAATCTCATTAGTGAGTTAGAGATGTCAAAAGATGAACAAGTCACAGATATGAAACGTAAAGTCGATGATTTAAGTGAGGTTCTCACACAAAAAATTGAGGACTCTTTAGAAAAACTGCATAAGCATTATCATATAGCGGGTGAAGATCTTACAGATAGTGTAAAAATGCTCTCGAAACGTGCTCAATTTCAAAAAGGATATATACAAGAGAAAAAAGAGGATTAGTAGATAAGAATTGGTCGTAGTGCATCAAAACTCATATTTGCGTAGTATCGGTAGACATTTTCTTCATTGTATCTCTCTTTTTTCATCATTCTTTTTTGTAAAAAATCAGCTGAAATTAGTGTAAGCAGTGGCGTTTTTATAGCTGGATAGAACTCATCGTTTATTAGAATATCCCCTCCAATTATAGAAGCAAATAGTGGAAAAGAAGGAGGTGTTGAGTAGCCAATAAGATGGTAAACCCCTTTTATAATCTCCGCTATACTTTTTTCTGAATACTTTTGCAATAGCTGTATATCTACGAGTTCGAGTATACCTCCACGCTCTTCTTCATCATTTAAAAGTTCCTTAGTGAGATGTTCAAAACCCTTATTTTGTGTATAGTCAACTCCAAAAAGTGGATAAAAACGTTCACGCAGTACTCGATAGAGTTGTGGAGAGAGTTGCTTACGGAGAGCATCTTCTGTGGAGTGTAATGGCTCAGAATGTCTGTCTGTCTTATATGCACAAATCAAGTAGTTAAATTCGAGTGTGGCAACTGCTTCGACATCTCCGTCAAAGTAGTTTTTTGCAACAGTTACAAAGAGTTTTGCCGGCGTCGCTTTGTAGTTAAGTGTCTTCGCCTGTGCTTCACTTTCAAGCTTTGCCCAAAGAGCAACACCATACTTTCTAGAGTGATTTTCCTCATCACCACGTTTAAAAAAGTTATCTTCATAGAGGTTGATAAAGTCTTTTGCATATTTTCCATGGTATAAGGTAAGAGCTTTATACTCTTCAAGCTTATATGCCTTTAACTCTTTCTCAAACAAGTAATAAATTTGTAGTAATCTATAGGCAAAATCTTCTTCAGCTTCTTGTAGTATACTCTGGAGAAGTTGGGCAGTATGAAAAAACTCTTCTTTACTTTCTTGGCTTACTCCTATAGCATTAGCTGCTTTATGTATTTCGTTTTCTGGGACTGCTTGGCTCTTTTGAATTATTCTGTTTATATACTCTATGAAGCATAAAACTTCATCGTCTAAAAGTTCTGACTGGCACTCTGAAAAGTGAGTTTTGAGTTTCTCTATTTGTAAAAGTTCTGTGTCTTTGTACATGCTCTCTTTTCTATAGTTGTACGTCGAAACATTTTTAATGTACTTGAGTGACGAGTTGAGCATATTAGAGGGAAGATAATGGTTTAGGTTGGTGCTTGTTTCATTTTCCAATGTTTCTAGTGTCAGCTTGGGAAGAGGAAAGTTAAGGTTTTCTATAGTTAAACGTGGGTCTTTATAAGACTCTTTTCTTTCTAAATAAAGTTCGTAAATTTTATCATTGTATTCAGTTTGTGTGAGACCTGTTAATTCTTCTGTTGCTTTTTGGAGAGCCGTTTGAAAATCAAGTTCTACTTTTTGACAGAGTAGTTCTCTGGCTTTATCCTGTAGTTCATAAAAGCTTGTGTAGTTAAAGAGTTTTATCTCTGTAGGAGAGTGGGGCACAAAAACACTCTTACTTACCTCTTTTCTAACTTTATGTGTATTTGAAGAGTAACTTGCATCAAAGAGTTGTTTTTTTATATCTTCTTCTCGCAATGTAACTCCTGTATATTAAAAAAGATCGGCGTGTCCAAAGAAGATTTTTTTACTTCGGTCTTTGAGCATAGACTCAAGTATTGAACGTGCTTTTAGTTTTGTTTGAGCATCAAAATATATCAACATATTTCTTGAAAATATATAATCAAATTTTTCTAGTTTTGTAAATTTATCCTCAAAGATGTTAAATACTTTAAACTCGACAAGTGTTTTGATATGAGATTTCACACTAAATGTATTGCCTTCTTGAACAAAGTATCTCTCTCGTAGCTCCTCTGAGAGATTACGCATATTTCTCTCTTTATATAGAGCTGTTTGCGCTTTTTTAATAGCATCAGAGTTTATATCAATCCCAACAATTTCAAAACTGCTTTGTGTAACTCCTGCTTCTAAAAGTGCAATGGCTATAGAATAACTCTCTTCACCAGTTGCGCAAGGCGCACATAAAATTCGTACTTTTTTGGACTCTTGTTGTATAAGTGAAACGAGTTCGGCTATTTGGCTAAACTCTCTGTAAAAAAATGTTTCATTTGTTGTCAGCCTGTTAATGAGCTCTTGTTTGAGTGCCTCATCACGCTCTATTCGTTCAAGGAGCTCTTTATAAGAGTATATATCTCTGGCTTGACAAAAACTCTTAGCTTTTGAGTTAAGTATGGAAATCTGTTTATCAAAGGTTACACCTGTAAGACTTTCAAAATATTTTGCAATAGTTTCTATGTTTGAAAAGTCTTCGTACTTTTTATTTTGAGGATTGTTTGTAGTCTCTTCTTTACTCTTAAATAACCATGAAAACATTAACACTCTCCAAACTTTTGTATAGCTGTAATTATCGCTTGTAAATCCAATATTTCTATATTTGGAACTTTCTCTTTTGCACGTGCTGGCATACCGTATACAACTGCTGTTTTTTCACTCTCTCCTAGGCATTGTACACCATTTTTAGCGAGAGCTACACATCCATCAACACCATCATCACCAATCCCGGTTAGTATAATCGCCAAAAGGTCTGCTGTCTTTTTAATGATAGTAGCAGAGTGAAATAGGTAGTCAATTTCTGGATTAAAACGTGCATCATGTTTACTCTCAACGTGAAAGAGTAAGTTGAAATCTCTGTGTATGAGACTACATCTCTGTGTAACTATATACACTTTTCCTTTTTCTACATATGAACCATCTTTTACAAGCTCTATAGTGTGGTTTGTTTTTAGAGAGAGTCTTTGTACAAAACTAGGGAGGAATTCCTGTCCCATATGCTGTGCAATTATAAGTGTGAAACAGAGAGGTTTTTGGAGTGCTAGGAGTATTTTTTCTATATGTGCAGGTCCTCCCGTAGAGGCACCTATGAGCACAATTTTATTATGTTCTAAAGAGTTCAAGTTTACTGTTTAGCTCTTCTGTCATTGAGTTAAGGTGTTCAGCAGCAGCAGCTATCTCTTCAACATTTCTTGCATTTGTACTTGAAATTTCATTGATAGATGAGACTTTCGCTGCTATTGTTTCAACACTTTTTCCTGTTGCTTGGAAGTCAGAAACCGTTGTATCTGTAGCTCTTACGGCAAGGCTTACAATGTCAACACTCTCATTAATTTTACTTTCAATTTCTGCAGTTGTAATTGCAAGAGCTTGAATCTCTTCAGAGTTTTTACTCATCTGTGTACTTGCATCCATAATTGACTGAACTATAACGTTGATAGTCGCATTAATTTCAACAAGAGATTTTTGTGTTCTCTCTGCAAGTTTACGTACTTCATCAGCAACAACGGCAAAACCACGACCATGTTCACCCGCACGTGCTGCTTCTATGGCTGCATTGAGTGCAAGAAGATTTGTCTGGTCAGCAATATCGCTAATAACTTCTAAAATTACTTTTACCTCATTTGCATCGTGAGAGAGTGTCGTCATACTGTGTGAGAGTTCTACTTCCATCTCTGCTGTTTGTTGTACTTTTGCATTCATGTTTCTCACATCACCACTAGCAGATGTGAGTTTCTCATTTGCACGAATAATCTCTTTTTTACTCTCAATAGCATCTGCAATAGAAGATTGAATCTCATCACGGATTTTTGAAGCAGTGTTGTTTGCTTCTTGAGTAACTGTTACAGATTTTTCAACATTATTACCAACACCAAGAGCTGTAGTAGAGAGTTCATGTGCTATAGAAGCATTCTCATTTGAAGAGAGCTTAGTATTATCTATAAGTGTATGAAGCTCTTTTGTAAATGAGTTAAACTCTTGAGCTATTTCACTTATTTCTTGTGGTGCTCTTGTATCAACAGCAAGTGTAAGGTCTTTGTTCTGTGCTATTTCAAGCATTTTTTCCTTAAATATGTCTAGAGGTCTTTTGATACCTATAACAATAATATAATAAGCAGTTACAGCACCAAATATAAGAGCAAGAACCAATGTCACTTTCATAAGAGATGAAGAGCTCTGAAGTGCCGCAACAGAAGAGTCTGAAAGTTTTTTTGTTCCAACTAGACCTGCTTTGTTGATTTTTTCTACACTTGCAAGTGTTCGTATCGCTTGGCTTGTTGCCTCACTACCTAGCTGTAAAATCTGCTCATTGATTGCTATAGAGCTTTCAAGATGTTTTTTGTATAGTTTAACAGAGTCTTCATATGCCTGAAAAGATGCAATATTATTTGCATTTCTTGCTCCCTTGCGTAGTTGTTCCACAGGGTAAATAATCTCGTCAAATTTTTGAAGCAAAGTACTTAAAATTGCGGGGTCTTTACGTACTGCTGAACGAAAGTTTTGTAAACGTAGGTTCATAACGTTTATATAAGCATCATAAGCGTACATTGCACGTTCTACTCGAAGTTCTATCTCATTTTTTGTTTGTGCGGCTTTTTTAAGTTGTTTTTTCTGACTATTGAGTACTTTATTGGCATGAGACATAAATGCTACTGCATCTTGGTCAAGATGTTTTGCTATTTCGTAGTTTTCAGTATGTAATTTAGCAATTGCATCACTAATTTTATGATAAGCCGAGAGTTCTTTTTTAACCGTCGGTAGTTCACTCTTTAGCGTTGCAAGTTGTGGATAAAGTGCAACATGCTCTTCAAGAGTTTTAATTCTTTCAAAAATTGTTGAAAATATAAGATCTACATTCTTTTTCTTTTCAACATCTCCATTTATGAGTTTTATCATCTCAATTCTTGCTTTTGCAAAATTTCTTTCTAAAGATGTAGCAACATCAACTTCGGTAATATACTGCTGATCCAACTTTTGCGAGTTGTCAGTAGCACTTGACATACTCGATGTGGCTATACCACCCATTACTACCATTGCCAGTAGCATAAGACCAAAACCTAAGCTTATTTGTTTACTTAAACTTAATGTAACCATACAAAACTCCCCTTCTCTCTAAGATATTTGTATTATATTCCATTTTGAGTTAAATTGCTGTTAAATTTTGATGATTTAACAGTAGCTGTGAATGTTTTATTGAGTTGTTATAATTTTTTGCTTCAAAACTATAAAACTACGCTAAAGTTCCACAAAAAATTAGAGTAGCACATGCAGTTTCGTAAAGTTCACATTGAAGTAACTAATATCTGCGGTTTGGCGTGTAGTTTTTGCCCTCCAAAAATAAAACCTTCCAAAATAGTTGATGGGCAATTTTTTCAAAAAATATTAGAACAATTAGAGGGTAAAACGAAACTTTTAGCTTTTCACATTCTAGGTGATCCACTTACTCTTTCAAATTTAGGGTTCTATCTTGATTCTGCAAAGCAAAAAGGGTTTGCTGTGGAGCTAACTACTAGTGGGTATTATTTAAAAAAAACAGCTGCAAGTACTATTTTTCACTCAAGTGTAAGACAATTAAATATCTCTTTGAACAGTTTTAATAAAAATAGCTTAAGTATGAGTTTTGAGGAGTATATGCAAGAAGTGTTTAGTGTATGTGATTATAAACTTTACAATGCCCCAGAAGCTTTTATAAATCTTCGTCTTTGGAATCTTGATACATCTTTGAGTGAAACAGAGTTTAATCAAAAACTTTTTTCTTCACTGCAAGAGCATTTTGGTGTTACTCTAGAGTTAGAAAGTATATATAGGGACAAGGTAAAGTCTATCCGACTAGCACCAAAAATATTACTCCATTTTGAGAACTATTTTGAATGGCCTTCTCTACAGTCGTCACATCAAAGTCATGGCTATTGTTATGGACTTGAGTCTCATTTTGGGATACTTGCTGATGGAACTGTTGTCCCTTGTTGTTTAGATGGAGAGGGAGTTATTGCCCTTGGAAATTTACATGAACAAACTTTAGATGAAGTACTTCATTCACAGCGTGCCCAAAATATTTTAGAGGGATTTCGAAATAACAAAGCAGTAGAAGAGCTGTGCCAAAAATGCAGCTATAAAGATCGTTTTTAGATTTTAATGATTATTTTTGTTGTGTAGAATCTAAAAAGTAGTTTTTTGTATATTGGTGAACATGAGGATTTGTTAATATATCTTGATATTTAAACCAACAATATTTACTATGTTGGCTATTTAAGAGCGGTTGTTGGGTAGTTTTTAATTTATATGCTAATACAATGTAGTGTGTAGAAATATTTTCATTAAATACATTGTTTTTATAAAAATGTTCGTATACATTTTGAAAGTGTGCATCGGAACGTTTGAGTGAAATACCTAGCTCTTCTTGAACAATTCTTTCAAAAGCACTGTCTAATGACTCATCTTTGAATATTCTTCCTCCCGGCACAAACCAGAAGTTTTTTGCAGGTTCATTAATACGCTTACCTAATAAAATTTCCCCTACATCATTTTCTACAATAAGGTCAATGGATACTAAAGGTGTGTTTTGAATTATACTTGCAAATAGTTTTTTTGTAAGAAACATTTGAGAGGATTATTTAAAATCTTATTTTTTATAATAATCTTTTTTTTTGTAACTCTTTTTATATTCTTCAGAATATTCATATTGATATTTCTTTTTATCATGATGCATGTTCTTACCTGCAGCATGTGGATCTGTTTCAATACCTCCATAAGTGTCACAATTTTTGTCATAACTTTTTTTCTTGTAATGACCATTATAATATAAAGTTTTATCACTGTTGTAGGCAGCATAAAGAGATACTTTCAATGCTAATAGACTAATGAGTGAAAAAAATAATCTTTTCATTACTTGCTCCTTAATATGCTTACATTGTATAGTTTTCTAAATTAGATTTTGTAAGAAATATTATTAAGAGTCAAAGATACTTATTGTTGTTACATATAGTTACATTTTGAGTGTTTTAACTTCTATTGTCAACTATTAATCATATATGCTATTAATCTTAGTTTATTTTCAATATTAAATATTTATACTACGTCCGTTTAATTCTGGTTATAATACATCATATCAATGGATAAATATATTTTAAAAAGGTTATCTTATGAGGTTTAATCAATTTTTATTTATTACAATCATTCCTTTACTGTTTACCGCATGTGAGACTAAAAGTTTTCAACTGTTTCAGACAAATGAAACAGTTGTAAAAACAGTTTCAGATAAGGAATATGAAGAAGAGTTAGAGTTTGAATGGAAAATCACCAAGGGTGACCGTGTAGAAATTATTGTCCAAAATCAAAGTGTTGCACAAACTGATCAGCAACTTAGTATGCTATTAAATACTGCTGGTAGAGGTGATATCCAAGTTAAAGATGGTACAGAAGGAATTTTGATTCCAAAAAATGGAACAGTAAGACTTCCTTTAGTAAATGTTGTAAAAATTGCTGGTTTAACAGAAGATGAAGCGGCTGCCAAATTACACGAACAATATAAAAAATATCTTAAGAATCCTTTTGTTAGTGTTAAAATTCTGAATCAAAAACTTTTTGTTCTTGGAGAGGTTAACAAGCCTGGTGTTGTACAGGTTACAAACGGTACTATGTCTCTTTTTGAAGCACTTGCTTACTCGGGTGACTTAACAGATGATGCTAAACGAACAAATGTAAAAGTTATACGTGGTGGTATGAGAAAACCTATGGTAAAAGAGATAAACCTTGCAGAACTTTCAGATATGACATTAACAAGCTTGATTTTACAACCTAACGATATAGTTTATGTGCAGCCAAGAGATATGAAAGCATATAATGTAGCTTTTAAAGAACAAATGCCATTCTTTGAAATGGTGGAAGCCGTTTTATCACCATTTCTTACCGTTAAGACCATTAATAATTTAGGAGCTTTAGATGTCTTCTTACTCCGATAATAAAAGAGTTATGCAAACAAATACAACGGAAGAAATTGATCTAAAAGATGTGTTCTCGATATTGGTTCGCTATAAGAAATCAATTTTACTTATAACACTGATAGCTTTTTTTATTAGTATTTTAATAGCTTATTTCAGTCCTGCTGTTTATGAGAGTAATTTAACACTGCAAATAAAAGAGCAACAGTCTTCTGATGATTTAATGTCCCAAGCCTTGGGAACACAGGGAAAAAATCTTTCAAATGAAATATCTATTTTACATTCAAGAATGGTCGCACAAAAAGTTTTAGAAAAAATGGATCTTGGGACACAATACTTTCTTTCCAAAAATTTTAAAGCTATCGAACTTTACAAAGAGTCTCCATTTATTGTTAAAACAGACTACATTGAAGGAAAGTTTATAGGTTATGAATTTCATTTAACACCCGTCGATGCAACACATTTTCAATTAAGTACTGAACCTTCATTTAGTACACAAGTTTTAAATGGTTTTCGTTCTCTTTTTTCGGGAAATGTAAGGGGTCAATCAAATACATATTTAACAAAAATTTTTGCTTATGATGAAGAGATTAAGCATCCTTTATTTACCTTTACTGTTTCGAAATTACGAGATTTGGAAGATGAGGAGTATATATTTAGTGTAATTCCAAATAAATATATGTATGGAATGATTCAGTCTTCTTTAGGTGTTTCCACAGAGTCTGAGCAAGGTTCATTGCTTTATTTAAGTTATCAGGATAATGTTCCTCAGCGTGCACAAGAAGTTCTGAATGCTGTTGTAGAGGCCTATACAGCTCTCAGTATTGAAATGAAAAGTACAGGTGCACAAAAAACACTTGATTTCATTGAAGAGCAGCTTCAGGATATTAACCGAGCTTTGCAGGATTCAGCTAAGAATGTTAAAGAGTATAAATCTTTACATACTATGATAAATTTACAGAATAAAGCAAGTATCGCAACTGAAAACCTTAATGAGTTAGAAATTCAGCTTCGTGAGCTTGATATGCAAGAAAATGTTTTAAATAATCTACTAAATTATATAACGGACAATCAAGAAACAACAGGTATAGATGTAGGTTCTGGAACAGCTACAAGTGCTCCAATTCTTTCTTTAATCGATAAAATTCAAAAAGCGAATGAATACTATGCTTCTTTACAAGCAGATTATACAGAGTTACATCCATCTGTCATTAGAGCTCGTAAGCAAATAGAAGGACTCAAGGCGAGTCTTAAAGCTACTATTGAGAGCAGTTTATTAGGTACAGCACAACGTAAAACAGTACTCCTTGAAATTATAAAGAAAAACAAGTTATCTTTAGAAGCATTACCAGAACAGGAAAAACAACTTTCACAATTGACAAGAAACTTTGTTGTAAATGAGAAAGTTTATGAATATCTTTTACAAAAACAGATTGAGACAGCAATTATTAAAGCCTCTACAGATTCAGGAGTACGAATTGTTGATAGTGCCCTAGCTCTTTCATCACCTATTAAACCTAAATGGTCAATTATTCTTGCTATTGGTTTAATAATAGGATTTGTTTTGGGTGTTGTACAAGCTTTTGCTAGAAACTTTTTTGCCAATACTATACAAAGTATAACTGATATTGAAAGACAGAGTATTCTACCAATTTACACTGTACTGCCATATTTTAAAAATAAAAAATCTCTTTATCAAGATGCATTACGTGTTCTTTTAACAAAGTTTGAATTTGCAGAAAAGAAGCCTAAAATTATAACTATTACCTCTTCAATTCCTGGAGAAGGAAGAACAACAACTGCTATAGAATTTGCAAAGGTTATGGCCAATAGTAATAAAAAAGTTATAGTTTTAGATCTAGATCTTAGATGTTCAGAAGTCCATACAAAACTTAACCTGCCTAATAATAAAGGTATGAGTACACTCTTAAGCAAAGAAAATCAACGTGATGATGTTATACAAACCTTAGAAGCTAACTGTGATATTATTACTGCAGGTCCACTTAATCCAAATCCTTATAGTCTTATTATGTCTGATACGCTTCATGATCTTTTAGAGGAACTTGGACAAAAGTATGACTATATTATTATAGAGTCTCCAGTAGCAGGGCTTGTAGCTGATGCTCTTGTATTGATGCGTTTAGCTGATTTGAGTCTTATAGTCTACAAAGTTGGTTATTCCAAACGTGAATTTATTACCAATATCAATCGATTTGTTCGTGAACATCAACTTGAAAATGTTGGAGCTGTGTTAAATGGATTGGCATTAAAAGATATTCGTCCATGGTTTAAAAAGTAATATTTATATTCTGTTTAATGTTGTGTTTAGATATGAAGATATATAATTGCATTTGTAGTTAAATTATGGTCTGAGTGAAGCCATATAATTTTGTTAGCTTATTTTATAGAGATGAGCCATATCTGGAGTAGGTTTTTTACTTTCGGGTAAGTGGGTTTTTAATTATAAAAAACTCAACGTTTTAACAGTCACATTAAGGGTTTTAATGATGCAAAAACATGAAAATGTCTCAAGACGTAAGTTTTTAAAGAAAGTTGCGTATACTGCACCTACTATTGTTGCTTTAGGTTCTTTAAGTTCACCTGCAAATGCTCACACTAATACAAGTACTTTCTGTAGTCGTGATAAGTATGAATCAACAGTCTATGGTAATAGTGCTACAGGTAGATTTGATTCTTATAAAAAAGCAAAAGTTAAGGTAAATGGACAATTCAAAGAGTTTAACCATGATGAAGTAGTTGAGAATAAAGATGGATTCTTCACATTTGCTAAAAAATGGTTCTCACAAATTAGAGGATAATGCGTTCTCAAGAAAAAATATATAACTTTTATCTTATTTTTTCTTCATTTTTATCGGAAAAGAATCTCCCTTCTTCAACCTCTGACTCATTCATTATTCGTGAGGTTGAAGAGATTAATCTACGGCACTTTCACAATCAACTAACATATAAAAATAATCATAATAGAAATGTTCTTTTGGCTAATGATTCGATATCAGATGATATTATGCAAAAGGTTAATTGGGTTTTATATGTTGAAGATGTTGTTAGTTTTCGTTGGTCTCTTGATACACAGATTATTTTCTATCATAAACTTGATCAATTTTCAGAAGAGTTATTAAAGTTCTGGTTATATCATATAACTATGCCTGTATATTTGTCTCTTGCAAAGGTCTATAAGTTTTTACACACTGGTGCTGTAGAATTTGAAAATGAGGCTTTACTATTTATGGCGCCATCTTTTGGTGGTAAGTCTACTTTGACTTCTTATTTTTTGAAAAAAGGACATGCCCTCATAACAGATGATAAATTGGGTGTTTTTAAAAAAGATAACACTTTTTGGGGTGTATCTTCACACTCCTACTCTAGACCATATAGACAAATGGAAGTTCTAGGGCAAAAATGGATGTCTATAGTAAAAAACCCTTTGCCTATAAAGGTTATCTATATCTTGGATAGGAATGATTCATATGATTCTACTCTCTTTAAAGAGTTATATGGTGTAGAAAAATTTCAACATCTGCATCAAGGAGCAGAAATGAACTTTTCACATTTAGTTAAAGAATATATTCCATTTTTAGCAGCGGTCGCTAACTCGTTACCAATTTTTATGATTTCTATTCCAAATGATTTAAATAGACTTGAAGAAGTCTATAATTCCATTATAAATCATTTATCTGAATTAAAGGAGAGAGGATGAGACTTGAACAATGCTATATAGTTTCTCCAGACGTTTTATTACAAGAGATAGATGATGAAATACTTCTCTTCAATAGCGCAACAGGTCTATTTTTTACTATTAATCAAATTGGTAAAACAATCTGGAAACTTTTTAATGATTATTCCTGTCTAAATGAGATATTAATAGAACTCGTTAACATTTTTGATGCTTCTTTAGAACAATTAGAGATAGATTTACTAAACTTTACAAAAGAATTGTTGGATCAGAAGTTGATTTATGAAAAATAATTTTTAATGAACTATATATGAGAAGTTTTTCCAACGAATTACAATTAATATTGGAGTCATCAAGGCTGAGAGTAGATGAGCAAATTATTTTAAATTTACTAAAAAATATTGATTGGGAATTTTTTATTCACTTAGCATATATGCATGGAGTTTTACCAGTTGTATATAAAACATTAAAAGTGTTTAAAGATAATATACCTCAAAATTTTTTTGAAAAATTAAGCTTACTTTATAAAGAGATTGCTTGTAATAACTTAATAGCTACATCAGAATTATTAAAAGTTGTTACGTATTTGCAAAATAGAGGTGTTGATGTCATAGCTTTTAAAGGACCTTTACTCTCAGATATGGCGTATGGAGATATAACTTTAAGACAATATGCAGATATAGATATATTAGTTCCACAAGAGCAGCTTTTAAAGCTTTCAAATTTGCTTATAAAAGAAGGATATACCTCACCGTCTTCTACAACGTTATTGGAGGATAAAAGCTTCTTAGAGTTAAATAATGATTTTAATTTTTATAGTTCAAATAATATTCATATAGAAGTACATTGGAAACTGATTCGTGAGCAGATAACTCTGTATGAACAAAACACTATATTTGAAAATAGTTCTAGTCAATTTTTACAAGGTGTTATGTTAAAGACGTTGAATATTGAAATGAATATAATTTACTTAGCATTACATGGTTCAAAACATGGATGGGAACGCATAGAATGGATAAATGATTTATATTATCTTATAGAGAAGTTTGACGTGGACTGGAATAGGGTATTGAGGCTTACAGAACATTTTCAATGTAAGCCATCTCTTTTGTTAGGAATAGGATTAGTTGGTTCATTATATGGCATCCAACTTCCTATTTTTCTTAAAGAATCTCTTGAGAATAGTGCAACTGAGATAGCGATTGAAAAAGTATATGGCTTTCTAAGAGAAAATATCGTTTTAGAAGAAAATTATAAGAAGTATCAAAAAATTAATCTCTTTCAATTTAGACTTATAAATAGTAAAAAAAGAAAAACTATTCATTTTTTCAATACATATTTTGCTATATCGAGAAATGATCATTTAACAATAGGTTTACCTTCTAAATTATATTTTTTATACTACTTTATTCGACCGTTTAGAGTGTTTTTTAAATTTTTTATAAAAAGAAAATAAACCTTTAGTCTCACTTTTCATTTGCATCAATGATTTCTCTAAATTCTATTTGATATTCCTCGTTGAAAATAGATTTATATGTGTATTTTAAATAGTTATAGAATATTTTTAACATTTCTGATAGTGAAAAGAAAAAAGCGTGAGAGTTCATAAAGTAGCTTGAAGTTTTCCACCATTGAGCATCACTACTGACTATCATGTATTTTCCATTAATTTCAGGAATAAACTCTTTAATCATAAAATCTACTCTTCTAGAGTGAGGTGGGTCTGTAACAATTAATACAGAGTCATAGTGATGTTTTTCGATTAAATATTGAATATATAAAATTTCTGCCATTGTGTTTTGTAAATAAGAAACATACTTTATATTGTAACTCTTTTGGTCAATATTTTTTAGATGTTCTTTAGCTGATAAATAGAGTGTATTAGATTTAGAGTAGTCGTTTTGAAGTAAATTTAATGACTTGATAACACGTTCGTTGCCATATCCACCAAGAGAAAAAATAACATCGGATTTTTTTGCTTTACTAGTAGTGTCTAAGAATTTACCTAAGTTTATGAAAAAAATAATTATAACTATAGTTGCTATTAGCCTTATTTTCATAACTAATGTTTGAAGCCAATTTTATAGAGAAATAGTTCATATAAAAAGAGAGGCGTACTTATAAAGTTACGTCTCCACAAACGTTTAGGCTCTTTTAAGAGTCTAGGCAGCCACTCTAAATGTAAATCGAGCCAAAATTGGCTAGGTCTTTGAACAGTACCTGCATAGAAGTCAAAAACTGCCCCTATTGAACTTGCAACTTTAAAATTTAGTAAACTTTTATGTTGATGTAACCATTTTTCTTGTTTTGGTGCTGTCATTCCGATAAATAAAACATCAGGAGAAAAAGCATTGATATGAGAAATAATAATTTCGTTGTCTTCATCTGTAAATATAGGCTTAAAGGGTGGAGAGTAGCTTTGAACTGTTATATTCGGAAATTCTTTTTGAATCTTTTTTTCAATTTTTTTAAGTGTATTTTGTGAAGCTCCCATGTAAAAAACTTTTCCATTTTCTCTGTTTAGTTTTTCAAGTAGGAAAATATGAAGATCACTGCCTGCTATTTTTTCTATATTTTGATTATAAATTTGTTTTGCTGCCAAAACAATACCACTTCCATCAGGTATTAGCAAGTCAGAGTCTAAAAGTGCCTCTTTAAACTTTCCATCATTTTTCGCTGTAATATAAGAGTGTGGATTAATTGTATTGATAACTTGTTTAGCTGTGATTGGAAGATTTTCAAGTGGTTCTATAAAAACTGTATAACCCATGATATTCATATTGAGTCCTTATATAATAGATTTTAAATATTTTATTTTGCTAAGTGTGTAAACAAATATATAGCTACATACTAAAACTAAAAGATAAAAAAGAGGTAAGTAGAGTAAGTCGTTCATAGTCATGTAAGGTTCAAAGACGAGAATAAATACTGCATGTACAAGATAAGTGCCAAAAGAAAAAATAGATAAATTAATCCATAAATTACTTGATAGTTTAAAAGTGACTTGTGTGTTAAGTAAAAAAAGATAGAGTGTAATAGCTTGTAAAGGTAAAAAAATGGTAAAAATAGAGATGTCTATATGAAAATAGTGTTCTCTGATAATATCTGCCACAGAGCTAAAGAAAACTAGGCTGAAAAAAATCACACCATATAAATGGGAATATTTTATAAAGCTATCTCTGTTTTTATATAAATAGTGCCCAAGGAAAAAGTACCCTATATAGCCAATGAAAAAAGAAAAAATTGTCCCTTCATTTTCAAAGTATTGACTTAAAATGTTATTCAAAATTGTAAAGATAAATAGAATAATAATTAACTTTTTAATTTCACCTATTGATAAGTGTTGTAAGAATACTCTAAAATAAGGTGTAAATACATATAGTCCTATAATCGCATACATAAACCAAAGATGATCAAATGCACCTGACTTAACAAAAACACCTGCAAGATTAAAAAGTGTGTAATCTTCAAAAATATATAAGTACATCAAAAAAAACACAGACCAAAACAGTGTCGGTATAAGAACTTTACTCATACGTTTTTTGTAAAAAAACTCTGTAGACTCATTACGATTGTCAAGTAATAATGCACCACTTACCATAAACAATACTGGTACACTCCAAAATAGAGATCTATGAATAACTGATACAATCCATGAACTCAATTTATCAAAATGAAAAGTATCTGATGTCTCATATACAGCTGTAATACGAATAAGTATAACGGCAAGAATACTGAGTACACGTAAAATATCCAGTCTTAAATCTCTAGTCATCTGTTTTCCTTTAAAAGACTTACTAAATTTTCTTCAAATCGTTTTAAACTAAAGTTTTCCAAATACCGTTTTCTACAAATTTCACTGCTTTTTTTATTAACTAAGGTTGTAATGACATACTGTAATTTTTCCTCAAGTTCAGAAAACTCTTTGATTAGTACTCCAGTATCTTTATTGACAATATATGGGATAGATGCTTCATCTGTAGCTAATATTGGAAGTCCATAAGAAAAGGCTTCTAGGACTGAGAGTGGAAACGCTTCATTTGGATATCTTGTAGGAAATAAAAATACATGAGAATTTTCAAATAGTTTTTGTTTTTGTGTCCCATTGACAAAACCATGAAAAGTGATGTTGTCTTGAAGATGATTGTCTTGTATGTAATTGAAAAATTCTACTTCATCATTTTCATTTTGCCAACCTCCAGCAAAATGAAAATGCATTTTTGTATTTTGAAAAGTTTTGGCAAGTTTTAATACCTCAAAATACCCCTTCGATTTTATCATATTTGAGAGGTATAAAATATTCATTGAGCTAAAGTCTTTGTTTTGAATGTAGTTTGTAAAACTCTTTTGTGTATGATGATCTTCAACTCCATTTGGAAGAAAGTAAGTATGTTGATAGGTTGCAACATTATTAAAATCATCTTCGAGCATAGGACTTAAAAGTATTAGATTTACATCATTAAGAAAAAAGCGTGTTAAAGATTTTTTATAATTAGCTGTAGAAATAAAGTTATTTACACCTTTTGTATGATAATGATAGTAAATGTCCAAAGGTTTAAAGAGTTTGTAACACTTCCAGAGTGTTGAGAGTAAGACATCACGATAAAAAGCAACACTTTTTATTGAGGCCGTAAAGTAGAGTTTATGAGGTCGAAAAACTAGTAAATTCCATAATATTTTGATATAAAGCTCTAATACAAGGTATATCTTTTTGAGATTTATTTTTCCAATATCTTGAATTGTATCGGAGGATTTTATAGTTATAAATTTACAAATAAACTTCGTTTGTAAAGTGTCACTTGATGCTATAAAATCACCAACTTGTGCTGCGCCATGTGCGGGAGGGGATCTATGAAGAACACACAATAGTTTAGTTTGGCTCATCTTCTCTCTTTTTAATGATTTTTGCTGGATTGCCTGCATAAATCATATTTTCTTCAAGGTCTTTTACAACTACAGATCCTGCACCTATGATGACATTGTCGCCAATAGTTATTGGACCAATAATACATACATTTGGACCTATGTCTACATTATCTCCTATAATTGGAGAATCAGAAAAGACATCTTTTTGTAACTCTTTGTGACCAATAGTAGTATTGTGTCTCAATGTACAATTTTTTCCTATTATACAGTGATCGTTGACGACTAAACCCTGGCCATGGTAGAGCTTCAGTCCTGAACCTACTTGAGTGTTCCAAGGGAGTTCTATTGATAAAATCCATTCAAAGACAACTCTGTAAAATACTAAATATGGAATGAGTAAATAAAAGAGAGGTTTTGGTGCTCTACGAAACATTTGTGCCAGTCTAAAATGAAATAAGACCAGTTGTGCTTTAATATTACCTTTATTCGCGTACCAGTCTTGTAGTAGATATTCCATATGTTTACCTTTGAAAAAAACTAACTGTTTTAATATACTCTAAAATTTTTTTCTTGAGTTTACTGTAAAAAGTATATTGGTTTTTAAAGTCATTGATTATAGTCTTATTAGGTGTAATATTATCAATAAAATTAAATTTACATGTATTGGAATTATCAATCTTTGAATCATAAATGTTAGTATTATTACAGTGCGTAGCCTTTGTACTAAAACCGATATTATTTACTTTGGAAGTAGTTGGATAGATAGTGTACTTTTGTACTTTATACATTGCATATGCCCATCGTATAGCCCATGAGTTATTTTTTTTGTTCATATAATCTTGCAGCATTTTGGTAAGATCGACTCCTCCCATATTAAACTTATTGATGGCCTTTTTATTTTGGATAAAGTCTTTATAGTCAGTGATTTCCCAATCAATATCTTGCCATCTGTCTATCCATGTTGCCCATCCCCAAGATGCAGGACGTAAACCTATATACACATCTTCTTTATAAGCCTTTAAAGAGTTCAGTGGAATCGTATGTCCAGAAATTGAAAAAACTTTTGCAGTATCTTTGTAAAAGTCTAATGCCTGATTCATATAGCATAAAAAGTTTGGTGAGGTTACAATATCATCCTCAAGAACAATTATTTTTTGATACTTGTTGAGTATTTCACTCGCTCCTTCTATAACAGATTTTGCAAGTCCAAAGTTTTTATCTCGTTCAATAATAGTTATTGAATGAAAGCCTTGTATGGTTTCAAGATATTTACGAACATTATTAACATCATTTTTGCCTTCACTATTTTTAGCTCCATCAGAAAAGATATATAAGTCACTTGCATCCGCTAGATAGTTTTTCTGTAAGGCATTTATAGTTAATTTGACCTCTTCTAAACGGTTGTATACAAAAAGAACAATTGGTGCATAACTCATTTTTTTTCCTTTCTACTTAATATATAGTTTTTGTACAGTGAATTAGTTTTTAGTGCCACAAGGTGAAGCGATTGTTTGAGAAAGTTTGGTGAAAATACTAAAAGAGCATAGATGAAAAGTTTAAAATCTTTTTTGGCAAATTTTGTCATATATTTAAACTCTTTCTTAGCCTCTAATGCTTCTCCAAGTCTCAAGAAAATTGCAAGTCTAATTTTATGCCATGAAGCGATATACTGTTTTAATCCTTGGAGCCTTTTTGTATCTTTAAGCTCTAAGAGTTCATAAAGTCCTTCTCCAACTTTATTATGAGTATCTGGGATTCGTGGAGCAATATTTAAACCTTCATCAACACGATTAAAAATAGCTTTTTCTTGACTTGAATAGACTATGTCATATTTAGCAGCGAGTCTTGCCCATGTTAGTAAGTCTTCGCCAGCTCTAATACCTATGGGAAAACCACCTATTGATTCTATGGCTTTTTTCTCAACCATAATTGCAGAAGTCCATAAAATAGGATCTGATTTTGATGCAATATCAAAATAGTTATTTAAGATTCCATCATGAAAGTCTTGTGGAAGTCCTCTTATAACAAGAGATTGATACTGATGTTTATTATTTAAAATTTTGTAGTTAGAAGCAAAGACTGAACAGTGAGGATAGTTGTTTTTTAGTCTTATCATACTTTCTAAAAAATCATTTTCCCATAAGTCATCAGCATCAAGAAATAGAAGAAAAGAACTCTTTGATTCTAGAATTCCTCTATTTCTAGCAGATGAAACACCAGAATTTTTTTGATTTACTACTCTAATTCTATCATCTTTAAAAGATGCCACTTCTACAAGACTTTTATCTGTAGAACCATCATCAACAATCACCACTTCAAACTCTTTATATGTCTGGTTTATGACACAGTTTAAAGTCTGTGCAATATATTTTTCTTTATTGTAGAGTGGAATAATTATACTAAGCATACGAGTCCTTATTATTTTCCTCAAATCTTGATGCCATAAAAATACCTATAAATATAAATGGATAGGCATGAGCAGCAAAAGCATAATTAACTACATTGTCAAAATTCATTGATGGTAAAATTGCTGCATACGATAAAATTGCAAGGACAGCACTGACCTGAGTTTGTGTACGCGGTAGTTTATGGACATGTTTCATTAGAAATATATATGTCATCAATGGAAACAATAAATAGAGCCAGACACCAATTTTTCCAGTATCACAAGCTAGTTGGACAAAGTCATTATGTGGTACTTTTAAACCTCCAAAAACATAATGAGTATACATGTAATGCTGTACTGCCCCTAAACCAGAACCAAGCCATCTATTATCAACGTAAAATCTTTTTAAAAGGTCTGCCCACATAGTTGCGCGCATACTTGTATTAAGATTGTTTTTTTCATATGATTCAGTAATATCATTAATTGACTGTACTTTCTCAGGAACATAAAACATTTTTTCTTTGATTGATGGCACATAGAGAATCATTGAGACTCCTATAAGTACACCACCCAAGATAAAGGGAAGAGAAGCAAGTTTGAAGCGTAGATAAGTCCACATAATCAACATTATTCCAATGGATAGAACCCCTGTTCGTACACTTTGGAGTGTAGCAGATAAAATAAACCACAGTATTAAGAAAAGATACTTTTTCTCTTTTGTTCTCCACCACATAACTAGTGAAACTGCCGACATAACAGCAAGATAGTCTGCAAGAGTTGAAATGGGCCAGAATACTCCATTAAGATAAAAAAACCATACTCCTACGATATGAGTCATGAAGCCACCGAGAAAAATTGAGACTATAAGAGCAGCTATTAGCATCCATCTTATAGCAACAAAAATGAAGTCTTTAGATTGTACAAATGTAGCTGCAAAAAGTAGTGCCACAAAAGGGTATAGATATTTTAGAAACATACGAATGGCGTATGGGAGACTAGGTGCTAGTACAATTGCTATGATAAGCCATAATAAAAATATTAGATATACACCTGTGAAAAGGTTAAATCTAGGAGATTTTCTCATCATTATGAATGCAAAAATCATCATTAAAAGCCATATCATTAAGCGAATGGAAGAGAGACCAAGTGTTGAAATGGCAATCATACCAGTTGCTAGTGTGAAGATTAAAAACTTTTCTCTACCATTGAGAAGGACTTCTTCTGTTGCAGAGAGCTTTACGTAAGAGTCTTTAGAGAATAGTAGTCTAAAAGCGTAAAGAGTAACAAAAGTAAAGACTAAAATGTTAATGAGTGCAAACATCTACGCTCTCTCTTTTAAGACTTCGGAGTATAGTTGAGAAATCTTTTCTTTATATGAATTATATGAAAAGTATTGTATCACTCTTTTGTGAGCATTTTGAGCTAGTTGGTGACGCTTATTTGAACTATTGAGTAAGTTTATTATTGCTTTTTCTAATTCATTTGAGTCTTCACAAGGGAACAGAACTCCAGATATATTGTCTTCTATGACCTCTGTGAGTCCATCTACATTAGAAGCTATAACTGGAATATTGTAGTTCATCGCTTCTATTGCTGTAAGTCCAAATCCTTCAAAGCGTGAAGGTATTACAACTATATCCATCTGTTGGTAAAAAGATTTTAGGTTTTCTTTTGGTTGTAAACCAACCCACTCTATATTGTTTTTTATATTTAAATCTTTTGCTAACTCGTGCAGAGTATCTCTACTTTTTCCATCGCCCACTATAAGAAGTCTTATATTTTCAAAGTGTTTTACAAGATGTGTCATTGCATGTAGCATAACGTCTATTCCCTTTTCTGGGCTTAGTCTTGAGACCACACCTAAAGTAAAGCTGTTGTCTTGTTTTGCAATTATTTTAGTATTATCTATATCTATGCAGTTGTATATGGTGAAATGTTTACGACCATTTTGCAAAGACTCTGGAGTAAATATTTTTGCATCTGTGTCAAAAAAAGCTTTTTCAGAAGCTTGTGAAACACATAAAAAGGCCTCTAATATATATTTAGTTAAAAACTGGGGAATAAATTTGTTTTTGTAGATATGTCCTGGAACATGTGCAGTTGCAAGAATTTTTTGTACGCCAAGTATCTTAAAAAGTATAATCGCAATGGAACCTGGATTCATGTATTGAACATGTACAACATCTGGTTTTGAGATGATTAAGTTTTGTTTGAAACCTTTATAAAGAAAAAAGACTTTCTCTTTTAATGTTGTTGGGCGATGACCATTGTGAGACATTAAAAAAACTTCTGCACCAGCAAGTTGCATGTACTTTACCATATGGTCGTCATATTCAAAATAGCAAAGTACATCTACCTTATAATTAGTTTCAATAAGAGCTCGTACTAAGTTTAATGTTTGATATTCTGTACCTCCTAGTTGTAAGCAAGGAATTGCAATAAGAACTTTTTTTTGTTTCATTGGAAATACTGCTTTAGACATATGAGCTGTTCTTTAGCATATGAAATTAATTTATTATTTCTTTTTATATATTTGTGCAGAGTCTGATTATGAACAGGTAGCTTGCTTTTATACTCTTCAGAACCTCTGAGAAAATCAAAAATTTCATATTTTTGCTCAATAAGATATTCGATACTATAAAACATATTGAGCTTACCAGGAGAAAATTTTGCATACTTGTCTACATAAACAAGCATGTAAAAGTAAAACTTCTTTTTATATATAAAACCTAACCCCCAACTTATAGGTTCATTATTAAGTGTAAGTTGTGAAAAGTAGAGTAGATTAGCATCTAAAGCGTTATGGACAAGGTTTGAATGAAAGTTTGGAGCCCTATAGGCATTTGGCCAGCGTAAAGCATGTTGTTGTAAAAGCGTTGGTAAAATAGTTATGATTCTATCTTTTTGAGAAGATCCTAAGACTTCAAATTTTAAGTCACCTTGTTCTTCTAATCGTTTGATTTGACGCTTTACATTACTGCGCTCTTTAGTTTTAAAGTAGGAGAGAAAACTTTCATAAGTATCATAATTTTTTAAATCAATGTATGAACATTCCTCTGTCTCTTCCCAAAAATTCATATCTCCACAAAATTTTTTTTCGATACCACTAATTTCGATTTTATCGAATTTTATTCCAATATTTGCCTTTAACTCTTGAACTAAATTTTTCCAAAAGTATTCTGATTGTGTTGGTGTTGTTTGGTTAATAGAAATCGGTGTAGCGTAATCATAATCAGAAAATCCCACAGGAACTATGGTATGTAAGAAAGCATTTTTCCAGTTTTTTTTCCAGAGAATTAATGGTAAGAATATAACAGTGTCATTTTCTTTA
>JAFGVE010000025.1 GCA_016938175.1 Campylobacterales bacterium
GAGTGTATATTCACCTGCTTGATTTGTTGTATTGCTATCTTCATTTGCATCACAACTATTGTTTAGATTTACATCTACACATACTGTTGCTCCTGCTATGAGACCATCTATCGCTACACCACTTGTTGTGTTTGCACTGCTTGCTGCTGTATCATCTGAACTACTGCCACACCCTGTTACCCCTAGTACTATCGCTGTACTCAAAGATAAAAAAGAACTCTTTACTAAGTAACTTTTCATACTTACTCCTAAAAAAAATTTAGGCATACTAGACTGAAAAAGCTCCTTTTACATTACAAAACATGTACATTTCTGTTACTTACAGTTATAAAAAAGTTACAAAAATATATCACTTCTCTCAATATTCCCCTAAATATAGTCCTATAAATTCCTCTAAAAATTCATAAGTTACGAAAAAAACTATTTTAGTGACATAGGTTTTTATTTAATTAGCTTATGTCTGTTGTCCTATTCATCCTTCTCCTGCTCTACTTTCTAAAAATTTTCAACGGGGATTAAAAATATAATGCCCATGAACTTGTCATAACTTTGTCACTCTAAATGAGCAAACTTTTTTGGAAACATTCAGTAGATAAAATGTGGACAAACCGAAACCTTTGCTTCAATATACTTCCACGTTCAAAACAGCATAAATATTAAAGGATTGAATTTTCAATGCAGCACGATATATGTAAACTTGATAGTACGTACTATATGACACAGCCACTGCTAATAGAACTTGAAAAGGTACAAGAAAACCTGAATCTAAACAATGGACGACTCATTCATCTCTGTTTATATGGTCAACTTCGCGATGATATCGTTGTCACATGTAAAACAGACAAACACATAGTCATCTGTTCAAAAGAGCTTATTGAAATCTCTTATAAGCCTCTAATCATCCAACTCAAAGATGCAACTATGAATACGATATGTAAATTTGTAATGAAAAAAATGGGTATAGAAAAATATGATTTACACTATAAAGAGCTAGAAGATATACTCAAACACACATTTATAAGAAGTGGTGGCAGATACTAAATAAGTAATTTAATAAAGAAGATATAGACATTTTTGCTACAATAAAAAAAACAAACAAAAAGGTTTTATATGCAATTGATTGCTTTTGTTTACTATGATGAAGAGAACAAAGAGTACGTCGCTTTAACGCCGGATATAGAGTTTTGTATAGCTTACGCGGAATCCGCGGAAGAAGCACTTGAGACGCTCATAGACATAGTGGAAGTAACACTTGAAGATGAGGCACTCCCTACAAATACACATGATTTACAATACTTTACACAAGAGCTACTCAAGGAAATGGACATTCCTTTAGATGCCTCAAGCCATATACTAACAATAACTGAAGAGTCCGAACTATCTTACAATGTCGAGTGTATGCAGTAAAAATGAGAGTCATACAAATAGAAAGTCTAGAAGTCCACTTAATAGGTAATCAAGCCTATGTCTACTCTGACTCAGAATCAGATGTACTTAACATTGACAACATAGAATTTATGGAAAATCCTGAAGAGTCCATTTTAGACGAGATACGTTTCAAAAACAAAAAGTCGCTAATGGAACAACTTTCATTGCTTTAAAATAAATACTAAGCTTTACGAAAACGTATCATCTTAAAACGCTCTCCTAAAAAGTTTGGCATTATAAGAATTTTTGCTTTTTCAAGTTCTTGCTGGTAAATCTTCTCATCCGCATGTTTTTTCAACATCTCTAAGAGTTCAAGTAGACCCATTTCAACCAAAGCACTCATCTGTGCTTTGAGTTCTACAAAAGAAACCCCTGCCTCTTCAAAAGCATCTTTAACATGAGCAAACGTAACATCGTAGGTAATATCACTTTTTGCAAAAAGCTCTTTGTAATTTATATTTTCATCAAAAAACGGATACACTTCGTGTTTTGTATAAATACGTAAAGAGAAGTCAGGTCGAGCTTGCATCTCTCCATAGTCAAAACTCATAAACTCAAAACTACTTGCAGTTGCAGCCATTTCCCGGGCAAACTCTTCATAACCGATAGCTATTTCACCTCTATCCTTATGATACTTTTCAGCCTTTCCAGTAACCCACTCATTTTCAATCTCAAAAATAACTTTCTCATCTTGAACTGTGGCAGTTTTTCCTTTGTAGTAGAGTTCGCAGGGAAAAGCGTCAAAAATCTCATTGGCAATGAAAAATGCACTCTCACATGAAAGTTCACTAAGTGACTTATAATGACTCAAGCAAACGGCGTCTCCAAAAGAGTCTTGAAAATACTCTTTTTGTTGCGTTTGCAGGGCATCAAAACGCTCGATTATGACAAAGTTAAAGCTACTAAGAAGTTCAGGTCTAAGAGTATAAATAAACTCACAAACATCAGCAAGGAAGTAACCATGATGTGCACCAATTTCACAGATGCTTGCATCTGGCTTTAAAAAACCCTCATCTACAAGAGAAATAATATGCTTTGCTACAGTACCGCCAAAAAACTTGCTTGTGCTAACGGCTGTATAAAAGTCACCCTCTTTACCTATAGCTTTGTATGTAGCATAGTAACCATCTTCGCCATAAAGCCACTTCGCCATATAGTCACTAAAGAGCATTATTGCTCCACAATTTTCATAGCATTTTCAAGTGCGATAAAGCCCTCATCTATTTCACTATTTGTGATAGTAAGTGCAGGTAAGAAACGTAAAGTATTTCTTCCTGCTTTAAGTACCATAACACCACTCTCTCTTGCAGCATTAAGTACTTTTGAAAGAGTCTCAGCATCTTTTACACGAAGTCCACACATAAGTCCAAGACCCACTTTGTCTGTAAACGTAGTTTTGTGTCCTTCATAAAACTTCTCTAACCCCTCATTAAAATATGCAATAGTCGCATCAAGAGCACCGCTCTGTTTTGTCTCATTTAAAATATCTACAACTTCACAAATTGCCGTAGTACTCAAAAAATTCCCGCCAAATGTAGACCCATGGTCACCTGCACCTAAAACACCTTTGAGAGAAGTCATAACAACACCTACAGGAACACCACCACCTATGCCTTTTGCAAGAGTAATAATCTCAGGCTCAATTCCATAGAGTTGACTCGCTGTAAACTCCCCAGTTCTATATGCCCCAGTTTGTACCTCATCAACAATCAAAGGAATCTCTTTATCTTTTAAGAGTTTTGCCAGAGCTTGTACTTTAGCTTTATCTTGCGGTTGTACACCACCTTCACCTTGAATAAGCTCAATCATAACACCAGCAGTATGGTCATCTAAAAGTGCTTCAATAGAGTCAATATCATTTGCATAGACAAAACCATCTGGAAAAGGTCCAAAATAGTTATGCATAGCCTCTTGACCAGTTGCCTTTACTGTCGTAATAGTACGTCCATGAAAAGAGTGTTGCAGTGTAATAATTTTATAGCGTTTGATTGTACCATCACGCTCTCCATGTTTTCTAGCAATCTTAATGGCTCCTTCATTCGCTTCAGCCCCAGAGTTTGCGAAAAAACACTGCATATCATAACCACTTGTCTCAACAATCTTTTGTGCCGCTTTTGCCTGCGGTCCAATATGGTAAAGATTTGAGATATGTGTAATGTTTGAAAGTTGCTTACAGATGGCATCATTAACACGCTTGTTTGCATGCCCAACACTTACAACAGCAATACCCGAAGTAAAATCTATATATTTTTTTCCATTAGCATCTGTAAGTCTTGCATTGTCTCCACTTACAAACTCTACATCTGCACGTGCATATGTAGGTAAAACGTACTTTTTATCTAATTCTTGAATATTCATAAATCTGTCCAAATTTAATTTTTAAAATTATATCGAAAGATTATAGAGTATAGAACCAAGTATTTTATGTTAAAATTTATCTAATGAATAACATCTATACAAGAATACTCCTCTTTGCATTACTGTTAAGTACTTCTTTACAAGCTAATCTCAATCTTGTAAATGGTGTTAAAAAATATGACTCTTTTTCAATTCAGTATGTTTATGATGAAAATAAAACACTCAACATTGATGACATAGTCATCCAAAAAAATATGCAAGAGATTCCAAATCAGTTTACAAAAGGTTATAAATACGGAAATGCATGGTTTAAAATCGAACTCACTAATAAAAGCAAAAATGAAGAGTTTGTACTCTATTTTACAGAGTCTATTTGGTCACAAATTGATTTATACATACAAACAGACACAGGCTGGCGTATAGAACAAAATGGCTTAAATATTCCTCTAGAGAAACGTACAATAAAAGACAGTTCACCTGCTTTTGAACTCCATATACCAAAAGATGAGACACTTACACTTTATATAAAAGGAGAGACGATAGCAAGTCAGATTGGTCAATTTAAAATATTTACACAAGAAGAATACTTTAATCCATCGCGACTGAGACTCACCGATCTATATACAATCTATGCTGCTATTTTATTTGCATTCATTCTATTGAACTTATATAACTTTGTTATGACCAGAGAATATATTTACGGTTTGTATGTAGTTTATATAGGTACTTACATTATTTTCATATCCATGCACAGTGGTATATATATTAACTTCGGATTTCCAAATTGGACTGAAGGCTTGCATACCTTAGGACAGTTAACACTCTTAGCACTTATTTTATTTTCAAGCGAATTTTTGGAACTTAAGAAAACATACCCTACCATGCAACGTTTATTTAACTATTTGGCAGTTGGAGCTTTAATCTTTGCAATTATGCTCTCTCAAAATATTCCCTATGCTACTTTAGCAAGTAATATCTTTTTTTGTTCTGCTTTACTGAGTATAGTTGTTGTTGCAATACTTGTACTCAAAAGAGGCTTTAAAGGAGCCCAGTACTATCTTATTGCACTTATGCTCTACTTGCCATCTATGACACTCATGGCTATGAACTTTAATGCCATGGTAGCAAATACGGATATAACACGTTACTCCTTTTTAGCTGGAGCATTTTTAGAGATATTTCTCTTTACACTGATTCTTACAAATAGGTACAAATATATTAGTAAACTAAACGGTTCACTAAAAGAAAAAACCCAACAGCTACAAATAACACAAAAAAAACTTCAAGAAGAATCCATAACTGACTTTCTCACAGGTATCTACAATAGAAGACACTTTTCTAAACTGTGTCAAGAAGTCATTAGTAGAGCAAAAATGAGTGAAAATTTAGTTTCCTTTATCATCTTAGATATAGACTACTTTAAAAAGTACAACGACACATATGGTCACTATAGTGGTGATAAAATTTTAAGACAAGTTGCACAGACAATCCAAGAGTCACTACAACGCTCGAATGATTACTGCTTTCGATTGGGTGGTGAAGAGTTTGGAGTTATATTTGAAACAAAAACACAAAAACAAGCCTTACAACTTGCGCATAAACTACGCCAAAAAATAGAAACACTTGAAATAGAACATAAAGAGAGTTCTGTTAGCCCTTACGTTACTATATCATTAGGCATCATCTGTAAACCTGCTCAAAACATTAAGGGTGAATTCGAGCTCTATAAAGAAGCTGATGACCTTCTCTATAAAGCTAAAGAAAATGGACGTAATCAAGTTTGTTTTGACTGATAACTTTATAACTGAATCTCTCTATCTATTTCACAATAGTATTTCCTACAAGAAATAAGACAACTCATTTCAAATAATTAAAATTAGCTTGAATTATAAAATTAATACTAATGTAACACTCTAATGTTAAAGTTCATCTATAATTTTTTATAGGAACTTTTACACAATGAAACAAAAGCTACACCTCTCTCTCATAACAACTTTAGCGATTAATGCTGTGGCATCTGATTTAGGAACAATTGAAGTTGAGTCTTCAACTATCGATGATAAATTTGCAAACAAAATGACTGAAGTATCTAGTACAGCGACACTCTCAGGTAACGAAGTTGAAGCTTTTCATGCGCAAAACCTTGCTGATGTTCTCAATACACTTCCAGGTGTAACTGTAAGAAAAAATGAGGGTGACTCAAACAAAATACATATTCGTGGTATCGCTACTGAAGTGTATATGGGTGAGAAACCGGGTGTTGCCATAGTCATAGATGGTGTTCCAGTTCAAGAGCGAGCAGGAAGTGTCAACATAGACCCTGACAACATCGCTTCCATCAAAGTTCTCAAAGGTGGGGCTTCCTATCTGTATGGTAATGATGCCTTAGCAGGTGCAATCATCATCACTACAAAAAGACCAAAAAACAAAAGTGAAGGTTTTGCAACAGTTGAGCAAGGAAGTTACGGCTATGCAAAGTATCTTGCCACTTATAACATTGCAGATGAGAACTTTGCAACAAATATTCAAGCAAGCTATAAAAAGAGTGATGGTTACTGGGATAACTCAGACTACTATACAAAATCTGTGAATGGAAAGTTTCAATACTATATAGACGATACAAGTGACATAACATTTGGAGCGGATAAAACACTTAGGTATGAAAATGATACAGGTTCGATTACATATGCAGACTACAATCCAACTACGGGTGAATATACAAACAATGTAGAAACAAACCCTAAAAGTTTTGGTGAGGTTGGATATGCCACAAAGTATGATATTGATTTAACAAAACTATTTCTTACATATTCAAAAGACTTTGATCATGGCGCTAATCTTATGGCACAAATATATCAATATGATGACACTACCGAAAACTTTAGTAGTCCATATGATAGCTCAACTCCTGCTGATGGTGTTAATGATGATCACAAATACCTCTCACATGCACATACACTCCAAAGAGGTTTTAAGTCAGAATATAGACTCGATGGTAAGAGCAGTGCTGGAATGCTTGGAGTTGACATTGCACGAAATGAAGAGGATAAAAAAAGTACATATAGAGTCAATTATTCAAGTGGATGGACAAGTAGTTCTATTGGTGATGTTGTGAGTGATACATCAAGTAAAGAAAATATTAATGCTGTTTATGGGGAGTTCAAATTTAAACCGATTACAAATTTTGTAGCAACGCTCAACGCTAGATATGACAACATCAACTATGACTATAAAAATAACCTTGATAATGCTAGTGCACAAAAGAGCTTTGATGAACTCTCTTATAGAGCTGGTGCAACATTTAACTTACAAGAGAGACAAGTACTCTTTACAAGTATCTCAACCGGTTTTAGAGTACCGCTACTCTCAGAGCTTTATGCTGATGACATGGCTTCGTATGGTTCATATATCAATAACCCAGATATTAAAACAGAGCATACGATTAACTATGAGATTGGAATTCGTCACAATATGGGTATTCTCTCTTATGAAGCTTCTATATTTGAGCTCAATCGAAATGATGTCATTGTCAGAGATAGTGGTAACTATGTCACAGATCCAACACAAGCTACTACATATGGTAACTTTGCAGATATACAAAACAGAGGTTTTGAACTTGCAGTTAATACAGAAAAAAAGAAAAAGCTTTTTTTTGTATTTAATTATGCATATCTTGATTCTAAATATACACGTTTTGATAACTATAAACTCATACTTGTAGACCAAGGTACTGGTAATGACTATGTAGAGGGTACATATAATCTCGATGGCAATAGAGTTCCTAGAACTTCAAACCACACATTTTTTATTGAAGGAAACTACAGAGTTACTCCAGCTCTTCTACTTACCGCAGACACTACCTATAGATCAGCACAATATGCAGATGATTTAAATGAGGTTGAAGTTGATGGCTACACAATTGTAAACCTACGTGCAAAATATAATACAACAGTATCAAGTATAGACCTAGAGTTTTTTGCGCAAGTTGACAATCTCTTTGATAACCAATACTACATGATGCCTCGTCTTACAGGTGATAGAAATGAAGATGGTATCTATGATGTAAGAGATATGGGTCTTACTGTAAATCCAGGAAGAACACTTCTCGCTGGACTCTCTGCAAGATTTTAAAAAGGAGAAAACATGATAGAAAAAAAAATAAATCGAAGTGCAAATGATATCTACGGTATGCCCATACTTGGATTTCTCTTTAAAAATCAAACTTTCATTTTTGTACTCAGACTCATTGTATTGGCCCTTTTTCTTTATGGAGTTTATCTCGGTTTTAAAGATCCTGGCGAAGAAAATACTTTCACGCGCTATCTCTTTTGGGGACTTTTCTGGTCTCTATTTATGGTTGTTTCACTTGCAACATTTGGAAGAGTGTTTTGTGGAATCTGTCCGCATGGATTTTTAGGAAAATACATCACGAAGTTTGGCTTACAACGTGAAATGCCATCTTGGTTGAAAAACCCTTGGTGGGGACTTGGACTCATTATAATTGGCTGGTGGGCTGTTTACTATATGTATCCGGGATTTTACCGTCTACCGCTTGTTACAGCCATACTGTTTGTAGGTGTTACAGCAGTTGCTTTCTTACTTTACTATCTCTACAAAGATATGAGTTATTGTAAATATGTCTGCCCTATAGGAAGTTTAACAAAAGCGTATGGAAGGCTCTCTTTTACATGGCTTGGATCATACAAAGAAGATTGCTCTGCTTGTAAAACTTTTGACTGTGCAACTGCTTGTCCTTACAATCTAAAACCTTTTACTTTTAACAAAAAAAATACAATGGAGGATTGTAGTTTATGTATGGAGTGTAGTACAGCTTGTGATGCGATAAACTTCTCAATAGTACCACCGGGAAACTCACTCTACAAAAAGTTCAAACTTGACAAAATAGAGGTATGGACATTTATACTCATTACCGCTTCTATTACTATCAGTATGGGTTTTCATCACGGTATTGGACGTAGTCCTATAGCACAATATACTCCATGGGTACAGAGTGCTGAGTACTTTAAAAGCTTTATGAGTTTTGGCAGCATAGATGTTGTTGGACTTTTTGCCTTTTTATATGCTCTTGGTATAACACTCTTTCTAGTTCTTGGAGGTATGTTTCTCACTTCAAAAATTCTAAAAGCAGAGTACTCTAAAACATTTTACACTCTTGGATATGCCTTTGCTCCACTCTTTTTAATAGGTGGGCTTGACCACTTAATGCATAGCTTTTTTACACACACTTATGCGGATATTGCCAATAGTTTTATCTATGGTTTTGGGTTAGAGAGTGATAAGGTGCAAAACCTTGCATCCAGAAAAGATAGTTGGCTAGGTATTTTTGGTATATTTAAATACATAGCAGTTGTTTGGGCATTTCTTATCCTTTATAAAAGAGTCAATCTATTTAATGCAAGTAGGATTGCAAAAGTTTTAGCGACTCTGTCTGCATCACTACTTATTATTTTTTATCTCTCCCTTGGAGCTATGCGAGACTTTGCAATGTCCAAAAAAGCTCATACTCACACTATACATACACAGAGTAAAACTATTCACTCAAAAGGATAAACTTTTCAAATGAGTCGCTACACTTCCTCATTTTTACTAACAACAACAATTTATATTTTCGGATTTGGAGTGTTTACATATTTTTATGAGAACACTCAACCAGAAAATGTGGAGCACTCTGAGCAAAGAACAAAACTGCGCATATGTATGAGTCAACTTCAAACTGCTGACTTAAAACCACAGCCACAAAAACAAAAGAAACTAAAACAGCAAAAACCGACAAAAAAGCTAGCAACAAAGAAGCAGTATAAAACTACTGAACAAAAAAAAGTAGCGAACTCCCAACTAAAACAAAAGTTTACATCTCAAACAGAATATGAACAAGTACAAAGCAAAATACAAGAAGAAGTAATAATAGAAGAGAGAGCCATTCAAAAAGCAAAAGAAGCACAAAAAGAGGAAGAACTTCGCTTAGCTAAAAAGACTAAGCAAGAAGCTGCAGCTAAAGCTTATGAATACAAATGTAAGCAAGAGGCACTTAAAAAATCATTCACAGAAACATTAATATCAAAAATCAATGCTAACAAATCCTACCCAAGCACTGCAAGAAGACGTGCAATAGAAGGTGATGTTAAAGTGCGTTTTGAAATTCTTGCCGATGGGAGTGTAGATAACATAGAGATTACTTCCGGAAAAAGTATATTTGAAAAAGCAACTAGAGAAGCAATCGAACGCTCTTTTCCCTTAGAAGTACAAAATACACCCTACTCTTTTCCCGAGACATTTAGTCTCACAATTACCTATAAACTTCTACGTTCTTAAAGTGTGTCTAAACTAATCTGTACTATTAACATACATCTCATAAAGTGTAAGAAGTTCTAACTGTTTATCTATCTCATAAATTTTTGCATCTGTTTGTGCAATCTCAAGAGAATTTTGTAAAAGGCTGACATCGTACTCAGTTTTGTATCCAGCATTATAAAGCTCTTTTGTATCTTTTAAAAGCTTACTGTAGAGCTCTTCATTTTTAATTGTTAATAGTCTCTTTTTCTCTAAATTATCAAGATTTTGCATTACCTGAGTAAAGAGTGCATCAAGTTTCACAACTGTATCTTGCTTTACCACCTCAGATTTCAAATAATCCACTCTCGCTGATTCAATATCTCTAAAAGTATTTATACTGAGAGGCAGTGTTGCACGAAAGCCATAGTCATAATAGTTTCTCTCACCATTTGCAAAGAAATTATTACTTGCATAAGTCGAAGTATATCCTGCTGTGAGATTTACTGAAGGTAAATACTGTGTAATCGTCATATTTTTAGAGTATCTATCACGTTCAACTTGTGCATCCACCATTTGTAGTTGAATATTTTCAGATAAAAACTCTTCTCTACTTAGTAGTTCAAGTTGCGGTATTCTTGCTTGTTCATAGTCAAGATCGCTGAGTGTATAAAAACTAGATATAAGACGCTCTTTTGCTGTTTCAATGTCATAAAGATTTTGTGTAACAATATTAAGTTCAATAATGGCATTATCTAAGAAGCTAGAGTCTAGCTGACCGCTCATATACTGCTCTTGTTTTTGCTCAAGACCAATTTGCGAGTTTTCTATCTGTAGTCTCTGTCTTTTGATTTTTAAATCAGACTGTTTAATCTGCATAAGTAGCGAGATAGCATCTTTTATCATCTTTCGTTTAGCAACATCTATGGAGTAATTAGAGTACTCACGTGAAGCATTTGCAAACTTTATACCATAGTAGATACCACCACTTTGAAAAATAGGCTGATCCATTTTTATGACAGCAGTTCTTGTCTCAACTTCTCCAGGTTGCTGTGGATTACTGTTACTTCTACTGTAAGTGTACGAAAGATTAATTGGTGCTATCCATGTATCTCTGAGTTTCGAGCTCTCTGCCTCATTTTTTTCATAGTCATACGTAAACTGTTTCTGTTTTAAATCAGATATATAACTGTCCAAAGAGTTATCACTATCTTGTGCACTCAGTGTAAGAGTAGTAAAGAGTGCAAGTAGAGCAATGGTGCGACTACTTCTCACCCTCAGCCCCTTTAAGTTCTATTTTTACAAGTTTTGAAAAAACTTTTGGTGAGGCTATAACAATTTGTGCCATGTATTTCGAGATGTTTGTACTATCAGCTATACGTAAAAGACGCGATATTTTATAGTTTGTTTTTTCACCATTAATGTAGACTGTTTTCTCTTGAGCTTCCTCTACATCCTCTTCATCCAAGTAAATTGTAAGTAAACCTTTTGAGACATCAGCAACTTTAGCAAGCGGAGTCGCCATTGTTACAACTTGTCCCTCTCTTACTGCTAAGGAGTAGAGTACGAAACCTTTTGCAGTCAAGGTTTTGTCTTTTATACTTCGTATAAGTTGTGCCTTGCGTAACTCAAGATCTGCTATTTGTGTTTTAAGTGACACTATCTCTTTTTGTGTTCCTATGTAAGTATTTTCACTCGTTATAAGATCATGGAACTCTTTGTCTTTTTCTATTTGAGACTTTATTTTTAAAACTTCCACACGTTTATAATTTTCACGTTTTTTGATTAATGAATCTTGGAGGTTTTGAAGCATTTGCGTATTAAGTTCTAGTGTTTCTTTGAGATTTGCAATTTTTTCTTTTGTATATGCCAACTCATCCCTATCAAGTTCAGAGTCTATTATTACATAAGGCGTCGTATCAAGTTTTTTTCCTAAACTCTCTTCATCAACATACTCCACAAGTCCAGCAATGTTAGCACTAATTGTACGAAGTTCATAGGGTTCTACTTTGGAGTAGTAAACTTTAGAAAAAAGAAGTGTCGATGAAAGAAAAAAGAGTGATAGAAAAATTTTCACTTGAGGTACCTTTATAAGTTTTATTGGGGCTATTTTAACATTTCATTATTAACATTGAAGTGTTTTTTCATTTTATTTTTGGTACTATTTAGAGATATTTAATTAAAGGGGATTTCATGTCTCTACTCGATAATGTCGATGCGGCAACAAACCTTGCCAAAAATAATGAACTCCAACTCTTGGTTTTCAGGGTAAGTAATAAGCCGGATTCTGCATACTATGCTATTAATGTTTTTAAAACACGTGAAGTTGTGGAGTCAAAAAACCACTATGTAACACAAATTCCTTCTGCTCACAGACTATTAGAAGGAACAATTATTCTGCGTGGTTTACAGATACCTATACTTGACCTTCCTGCATGGTTGGGAATGCCTCTGAGCAAAGATGAAGTCAAAAAGTCAAATATTCTTATCTGTGATTTCAATGGTATTATTATCGGTCTTAGAATTATGTCGGCATTTAGAGTTATTAAAAAGAACTGGAATCAGATGCATGCACCTGACAGTTACCGTCTCAAAGAAGAAGGTGTAGTAATCAACGATACTAGATTAGAAGATGGTAGTCTCTGTCTTGTCCTAGACTATGAAAAACTTCTCTCTGATGTTATTCCGCAAGCTATGGTTGATGTCAATGCAGATACTGCAAATCTCAAAGATATAGAAATTCCTCAAAAACTTAAAAAAGGGAAAGTCCTTATTGCAGAAGATTCAAAAACAGCACAGCGTCATTTAACGCAAATCTTTGAAAATGCAAATCTGCAAATGAAACTTTTTCAAAATGGAAAACTGCTTTTAGACTATGTTGATTCCCTCAAAGAAAAAGCAAGTGAAATTCCTGCAATTATTACAGATATTGAGATGCCTGAAATGTCTGGTTTTACAGTAATAAAACAGTTAAAATCGAACCCTTTTACAAAAGAGATTCCTATCATAGTAAACTCATCTATGACTGGAAGTAACAACAAACGTGAAGCTCAAGTTCTTGGAGCAGATGCCTTCATTGACAAAACAAAAAGTCATAACATCATCCCGTTAATTATCTCCGTAATGGAATAATTAACACCCTCAACAAAAAATCTACCTATCAACAGTATAAATAAAATTGGGAAGTGCACTTATGTGCGTGAGAAAAGTTAATAGCACCGCAAAATGCGGTAGCTATTTTATAGCGCTTTATTATTGAAATAAAGAGATTAAAACACCTGCTGCAACAGCAGAACCAATTACACCCGCAACGTTTGGACCCATTGCATGCATAAGAAGCATGTTTGTTCTATCTGATTCCATACCTATTTTATTAGATACACGAGCTGCCATTGGAACAGCAGAAACACCCGCAGAACCAATAAGTGGATTAATTTTATTTCCAGGGAAAAGGTTCATAAATTTAGCCATTAGAACACCTGCTGCAGTACCTACAGAGAATGCAATAATACCTAAAGCCATAATGAACATTGTATCTGGTACCAAGAACTGGTCAGCCGCAAGTTTTGAACCAACACCAAGCCCTAAGAAAATAGTAACGATGTTAATAAGTGCATTTTGAAGTGTATCGTTTAGACGTTCAACTACACCTGACTCTTTTAAGAAGTTACCAAACATAAACGCACCAATAAGTGGCGTTGACTCTGGAAGTACTAAAATTGCCAAAGAAAGAACTACAATTGGGAAAACAAGTTTCTCTAAACGTGAAACGTGACGAAGAGTCGTCATCTTAATTTTACGTTCTGCCTGTGTTGTAAGTGCTTTCATAATTGGAGGCTGGATAATTGGAACCATCGCCATATAACTATAAGACGCAACTGCAATAGCACCTAAAAGCTCAGGAGCAAGTTTTGTTGCAATAAAGATAGATGTTGGTCCATCTGCTCCACCAATAATAGAAATAGCAGAAGCCTGTTGTAATGTAAAGTCAACGACACCCATTTGAGAAAGTGCTACAGCACCTACGAGTGTTCCAAAAATACCAAACTGAGCAGCTCCACCAAGAAGTGCTGTTTTAGGGTTTGAAAGAAGTGGACCAAAGTCTGTCATAGCTCCAACACCCATAAAGATAAGAATAGGAAACATCTCATTTGAAAGACCCATATGGTAAATTACACCAAGGAAACCATGCTCACCTGCGATATTTGCTACCGGGATATTTGCTAAAAAACCACCAAAAGCAATTGGTAAAAGAAGAAGCGGCTCAAACCCTCTAGCTATAGCGAGCCAAAAGAGAAAAAATGTAATGAAAATCATAATAACACGGCCAAGCCCCTTATGAAAATCACTCATTGTTTCACCCTTAGCATTTAACTCATCTGGGTCTGGATTTACTAAAGCCACAATACCTGTTGAAGCCAAGAAACCTGTAATCATTTCAGAAAAAGGTTTTGTATGATAGCTCTCTTCTTTATGAGTAGAAGGCTTTTCTTCAAGTGTTGCGTGCTCGTTTGCACTAGCCACTGTAAATGCTACAAGCATAAACAGTGCAAGAAATTTACTTATAATACTCTTCATCAGTGTTATCCTATAACGGCTACAACTTGACCTTCAACTACCTTGTCGTTCGTTGCAACATTTATAGACTTCACTACACCACCTTTAGGTGCAACAACATCAATTTCCATTTTCATAGACTCTAGAATCATAATAACATCACCTTCTTGAACACTTTGACCTGGATTAGCAACTATCTTCCAAACATTTCCAGGAAGAAGTGCTTTAATGTCTAAACCGTCACCTGCAGGTGCATTTGGTTTTGGAGCTGCAGTTACAGACTCACCATCAACTGCTACCACTTGAATATCTGCATCACCTTCTGCTACTTGAACACTAAATTTCTGACCATCTACTACTACTGTATAATTTCCGCTACCCATTGACTCTCCTTTTGTCTCATTACAATCTTTTTTCATTTGTGATAATTTACGTACATTAAGTTCACCTTTTCCTTTTAGGAAATCGATACCTTTATCTTGACATGCTGCTGCGATAAAAATATTTTCTTCAGTGATTTCAATATCTTCCTCTTTAAGTCTGTTTATCCATGACTCTAAAGATTTACTTGGATCTGCATCTGCTAAGTTAAGTGCTTTTTCCGTTGTTGGAAGTAGGTTTAACTTCTCAGAAGCAATTTTTACAATTTCAGGATCTGGAGCTACTGGAGTCTTTCCAAAGTATCCAAGTACCATTCTTCCATATCCAGGTGCGATTGCATTCCATGGACCTTGCATTACATTGTTAAGTGCTTGTTGGAAGTAAAATTGTGAAACTGGTGTTACAGAAGTACCATAACCACCTTTTTCAACTACCTCTTGCATTGCAGCAATAACTTCCGGAAATCTATCCATGATGTTATTGTCACGCATCATTTGCGTATTTGCTGTAAGTGCACCACCCGGCATTGGTGAGAATGGAATAATTGGAGAAACCATTGTTGCTTCTGGTGGCATAAAATAGTCTTCCAAACATGCTTGAAGCTCTTTTTCATACGTTAAAATTTTACCGATTTCAAGTCCACCAAGGTCAAAATTCATTCCCTTTGTAGCGTGAAGCATAGTTAAAATGTCTGGCTGAGAAGTACCGCCTGAAACTGGAGCTGCTGCAAGGTCAATACCATCTACACCAGCCTCTAATGCCGCCATATATGCAGATACAGAAACACCAGCTGTCTCATGAGTGTGAAGACGTAAATGTGTACCTTCTGGAAGAAGTTTACGAGCCATTTGAATTGTTTCAAATACTTTTTGTGGATTTGAAGTTCCTGAAGCATCTTTAAAACATACACTGCTATATGGGATACCAGCATCTAAAATTTCACGAAGTGTTTTTTCATAAAACTCTACAGTATGTGCACCATGGCATCCAGGAGGAAGATCCATCATTGTTACAACAACTTCGTGTTTTAAACCGTGGTGAGTAATTCTTTCACCAGAATATTTTAAATTTTCAACATCATTTAATGCATCAAAGTTTCTAATTGTTGTTGTACCATGTTTTTTAAACATTTTAGCATGTAGGTCAATAAGCTCTTTTGAACCTGTATCAAGCATAACTGTGTTTACACCACGAGCAAGCGTCTGAAGATTTGCGTCTGGTCCAACGATTTTACGGAATCTATCCATCATTTCAAAAGCATCTTCTCTTAAGTAAAAGTATAACGATTGAAATCTTGCACCACCCCCAAATTCGTAGTGCGTTATTCCCGCAGTTTTCGCAGCTTCAACAGCTGGAAAAAAATCATCCATTAGAACACGACCACCAAATACTGATTGGAAGCCATCTCTAAAAGTTGTATCCATTACATCTATAAATTTCTTAGCCATTCTAATCCTTAACCTTCTCTATGATGTTTAATTGCAGCTGTTATAGCAGCAACTATTTTTTTATTATTGTCTTGTTTTTTAGCATTACTACTTGGAGCAGAAGTCGATGCTTTTGGTTGTGGTTCTGGGAAAAATTTATGAATTATAGTCGACATGATGTTCATAGCAACAATCATAATTCCTAGGAAAACAAACACAGTTCCCATTCCTAGTCCCATAAATTTAAACCCTTCAATTACGAGGTTTGTTTCCATTAAATTACCTTTATGCATAATTTGTCCGGCAAGTATAGTATAAAGATGTTTAAATAAAGTTGTGCTTTTCTTTCTTGTTTTTTAAATACAGCCCAATTGTTACTTTTTGGTTATATACTTCCAAAATTATATTTATAAAAGAGACGAATTATCATGAAAAAAAATGTAGAAATATTTGGAAAAATAAACACACTTGAAGGCTATTCATATCTGCTTCTATTATTTGTTGCTATGCCTCTAAAGTATATGCTCGGTATTGCAATTGCTACAAAAATTGTAGGCATGATTCATGGCATATTGTTTCTTGCATTTTTATACTATCTTTATGCTGCATGGGAAGAAGCTCAATGGTCGTTAAAAGAGAATATTACCTTCTTTATAGCTTCTATTATTCCTTTTGGAACATTCTTTACAAAAAGTAAAATTGCAGCTTATGAGGCATAAACCTCTCTTTTGCTAAAATAAAAAAAACAATTTTCGAGGAATTCTTATGATAGCTGGTATGTATGAGCAAGATTTTGTAGCATATATAATCTTTGGACTCATCTTAAACTTTACTTTTTCAATTCTTTTTGGAATATATCTTAGTAACAATATTGGAATGAAAGAGATGATGGAGTCCAAAGGAAATAAAGAGCAGTCAATTTTAGTAAGTCTTAGTCTCTTTATCCCTTTTGCCAAGATGCTTATAACACTCTATAGAGTTACAATTTTACAACTCTTTTTTCTTAACAAAGGGCTTACACACAAAGAGTTTTGGATATATATGACACATGATGATAAAGAGTAACTCTTTAATTTTTGTATAACTCTCCTAAACAGTTTCGCAAAACCTCACTCTTATAAACTCCTCGTTCTTCTCTTTTAGCACTCTCTTGAGCTCTTGTAAAATATGTAGAGTACTCCTCATCTTTAAAGCTTGGTTCTAAAAGAGCAACTCCACTCCGCAAAAGTAATTCTGAAAGTGTTACTTCGCCTTGTGCAAAGAGTATACACTGCTGTTTTTTAAACTCTATATGGTACTGCTGTTCTTGCTTTAAAAGTCTTTGTGAGTAGTATTGTGAAGAGGGGTTTTGTTTAAAAAAAACTTCTAGGCTCTTCTTGCATGAGGAGTTTATCTCTTCTCGTTGGAGTAGTTTTTGCAAACCAATAATACCATAGCTATCGCACATATAACTATGCTGTGAGATAGAAAATATCTGCTGAGAATTTGTTGGCACACTTTTTAGTATTCCCAAACTTGGTTTTTGTGCAAAAACTTCTACACAACTCATAAGTAATATCAATATAACTTTTTTCATATCTCATTGTAACATGATATAATTAAGCCATATAAACGCTAGGGATTTTATGGAAAATTTTAAACTCAAACTTGTACTAAGCCTCTTAGCTGGTGTAGTGTTCTCATTTATATTTATCATTATTGCCTTTGCCGTACCAGTTAAAGACAATCAAAACATAGTTATTGTCAAGCCAAAAGGAAAACTTGAACAAGTCTCTCAATCTGCCAAGGAACGCTAATAATTAGAGGGAACTTTTTACTTCAATGAGTTTGAGTGTTTTATAGGCGCAAAGTGGTTTTAACTTAATACTTGAGGCCGCCAAAGCTTCTAAACACTCCTGTAAATAATCTAAGTCTTCACTCTCCATCATTTCACTCAGTAAAACTTTGGCATCCTCTATACGAAGATTTCTTGCGACACCAAGATTTTTATGTATAAGTTCTCTAAATGAGTGAAAGTCTAAAGTTTGATTTTCTCCCTTTGCTATATACATTTCATTTATTTGTGCTTCAAACTGTACAACTGTTTTAATAATTTGTGAAACATAATCTTCTACAAGTTCATTTACAAGCTCATCTTCAAGACCAAGTTCAGTAACAGCTAAATCAGTTGTATAGGTATAATCTAAAATATTTAAATGTGCTAGTTTTGTAGAGACAATATCATGTAGTATCTGTTCAGCATTTTTAACAGAGTTTTGTATACTGACTTGTGATGGAGTGGCGTTTAAGAAGCTAAATATTTTCAACATAAATATAAGCTATCATAATTTATATATGAAAAAGATGAGAGGGGTTTTATAGTATTAAAAAAAGAAGTGGGTGCTACTATTAGACCCACTCCAAAAAAAATATTTTTATAAAGCTTTAGCCATGATTCTATTTAAACGTGTAATAAAATCAGCCGTATCTGCTATCTCCTGACCATCAAAAAGTTTTGCTTGGTCTAAAAGAACGTGTGCAGCATCATTTATCAAATTTTGATCTGCAGAATCTTTTAATTTTACAATCAATTCATGTTTTGGATTTATTTGTAAAATAGGTGCAGGAGGTGGTGTATCCATTCCTTGCCCCATCTGTTTCATCATTTGTGCCATCATGTAACTTGGATCATCTTTATCAATCTTGATAGATACAGCTGAATCTGTAAGGTCTGAAGTTGTCTCTACTGATTTAACAGCTTCACCCAGAGCCTCTTTAAACTCTTTAGCAAGGCCTTCATAAGTCGCTGCTAATTCTTCTTCAGCTTTTTTCTCCTCTTCACTCTCTTCAAACTTAGCATCGGCTACAGGAACAAATTTATACTCTTTGTACTCTGTTACCATTGGAAAAATAATAGTATCAACCTCTTCATTTAAAATAAGAACATCGATGCCTCTAGCTTTGAAACGCTCTAATGCAGGTGAACTTTTCAGCATAGAGAGTGAAGATTTTGCAGTAATATAATAAATCTCTTTTTTCTCTTCATCTACATTTTTTACAAAATCTTCTATCATTACTCTGTCAGTTGAGTTAAGAGTATTAAATTGTAAAAGCTCTAAAATCTTCTCACGATTTGCAAAGTCATTATAAAGACCTTCTTTAAGTACATTTCCAAATTCGTTATAAAACGTCTCATACTTCTCTTTATCTTTACTTGCCATTTTTGCAAGCTCTGAAAGTACTTTTTTAACAGAAGCATTTTTAATTTTATTCATTACAGCGTTTGATTGTAAAATCTCACGAGATACATTGAGTGGTAAATCTTTTGAATCAATTACACCGCGTAAGAAACGAAGGTATGTCGGCATAAGCTCTTTTTCATCATCTGTAATGAAAACACGATTAATATAAAGTTTAATACCCGTTTGATAATCAACTCTATATAAATCCATAGGCGCTTTACTTGGAATGTAAAAAAGAGTCGTGTACTCTAATGCACCCTCAGCCTTGTTGTGCATCCATGCAAGTGGTTCTTCACTCGAGTGAGCGATTGAGCTATAAAAATCTTTATACTCTTCATCCGTAATATCTTTTTTTGCAATAGTCCAAAGTGCATTTGCACGGTTAATTTGAACATTTTCTATCTCATCTCTTGCTGGTTCTGTCTCATTCCCCTCATCATCTTTGACAGCTGGAATATACTTTGTTTTGTCCATAAAAATTGGGAATGGAATGTGATTTGAGTACTTTTTGATGATAGATTCAATTCTATATGTCTCTAAGAACTCATCTTCATCATCATTTAAGTGCATTACAATTTGAGTTCCATGACCTTCCATTGTTGCTGTCTCTATTTCAAACTCGCCATCACCTTTACTTCTCCAAAGATACGCCTGATCTTCACCCGCTTTTTTCGTAGTCACCTCAACAGTGTGCGCAACCATAAATGCAGCATAAAAACCAACACCAAACTGACCGATCAGCTGAGAGTCTTTTTTCTGGTCACCTGAAAGATTTTCTAAAAATGCTTTAGTACCAGATTTTGCAATCGTTCCCAAGTTATTCATTAAATCCTCTTCGTTCATTCCGATTCCAGAGTCTTTAATCGTAAGTGTTTTTCCCTCTTTATTCGCAACAATGTCAATACGTGGTGCAAAAGCAACATCTTTATACTTTTCATCTCTTAAAACAAGCATATTGAGTTTGTCTAATGCATCTGAAGCGTTTGATACCAGCTCACGAATAAATATTTCTTTGTTTGAATAGAGTGAGTGAATCATTAAATGTAAAATTTGATTTGCTTCTGTCTGAAACTGATGTTTTGCCATAAATAAATCCTTTTTTTTTAAATTTTCAAAATAGTACCAAAAAAAAGTTAATAGATGTAATATATATCAACTATAATGAGTCAATAAGACTAAAGTTTATTTAGTCTATGAAAAGTGAAAACTTTTAGATATACTTATTAGATGGAAAATGATTTTATAGAGATGATGGAACCAACGCCGGAACTAGATTCAAAAAAATGTAAAGCTTTTGCTCTTTTTATACAATTGATACTACAGTATACAACTCTCTTATCTGCTGTAGTTGCATGGTATATGTATGACTATTTTATAGCGGGGGCAACGTTCTTATTGCTCTTTGTTATTATGGGAATTGTACGTGCACAACTGAGAAACTCTTCTATTCCAATGAAACAGCAAGAGTATCACTACAATGACAAAGGCATTGCAAACTGGTATGTAGCCAAAAACTTCTGTTTGAGTAAAGAGTTAGAGTAAATCTTCGTAATTTGCTAAAACCTCTTTACTTCTAAGGTATATATACTCAGCTTTAGATGAAAGTGCTTTTGAGAAAGCCTGCATATCTTTTATTGCGCCGAGGTTTAAGCCTTTTTTTGCTTCAAAAACTTTTTTATAAGCCTTATCTACATCTAAATTAAGTAAGTTGACATGTGTCGTCTTAAATGAAATTGTAAAGTAATCAATATAGTCCATCTTGTAAACGTTATGTATTCGTACATATGGCTTTTCAAATGTACTCTCTAAAACATACTTATCCCAGATAAACTTTGTATGCATGGAAGTTTTTATTTGAGGAATTACTCTTTTTACACCCTTTAACTGCTCAACACTAAAGGCATCTATAATGATATTTTTCACACTGTACTTATCTAGTAAAGCTTTAAACGCAAGAAAAAAGCCTTCAATATTACCACGACCTGTTTTGAGTTCCAAAATAAAGTTAACATTTGAGTTAATTTTGAAGAGTTTTTCTAAGGTAAATAACTCATCATTTTTTAGAAGAGATACAATTTTTTCATCACTTAAAGATTTTCCCTGAACATCAGGATGGTGAATGTAAATAATAAACTCTCCATCTATGTATGTCCAACATATATCACCTTCAGCAGCGAGTTGATGTTTTGAGTTCTCTTGTTTTTCTAAAAAATTTCTAAATGCATCCTCGGTATTAAGTGCTCGATGATACACAAAATATTTTTGGATCATTATGCTCTTTTAAACTCTAAAATAGTATCTATTTTTTCACTTTTATACGCGAGTAAGTCACTTATACTGAGTGCTTTTTGCTCTTTATAGTCATAAAATGCATAGCCATATTTTTTAGCAAGGAAAAAAGCAGCAGCTATATCCCAAATATAACACGAACCTATCAGTGTTGCTTCTGCTTTACCAAGGGAAACCATAACTACATGATAGAGCGTTGAGCCAAAATTTCTTAGTTTTAACTCACTAAAAGCTCCAAAATCTATTTTTTTATGTAAACGTGAACTTATAAACACCGTTTTAGTATCTGCATTGAGTACATTATTACTCTCTTGAAGTGCTACACCGTTAAAAAAGATTGTATCTTCATAAGCAAGGTATTTTTGGTTACAAGCAGGAGCATAAAAATAAGAAAGAATCGGTTCATTGCCCTCAAGCACAGCTATACCAATTCCCCAAATAGGATATCCTCTTAGAAAAGATGCCGTTCCGTCTAGTGGGTCAATGATAAAAGTAAGTTCATTGGCATCATCTTTTAAAATTGTACTGTCTTCTTCTATCCAAATATTTGCATTTGGATAAAAAGCTTTGATATTTTCTATACAAAAAGCCGTTGCATCAAGGTCAAACTGACTTACAGAAGTTCCATTGTCTTTTAAAGAAACACTTACAGAAGCACTCTCATCATAGAGTTTTTTATAGCTTGTATCTATAGCTTTAATAACATCTAAAATAGCTTGTTCCATTATGCGGCCTCCCCTTTCATAGCTTGAAAAAGCGCTGAGAGATAATCCACTAAAGACCATAAAGTAACAAGTGCCACCACTACCATTACAGCTGTTGAATAGTCTGTATTGAGCGTTATGTCGAACTTATTTATAGAGTAAAAAGGGATTAAAAATGCAACATATCCCAAGAGAGAGTACCAGTAATAGTTCCCTTTGACTTTCAAGAAGTGTAAAATCGCAAAAGTCGAGAGTGTGCCTATAGCTGTCATAACGAGTAAGTAATTCTCACTATAGCTTTGTCCTTGATTCATCAACAACACAAGTAACATAAAGAGTAAAAGATACTGTCCACCAAACTGTACAAGAGCTTTTGCTTTGCCACTCCATCTAGCACCCATAGCAATACCCATTAAAGACATATAGGTTCTTATGTACGCTACGATAATGTCACGCACAAAAAGTACAATAACTAACCAAATAGGAAACAACCCCATATAACCAAAAGCAAAAAAGTAAATAAAACGTGAGATACTATCTGAAAGCGGATCAAGTAGTTTTCCAAGGCTTGTTACACAGTTGTCACGACGTGCCAAATAGCCATCTAACATATCTGTGAGTTCTGAGTAAGCTATAAGTATAATAGCAACTAAAAGCAGCTCTATATTTCCGCTCATTACAAGTGCTAAAGCTACAAATGAGAGGATAATTCTCACAAAAGTAATGTTATTAGCAACATTAAATATATTCTCTTTTTGCATTATTTTTTAAACCTTTTAATTTTTGATTTTTTAACAAAATAAGCTTCATCACAGTAGCCTAGCATTGCATAGTCTCCACTTGAGTTTCCAAATCCAATGGTGTGTTCAGGTTTTGCTCCATTTAAAAATGCTTCTATACGTTTAGGCTTTTGTTCAAAGTTACAGACCTCTCCATCTAACTCCCCCGTCAAGAGTTCTCCATCAGATAAAGTCTTCGTAGATATGAAACCATCATAATTGAGATAGTGACAAACATGTGTAACGTAAACATCCGGAGATGCTGTAACTATAATGACTTTATACCCTTCGGCTCTTCTCTCTTCAATCATCTCTAAAACATGAGGATTCCAAGGAATTTCATGTATAAAACTACTAATCTCTTTAGTTTTATCATATCCTGTAAAAAACATACCAAATGTAATTTTTTTGACATCATCATCATTGAGCAGTTTAAGAGTATGACGTATACCCATCATTATGAGTGTAGTTAAATTTTGAAAAACTGTTTTGAAGCTAAGATTTTGAAAAACAAACTGTGTGTAGGTGTCTTTTAAGGTTAATGTTCCATCAAGATCGGTAAAAATTATTTTATTCATGGATGTAATTATATCTTAACTGCTTCTCTTAATTCAAACCTATACATAAGCACGTAATTTTATAAAAAGTTTCTGTACTAAAAGTGCTATATACCCAATAATAATCCCTACAAATAAATCTAAAACGATTGAAGGCAGAGTAGGTAAAATTTCATGCAAAGTATGAATATTGTGTGTAAAAATACCACCTGCAACAAGTAGCATTGCAACCGTTCCGACAAAGGTTAGAATACGAATCAGTTTTGGAAGTGCATCGACTAACAAATCTCCAAGAGCATAGAGTATAGAACTCTCTGATTTGGCTATATCCATCAGTTTAAAACCAAAATCATCCATTCTGACGATAAGTGCCACAATACCGTAAACACCAATTGTTGCTAAAAATGCGACAACTGAAACTGCAATAATCTGAATAAAAAGAGACTCTTGCATAACTGTTCCAAGAGCAATGATAACTATCTCAATTGAGAGAATAAAATCTGTTCTAATCGCTGACTTTATCTTTTGTGCTTCATGATTGTCGCTCTGCTCTTTTTCTTGATGTACTTTATGAGGAAAAATATACTCATCAACCTTATGCGCCCCTTCATACGCTAAATAAAGACCACCAAATAGGAGTATTGGCACTATTGCCCAAGGTGCAAAAGCACTCAGTAAAAATGCGAGGGGTAAAATGATAAGCTTATTTATAAAAGAGCCTTTAGTAATTACCCATAAAACCGGTAACTCTCTTGAAGATGCAAAGCCGGAAGCCTTTTGCGCATTTACGGCTAAATCATCACCTAAAATTCCAGCTGTTTTTTTTGTTGCAACTTTACTCATCGCAGCTGCATCATCAAGTAGTGTTGCTATATCATCAAAGACTGCAAAAAAGCCTGGTGTCATCATCTCTCCTCATTTATAATGCATGCATTTTAATCTAAACGCCCTTAATTTTTTGCTACAATCGCTCAACACAATAAATAAATCATTATGTAAAATAAGGAAGACCAATGTCAAAAAGTTACCTAGAAACACACCCCGATGAAAATGGGTATTTTGGAAAATTTGGAGGCTCTTTCATCCCTCCTGTTTTAGAAAAACCCTTTGCAGACATTACGCAAGCGTACAATGAACTCAAAAACTCCCCACAGTTTATAAAGGACTTACAGTATGTTCGTAAACACTACCAAGGACGTCCTACACCTATCTCCTTTGCAAAAAATCTTACAGAGTACTGCGGTGGAGCAAAAATCTACCTCAAACGTGAAGATTTAAACCATACAGGTGCACATAAACTCAACCACTGTATGGCAGAGGTTATCCTTGCTAAACATCTTGGAAAAACAAAAGTTATCGCTGAAACTGGTGCTGGACAACACGGTGTTGCACTTGCAACTGCTGCTGCATATTTTGGCTTAGAGTGCGAGATTCACATGGGTGAAGTTGACATTGCAAAAGAGCATCCAAACGTAGTGAGAATGAAAATTCTAGGGGCAAAAGTTGTACCTGCTACGCACGGTCTAAAAACACTCAAAGAGGCAGTTGACTCAGCTTTTGATAGTTACGTGGCACAAGTTGACTCTTCTATCTACTGCATAGGTTCTGTTGTTGGACCACACCCATTTCCAATGATGGTAAGAGACTTTCAATCAGTCATAGGTTTTGAATCTAAAGAGCAGTTTTTAGAACATGAGTCAAAACTTCCTGATGCAGTTGTTGCCTGTGTTGGTGGTGGTTCAAACGCTATGGGAATATTTTCTGGTTTCATAGATGATGCAGAGGTCGCTCTATATGGTGTAGAGCCTATGGGAAGAGGCGAAAAACTTGGAGAACACTCTGCAACGCTGACTTATGGTGAAGAGGGAGTTATGCACGGCTTTAACTCTATAATGCTTAAAGATGAAAACGGTGAACCTGCACCAGTTTATTCTGTAGGTTCTGGTATTGACTATCCATCAGTTGGCCCTGAACAAGCTTACCTCAAAGAGATAGGACGTACAAACGTAGGTCTAAGTAACGACAAAGAGGCTATTAACGCTTTTTATAAACTCTCTCAATTAGAAGGAATTATCCCTGCCTTAGAATCAGCTCACGCAGTTGCATACGCAATGAAACTTGCAAAAGAGTTAGGTTCGGATAAAACTATTTTGGTAAATCTCAGCGGACGTGGAGACAAAGATATAGACTTTGTTGTTGAGAACTATCCTTTAGAGGATAATCTCTAAACTACGTTTTGCTTGTGTAAAACTCTATGTTTTTGTTAATAAGCTTAGTACTAGGTACTATGGGGCATAAAAAGCATAGAGTGAGTGAGAACTAGTCTTGTAAAAAGTCTACTGTTACCTCAACACCCAACTCTCCCCAGTACTCTGTTGTTTCAGCATCGTTTACACCTTGAAGTTCTGGTTGTATTCCAAAGAGCAAAATGTATTTTAAATGCTTATTCTGCGTGTAACTAAAACCGTACTCTTGACTCAAGGATGGAACATCTATCTCAAAGGGAGAACCTGTGTAGAGGTTTGTAAAAAGATTATACTCCTTAACAATGTTAGCTTCAGCAAACATACCCCAATAGAGCCTATCTACATTCTCTCCATCTATTACATCTATGTGTCTATGTCCTAACTGTGTCAGAAGAGACAACCTGTCATCAAAAAGCCTTATAGGCATATTTGCTATGGCAAGATAGCCCGTATTTGGTGAGCTTAAAAAGTTATGTCCAGTCGGCAGTACAGTTCCAGCCATAAAAGAGAGTCCCGGAGTTCCATCTTCATCTGGCTTGGCAAAGGTGTACATAGGGTACAAAGCCAAATCTTTTGCCGTGGAGTCAAGCTTTCCTGTATGATTTTCCTGCTCTACTCCAACAGCACTTGCAGCGACAAAAGAGAGCTTCTCACTAAATTTAAACTGAGCAATGTAACCATTGAGTATGATGTCATACTCGCTCCCTTTTGAGTACTCAAGCCAAGTGTAAAGGTGTACACTCTCAAGTGCAAAAAGCTTACTGCTAAGTAAAAAAGCTAGACTCAACAGTATTTGTCTAAAATGCCTCATAAAACTCTCTTTTTTATACCTGATTCAATTCGTAATGCCTCTCGAATACACGACTCAATTGATGTGGACTCTGCAATAATGGCAGGAATACTCTCTGGTAAATGCTCGGCAGTTGTTTTACCTATGGCAATTGCTACATAAGAGTTATCCCACTCCTTGTTTAAAAAAAAGCAATCAACGGTTGATGGCGATGAAAATATAATAATAGACTTCTTTGGCAGTGTAATGTTTTCAGATTGACGCTTGCAGATAGTCTCATAGACAATTGCCTCATCACACGTAACACCTCCCTTACCTAAGATGTCACTCAGACTTGAAACTACCTCTTTTGCTCTGAGGTAGAGTACTTTTTTGCCTTGAAGTTGTGTAACTAACTCCTCAGCAAACTCATTACCATAATGATTTTTCCCTACGTAACGAAGCTGCCCTTTGAGTTTTTTCACTGTTTTAGCACTCTGTGGGGCTATGACATAAGCGGGTTTATGTCTCCACTCCTTGTTAAAACTATCTACCGACAAAACAGCATTTTTAGAGGTAAATACAATAGCATCATAGTGTGCAAAATCAATACTCGTTGGGATTACTTTTGTAGTAATCACAGGGAGTTTTTTTACCTGTTTATGCTCTGTATCACTCAGCAGATAGATGTTGTGGTTTTTGGGTAAAAAAGTATCTACAAAGTCACTGAACACACCTTTTACTTTTGAAAACTTGGAATCCTCTTTTGTGATGTGAATGTTGTTTCTTGCGTCTATCGTGTAAAAAACACCATTTTTTTGCAACAGGTTTGTGATGGTGACAAGCTCTAGTGCGGCCTCTTTAAGGTTTTGCTGATCAACTATAAAAGTCTTTAAAGAGCGATCATATTCATAATAAAGTAAGTTTAACTGACTACATAGTCTTAATATATTTGGCATAGCTGTTTCCTCGGAAAAAGTAGTTTGAAAGTTTTTGAATTAATTTAGGAGGAGGTTATTTAGGTGGTTTATCTATGTAGATAATACGGCTAGAGCTGTAACTCTTTTGTGAAGTATGAAAAGATTTAAATGCAGGAGCATAGTTAGGAGAGATGAGCGTGTAAGAGAGTTCTATGTCATCAGCACCCTCTTCGGCTATGAGTTGTGACTCTACTGTAGCACTAGGGTGCTCAGCTGAGAGTACATGCGCACCTGCATTGACAATGGTAAAGAGTACAAAGAAAAGTACAAAAAACGCTGCTCTAATTTTCATGGCGCCATTATAGTAATCTTTTGTAAATTGTTGTTATACGATGAGAGGGTTCAACTCGCTAAAGATTTCATCTAACTTCACTACTACACTTTGAAGCAGAGCAGAAGTTTCACCCGAAGTTATAATCTCTTGACGAATGCTATCTGAGACAACTCTCAACTCCCCTAGCTTTGCATGAAGCGCTTCTATCTCTTTTGTTTGCTCTTCAATTGCCTCGATGTCTAAACGCTCCAAAAGTGCTGAGAGCTCTTCATTTCTCATAATAAGCTCAGAGTGTTCTCTTGTGAGTGTAGCAGTTCCTAAATAGCTCTCTATAGTGTAGTAGGTCTCTTTGAGTGAGTCATATAAAGATTCATCTAAAGCCATTTTTTATCCTTGTTATTTCTAGTTTTACTTCGCATAAAATAGCCCAATTAAAACAATAAACCTAGTAATGCTATAAAAAGTACAGGTGGTGTTACCACAAGACCAACTCTCATGTACTCACCCCACCCTATTTTGACACCTTTTTGTGCTAAAACGTGAAGCCATAACAGTGTAGCAAGCGAACCAATCGGTGTCATTTTTGGACCCAAGTTTGCTCCTAAAATATTTGCATAGACAAGCGCTTCATTGCCCACATATCCCACCTCATCTATGGCGATGTCCATTATCATAATTGTTGGCATGTTATTCATTACAGAACTTATAACAGCCGAGAGAAAACCTGTCCCCACAACTGCTACAAACTCCCCTTGTGTTACAAGATAAGCTATCCAAGAGGCAACCACCTCTGTGAGTCCCGCATTTTTGAGTCCATACACTACAATGTAAAGCCCAATGCTAAACCAAACAACCTGCCAAGGCGCTGCTTTTATGGTCATCCATGGTTTTGTAGCTTTATGGTAGTTTGCGATGGATAAAAACAGCAGTGCGCCACCAAGAGCAAAAAGAGAGACTGGTAAGTCAAACATATCGCCTATAAAATAGCCAAGCATTAAAAATGCTAAAAAGAACCAACTCAGTTTAAACATTGTCTCGTTTTTAATGACACTAGAAGCCTCAGGAAGTGAGGCAACATCAACTTGGAGAGGAATGTCTTTTCTAAAGTAAATCCACAGCACAACTATAGAAGCGAAGATGCTTAAAAGATTTGGCAGGAACATATTTTTCATATACTCCATAAACCCAATGTCAAAATACCCAGCAGTTACTATGTTTGTAAGGTTTGAGATAACTAAAGGGTTTGAAGCACTATCGCCTATGAATCCACCCGCCATTAAAAAAGCAAAGATAGGCAGAGGTTTCATCTTGAGGTATTTCATCTTAGCAAGCAAAATAGGTGTAAGTATAAGTGCCGCACCATCATTTGCAAAAAATGCCGCTACTATGGCACCAAGGAGTAAAATGTAAACAAACATCTTGTTTCCACTGCCACCACTCAGCTTTGCCATCTTAATAGCAGCCCACTCAAAAAAGCCTATCTCATCTAAGACCATTGAAAGTAGAATGATACCTATAAAAGCAAGCGTCGCATCCCAAACTATGTCTGTTACAGTAAGAACATCACTAAAACTTACCACTCCTAACAACAGTGCTACAATAGCACCAATAACTGCTGTAGTTCCTATCTGTAAACCCTTTGGCTGCCAAATAATAAATGTTAAAGTCACTAAAAAGAGACTCATTGCTACTACCACTACCCTACCCTTGTCATAAATTTTACGAAAGTATAACCATATTTCTTCAATATATCAACATATCTTGATATATTATTTTTATTCTGCTACACTTTTGGAAAATCTTAGGTAAGGAGAACTCTTTGGAGGTATTTTTAAAGTCGGTATCTGCACTTAACGATGAAACACGTGTACTTATACTTCGTTTTTTAGATGAGTATGGAGAGTGTTGTGTATGTGACCTGCAGAGCTCTTTAGAGATGATACAGTCTCGTCTCTCAAGACACCTGAAAATACTTAAAGAGGCTGGTTTCATTCGAGTTGAGAGAAAAGGGACTTGGGCATACTACTCCATACGCTCTCCACTTGATAGATTTCGCCTTGAAGCGCTTGAGGAGATTCGCCATCTCTCACTTGAGCTTCCACCCTTACGTAAGAGTTCAGACAAAGGAGAGTGTAGTCTATGAAAAATGTTTTAGTTCTGTGTACAGGTAACTCCTGCCGCTCCATAATGGCAGAAGCCCTCATAAATGCAAGACTGGGTGAGTGTGTAAAAGCACAAAGCTCAGGAGTAAAAGCAAGTGGGAAGGTAAACCCAAATGCCCAAGCACTCTTAGAGTCTAAGGGCGAGTGGAGAGATGAGTACCACTCAAAACTCATAGAGACAGTTTTAGAGACTCCTTTTGATTTAGTGGTAACTGTGTGTGACCATGCAAAAGAGACCTGTCCTATGTTTCCAAAAGCCATCAAAAACATTCATGTCGGTTTTGAAGACCCAAGTGGCAAAGCAGTCGAGGAGTATGCAAAAACATACGACCTCATAGAAAAAGAGTTACTACCAATCATACAAAAGGAGTTATGTTAGTTATGGATAGAAAAGTATTTAAAGTAGATGAAGGTGTAAAAATAAACTTCTCAGGTGCAGTAGAGAAGCAAAACATAGTAAGCATGGTACAAAACTGTGCAACAGGTGCTTGTGAGTGCATGAGCGATGAGACAAAAGCAAAAGTAAAAGACATGCAAGTAAGCGGAGAAGACGGAAACGTAGAGCTAAAACTCTCTGGTGAGGTAAGTGTAAAAGAGATAGAAGAAGCACTCGCAAAGTCTAAGGTTATAAACTGTTGTGAATAAAAGAGGATTTAACGATAGTCATTAATGTGCTTCAAGAGAGCAATGTGTACTCGTTCAAGGGTTCATATTAGATCCTACATTTTGTTAGCATTGTTGTTCTGTTCATAGTATTCAATTTTTATCAAAAATAACTTAAAACTTGCATGCTTATTTCTTCCAAAATGTTTATTTTTTAAATTTATAAAATAATAAACAAGTAAGGATATGATTAAAATTGCGGATATATTTATAAGTGTAATTAAATCAATCTTTACAACGGTATATCCACCTATCATCGTAACAATAATTGAAATTATTACTAAGACGAATGGATTATTCAAAAAGGACATTTTATTAATTTCAAGTTCAGAAAAACTTTTTAAAAAATGTTTGTTTTCGATAAAATCACTATCTTTTTTTATACATGAATACACATCATAAAATATATAATCTATATCTTCTTTTTTAAAGCCTTCTAGATTATGAAATTTGATAAATTTTTCATTAAATTCTTTTTGATACTTTTGATAAAACAATACTGCTAATATAATGAAGCATATCCCATTTATCATATTTCCAATATTCCCTAAAAGGTAATAATCTGGAAAAGCAAAAATTGATGAACCTAGTGTATAGAATAAAAATGCCATATACAAGTAGAGTTTTGTGAATTTTTTTACATATTTATTATTCATAAAAATAAAATTTGTTTTTGTATAAAGATCATAATATTTCTTATATAAAGTTTCTAATTTCATGTTTTCTTTCCTTTTGCTAACGGTTGAGTTGAGAAATATTTAGTTATATACTTTGTTCTTTTATTTATTGTATAGAAATATAAATTTCGATTTCATTTGAATTTTTATAGTATTCAAAATCAGTTTTATAAGCTCTTTTATATTGAGAGTTATCATTTGAAAAATATTCCCAAATTTTACCCCAAGTTTCTATAACTGCTTGCACTCTAGTCTTATCATTATTTTCTTCATATACTTTATTGAATACTAGATATTTCCCTTTTTCAATTTTTACATTTTCTAACTTCTCATTTGAAGTTTCACATCCTGCTAAAACATCAAATTCACCGTTTGCATCTGACTCATAGTTATAATAAACACCATAAACTCTTTCTCCACCTTCATAATCTACATTTACAGTTTTATCAAACTTTTGCCATATTGCACCTATCTTTGCAGTTTGAGGATTCATCTCATCCGCATTTTTTGTTCTTGTCGAAATACCATAAATTATTTTTTCTTCGATTTCTTCTACTCTCATTATTTTCCTCCATGTTTATTTGATAATTGTATATAACCGTTGAGTTGAGAAATATTTGAGATGTAGGATCAAATATTTCTCTCTAATGTTTTTGTTATGTTCATATTTCAATAATACCTTCAAGATATTTTTTTGCATAACCTGATATTTCCACTCTGTTATTCTTCAATGAACAAAAAACTTCTCCACCTCTTTGTGAAACTTGTTTTGCTCTAAAAGTATGTTTAGATAAAACATTATGCCAATAAGGGATTAATTGAGTAAATGCAGAACCTGTCACAGGGTCTTCATCTATGCCATATTTTGGAGCAAAAAATCTATTGATAAAATCGTATGTTTGACTCTTTGAAGTTATTATGATTCCTCTTGAATCAATATTTTTTAACAAGTCTAAGTTTGGCTTAGCATTTAAAATATCATCTTCATTTTCAAAAACTAAAATATAATCCATTGATTTATAACACTCTATTGGTTTTATTTCAAATGCTTTTAATAAATTACTTGGTGTGTCACATTTTATGATTTCTTGAATAGGGAAGTCCATTTTTAATTTATCATTATTTTTAGACACTTTTAAAATCCCACTTTTGGAGTTAAATATAATCTCATTTTCTTGATAGTTTAGAATTTCAAATATTACATAAGCACTTGCTAATGTAGCATGACCACACATATCAACTTCACTTGATGGCGTAAACCACCTAATATTAAATGAATTATTTTCTTTTACAAAAAAAGCTGTTTCTGAAAGATTGTTTTCATTTGCTATTTTTTGCATAGTTAAATCATCAAGCCATTTCTCTAAAGGACAAATAGCAGCAGGGTTACCTTCAAATACGTTTTTTGTAAAAGCATCAATTTGATATATGTTTAATTTCAATGTTATCCTTTCTGTAAATATAACGTTTGAAATGAGCAATCAAAAAGCCGCCCGCGGGTTTTTGATTGGTCTCCTTTGTTTTGTTATGCGTTTTAACCTCCGCATATTCCTCTTCATATACTTTTAATTTCACCGAAATATTCTTTAAAACTTTCACCAGTCAGTGGTGTGCCAAAAGATTCTTTGTCATGATCAAATAGCTTTGTATTAATAGAGTATTGTTCTTCTACTAAGTGAGTGTCTTCAATATGTGATGAAATGTAATCTTCCAATACGAGGTAAGCAAAACATTGTGCTTTCATAGTGAGGTCTCTTGTATGTTCATACGAAAGAGTTCCAAAGCTATGCGCTGATCCATTCCTTAAATCAAAAAGCTCATAGTAATAATCGAAATTAGTCATATCGGCTTTAAAAAATATTTCATCTGGATCTATATTTATTTTGCTTCTCCAACTCTTTTTGGCTGCGTAAATGTCAGATGCATTTTTTCGTTTTTTCGGCTTCCCTATTATTGCTTCTACACTTTTGCAACACTGAACAATAGCGGCTTCCATCTTTGGGATTTCATTGACTCTATACTCAAGTTCTGGTTCATGTGTTGGGTGTTTTTTATATCCACCTTTTTGAAATTCACAAAAAAAACAAAACCAATGACTTTCTACAGAACTGATAAATTGACTGGCTGCGACAAAAAACTTTTCATCAGTATCCAATAAATGGATAATTGGTAAGTATTTTTTTAATTCACTTAAGTGGATTACTTGACCGGTAAATTTATTTAGCATTTGATCAGATGAAATAAACTCATTTTCATCTATTCCCTTTAGAGGGTCAAAGTAGTACACCCAAAAATATTCGTAGTCAATAGTTGATTCGAAAAAGTAATGAAGGGTTAGGGCAATTTTAAATAAGTATCCAAAAGGTTTCCAGATAGGTAATTGTTTTATCCTTTCATCAACTTCTGTCAATAAAACAGAATATTTGTTTTCAGCATAAGTCCATAAAGAAACGTTCTCATAGGGGAGTTGAAAAAGATGGTGAATATCACCAACATTAAAACCTGGATTATTATCAATTAATACACCGTTGAGCACAGCATGATTGCATACACTGTTCGGAATATCAGTCGGATATTTTTCTTCCTGCTGATCATGGGATTGTTTCATAAGTTCTAATGTTTTTTTCAAATCATCCATTTCTATCCCTCAGTGAATAGTATCCTTTATCTTGCATAACGGTAGGGGCTGAGCTCCACTCAGTCATACTTCATAAATCCATTTATGGATTTCTGGAGGATGGCTTGGTGTGTGCTCCTGCC
>JAFGVE010000026.1 GCA_016938175.1 Campylobacterales bacterium
GAAAAATATTATATTTTAAATAAATTAAATAATATTTTAAATACATTATTAAATATATTAAACACATTATATAGATATTTTTTATAAATAAAATGTATATTTAAGTATTTATTCCGTATTATATCTGCATGCAAATTGATGATCTCTTTAATATTCTTCATAATGCCATCGAGTATGAGAACAATGGAAAAAAAATATCTCTCAAAGATATGTCTCTCAACCTTGGTGTCTCTATGAGAACTTATCAGGACTGGAAACTTGGACGCGCTAAACCACAAGCTGCGGCTACAGTAATAAAAATGCTTGGTCAATTAAATGACGAAGAGATTGTAAGAGCTGTAAGAAAAATAAATCAACTGAAGGACTAAATAGATGAGCGCTTTAACAAAAAATGAAAGAGAAGGACTCGAAGATGTTTTTTTATCTATTCATACAAGTCAAAAAAAGTATGAAAAACTTAAAAACATATCATCTTTAATTATGTCTCATGTGACTACTATCAATGCCTTAGAGCTCCTAAAGCAGGCTAAGTCAGGGATAAAAAGCACAAAAATATCACATTATTTAGTCGATTTAATACAAAAGAAGAAAAATTTAAGTAAATAAATTATAAAGTGTCTTTAGCTGAATTATTTCATGTCCGATATCTATACATGAAGATTCGGAAATATTTTACTCCAAGGGTTTATTTATGAATAAAGCGCAATTCGTTGAATTAGTACAAGCTAGTGGAAACTACAAAACTAAAGTTGAAGCAGAAGCTGCAATCAAAGCGTTCACAGAGGCTGTGACAACTGCACTAGTAAAAAAAGAAGATGTTTCTTTAGTTGGTTTTGGTAGCTTCACTGCTGCACTTCAAAAAGGTAAAAGTGGTAAAGTACCTGGTACTGATAAAACTTATACGACTCAAGATAAAATGGTTCCTAAATTTAAAGCAGGTAAAGGTCTTAAAGATCGTATTTCTGCTGGTAAATAATGCTTCAAAGCATTCTCATTTTTTTGAGAATGCTTGAAACTTTCAATGAATATTCCATTTTTACATTCTTTCTTTAAAAAAAAGAATACGCCTCTACACGTTCCAGACTCCATTTTAGTTAAAAAACTCAAGTCTCTTTGTAAACATAGTGATCTCCGTGTTTATAGTAATATAAAAATTTATCATCATAAAATAGCTTACACTGTTCCACTTATAATGCTTGACCCATTACGTGGACTCTATATTTTTGAAATAAGACCATGGACTTATGATGATTTGAAAAATGCAGATATTCAAAAAGCTACGAACCAAGAATCATCACTCAAAACACTCTCTTATGATAAAACACACCAAATTATAAGACAAAAATTTAATGAACTACGTCATAATGACGGTGTCCCGATTTTTAATTATTTGATAATGGAAAATTTAAGTACTGATGAGTACCAGCATTTAAATGATTCATTTCAAACACTACTCCCTGTTGATAAACTCATTTTTAACGACTCGCAAGACTCGGATATTTTTAAAAAGCTCCAAGAAGTAGTACCAGAAAATCATACCCTTCCGGGCACGGATACTATTTTAGGGACACTCTTTGTACAGTATACTATTTTACAAGGGGATAATATACATATCGCTACACAAGAACAAATTGACTTTATAAACACTCCACTTAATTCTTTTAATTATCTCTATGGCCTTCCAGTAAGTGGAAAAAGTTCTATTCTTCTTTTAAAAGCGCTTACTTCACTTTTAGAAAATCCTTCACTCAGTATTACTATTATAAAACCAACGACACTGGCCTGTGATATATTCAAAAAAAGGCTCCTTGACCTTATTGAATACGGTATCATAGAAGTTGACATTACAGCTATTGAAATTATTACTCCTCTTGAACTGCTCAATAAACATCTGAAAAAACTCAACAAGTTGCCTGCGCAAAATGTTGCTAGCGTTGATCTGTCAAAAATGTATAAAAAATTTACTCTGAGTCAAATTGTCATGTGTGATGATGTACAACTGCTTCCATTAGAGTTTATAGAGTATCTTCGTAAAACACAGCAAGATACAACACTACTTCTTGTTCAATCTACAAACTCGCAAAGTGAGGCTCTCTTAACAAAGAGTTTTATAAATGAAGAGAGAGAAATTCATTTCTTGCAAACAAACCCTTATGCAAAAGCACTACATTTAGCACATACTCTTTTAGTAAACAATCCTCTTGAGAGTATTATGATTGTATCCAATATACAAACTTTACATAATCTTCAAGATGAAGAGCTTAAAAGCTTTCTTAATACAGAAGCCCAAGAGATATCCAGTGAAAATCACCTTCTTGAACAAACTTTTTCACAACTCACGTTAACAACATATACAGATATCAACACACTATCAGCAAAACATATTATAATGCTGGACTTATGTTCTACCAATCTTCACACTGCTATATATACACTTAATCTTGCAGAAAAAAGTGTCCATGTACTCTATGAAGATGAGTCCCAAGAGATTATAGATTTAAAGGAAATGTATGAAAGTAGTAAAGAGCGAAGAGGAGTGGAAGAACCAACTCTCTCCTGAAGCCTATTATGTCTGCCGTCAACATGGTACAGAGGCTCCATTTACAGGTAAATATAATGATAATAAAGCAGATGGACTTTATAGATGCATCTGTTGTAATGCACCCTTATTTACCTCCGATACAAAATTTAACTCTGGAACAGGGTGGCCAAGTTATTTTGATGCACAAGAAGGCGCTATAACTGAAATTCGTGATACTTCTCACGGTATGATTCGTGTTGAAGTACGTTGTTCAAACTGTGATTCACACCTTGGACATGTTTTTCCAGATGGTCCTGAACCAACAGGTTTACGCTACTGTATAAACTCTGTATGCTTAGATTTTGAACCTGAGGAGAACTAAATGTACAAATTTTTATTGAGCTTTTTCTTTGCTCTTACACTCAATTTATATGCAGCAAACCCACATGTTGTTTTAGAAACAACACAAGGTAAGATAGAGTTAGAACTCTATCCCGATGTAGCTCCATTAGCAGTTGAAAACTTTATGACACATATCAAAAATGGGTACTACAATGGTATCGCGTTTCATAGAATTATCCGTAACTTTATGATTCAAGGCGGTGACCCTACTGAGAGTGGACGTGGAGGGGAATCTATTTGGAACAGTCCCTTTAAAGATGAATTTCAAAATAAAGTTTTTGACAAATCCGGTATTCTTGCTATGGCAAATGCTGGTCCAGGGACGAATGGAAGTCAGTTTTTCATAACGACAGCGAAAACACCTTGGCTCAATGGTTACCATACTATTTTTGGAGAAGTAACAGATGAAGCTTCAATGCAAACACTTATGAAACTCAATAGTGTTGCGACAATGGGTAGATCAGGTGGTGATAGACCATTAGAACGCCAAGAAATCATCAAAGCATACATAGTAACAGAGGCTAAATAATGGAAATTCAAACAATAAAAAAACTTGAAAGAGAAGCACTTAAAAAAAGTGGTACAGATTTTACAAGACTCGGTTTTGCTCTTTTTTTTATGATTGGTGTTCTCACATACAGTTTCCTCTCAAATGGAAGTATTCCAAACAATATGTTCTTAGCAGTTGCAGCACTTATTGGTGCATATATGGCTATGAATATCGGGGCAAATGACGTAGCGAACAACGTAGGTCCTGCAGTGGGTTCTAAAGCTATGACCATGACAATGGCTATTGTTATTGCCGCAATTTTTGAAGCTTCAGGTGCACTTATTGCGGGAGGAGACGTTGTTAAAACAATTAAAAAAGGGATAATTGACATCTCTGCCTTTGGTTCAAACGTAGACCCATTTATCTGGGCTATGATGGCGGCACTCCTCGCTGCGGCTCTCTGGCTTAATTTAGCTACTATGATGCGTGCGCCTGTTTCAACAACTCACTCGATTGTTGGTGGAGTTATGGGTGCGGGAATCGCTGCTGCAGGCTTTTCTATCGTCTCATGGAGTACAATGGGAAAAATTGCTGCTTCATGGGTTATTTCTCCAGTTCTTGGAGGTATCATTGCAGCGATTTTTCTCTATGCAATTAAAAAATCTATAATCTTTCAAGAAGATAAAATAGCCTCTGCAAAAAAATACGTTCCTATCTTTGTCGCAATTATGTCATGGGCATTTATAACATATATTACGCTTAAAGGACTCAAAAAAATCTGGGTACAAGTTGTAGAGACTTTGAACTATCTTCCTTTAGTATCTATGGAAGTCACAGAAACGCCATCTTTTAGCACTGCCCTTCTATTAGGATTTATAGTTGCTGTTGTCGTATACTTTACTCTTAGAAGTAGGCTTGCTAAACGTGCACATAATCTTGAAAATACAAAAGATTCAGTAAATAAACTTTTTACAATTCCTCTCATATTTTCCGCAGCACTGCTAAGTTTTGCACATGGTGCAAACGATGTCGCAAATGCTATTGGTCCTTTAGCTGCAATCAATGATGCTGTTATCAATGGTGGTGTCTCTTCAAAAGCAAGTATTCCTCTTTGGGTTATGAGTGTCGGTGCTTTTGGTATTGCACTAGGTCTTGCGCTTTATGGACCAAAACTCATTAGAACGGTTGGCTCAGAGATTACTGAACTTGATCAAATTCGTGCTTTCTCAATTGCAATGGCAGCATCTATTACAGTTATTATCGCTTCACAACTAGGACTTCCTGTTAGTTCAACACATATTGCAATCGGTGGAGTATTTGGTGTAGGTTTTTTAAGAGAGTATCTTCATTTAACGAATACAAACTCAACAATACAAGAGGATATAGAGACCATTAAAGATGAAAAAAGCACTTTAATGGCCTATAGAACAGAACTCGCTAACTTAGAGATGAAAGAGGAAAAATCTAAATCTGACTATGAAAGAGTTGTAGAACTATACAAATTTATAGCTGATGAAGAGAAAATAATCAAATCTGCGAAAAAGCATATTAAACAAGTAAAAAAAGTACAATATGTTAAACGTGATGCAGTAAAGAAAATTATTACAGCATGGATTATTACTGTCCCAGCGGCTGCACTTCTTGCAGGTCTACTGTTTTATATGATTAGAGGAATAATGCTCTAATCATACCTTTTGCAAGGCTTCAAAAATTTTTAAGGCCTTCACGTGTTCCTTTACATCATGTACTCGTAAAATTGTCGCACCGTTAACTAATGCTTCATTATGAAGTATAAGTGTCGCTGCCAATCTCTCTTCTACAGGTGTTGGCACTATTTTGTCTATTAGTGATTTACGTGAAGCCCCAACTAAAAGCCTCTTATGTAAAGATCTAAAATGTTCTAAGTTTTTCAATAAACGGAGATTATGTTCTAAACTCTTTCCAAAACCTATTCCTATGTCTAAGACTATATCTTGCACACCAAAAGACTCAGCTTTTTCAATACGCTCTTGAAAAAACTCATAAACTTCAGTTAAAACATTCTCATAATGAGGATTTACCTGCATCGTTTGCGGAGTTCCTTGCATATGCATAATTACTGCCGTTGCATTATACTCTGCACAAAGTTTACATACCTCATCATTTTGTAGTCCAGTTATATCATTTACTATACTAAAACCACTTTGAAGAGCATATTCTATGACACTAGGAGCATAACTATCTATGCTAAAACGTACTTTTTCAAAGAGCCTATTTTCTTGAATAGCTTTACATATTGGTTTAATACGTTCTAACTCTTCTGTCTCACTCACTACCGCAGAATTTGGTGCAGAAGAGACAGCACCTATATCTATTATAGTTGCTCCCTCTTTTATCATTTCTTCTATCTTGCTAATAGCTTGCTCATTAGTGAATCGAGACTGAGAAAAAAAGCTATCATCATTTGCGTTAATAATTCCCATAATCTCTCTAGGATACTCTTTCTCCTTTTTAATATATTCAGAAAGGTTTTTTGCCAATTCTTTAAGACCAAATGGTTGTGCCAACTCTTTTTTAGCAAGTGTTTTTAGATGTTTTGTAGTTGCTATGAGGATACAGTCCACTTTAGGTGTTGAAGCTATTACAGTACCCTTTGGAACCGCCAAATCTGCACCTATAGAGAGTGCGTCTTGCTTTAAGATATTAGCGCCGCCTACAGAGAGTTCTTTAATATGTATAATATGTACTTTTGCTTTTTGTGCAAGGATATCTATACCACCATCATCAACACCAAGTTCTCTTAAATACTTTTTAATGTCAACTCTGTTTGAAAGCTTTTCAATTAACATTTTTGCTCTCCTTATTTCTCTTTGGCAAAACTCATCAAGAGCATTGCTAAAACACTTTGGGGGCGTGCGTTGAGTGTTAACAGTCTATAGGCCTTGTCAAAATTATCAAGTTGGGTCTCATTGAGTATAAGTCTATCTACAACAGTTGCTCGATGAAAAAGTGCCTCGACCAAATCCCTTGCATCCTCTTTTTTTACACGTGCATGCTCTTTTAAAAAACTAAACACCTCTTTATAGTCTAACTTTGCGAGATTTAAAGTAAGTTCCTCTCTATTATGCGCATTTGACTGTTTTAAAATTGGCAAACGAGAACGTACAGTAGGAAGAAGATTTGATTTTGTCGGAGAGATAATGATAAACTCTATATTTCTTGGAGGCTCTTCAAGGAGTTTTAAAAGAGAATTTTGTGCGACATCAGTAATCTCATGTGCACCTATAATAATATACTTTGTTTGTGATTCGCTTATATAAGCTTCTGCAACAACAGCCTTGGCATGTTCTATTTTAAAACTCTCATCAACTGTTATAAACTTTACGGCACGAAAAGGTTTTAAATTCTCTGCAAGTTGCTCTGCTTCACTCTCAATCTCTGCTGAGATGATAATGTGACCCTTTGTCTCATCAAGAGCTTGCATCAACCTCTCCAAACATTGCTGCATTCAAAGAAGCATCAAAAAGCTTATAAAGCTGTAGAAGTTTAATATCTAAAGCACTATCATATGATTTAAGTGTAAAAGCATTATTAAAATCCTCATCAAAAATCCAGAAGTAGCTTTTATCTTTTCTCTTCGCAATGTCACTACGTTTATCATCACCCTTACCTATATACCAAAAGAAGTACTCATCCTTGAAAGTGATACTTATCATATCATCAAGCATATCTATCATCTCACCACCACTTACATTTTCATAGTGCGAGTAAACACCGTCAATACTAATAATTGGAATAAGTGGACGCTCAGGGATTATACTGTTAATGGAACTAAGGATGTACTCCTCTAACCATTTACGTTTAGAGTCTACAATGAGGATAACGGTTTTACCGCTTAAAATTTGTTCTAGAGCATACGCCGTAGTCTTTGACCACTCAAAACGTAACTCCTCCAGCCAACTGAGACTACCACCCTCTTCCCTAATGGCATCTAAACTCCATTGTGCGAAGTCGGGTATCTCTGTATCTATCATTTTGTTACTTATCTAACTCATAAGCATCATGTAGACCACGAACAGCAATCTCTGCATACTTCTCATCTATAACCATAGAGATTTTAATCTCAGAAGTCGCTATCATATTTATATTTATATTGTTTACGGCCATTGTTGAAAAAGCTTTTGCCGCAACGCCAGTGTGACTTCTCATACCAACACCAACCACAGAAACTTTACAGATATCTTCATTATATGAATCCGCTTTAATCTCACCAATACTCACAAACTCGTCTACAACTTTTTTTGCATCAAAAAGATCACTTACAGGTACTGTAAAATCTATGTTAGTCGCACCGTCATGCGCTTTGTTTTGAATTATCATATCTACGTTTACTTCTGCTTGCGCAAGTTTTGTAAATATATCAGATGCAATTCCCGGTCTGTCTTTTACACCCATAAGAGATATTCTTGCCTGATTTCTATCTAATGCTATTCCGCTAACTAATGGTGCTTCCATAATATTTTCTTCCTTTGTGATTAATGTTCCCTCTTCATTTGAAAAGCTTGTTCTTGTTACTAAATTTACATTTAATTTTTTTGCCATCTCTACTGAGCGGTTTTGAAGTACTTTTGCTCCTAAAGATGCAAGCTCTAACATCTCATCATAAGATATTTTGTCAAGCTTTCTTGCCTTTGGCTCTATACGTGGGTCAGTTGTATAAATTCCACTTACATCCGTATATATTTCACAGAGATCAGCTTTAAGTGCACCTGCGATAGCAACAGCTGAGAGGTCACTCCCTCCACGTCCAAGAGTTGTCACATCGCCCTCTTCATTCACACCTTGAAAGCCTGCTACTACGACGATTTTTCCATCTTGAAGTGCTTCATTCATAGTTGTCGGGTCAATATTTTCAATACGTGCTTTTGTATGATGATGATCTGTTACAATTCCTGCTTTTCTTCCAGTCATTGCTGTCGCTTCATGTCCCATCTCTTGCAGTGCGATTGAAAGCAGAGAAGCTGTTACACGTTCCCCTGCACTTAAAAGCATATCCATTTCAGGTTGTGCAGGATTTTTAGCAAAGTGTTCAGCATAACCAATAAGCTTGTTTGTCTCACCACTCATTGCGGAAACAACAACAACGATATCGTGTCCTGCTTTTTTACTCTCACTGACTCTGTTTGCCACGTTTTGGATACGTTGCAAATCACCTACACTAGTTCCACCGAATTTTTGTACTATTAACATCTACAGTAACCCTTCATTTTTAAAATAATTAATTACACTCTCATAAACAGGCTTTTTAAAATGAGCAGTATGGTTTAAGACCTCATTTACATCAACAAATTTATGTGCTATAAACTCAGGATGTTTCGTCTCAAGATTTATCTTTGCTTTCTTTTTTAATCTTATGAGAAAATAGCGCTGTGTTTGACCTTTATAAGGTTGCATCTTTTTCGCTATTTTTTCCGGAAAATCATAAGATATCCACTCTGGATACTCTGCGATTATTTTCGCTTCTGAGGTACCTATCTCTTCTTCCATTTCTCGAAAGAGTGCATCTATAACCTCTTCGCCTTTATCAATTCCACCCTGAGGGAACTGCCATATATCAAGAAGGTCGTTACGCTGTCCTATAAAGACCTCTTTTTTTTCAGGATAATCATTAGAAACAATTATCATCGCCACGTTTGGGCGATATTCGCTTTTATTACTCATATATGTGCCTGCAATTATAATTGCGCGATTATACAAAAAGTGTAATTAAATTAATATAATTTAGAGGATTTATTTTCCATTTATTTGGCTATACTTCGAAAATGCTATTATATATTCACATCCCGTTTTGCGACTCAAAATGCTCCTATTGTGCCTTTAACTCCTACGTTGATAAATTTCATTTAAAAGAGGAGTATATGCAGGCTCTTTTAAAACAACTGCAACATGAGCTTGTCCGATATAAAGCAGAAAAAAACTCCATTGAGACGGTTTTCATTGGAGGAGGCACTCCATCAACTGTTCCACCCAAGCTTTATGAGCCAATTTTCAAGCTTTTGAAACCTTACTTGCAAGAAGCGTCTGAGATAACAAGTGAAGCAAATCCAAATAGTGCAACAGATGAGTGGCTTCAAGGAATGTATAATTTAGGTGTCAACCGCATTAGCTTTGGTGTTCAAAGTTTTAATGAGACAAAACTTAAAACACTCAACAGAGCACACAACCCGCAAATGGCAATTAAAGCTGTAAACACAGCACATAATATTGGTTTTAAAAATCTCTCTATCGACCTCATATATGCAACACTTGGTGATACAAAAGAGCTCTTGGAATACGACATTGCAACTGCTTTTTCACTCCCTATCAACCATCTCAGTGCTTATGCTCTCACTATTGAAGAGGGAACTGCATTTGAGTCTAAAAAAGAGATGGCAAAAGAGGAGCTAGAACTTACAGAGTGGCTCTTTAAAAAAATAAAAGCACACTCTTTTGAGCAATATGAAATTAGTAACTTTGGGACGTACCACTCCGAGCACAACAAAGGCTATTGGCTCTACAAGGACTATATTGGAGTTGGTGCTGGAGCTGTTGGCAAACGTGACACTCTACGTTTTTATCCAAACCCAATAATTGAAAATTATATACAAAACCCTTTAGATATTCCTACAGAAAAGCTGAGTTATGAAGATATTAAAATCGAAAAAGTCTTTTTAGGATTTCGCTCCTGTATAGGTGTTAGTGCAGAACTATTGAACAAAGAGGAGTTACAAAGAGCGCAACTTTTGTGTGATGAAAAAAAACTCACTTATTCAGCAGGCTCTTTTTACAATGAAAACTATCTACTTGCAGATGAGATTGCCCTTTATTTAACTTCTTGAAGTTTTTTTTTGCTAAAATCGCATACTAAAATATTCTACGAAGGCTTACTATGTTTGGTATGGGATTTACAGAGATACTCATCATTTTAATTATTGCCATTCTTTTTCTAGGACCAGACAAACTTCCTAGTACCATGGTTGATATTGCAAAATTTTTCAGAAGTACAAAAAATGCTATAGGCTCACTTAAAGACTCTTTTGAGCATGAAATGGAAGCAAGCGGCATTAAAGCTGAGGCACTTGCCTATAAAAAAGAGCTTGAAAAAGCACAAGAACAGCTCAATAAAGTAACAGATGTTAAAGGGAGTGTAGGTGCTCAAATAGCAAGTATTACAGATGATATACTCGAAGAAACAGATTCCCAGACTCAAGTAAAGCAGGCACCTAAAACTGATGAGACCGTTACCTTTGAAAAAAAACCGAAAACACCATATAAAGATGAGATAGCAGATGTTTGATGAGTTAAGACCACACCTAGTAGAGTTAAGAAAAAGGCTTGCTATCTCTGTTGGAAGTCTTATTGTAATGTTTTTTGTCATGTTCTACTTCCATGAACCACTTTTAAACTGGATGGTAGAACCGCTAAACGTTGCACTTGCAGAAGTTGGGAAAAAATCAGTTCATGCAGCTGATGGTATGGTAACAACTTCGCAAGTTGGAGGAGCATTCTTTGTTGCACTCAAAGTATCTTTCTTTGCCGCAATTTTAGGAGCTCTGCCTATTATACTTGCTCAAATCTGGATGTTTATAGCTCCAGGACTCTATGCGAATGAAAAGAAGATGATTATTCCTTTTATACTAGGTGGAACAACAATGTTTGCAGTCGGTGTTCTCTTTGCATATTACGTTGTTACTCCATTTGGATTTGACTTCCTTATTACATTTGGTAGTTTTAAATTTACTCCACTTATTAATATAGAAGATTATGTAGGTTTTTTCACAAAAATTATGTTTGGTTTTGGTTTAGCGTTTGAGTTACCTGTATTTGCTTACTTTTTAGCACTGCTTGGTATGGTTGATGACAGACAGATGACGGCATTTTTCAAATATGCGATTGTTATCATTTTTATCGTTGCTGCACTATTAACACCGCCAGACGTTCTCACACAACTTCTAATGGCAGGGCCATTAATAGTCTTATATGGTATCTCTATTCTTATAGTTAAACTTGTTAATCCAGCTCCACCTCTTGAAGAGGATGAAGACGAAGCAGCCTAACTGTTTATGCAAGCAAAAGAGCTACTCACACAAAGCTATGACTTTACTCTTCCCCAAGAGCTCATAGCTACGCACCCAGCCTCTCCTCGTGACCATGCGAGGCTACTTGTCTATGATAGAGCAACTGATACAATTACGCACACATATTTTTATGAGTTTGAAAAGTTCATTCCAAAAAATGCCGCACTCATTTTTAACAATACTAAAGTAATAAAAGCAAGACTATATGGGCACAAACAAAGTGGTGGGAAGATAGAACTTCTTATAAACAGAGCCCTCAATGCATATGATGTAAGCGTTTACATTCGGGGAAAAATCAAAGTAGGCTCTCTTCTGTTTTTTGACAAGACTTTACAAGCACAAGTTGTTGAACTTAAAGAAGACGGAAGTCGCATAGTCAACTTTTATCATAATGAAGAGTTGCTACGTTTTGAAGAGCTACTCCCTATAATAGATACTATAGGACATATTCCCCTACCTCCGTACATACAACGTGAAGATAATGAAAAAGATGCAAATGAATACCAGAGTGTCTTCGCAAAAGAAGAAGGTGCAGTTGCGGCACCTACTGCATCACTTCATTTTACACCAGAACAACACCAAAGAATTTGTCAAAACTATCAACACGCCTTTGTTACTCTACATATTGGAAGTGGCACTTTTAAACCTGTAGATGCAGAAGTCATTACAGAACATCCTATGCACTCCGAATATTACGATATATCTCCCGAGGCAAAAACAATTTTAGACAACCCAGACATCCCTGTTTTAAGCGTAGGAACGACGTCAACAAGAACTATAGAATACTACGATAAACATGGTAAAGAGATTCAAGGGGAAGCAAATCTCTTTTTACACCCTCACAATAAACCAAGTCGTGTAAATCACATTTTGACGAATTTTCACTTGCCAAAATCAACTCTAGTCATGTTAGTTGCTTCCTTCGTTGGTCTTGAAAAAACACATGAACTTTACGCAGAAGCTATTAAAGAGAAGTATCGCTTTTACTCTTATGGCGATGCTATGCTAATTCTATAATTCCATTTCTAACAACTATCTCTCCTTGAAGCTCAGCTTCAAAGACACGAGAAGAAAACTTTTGCACAGCATCTTCATAGCTAGGATTACTCTTGCAAAACAACAAAAATCCCTCATCTGAGTCACTCTCTTGTTTATCCGAAGAGCCATACATTTTTACAAATGCATCTATATCATAAATAGCTTCTGCCTTTCCCTCTTCTAAAAGTTTGTTTGTTCCTTCACTCTCACCTATTCTATGTGGAAGTACATAAACTTTTTTACCCATTTTTAAAGCATATTCAACGCTTCTCATCGTCCCTGAGTTCTTATCAGCATAGCTAACGATCAAGACTTCTCCAAGTGCTACAACAACTTCATTTCGTAAAACAAAATTGTATTTTCTTGAAGGAGTTCCTGCTTCAAATTGACTCAACACCAATCCATTGTGTTCAAGCTCTTCAATAAGCTTAGCGTTAATTGCAGGATACCGTTTGTCTAGTCCTGTAGCTGCTACCATAATTGTATTACTTGCTCCAGCAGCCTTATGGGCAATAGCATCTATACCTATAGCACCACCACTGACTATGCAGACACCAACATTGGTAAGCTTACTTACCAACTCTTGTGTTTTGTGACGAGCATATTGATTTGGCTGGCGACTTCCAACTATAGAGATCTTGAACTTATCTACTAAAGAGATATCTCCTTTATAAAACAGTTGCTTGGGATACTGCTTTATTGCATCAAGTGCATCAAGGTGAAAAGGGAAACTCTTTATCTCTACCATCTCTATAATTGATCTACAAAAACAATATCAACATCTTTTAAAATTGATTTGGACTCATAGAGTGCCTGAAGAGTATTTTTATGAGGGTGCCCAATAGCTATAGCAGTACCATGACTCTTAGCAACTTTTACAGCCTTTTTAATCTGCTCTAAAATATATGGTTTATCCATATGATGATCTAAAAAAATATCTCTAGCAACATAAGACAAACCAAAATTTTTCAACACTTTTGGAGCCTTTGTCTCTGCCGTTGTTCGACTATCTATAAAACGTATATTGTTAGCATTTAAAGCAAAAATAAGTCTGTTCATGGCTATCTCATTTGAGGTAAATTTACTACCTGTATGATTATTTATATACGCTACATTTGGAAAAAGTTTTTTAATCTCTGCAATACGTTGCGATATCACGCTTTGTGAATCATTGACTCGAAGTGTATGTGGTTCTTCTGCCGAAAAACTTTGTGCTTCCATTGGCAAATGCACCATATATTTACTCTCATGTGCTGCTAGTTTTGGTGTATTTGGGCGTGCTTTACTCGGAGGTAAAAAAGACATTGTTAAAGGAAGTTGCAGACTTTTAATAGCTTTTACTTGTGATTTCGTACCAACATCATCAATTATAATAGCCAATTTGGGTTTTGTCACAAGCTTTACACTTGTACGTTTTTGTTCTTGAAGATTTTCAGGAGCTATATCATCAATTTCATGGGAAGCAGAAATATACTCTTTACTCTCTTTTTTCAACACTTCTTGAAGGCGTTTGTTTACACTCAAAGGCTCCTCTTTTTTTTGTGAGCTCTCTTCAAGTTTCTTAAGTACAGCAAGTCGTTTTTGCTTTTCTAGGTTTTCACTCTTTGCAAACTCCTCTTTTACACTCTCTTGTCCTAAATAGTAACCCACTAAAAGTGCACTCATTGTTAACGCAATAATTGAAAGCGTCCAAGCTGTGTAAAGTAAAAACTTTGAACTGCTTTTACTCTTACTTACTCTTTTTCTTTTTGCCATCTCTAATACATCTTTCTTCTAAATTTGTGACACTATAGCCTAATATAATTAAAATCTAAAATAGTATGGCATTCTGCCACATAAATTATATATGCTTCTCTTAAGTAACTTTTTTGTATAATTGCGAGTTCCTTTCTCTTTGTAGCACATTGATGCGTGTTATATTTAGATCCGAAAGGGAAACAAACGCCTGAAAAAGGCATACCAAGAGGAGATCATACTATATGAGACACTACGAAAACTTAGTAATCGTAAAACCTACATTTACAGCCGAAGAGATTCAAGCTAGCATTGCAGCTGTTGAAGAAGTTATTACTTCAAACGGCGGTGAAATCGCAGCTACTAGTTCTATGGGAATGAGAAAATTAGCTTATCCTATTAATAAAAACGAGCGTGGTTATTACCATGTAGTATATTACACAATTGCTCCAGCTGCAATTGCTGAAATTGAAAGACGTTTCCGTATTAACGAAGACCTTCTTCGTTTTGTTACTATCAAATACGATTCAAAACGTGAAGTTACTGCGTTTAACGCTCTTGTTGAAAAAGCAAAAAAAGACGCTCTTGCTCCAGTAAAAACTGAGGCTCCAGTAGAAGAAGTAACTGAAGCTCCAGTAACAGAGACTGAAGAAGCGGCTGAGTAATTAGCATACGCTAAAAATTGAAGGAAAACCTATGTATAACAAAGTAATTTTAGTCGGAAACCTGACTCGTGATATGGAACTTAGATACTCTCAAGGTGGAATGGGCATTGCAAAAACTGCAATAGCTACAAGCCGCAGATTCACTGCAAACGGTGAAAAAAAAGAGGAAGTATGTTTTGTAGATATCACTTTTTTTGGTAGAAGTGCTGAAGTTGCTAATCAATACCTTCGTAAGGGAAGTAAAATTCTTGTAGAAGGAAGATTGAACTTTGAACAATGGGTTGACCAAAACGGACAAAAACGTTCAAAACACTCTGTAACAGTTGAGACTATGCAGATGCTAGACTCAAGAGGGGATAACCAAGGTGGAGCTTATAATGCACAACCACAAATGGGTATGCAAGATGAGCCTTACTCAATGCCTACACAAGGTAGAGGTCAGAGCTATCAACAGCCACAACAACCAAGTTATCCACAACAGCAACAACCAAGCTACAACAATGCAGCTGCACAAAGCCGCCAAATGCCAAGTAGCAATGACGTGCCTGTTATAGATATAGATGAAGACGAAGTACCGTTTTAGATTTTAAATAATATACATACATAAGGATATATACCATGTCAGAAAAAAGAAAATACAAAAAAAGATACTGCAAGTACTGTGAAGCTAAAGTTGACTTCATGGATTATAAAGATGTAGGAGCGTTACGTTTCTCTCTTTCAGAAAGATACAAAATCATGCCACGCCGTTTAACAGGTAACTGTAAACGTCACCAAGAGATGATTTCTGTAGTTATTAAGCGTGCTCGTGCTGCTGCACTAGTACCATATACAGTTACTCGTAAAACTGTTGTAACTGCACCATTTGAAAATTTAAAATAGTTTTCCTCCCTAAAGTCCCTTGAA
>JAFGVE010000027.1 GCA_016938175.1 Campylobacterales bacterium
CTTACGCTTTTCAGTTTCCGTTTCGTGGAAACGGCGAGCACGAGCTTCTGTAACGATTAAGTTACGGTCAGTCTGCTTCTTGAAACGTCTGTAAGCTGCATCAAAATTATCATCATGGCGTAGTACGATACCAGGCATATCACATCACCCACTTTCTTAAAAATTGGATGCAATTATAGCGTTATTTATTTTTTTTAGCAATAGATGTGTCTTCTTTGTTTTTTCTGCACTCTGAACTATCTGCCATAGAGAAAAAACATTTTGCATTTTTAGAGACCCTATAGATAAAATATCCCAAAATAACAGCACCGAAGATGAAGCTTCCATACCCTTGAATGTTATAACCCTGTTCTAAGAAGCTATATCCGGCAAAAAATAAAATACCGGCAATAATCAGGCACATAAAGAACTGCTTTTTTTATATGTTGAGGTCATTTTGCCACTCCTGTAATCCACTCTCTGCCCCTTTATATCGCTTATGTAGAGACTCTTTATAGGCTTCTGAAAGTTTACTGCAGGCTAGTATTTCAGGTATCTCTTTTTGATGTTTTTTAGCATCGAAAGAACATCTGTTCACATACTCAATGGTAAGTTGAGGGTAGTCTCTAGAGATGAGTTGTAGAGTGTCATTTTGGGATATTTTTCCCTCTTGAAGCACTCTCATATAAAACCCTGACTTATGCTCCTTGACAAGGAGTGCAGTAAGGTTTTTTATACCTGTTAAAGTTGAAATTTTCCAGCAGGGTTGTCTTGGTTGAGAAACCTCAAAAAGTACCTCTCCACATTCAAAAATATCGCCAATACACACCTCGCTATCGTCCAAGTCAACTATAGTGATATTTTCACCAAATAACGGCGTTTCAGAGGAGATGTTGTGTTCTTTTTGGAGAAAATCGTAGGCTTTTTGACTGTATACGCAAACGGCTTTATCTATGCCTCCATGATTTTCTCGATCTCCTTGAGAATCATCCAAAAAACCTTCTGCGTTTATGAAGAGTTTTTTGTCTGATGGCATCTGCTGTTTTTTGTACGCGGAGTTATAAAGGCCTTTACTTTTGTGTTCCATGGTATTTACTTGACCACAGTAAATAGCTTTGATTGTTGTGTGAGGTTTCATATTTATCTCTTAAAATAAACTCTATATTCTCCATAGTGTAGCAGAATTTAGGCGTTATATTTAATAAGTGAGAATGAAAAATGCTATAATCAGTGATTAATGTAAAATATCAATAATCAGAGGTTGTTTAGATGGGTAAGAACCAAGCAGTGAATTATGTTCAAAACGATGTCATCATTCAAGTCTTACCCTCTAAAGGCAGTGACTTACAAGTTTTTGTAAGACCTGAAGATACAATTCGTTTTCCTGTAGATATTCCCAATGCTCTTTACCAGATAGTTGGTGGAGATATCATTATGCAGCTTCCAAATGGAGGAAGTGTAACTTTCGTCTCTATGGGGCTACTAGCCTTTATGGAAAATGATGTAAAGGTAAAATTTCCAGGTGGTTCTTTTGGAATTGAGGAGTTACTCTCTCAAATTGATGAGGTAAAAGAGTCACCTGTTGAAGCGACCATTACAGATACTTTTGTCGCTTTAGAAGAGGATTTTTCAGACACACAAGAAGAGCAAAAAGAGGAGAATGAAAACTTCTCGATGATATTGCAGGAGGCTATACCTCAGCCTGATACAGCCGAGTATAAAAAACCTCAAGAAGAAGTGTCAAAGCCAAAAGACGAACCTCTGGATAACAGTTATGATGCTGTCTATAAACCTACAGATGACAACCCTATAAACGTTAACATTTCAGAAGTAAGTAATGCTGTTGAGGCAGGATTGAAGTTTACTCTTACGGCGTATCAGACACCACGAACAGAAGTAAAAGATGGTTCTGGAGATGTAGTTGAGGTTGGTGGTGGAGGTGGAAGTATCTATGGTTCGCAGGTCGATACACCAGAAGCACAATTTCAAGTTGAAACCTTAGATTACTCTATTAAAGCAGACACTACGATAAACACTGCTGCAACTATTATTTATGCTGATGCCCCTAAGCTTTTTAAAACAGACCCTGCAGATATTACTTCAGAATCACAACTTGCACGTGATCTCTCAATTAAGCCCGAACAGCCAGTTGGTTTTGGAATCAGTCAAATTAGCATTAGTAACTTACCTGATGGATTTAAAATAGTTGGAGCAACACTTACAAGTAGCGGTGTTTGGGAAGTGCCCCTGGCGACTTATGATTCGCAAGGAAATATACTTACAGATGGCTTTAGTGTAAATGTAAATACAGGACGTGCACGTTTTACAATGATATATCCTGATGATCTTGCCGAAGGAGAAGAGATTACAGCTGTTATAAATTTTACTTCGACGTTTGATACTGCAAATTTACTTCCGGGTGAGAATGTAGATGCTCCTGATGTAACTTCTCTAACAGGTCAAGGACGTCTAAATTTTGTAACTAAAGAGATTGATTGGGACTCTACGACTGGCTATGAGGACTTTATTGATGAAGACAACAGAGTTGTTTTAGCGACAAACCCAAATAACAATGTCATTTTGACTTCACATGGAGATTCAACTGTTTATGGCGGTGATGGTAGAGACATGGTTACTGCTTATGAAGGTGCTGATACTCTCTATGGTGCTAAAGGAGACGACACTCTTGATGGCGGAGATGGAGATGATTCACTTTTTGGAGAACTAGGAGAAGATACCCTTATTGGCGGGCTCGGAACGAATGTTCTTGATGGTGGCGATGATTTAGATAGTGTTGACTACAGTTTTATTAGTGATGCCGGAGGAGTAAATGTTGACTTAGGCACGCAAAGCGCATCGAGTGTAGGACTCTCTGAAACACTTCTGAACATAGAGCGTGTTGTTGGTAGTAGGTTTGCAGATACTATTCGAGGCGATAGCGGTGCAAATATTTTAGAGGGTGCAGCAGGTGCAGACACTCTTGAGGGTATGCTTGGCGATGATACGCTTGTAGGCGATGATGGTGATGATTTACTTGATGGCTCCGAAGGTGCAGACACTCTTTATGGTGGTACAGGGAAAGACTCTCTTATGGGGGGTGATGGCAACGATGAGTTATATGGTGAGCTTGGAGATGATACACTTTTTTATGACCTAGGCGATGATACGCTTGATGGTGGTCTGGGCGTTGACACTATGGACTTTAGAGATTTTGTCGGTGGTGTTGTCGCGTCTATTTATCAAGGCGATGTGACCGTTTCAAACAACACAGGAAACGATGTCATCTCAAATATGGAGATTCTTTCAGGCTCCGCCGAAGCAGATACGTTTACGGGTGGAAGCGATGATAATACATTACTTGGAAATGATGGAGACGATACTCTTCGTGGCAATGAAGGAAATGACTATTTAGTAGGTGGAGAAGGTGCAGACAGACTTCAAGGTGGAGCAGATATAGATACGCTCGAGGGTGGTAATGGAGATGACTTACTTTTAGGGGAATCTGGGGCTGATAAACTTGATGGTGGTAGTGGGATTGATACTGCAGACTACTCCGATGAGGGTGCTATACGAACGACGCTTAATGAAGGAAACTATGTAGCTGTCAATGTTAGTGGAGGCGATAGCGACCAAATACGCAATATAGAGAATATTAAAGGTTCCAATACTGGAGATGATAGTATACAGGGGGATGGACTCTCTAATGTTCTTGATGGACAAGGTGAGAATGATATACTCGATGGAGCAGGAGGAGTTGATTCTCTAATCGGTGGTGCAGGGAATGATACTCTCAGTGGTGGTACAGGTGATGACTATTTGGATGGTGGCAGTGGTAATGACACGGCTAACTATCAAAATGAGGGAAGAATTATTGTCACCTTACAAAATAGTGGCACATCGAGCGTCGATGTAGGCGGTATTGAGACTGATACGCTTTTGGATATTGAAAATATCACCGGTTCAAATAGTGGAGATGATACTATCATCGGAAATCTAGATGCAAATATTCTCAAAGGTCTTGGGGGGAGTGATACCCTTTATGGAGAAGAGGGAGATGACGTAGTAGATGGTGGTGATGGTGCAGATATTCTTTACGGCGGTGACGATCAAGATACGCTTTTAGGCTCATATGGTGATGATACACTCTTTGGTGGCTTGGGTAATGACATTTTAGATGGTGGTGTCGGAAGTGATACTATCTCTTATGAGGGAGCTACAAACGCAGTCTCTGTACGTTTAGATACAGGGCTTGCAACAGGAGAGGGTGTAGACTCAATTTTAAATGTTGAAAATGTACTCGGTTCAGATTTTAACGATACTATCAGAGGAGATGGAGAGACAAATACTCTTAGTGGTGGTCTTGGCGAGGATAGCATCTTTGGAGAAGATGGTGATGACACACTTCTTGGTGGAGATGGTGCTGATACTTTAAGTGGAGGTAGAGGCGTAGACAGACTTTATGGTGAAGACGATATTGGAACTCTTGATAGTTCTCTGCTAGATATGGCTTCTTATAAGGATGTTACAAGTGGAGTCGGTATAAACGTTGACCTGCGAAATGACAATATAACGCAGGCTAAAGTCCTTAACGATGGTTATAACACAAGTGATTACCTTTATGATATAGAGAATATTCAAGGAAGCAATTATGCAGACTTGATAATTGGTGATACTGGTGCTAACTATATTTTAGGTGAAGATGCAAACGATACCCTACAAGGTGGAGAAGGGAATGATACTCTTGATAGTGGTGCCGGTGATGACTCACTTCAAGGCGACTTAGGTAACGATACGCTTCTTGGAGGTTCAGGTACCGATACTGCTATCTATGCTAACGCTTCAAATGCCATAAAAGTAGATCTTGGTGTGTATGATGGTGCCGGATTTAATGTGAGTGAAGATGGAGAGGGCACCCAAGATAGGCTTGTTGGTGTCGAAAATGTTATAGGAACTGATATTTCAGCTGAATCTGACACTATTATAGGTGATAGTGCAAATAATATTATTGTAGGTCTTGACGGAGATGACACACTTAAAGGTGGAAGTGGTTTAGATACACTTGATGGTGGAGACGGCAACGATACTCTCTTTGGTGGAGCGGATGCAGACATTTTAGATGGTGGAGCTGGAGATCACGATATAGTTGATTACTCTGATGTAACTGCTAACGGTGTTAAGGTAAATCTTCAAACCGGTATAGCCACGGGGGATGGAGAAGATAGGCTTTATGGTATAGAAGATGTAAGAGGTTCTAATCTTGATGATACTTTAAGTGGCGATAGCTCCATTAATACTATTTATGGCGGCGATGGTGCTGATATTCTTGAAGGCGGAGAAAAAGCGCTTGCTTCTTTAGATGCGGACTTATTATATGGTGAGGCTGGTGATGATACATTACGAGGCGATGGTGGATCAGATACATTAGATGGTGGAGTAGGAAGTGATACAGCTGACTACTCTACGGTGACAAATAGTACTAACACAGGTATTGATGCAGATTTAACACGTATAACACAACAAGTTAGTGAAGATGGTTACGGTAGTGCAGATGAACTTATAGGTATTGAAAATATATCGGGAACGGAATATGAAGATATTATCAAGGGAAGTGACAATACAGCTGAGGTCAATATACTTTGGGGAAATGGTTCTGATGATAGCTTTATAGCTTCTGATGGTGCAGATAGCATTGTTGGAGGGAGTGGTAAAGATACTATTGACTATTGTGCTCTAACAAATGGTACTAATAGTGGAATTGTGATGGATTTTGATTCTATTGTTGATGAGAAGTCTATTGTTAAAACTACAGCTACTGCAAGTTATGTTGATAAGGTACAGAGTATTGAGAGAATTATCGCTACACAATATAGTGATGATATTAAGGGTGATGCTGGCGATAATGAGTACTTTGGTATGGGTGGAGATGATACTATTCTTGGGCAATCTGGAGATGATACACTTGATGGTGGAGACGGCAACGATACACTTGAAGGCGGTGATGGCGATGATTCACTCTATGGAGGTTCTGATACCGATACACTTGTAGGTGGTCGCGGTGATGACTTTTTAGATGGAGGTGCCGGTTTTGATACCGTGGATTATACCTCTGCAGGTGCAAAGATATCACTCGCTGGAAGTACAGTTTCAGGAGCAGACACAGGCTTGGATATTTTAAATGATGTCGAGCTTATATATGCCACTTTGTATGGAGATACACTTGTAGGGGACTCTTCTGTAAACATTTTAGATGGACGAGGCGGAAACGACACAATTTTAGGTCTTGATGGTGCTGATACACTGTATGGATATACTGGAAGTGATACTATTAACGGTGGACTTGGTAATGATGTCCTTATAGGTGGTAGCGACGCGGATGTTAATACAGTTGGCTTTAATGAGGTACTCATTGGCGGTGTGTCTATAAATGATCTCAATAGTGTCGTTAATGTAGACCTTGAATCAGAATCAAGTGCGACTGTACTCTCTTTTAATGCAGCTACGGCAGTGGTTGCAGGAACGGTATATAGTTTTGATGTCAATATTGTAGGTGGTGCGACGACTAGTGTCTCTTATACTGCACAGGCCACAGATACTGGTGACACTATCATAGAAGCACTCTATACACAACTAAGTACTATAACCGGTGTAAAAACACTTCATGATGTGAGTAACTCACCAAATAATGATGTAGATTTTATTTCACATAGAATTCTTTTTATGGATGAGTCAACTCCAAATGGTTTTACAGTAACAAATGTTGATCCGACACTGTTAGTGAGTGAACAAGCAGGTGTGGCAACTTCACTTAATACCCTGACTGGCACTACAGAAATTGACTTTCTTTTTGACTTTGACAACATCATAGGAACAGATATAGAGCTTGATGGTGGTGTAAGAGTTGGTGATACCTTAGAAGGAAACAGTGCCAACAATTCCATTGCCGCAGGGGCTGGAGACGATACAATCTTTGTAACAGCGGGAACGGATATTTTAGATGGTGGAAGCGGTAGTGACTGGGTTGATTACTCTAAGCAAACATCACGTGTAAACGTCACTCTTGATGATGGTTCAGGAATAGGTGTAGATAATTTTCTCGATACGCTCCAAAATATAGAAAATATTCGAGGGACTGATGTAACTATAGGGGATACGATTGTTGGAGATGCTAACGCAAATATTATTATTGGCGGTAATAACAATAACGGCAGTGATTCCAATAATAACTATGAAACACTCAGTGGTGGTGCAGGTAATGATACCATTTACGGAGATTACCTTGATACGCTCTCTTTAGTTGGAGGACGTGACATAATTTATGGCGGTACGGGAGATGATATACTCTACGGTGGTGCTGCAAGTGATAGGTTTTATGGTGGTGCAGATGCCGATACTTATATAGGTGGTAGTGGCTTTGACTATGTGCATTATAACGCTGATGATGGTACTAACACTGCTGTTAGTATAAATCTTACTACAAACGTTGTAGATGCACACGGTGATATTGCCAATGGCGAAAACCTTTATGCAGAGATAGAGTATATTTATGGAAGCGATGGAGGAGCGGACCTTTTTATAGGTGATGCAAATGATGCTTCACGCGATATAGATTTTAATGGACTCAATGGAAATGATACTATCATTGGTGGGGCAGCAAATGAAGTCTTAATCGGTGAAGATGGAAATGATTTACTAACCGGTGGAGAGGGCGATGACTATCTTCAAGGAAATAACAACAACGACACGTTTTTTGCTTCTAGAGGAGTAGATACAATTAACGGTGGAACTCAGACTGATACTATGGACTTTAGAGCTGTAGCCGACAATCCAAGCTCTATAGGTACAGACGTAGTTAATGGTGTAAACATAGACCTTTTAACCCTTCAGACTATAGGTGGTGTTGACTATGGCACTATCACAGATAACGGGTTTTCTCAGACCAGTTATATAACAGGCATTGAGCTCTTTGAATTAAGTAATTTTAGTGATGAATTTATTGGGGATGATTTAAAAAACATTGTTAATTTTTACGATGGAAATGATAGAGCCTATTTGAGTGCAGGAGGCGATACACTCGATGGAGGAAGCGGAGAAGACTGGTTAGATGCGACAAACTCGACAACTGGCGGTTCTATTTATCTTAATACTTCTATAGAAAATATGAATGGTGCTATAGGAAGTGTTTTAAACTTTGAACATATTCAGGGTTCTGCTTTTAATGACTTTATGTTGCAAGGAAATGCACTTGACAACTCTATTTTGGGTATGGATGGTGATGATACACTTGTGGGAAATGCAGGTAATGATTATCTTGATGGTGGCGTTGGTTTTGATACTGTGAGTTATAGTAGTTTTGGCGCTTATTCACCTGAGAAAATTGTTGTGCACTATGACACTGCGACTAAAACTGTGTCTGATGGTTTTGGCAATACGGATACCCTTGTAGATATAGAACAGGTTGTCGGTTCTTTGAATAATGATACTTTTTATGGCAGTACATCAACTGATACCTTCTTAAGCGGAGGAGGACAAGATACTTTCTTTGGCTCACTTGGAGATGACTATATCAGTGGAAATGAAACGGGAGTTGCTGCAAGTACGCTTAATTATAGCGCTACAGCAGCTGGAAACAAACTTATTTTAGACCTCTCAGCTTCAAGTGATCAGGCACAGATGGTACTAACAAGTGATGCATCGAAGTACTTTACCGATACTTTGACAAGCATAAAAAATGTTATCGCTACGCAAGAGAGTGACACTCTTACTGGAAGTAGTGCAGACAACTCATTATATGGTCGTGGCGGAGATGATACTTTTATCGCTACAGATGGAAATGACTTATATAATGGTGGTAATAGCAGTAGTGGGGATTGGGTTATTTATAATGCAACGAGTGCTATTGTCGCTGACTTGGTTGCAGGGAGTGCTTCAAAAGGTATTAACGGCTCTGTAGATGGGCTTACGTCAATAGAACATTTACAAACGGGAAGTGCTAATGATACGCTGACTGCTTCGACTGTAGATAATACCTTTATAGCGAATGGTGGCAATGACACTATCTACTCTAACGATGGAAATAATATCTTTTATGGAGATGGAACAAATCTTGTTAACTCTGGAACACAAGATACGATTCGTTATGATTTAGAAGATACCGGTAGTGGAGTAAGTGTAAATCTTACAACACAGAGTGCAACAAATGCTTATGGGAAGACAGAGACACTTTATAACTTTGAAAATGTTGTAGGAAGCGCTAACGCCGACGTTATTGTAGGAAATACACTTTCCAATAGTATTATGGGTGGTGCAGGTGCAGATACTATTACAGGTGGAGCTGGAAGTGATTCACTTCTTGGTGCAGGCGGAGATGATATATTTAAATTTACGAATGCAGAGTTTGGAAGTGATGCTCGTGTAAGCGGTGGGGATGATAGCGATACCGTAGAAATAACGGATTTAGTGGCTATTACAGATGCTGATTTTGCAAATATAGACTCTTTAGAAAATATATTACTCTCAAGTAATGCCGCACATTCACTCACTCTTGGTACAAATGCCGATACAGCAGGTATAACTCGTCTGGACGCAACAGCGGCTTTAAGCAGTAGTGTGGGTGTAGATATTTCTGCTATGAGTAATGCCATGTATATCCTTACAAGTAACGGTGCAGACAGTGTTGTGTTGGGAGGTGGAGCTGATACCCTAAGCGCAAATGGAGGCAACGATACCATAGAGTATACTTCAGCTCTTCATGTAAATAATGCTCTCTCAGTACCAAGTGATACTATCAATGCTGGCTCAGGTGATGATACTCTTTATGCAAATTCTGCTGAAAACTACGATTTTAGTGAAGCTACACTAACAAGTATAGAAAATCTACTTTTTTATCAAGGTGCAGCAGGACAAAATATCGTGCTACTTTCTGATGATGTTTTAGAGCTAACTAACGTCATTGGAAATACTACACAAACAAATACCTTACAGGTAGAAACGACTGTATCGACAGTTGATGTAGATCTCTCAAGTATCCTTGCTGACATCGAAGCTACTGTTATAAACGCAAACTACAATATAGCAAGTATACTCACCGGAAATACAAACAGTAGTGATACTATTAGCGGAGCGAATGCGAATGACACAATTTCAGGATTAGGAGGGGATGACATCCTCATTGGAAATGGTGGTAATGATACCTTCCTAGACGGCTCTGGAGATGATGTAATAGATGGTGGCCTTGGTAATGATTTAATGCAGACAAGTATCGCAAACCTTGATGCAAACGACACGATAGTCGGTGGTGCAGGAAGTGATACACTGCAGATATTAGACGCTGTAAACAGCATTACTCTTACAGATGCAACTCTCACTAATGTAAGTGAAATAGAGACTATAGCCTTTGCAAACAGTGTTAATGAAATTGCACTTAATCAAGATGGCGTTAGACTTTTAGGGGGAAGTTCTACAGAGACATTTACTTATGACGCTGTTGATTTTGACAGTAGTGATACTCTTGATGGTGCCGGTGGCATTGATGAACTTGTTTTCACTACGGCAACTTCTAAAACCCTGAGTGATTTTGCAAACGTGGCAAATATAGAAAAACTTACAACTTCTTCAAGTGATGATACTGTAGATGTAAGCGGAGGCAGTAATGGATTTAACACTATTACCTTAGGTGATGGAGATGACATACTAACTATTGATGCTAACAACGTTTGGAGTGGAAAAACACTTGACGGTGGAGCAAACACGGCAACTGGAGATACCTTAGAAATAGTAGGAAACGTAGCTGTTGACTTAAGTGCGGCTACAGTCATCAACTTTGAAAATCTTGTGGCACAGGATAACCTTTCACTTACTGTAAAACAGATAAACGATTTAGGTACGATTGATGTAGGTACAAATATACTCAGTGTCGTTGGTAATGATGGTGACACAAGTATGAGTGCATCGGATATCACCGCTTCAGAGTTACGTTTCACTTCAGGAATGCAAAATCCAACGGTGGTAAGCGACATTCACATGAATGTAGATGCAAGTGGCTCAAATCAATCCTTGACTATGGGTATTAATGCAGTAACGGACAAAACAGCTCTAAGTATTAAAGGTTCAAATGGTGGTGCAGACGTACTCAATGTTTCTTTAAATACGGGAGAAGCTATAAGTTCAGGTTTTGCAGTAGATAGCGCAGTTGAGAGTTTTAACCTCACGCTTACAGATAGTGATCATGCACTTGATTTAACAAATGTACTGACAGAAACGACTCTCTTAAGTGGCAGTTCAGTGAGCCCAAGAGTTATATCTATAGATAACGCAACAAGAGATATAGATGGAAGTGCTTTAAATGCAAATGAGTCTTTATTTATAAATGCGACATCGGCTACTAACACCATAACAGGTGGAGCAAGCAGTACAGATACTGTTGTTTTTGGAAGTGGTGATAGTGTCGGTGCCATGAGTGCCATTGAGATTATTAATGTTTTAGAAAACAATAATCTTGTAGGTAAGATAAGTAGCGATGTAAGTAGTATAAATATTAGTGCAGGCAGAACATTGACACTTCAAGCAAGTGATCTTGATGCAAATACACTGACTATAGACAATGGAGTTACAACTTTTAGTGCAGGTACGGCAGGTAATAATGACTACTCTGGAGTAACACTTACATCTGGAGCCTTATTGGAGATGAATGTAAATGCAAATCTTGATATTTCGGCTCAGGCTGGAGATGAGATTACTCAGGTAACGCAAGTAAACGTAGCAAATGCAAGAACATTTACCTTTAATGCAAATCAAAATGATGCAAATTTAGTTGTAAACGGGGCATCAGTGAGTGCTGATGTACGCATAGTCTCTACAACAAATGATGCTAATAATGACTTTAGTGGTGTTACAAACCTTGGAATTGGAAATATTATCTACAACATTGTAAATAACGTAGATAAATCAGGAGAAGCTACAGATATACTTGGTGATATAGACACTTTAGAGATAGCAAGCGGAGTAAGACTCACACTTGATAATGCCCAACTTGCAAATATACAAACACTCAATGGTTCGGGTGAACTCAGCGTTATAGGCGATGGAAGTGTTGACTTAAGTGCAATTCTAGGGAGTTTTAGCGGGGATGTTTTTATAAGTGATGTCGCTGCAGCAGAGACGATTACTGGTTCACAGTTTAACGATACTGTTACAATAGATGCAGGTGCGGGTGATACTATAAGTACACTTGCCGGTGATGATACTATTATACTTTCACAAAATGCTCTTGTTGTTGATGGTGGGAGTGGTAATGATGTAATTGAGCTTCAAGCAAGTGGACTGAATCTCTCTGCTACAACGTTAAATTCTATTGAAGAGATTCGCTTTAACACTGGAAGTACTTCGAATGTGACAATGAATTCAACAGATGTAAATTCCATAGCAATCATTGGAGATAGTTTTACAAATACTATCAATCTTGCAGACAGTGGAGTTATTGATTTAAGTAGTGCAACTCTAACAGATATAGATGTAATTGCTTTTAATGATGGTGCATCAAACACAATAACAGCAGATTTGGATGGTATTAACCTACTCTTAGGAGATAGTTCCGATACACTTTATATAAACGCAACAGCACTCAGTTCTGCTGATACTATAACTGGTGGTTTGGGCAGTGATACTATTGTTTTTACAAATGGCGGAACACTCTTAGACAGTGCATTTACGAATGTTAGCTCCATAGAGTCTATTGTGTTTGCTAACAGTGCGACAAGCCTTACTCTTGGAGATGAGGCTGGACTTATCGCTACACTTACAGGGGGAACTGCAAGTGATACTCTTACACTTACCGGAAATGGATCGTATACAACTATCAGTGCTATAGAGACACTTAATGTTGATAAGAACATAGATTTAAGTGGTAAAATCAATGATGTAACTACTATAAATGTTCTTCCTATAAATGGAGTGCTAACGCTCGATGCAGATGATTTTGCCTCAGCACTGCTTGTAAATAATGACAATACGCTGACGATTAATAACGCAACAACCGCAAATATGGCAAACCTTGACCTCAGTGGTTCTACTGGGAGTACTACGATTAATGTAAGCAGTGGGGTAGTAGATTTTACAAATACAGAGTTTTCCGGTGATATAACAATTGTGAGTTTAGACTCTGTCATTCTCACAGCTGAGCAGGCAGATGGACTAACTATGGTTATAGCTTCAGGTAAAACACTCACTATAGAGCAAAATGACGCTTCGGCAAATACACATTCTACTCTTGATTTAAGTAATGTCACTGGAAGTGGTAGTGTTGTTATAACAAGTGGTCTTGGCGCTTCTTTATCTGTAAGTGAATTACAGGTAGATTTAGATGCAAGTGCGGCAACACAAGATTTAAGTATTACAACTACGGATGGAGCATTAAACATAGCAGGTTCGACAGGAGCAGCACTTACAACACTTACCTACAGCGCGACTACAACACTCACGGGTACACTGAGTGATATAGACACAATTACCCTACCAAGTGGAGTAGTATTAAGCTCTTCAGTCCTTAACGCAGATGGGCTAAGTATAGATGGTGCTGGAAAGCTTGCACTTAACAGCGGTTCTGGAAATTTAAATGCACTTAACATTACAACTGCATCAATAATTTTAGCTTCAGGATTAAGTGCCTCTGTAACACTTAATGATGTTGTAACAAGCATAGAGGGAGCTACACATACTGAGGGTGCGACAATAAATGTAGCCGATAGCGTGAATCTCGCATCACAGACAATCAGTTTTGAAGGCGGAAGTGGAAGTGACAGTGTTAATGCTGTACTGAGTTCAGCAGAAAACATTGGAAGCAACTTTAGTGTGGACGCTGCTGTTGATACCTTAAATGTTACACTCTCTGGAAGTGCTACAAGTACTATAGACGCGACAAATATAGCAGCAGATATGACACTTACGGGTGGTAATGGTGGCGATGTAGTTATGAGCAATGTAAGCACTAATGTTGATGCTTCAAGTTTTCTCATCGGTGAAGATTTGAGTGTGACTTTAGAAAATGTTGATGTTACTATAACAACAGGTGCAGGAGCTAATACAATAGATGCAAGAGCACTTGATGCAACGAAAACACTCACACTTGATGGTACAAACGCAGCGGACACAACCGTTCTCATAGATGAGGCAGATATAAATGCAGCTACAACAACAGATAATCTCACTATAGACACAGATGGAAACTTTGATAACGACATAACGACGGGAAGTGGTAACGACACGATAGAAGGCTCCTTAGGAACAGATACTATAGATATGGGTAGTGGAAGTAGCGATGTACTGGATTTTTCTACTATTGGTACAGCGTTAAATGTGACTGATAGCAGTGTGTCAGGAACTAACGTAAATACAAGTTTTACAAACGTGGATACACTCAAAGCTTCAGGTTTGGATGATAGTTATACTGTCGATTTTTCAAATCTGACAAATCTACTTTTTGACGGTGATGCAGGAAGTGATACTGCTCTAGTAAACGGTACGGGAACAACGAGTATGAGCAATACAAGTTTTGCGAATTTAGAGGCACTTGATATTACTGGACTTGATACTGGTGATACGCTGAGCATTACTTATGATAGTCTCAAAGCATGGCTAGAGAGTGGTGTTAATGAGTTTACTCTCTCTGTTAATGATGATGGTGCGACCAATATAACAACAGGGAACCAATTTACTCTAAGCGATAATAACGGGCAAAGTGGTATTGCCATTACAACTACTGGTGATTATCTAATCAGCGATGTCGGTGGTGTTGATACCATTACACTGCATGTGGTTTAAGGGAGCATTGTTTGTCAGCGTCTGAGTATAATGAAAAAGCGGTGAAAGCCTATAATAAAGGGCTTTATAAAGATGCGGAATTACTTTTTAAAAAAGCGATACAACTCAATTCAAAATATGCAGAAGCTTATGCAAACTTAGGTGCTCTGTATGCAAAGTTTAAAATGTATGATAAGGCTATTAAGCTTTATCTCGCATCTATAAAGTTAAAACCGAGTTATGCAGGTGCTTATACAAATTTAGGCAATGCACTCAATAAAACTGCTAGACATGAAGAGGCAATTTACTTTCACAAAGCGGCAATCACACTCGATAGCCGTTCAGCTAACCATTTTGCAAACTGCGCTAGTGCCTATAAAAACCTTGGACGTTTTGATAAGGCCAAGGCTCTTTATGAACAGGCATTACGAGTTGAACCAAAACATGTGAATGCCCATTTTGATCTCGCTACCGTTTTACTTCAGAGTGGCGATTTTGAACGCGGATGGGGTGAATATGAGTGGCGTTTTGCAAAAGATGAGATGCGTTTACATATCAAAAAATATGAGACTATATTTTCCGCAAAAGCGTATAGAGGTGAAGATATTGCTAAGGGTACACGAGTCTTAGTGCACTCTGAACAGGGTTTTGGCGACACAATTATGAGTGCACGTTATCTTTATGAACTTAAACGTAGAGGAGCGGTTGTTGTCCTTTTTGTTCGTGAGGGATTAGAGAAGCTTTTTGAAGCTATGGAGTGCGTTGATGAGGTACACTCAAGGGAGAAAAAAATTCCAAAGTTTACTTTACAAATCCCTTTTATGTCGCTCCCATTTGCGCTTGATAGAGATGCAAAAGCTTTGATACAAGAGTATCCATACATAAAAATTAAAGAGAAAAGAACACTTAAAAGTAAAAAGATAAAAGTGGGCATAGTCTGGGGTGCGAGTAATAGCGGTGAGTCGTATAAAAACAAGGTTTTTGACCTAAGACATTTAAGTGCTTTAGCAAAAAGTGAGCATTTTGCTCTCTATTCACTCCAGATGGGCGAAGATAGTGCAGATATACAAAAGTATAAGCTTACAGAGTATATTGAGGATTTAAGTGGCGAGATAAAAGATTTCCATGATACAGCAAAAATCATCAATGAGCTTGATTTGATTATAAGTTCAGATACTTCAGTTGCTCATCTTGGGGGAGCAATGGGGAAAAAGGTCTGGCTTGTACTGCAAAGAGTTGCAGATTGGCGTTGGGGAATTAATGAGTGCTATAGTCGCTGGTATCCGAGTGTTAGACTATTCCGTCAGCACTCTTTGGGTGATTTTAACTCTGCATTTAGAGAACTTTACAGTGAGCTAGAGAGAGAATTTAAAGTGAAGGTCATAGATGCGTGAACCACTGGGAATTGAGCTTGTAGAGGGCTTACGTTACATTCTTGCGTTTTACTTTGGAGAAGTAACCAAAGAGACAATATTGTCTGTCTCGGGAGCACAAGAGAGTGAATTTGATGTAAAGTCACTCTTTCGAGTTGCAAATAGTACAAACCTTTATGTACAAAGCAAAGATTTCACTCTTGAAAACTTAGAGTCTTTTGCTCTTCCTTTAATGCTTTATAATGAAGATGGAAAGGTTATAGTCATTGAGAGTTTGAGTAAAGAGAGTGCGAATGTGTATGATACACACTCTTTAGAGATAAAAAGAGTTTCGCTCGCTGAATTAGAACTATTTGATAAAGCTATATACTTTTTTCGTAATAAAGAAGATGGGGTTGTAAGCTCTAGAAAGAAAGAACTTTCATGGTTTTTTGAGCCTTTAAAAGCTTCTTGGAGAGCCTATCTTGAAGTCGGTTTTTTAAGTGTATTTATAAATATCTTTGCACTTGCTTTACCACTTTTTACCATGAATGTTTATAACAGAATCATCCCAAACTTTGCAGTTGAGACACTGTATGTGCTTGTTGGCGGTATTGCTATTATTTTCTTGTTTGAGGTAATTTTAAAGAGTGCACGTGTCTATATTTTAGAAAAAACAGGGGCAAAGATAGGTGCACATTTTGAAGAGCTGCTTCTTGAGAGAATGATGGGTGTTCGTGCACAGTATGATAGACTTCTTTCAGGGACAAAAGCAAATCTTTTTAAGGAGCTCTCACAGGTAAAAGAGTTTTTTACATCTCGTACTCTTGTGCAGATACTTGATTTGCCTTTTTTCTTTATAGCTTTATATGTTATCTATCTTATATCTCCTGTTATTGCTTTGGTACCGCTTGTTGCCGGAGTAATTATGGTCGCTTTTAATCTTATAATGCAACTTCCGCTTGCAACACTTGCACATGAACAGTTTAAAAAGTCACAGTCAAAACATGGGTATCTTGTAGAGACAATTTCGGGAAGAGATGCTATTAAACTTGTTAACGGACATACATACAGACTTTTTACGTGGAGTAGAGTCGTTGCTTTTTATGAAAAACTTGCACAGAAGATACAGCTTTTACAACAGCTAACAGCTAACACTTCATATACACTCATTCAAATCGTTACACTTGTTGTGGTGAGTATCGGTGTGTATGAGATACATGAACAGCATTTAAGTGTTGGAGGGCTTATTGCAGTAACTATTCTTGCTTCACGTGCAATGGTTCCAATTGTCAGCCTTTCATCTTTGCTACTTCACTATAAAAAAATGCGAGATTCTTTGGAGTCTATTAATGAGTTTTGGCATTTACCGCGAGAAGTTGATGAAAATACACAGCTAGGTCTTGGAAAACTACGAGGTGAGATAGAGTTTAGCGATGTGAGCTACGTATATCAAGGGAGTCAGTATGCTTCGTTAGATGGTGTAAATTTGAAGATAAAAGCGGGCGAAAAAGTAGGTATTATCGGGCAGACTGGTGCTGGAAAGAGTACGATAGGGAGACTTATTTGTATGCTTGATACGCCAAGCCAAGGAAGAGTGTACCTTGATGCAATGCCTACAAATACCCTACACCCGCTTGAAGTACGCAGTAACATAGGTGTTATGCCGCAGAACCCTTTTATGTTTGCGGGTACTTTGGCGGAAAACATAGCTCTCTCACGTTCTGTAAGTAAAGAGGAGATAGGTAGACTTATATCTCTTACTGGTCTTGAAGCCCTCATTAAAAAAGGGGGAGTTGGTGAACATCTTGAAATTCTTGAAAATGGTGAGAATCTCTCAACAGGACAAAAACACCTTGTAGCACTCGCTCGTGCACTTGTTGGAGACCCTAAGATTCTCATTTTAGATGAGCCTACAACAGGACTTGATATAGGATTAGAGAAAAGTGTTATAGAGAAGATAGCTCCGCTAGCCAAAGATAAAACACTCTTACTTATAACGCATAGATTTTCTGCACTCTCTCTTGTAGATAGGGTTATTGTTATCAATGAAGGAAAAATTGTTGCAGATGGACCAAGAGAGATGATTTTGACAAAACTACAAGGAGCTTCACGTGAATAGTATTGTAGATTTTGAAACGCGATGGAATCACAGAGTTGTAAGCTGGCCAATAATGCTTTTCACACTTGTTTTTACTGTCTGGGCAAGTTTGACAGATGTGGATGAATCTGTTCATGGAGAAGGGAGCGTTGTTCCTTCAGGAAAAACAAAACTTATTCAACACCTTGAAGGTGGAATTGTACAGGAGATATATGTAAAAGAGGGGGATGTTGTCAGAAAAGATGAACCGCTTTTCAAGCTCTCTCAGGCTTTTTTCCTCTCCGATAAGGAAGAGAAGGATATACAACTCTATGCACTCTATGCTAAAGAGTCGAGACTTAAAGCCCTTGTCAAAGAGAAGAGTACTCTTATATTTGAGAAAAATGTAGAGAAAAAGGTACCAAATATTGTCAAAAATGAGCAGAGTATTTTTATTGCTAAGAGACGTTCGTTCAATGAAGAGCTTGCTATTTTAGAAGAGAGTGTGAATAAAAAGAAGTTTCAAATTGAGGAGATGGAACAGAAACTGCAAAATCTCTCTACAGAGCTTACTATAGCCAAGGAAAACGTAGCAATTGCAGAGTCTTTGGTAAAACAGGGTGCATCTTCAAGACAGATGTATTTAGCCGAACTGGCTAAAAAACAGAGTTTTGTTACAGAGATAGAGTCTTTAAAGCTAAGTATTCCTATAGTCAAAGAGGAGTTGAGCGAGGCTCAAAATAAGTATGAAAATTTTAAATCAAAAGAACACGTAAAACAGCTTCAAGAGCTTCAAGAGGTTCGTGTAGAGATTGCCAAGCTACTCAAAAGAAGTGAAGCGAACAGTGATAGAGAGGTAAGAAAAACGATTACTTCTCCTGTTGAGGGAACTATTAAAAAAATATATTTTAATACTCTTGGCGGTATTGTAAAACCAGGAGACCCAGTTGTTGAGATAACTCCTATGGGTGAGACACTGATGGTAATAGGACGTATTAAGACTGCAGATAGGGCAAGGGTTTGGATAGGACAAAAAGCAAGTGTGAGTATTAGTGCATTTGATTTTGCACGTTATGGTTCACTAGAGGGCACGTTAATTGCTATTTCTCCAGATAGCTTTACAGATGAGAAAGGTACGAGCTATTATGAGATACGCATACGAACAGCAAAAGCATCTTTTGCACAAGATAAGCCTGTTTTACCCGGGATGAGTGCAGACATTCACATACTAACAGGAAAAAAACGAGTGATGGAGTATCTGCTCAAGCCACTCAAAGATATTCAAAAAAATGCATTAAGGGAGCAGTAGATGAGAAAAAAAGCACTGATAGCTAGTTTATGTATGGTAGCTAGTTTGGCAGAGGCAGATGATAAAGGAATTTTTGTAGGAGTTGACTTCTCTTCAACTTCTAGCCCTTTAAAATATGTAAACAGCGGGAATATGCCTCTATATTCGTATGATAATAGTTATACAGACACACGATACTCTTTAAAAGTGGGATATCAGGCTTACTTTACACGCATATATGCTCGCTATAGTACTTTTGAGTATAAAGATGAAAAACGTGACAAGTTCTCTATCACTGATGGAGCACTGTATGAGTTAAACGCAGAGTATATACCTCTATTTTATGCAAATGAGAGTAAAGAGTGGGCTGTGCGAGGTCTTTTTGGACTGGGATGTGGTTATAACTCAAGTAAACTTACAGAGTATGACTCTTATCTGTTACCTGCAGGAGAGAGTGCCTCGGGTGCACAGAATTACATGGAGTACGGTTATCAGCTTGGACTTATCTTAGAGAGTTCATATGGGGTGAGTGTTGAAGTTGGTTATAGAGCACGCTACGGTAATCTGCAAGAGTTTAGTGATGGTGCAAACGACGCAGTTTTTTCCGTAGATACTACAGAGTTTTACTTAGGAGTAAATTACCTCTTCTAAAGACCAAGCTCATAGTATCTGCTAAAGAGCTTATCATCTTCTTTAAACGCTTCTGGATTGTGAGAGAAGGCTATGTTTAAAAATTGTAATAAAACACCGCTTTTTTTCATAAGCTCAAAATTGTTGAGAATCAAATCTCTTTTATAGTTTGCATAATCCTGTTCTGCACGGTTGAGGTTTCTCTGAGCAAGCTGGAGTGCTTGGAGATCCTGAGTACCATGTTGAAAAGAGATCCAGTAACTCTCAACAACCTCTCTCGCTGCAAGAACTTCTTGCTCTGTTAAATGGAGTGAATCATTGAGTGAACTTACTGAACGGCTTAGTACTTTAATGTCAAATACAAGGTTTCTTTGAATGTCCTGATGTAAAAACTTCTGTTCTTGCATCGCACTGAGGAGTCTAATGGCTGCTGCTTCATCTTTGCCACCATTGTAGAGATTATAGTTAAAAGTTACAAGTGCATTGATTTTATCACGTTTTCCAAGACCTGTGTCGTAATCATTTCTTGTCTCTCCATTAATAGAGAAGTCGACTTTTGGATGAAATTTTCCTTCAGAAGCTAAAAATGTATAGTGTGTTGCTTTTATATACTCTTCTTGGCGAAGCAGTTGCGCATTATATTTCTGGGCATCTTCAAGAGAGGTGTTCAGATCACTTACATACAGAGCAGTCTCTGTCTCATAAGGGAGCATTTGCGGCTCTTGCGTCTGTAGGAGATAGTTATACTTTGCAAGTGCGTCGCTTTGTGCTTGTTGTTTTTGAACATACTCTGTTTTTGCGTTGTCTACGTTTGCGCGAATGAAGTTTACATCCCCTTTTGTCGCTGCCCCATTTTGCTCTTTGATAGATACAATGTTGAGGATTTTTTCATAGTTTTGCATATTTTTTTTAGATATTTTCAGGGCTATTTCACTATATACAAGTTCAAAATAAGCAGTTGCCATCTCAACTACAAGAGACTCTAGCTTGTCTCTGTAGTCGTATAGTGAAGCATTTAGGGAAGCCTCTTTTGCGTCTACACTATCTTGTATACTGCCCCCGTTCCAGAGGTTTTCACTTATAGTGAGGTAGAGGTCTACTTTTTTATACTTTTGATGATTTGTCACAGCACTCGGGTTTTCAGTTGCGTCCTCTTTAATGTCACGTGCTTCGTATCCTGCATCTCCAGAAATACTTACAATAGGCAAGTGTCCAGCAAAACTCTCGTCTAAGCGCATTTTATCTTGTATGACTAACTCTTTGGCAGCTCCCATTTTTGGTGAGAGTTCTATAGCTCTGTTGAGTGAGTCATGTAAGGAGAGTCCATACTCTCTTGATGCCTGAAAAAGAGTGTCTTCTGAGAGCTTAGTGACTTTTGTCTGGTTAGTATCCACAGAGTAGAGTGCAGTAGCGATAAAAAGTGAAAAAAGAGCTGTCTTTATCATGGAACTTGCGCCTTTATTATAATATCCCCAAAAGGATTTTGTGATGACTCCTCTTGCAGGAGATTGAGCTTAATATTTTTAGGGTTTACATTGGCTCTTTTGATTATAGTCTTTATATTTAAAACACGCCCTAAAGAGACCTGTTTAGCAAGTGTCGAACTTATCATATTTTTAGGGTCACTCACATAAATTGTAAAGAGTGCATTTTTTGAGCGTCTCTGTATTTGTGAAATGAAGCGTTTAATTTGACTTGTAATGGCAGTACTAACAAAAATCTCTTTATCTTTAAAGTGTATGCTTAAAGAGAGATCCTGTTGTACGGCTTGCTGGTTTGTAAACTCTTTTGGCGTTTTGTTTGCAGCATAACTTACAGCATTCCCCTCAGACTTACCACCACTAAAGAGAGAGTTGTTTGCATCTTTAAAAGTGGGTTCTTTGATTTTGTGAAAAGATACTTCATTTTGCTGTTCATCTTTTTTAACCTGTTTTACTTCAGGTTGTTTTTGGGCGGTAGTCGTTACTTTTGTCTGTTCATTACTTACTACAGGTTCAGGGGTTACAGTACTTGCCGAGTAAGACATTTTGTATTTAAATTGGGCATAGTAGCCAATATTTACAATAGTAATCAAGAGAAAAAGAAGCATGACGAGTATAACCGAGGCAAAGATATCCACAAAAGGAGGCCACGGATTAAAGTCTTCAGGACATCTTTTCCCCATTTACAACTTACCTATTAAAAATTTTAGAAAAAAAGCCACGGGACTCTTTTTGTGTTTGAGGTATCTCGTGTGTAGCGACAATAGTTCCATCTACAGAGGTTTGCAGAGAACTGATACGTCTGAGCTCATTGATATTTTCTTCATTTTTACCGACTAGAAGTTCAAGAAGCTCTCTTTGTTTACTGAGAACTTCTTTTGACTCTGCTTGTGAGAGAAGTTCTTTTTCTTGATTTTGTGCCTGTCTGTCAAGAAGTTGTTCCAGTGCTTTTAGCTGTTTGGTTATTTCCGTGTTTTGTGCCTGTCTGTCAAGAAGTTGTTCTAGTGCTTTTAACTGCTCAGTTATTTCCGTATTTTGTGTTTGTTCGTTAAGAAGTTGCTCTAGTGCTTTTAACTGCTTGGTGACTTCTGTCGTTTTCTCTTTTGCCACTTCAGTTTTAAGCTCCTCTAGAACAAGAGTTTGTTTTCTAGTGTCGTTAATATGAACTTTTTGGAGTTTTTCAATCGATGTGAAGAACTCTTGATCTTGTTCTAGCTTTTGCCTTATGCCATTGATTGCTTGAAGAATCTCTTGCTTGCTTTGTAGCTTATTCTCTTCATCAGAACTGAGCGTTGTGCTTAACTCTTTGAGTTCAGCTATAGTACCCTCTTGTGAAGAGCTAACAGCACTCTCAATGGCACTCAACCTCTCTTTTAGTTCTGTTGCGTGAGCCTTAGCGTTCGTATCGATACTCACTAAAGACTTACTCATAGCTTCAAAGAGTTCGTAGTTAATTTCATGTTCGTCTCTTGTCTGCTGTACAGAAGCGATTGTAATAGAGTGGAGTCTCTCATTTGTTTGAGAAATCTTTGCCATCTCTTTTGTTAGCATTGAGATATTGTCAATAAATACATCTAAAAATGAGTTCTTTTGTTCAGGAAGTGATTGTGTATTCCCACCAAAAGTTTGTACAGGTGCTCCAACACCTGTTGACTCTATAATACGTCCTTTGAGCCAATCCTCAACACCCTCTATAAGTGTCTCTTGGTTTTTGTTGAGTATATAACCCATAAGTCCTAAAATGATTGCTGAGACAACACCGAATAAAGAGGAACCAAAACCTACAGCCATACCGCTGAGTGGACCTGAGAAGCTTGCAACTATCTCACCGAGATCAATATCTCCAGTAAGCGAGAGAATAATTCTTCCCATCTCATCGATTGAAACTAAAAGTCCTGTAAATGTCCCAAGTAGTCCTATCATCAGTGAAGTACCAATGAAGTAGTTTATATATCTGTTTTGGTTTGAGAAACGCTCATCAATCCACTCAATAACTGAACGTGACTCTTCTGAGGTAAAAAGAAGAACACCTTTTTCAGCACGGGAGTGGAACATATGCGCAATATTTGCGGGCATAATACGCTCAATTCCTTGTAGATAAAAGCCAAGATTCTCTTTCTTGTATGCCAAGATACCAAAAGTCCCTGCAAGCATTACAAGGTTAATACTTGCGCGCATGATAACAATGATTCCAATAACAAGTACGGTTAAAACAGCGAGATTAAACGTAAGCGTAGCAAAGAAAAATGTTGCCATCGCTTCGATGTTTGTATAGACTAGAAAGTATATGAAAAGCCAAAGTACTGCATAGGCTTTCATTATTTTCAAACGTTTCATAGCGGTTCCTTAGAACATAAAGAGTACGAGTGAAATAACGAGCCCAAGGGCAACTGTTGTAACTGAACCAATAAGATTTTTAGTTATGTTTACAAAGGAGTTCGCGTTTGATGCCTCTTCTCCAATTAAAAAGAGTCCGATTGGTTTTCCATCTATGTCAACTGTTTCGGCATATGTAGTGTAGTAACTATCGTCAACCGCGTATTTTTCTCTTTGTAATTCATCTAAATCAATTTTACGGACATTTGTATAAAATTGAGGATTGTACTTATGAAAGAAAATTTTATGACGCTCACCAACATCTTGAATCATTCCCTGTTTTGTTTCAAGAGACATAAATACAAGCTGTGATCTATCAAGAATAAAAGCAAACTCTTTACCGAGTCTGTCAAAATCCCCTTTAACAGATGCCATTGGTTGTGAAACTTCAATGGCACCTATAGTTTTATTGCCATCAAGTATAGGAGTAATTCCGATAAGACGGACACCTGTATCGTTAACTACTATACCTGTAACAGATGTACTTGTATTTATAACAAGGTCTGCATAGTTTGTATTTTGTGCCTGTGTTGATTTGTACTCTTTTGCATAATAGCTTAGCTCGATAGGGTCTAAATGAACCCTGTCGTTAATAGACTTTTTTGTTCTGTCCAAGAGTTCGTTAATTGCCTTGTCTGATTTTGTTTTGATGTTGCTAATAAGGTCTGGGTGCACGGCAATAACCCCACCTATAGAGAGAAGGGAGTCATAGCGAGTATCTAGAATGTTGTATAGTTGTGTTGTATCGACTCTATGGACTTCAAGGTATGTTTTTCTTGCAACATCACTTGTCATAAGGTTCATGAGGGTAATTGATCCCAAAACACCCATTACAGAGACTGTAGTGAGGATGGTAAACCATAAACCTTTGTTTTTTTTAAATTTGTCAATGAGCGATTGGAGAAGATTGATAATACTAAACATTCTAAGGAGACCCTTTTTGATTATTTCACACTGAAATGGTGCATGTGTGCATATTTAGGAGTATTGTAGCAAAAAAAATTCCATTATTTTAATTTTGGCTTTTAAGTCAGGAGTAGATTGCCTGCTTTAGGATACCGGACAGTTAACCTCTGCCATTGCTAGGGGATACTCTCTTTGCTCACATATGCTTTTTGCTTTGCTTGTAATCTCCTGAGGATTTAGTTGTGTAATAAACTCAAAATCTCTGCTGCCAAGAGCTTTTTCATCAAGGTAGCCGAGTTTGATAAGCTCTTTTGTAATGGCATCAGCCATTGTAAGAATTGAAGATGCTTTAACGATTTCACAACGGGCATATCTATCACACTCAAAAGAGACTTCCGAGGCTCGCAAAGTTTTATCGTATCCTGGTATTTGCTGGGCGCCATAGAGAGGTTTTGAAGCTATCTTAGCAGTTTTAAAATTTGGCATAAACTGTGTGAGATGCTCAACTGCGAGTGCAGTTCTCTCTTCAATGATGGAACTGTGCCATCCTCTATTGATTTTTTGTAAAAATATAGCGTCTAGTTTTGGATGTGAACTCTCCTCACAACTCTCTACAAGACCGTTTTCAAAGAGCGTGATGTCTTCTGTCATACCGTGCAGTTGGAAGTGTCCTCCAGGATATGGAGTAAATTGTGCCATTCCTTTTGGTGTGCCTCTTTGTCCGTGAAAAATTATTTCAGGCCATAAAACATCTTCTCTCTCCCATTGCACTACATATGAGGCTTTAAACTCAACAAGACGTTTACGTTTGAGTGAGAGCATATCATCTATTTCTCCTGTTCTAAAGCCTGCAGCATTGATGAGATAATCAAATGTTTCGCTATGTGTTTGCTGTTCGTGCTCATACTCGATATTGAATTGACTTTCATCACATATAACGTTTGTAACACTACTGTTAGTGAGAATTTTTGCATTTGGTAGTTTTGCAAGTGCTAGTGAAGCACTTGCTGATATACGAAACATATTGAGTCCATACTCTTGTACCATAACGACGGGATATTGTAGTTTGTCAAGTTCCATATTTTTTGCGGCAACTATCATCCACTCATCTAGCTCTTTTGGTTTTTTCACACTAGGGCGCTCTTTGAGTGCTAGTAAATCCTCTTTAGAGTAAAGTTTATAGTACTCTTGTGGGGTTTTTAGTACGGCATTTGCCTCATCTTGTGTAATGAGTTTTGTATATTCCTCTTTGAGCATCTCTAAACGTGCAAGAAGTTCTGTTGGTGCCTGAGGGTCTTCTAGCGGTGTCGCAATAACGGTTGGACGAAAGTCAACGGCTTGAGGATAAAAACGCAGTAGTTCTATAGATTGTTTTAGGAGTGCTACACACTGTGCATCGTCTATCTCTCTGTAGAGATTCCCTCCTGCATGTAGATGGCACATAGGAGGTCCTGATACAAGAGAGGACTCTTTTTCAAAAAGCGTAATATCAAGTCCGAGTTCACTGAGATACAGAGCCGCAGAGGCTCCCGCAATCCCACCACCAACTATAGCTATTTTCGCATCTTTTTTCATATCTTCTCTTTTATACGCTCACAATCTTTTCAAATTTTTCAACAACGGCATTTGGTGCATACTTTGAGACATCTTCTCCGTAGTTATAGCCGTATGTAACTGCAATACTTTGCATGTTTGCAGCCTTTGCCGCAAGAATATCATTTTTAGAATCGCCAACCATGATAGTCTCATCTACTTTAAAACCCAGCTCTTGGCATACATGTAGAAGAGGTATGGGAGAAGGTTTTTTATCTTTTAAACTATCTCCACCTAGAATGAGCTTAAAGTATTCATCTACCTCTAGTGTTTCAAGTATTTGAGGTACAAAACCATATGGTTTATTTGTTACGATGGCGAGAGTATATCCATCATTAAAGAGCTTTCGTAGTGTATTTTTGACATTTGGATAGAGTTTTGTTTTTACACAAACATTCTCTTTGTAGAGTTGTAAAAATATCTCTAAGGCCTCTTGAACTACTTTTTCATCTAAGCTCTCACTTACTTCTACACTTCCACTTAAAGCACGTTTGACAAGTGTAAGCGCACCATTTCCAACCCATTCATGTATAGTAGATTCATCAAATGTATCTTTTGCCATTTTTTTTAGCATAAGGTTTAAAGAGAGAGCTAAGTCAGGGCCACTATCAATGAGTGTACCGTCTAAGTCAAAAATTATAAGCTTCTTGTTTTCTAGTATCAAAGAGACTCCCTCTGTTAAATTTTTTCGCGATTATAACGAAGAAGCCCTAATCGTCTGTTAATCCACTTGGAGATATAATGCCAAGCATGATTACACAAGACTCTATAGAAGCCCTTAAGGCTCGACTTGACATTGTCGATGTTATTGGAAGTTATATAGAGCTAAAAAAAGCAGGGGGCAATTTTAAGGCACCTTGTCCTTTCCACGATGAAAAATCTCCCTCTTTTGTAGTAAGCCCTCAAAAGCAGATTTATCACTGTTTTGGATGTGGAGCTGGGGGTGATAGTGTTAAGTTTGTAATGGAGTATGAAAAACTTAACTATCCAGAGGCTTTGGAAAAGTTAGCACAGAGTTATAACTTTTCACTCACCTATAGTGATAACAAACAGAATAAACCACGTTCTCAAATTATGGAAAAACTCAATGAGTGGTACCAGACTCTTTTTGATCAAAATCCTACTGCCTCCGCGTATATAAAGGAGCGTGGTATCTCAATGAGCAGTATTGAAAAGTTTGGTATTGGTTACGCTCCTGAGTCACAAGCTACACTCAATTTCCTTTACTCTCAGCAGTTTGCCATTAAAGAGGCTATCGATATGGGAGTCGCAGGATACAATCCTGATACAAGACAGACTTATGCACGTTTTATTGAGCGTATTACTTTTCCTATTCACTCTGCAAACGGCTCTATTGTAGGCTTTGGCGGTCGTACAATTACAGGACATAATGCAAAGTATGTAAACTCTCCGGAGACAGCTTTTTTTAACAAGTCACGTCTATTATATGCCTATAACCATGCAAAGCAATCGCTTTATAAAAGAGGCGAAATTATCATTACCGAGGGCTACCTTGATGTAATTATGCTGCATCAAGCAGGTTTTGATAATGCAGTTGCAACACTTGGAACAGCACTTACTGTGGAACATTTACCACTACTTCGTAAAGGAAATCCTAAAGTTGTTATGGCTTATGATGGAGATAGTGCAGGACGTGCTGCTGCACTGAAAGCTTCTAAATTACTCAGTGCGGCGGGATTTAACGGTGGTGTTGTTGTATTTGAAGGTGGATTAGACCCTGCGGATATGGTAAAAGAGGGAAGAGTAGAAGAACTTGCAAATATGTTCCGCCATCCAAAAGGTTTTATAGAGTTTGTCCTTGATGAGATACTCGCAATGTATGATATGCGTAATCCAAAAGAGAAAGAGAGTTGTATGCAAGAGGGAGTTGCTTACTTAAAAACACTCTCTGCAATTTTGCAAGAAGAGTACAAAACGTATCTTGCCTCACGTTTAGGTGGGCTGGGTATCTCTCCTTCTTTAGTAAAACTAACACCACAAACAAACAGTAAAACAAACGCTCCACTTGTACAGAAAGACTCACATAGAGATATGTGGGAACTCACTTTAATTAAGACTGTTTTGGAGAGACCACAGTTTATTGAACAGATACTTGATGTTCTTGATGCTTCGATGTTACAGTTTCATTCACGTGAATTCTCTCTTGCAGTTGGCGGTAAGGGTGATGCCCCTGAATTAATGGCTATAAGTGTGGATGAGTCTATCCGTGTACTAAAAGATGCAGATGCTTTACAAGCAGAACTCATTGTATTTTTAACAAAATATTATGAAAGAGAACTAAAAAAAATAAATCTTTCCCAAAACATCACATTTGAGGAGAAAGCTTTTTATATAAGAAAGTTTCGTGGTAAAATTTCAAAATTAAAACAAGGTGAACTGGTTGCATATGAGGCTTAAAGGCCTCTTACCGCAGCACTTGTGCCTTACCAAGGAACAACATGAAAGCTATAGCCCTCTTTAGTGGTGGACTCGATTCCACTCTCGCAATGAAACTCATTATAGACCAAGGCATAGATGTTTTGGCTATTAATATCTCTACAGGTTTTGGAAGTACAAAAGATAGACGTGAACATATGGAAAATATGTGTCAGCAGGTTGGTGCAGAGTTTAGAATTGTTGATATTCAAGACGAGTATCTTCAAGACGTACTTTTCGACCCAAAACACGGATATGGAAAAAATTTCAATCCATGTATAGATTGTCATGCAAAAATGTTTGCTGTGGCAAAACGTATTATGGAAGCTGAAGGTGCTTCATTTTTAATAAGTGGTGAAGTTATGGGACAACGTCCTATGAGCCAAAATAAAGATGCCCTGCAAACTGTTTTAGATGAGAGTAACTGTGATGGTTTGCTTCTGCGTCCAATGTCTGCAAAAAAACTCTCTCCTACTATTGCAGAAGAGAATGGTTGGGTTGATAGAGAGAAGTTAGAAGGTATTACGGGAAGAAGTCGTGCACGACAGCTTGAACTCGCTCAAGAGATAGGTTTAGAAAACTTTGAATCTCCAGGTGGAGGGTGTCTATTAACTGATGAGAGCTTTGGTAAAAAGATGTTTGACTTCATTAAGTATGATAAATTTGAGGTCAAAGATATCCCTGTAATGAAATTTGGTCGTCATTTTCGCTTGGAAAACGGGGCAAAACTTGTTATAGGTCGTAATCAAGAAGAGAATTCCCACCTAGAGAGTATAGAGAATGATAAATACTTTCATTTAAGAACAGTAGGTATTCCAGGGCCTCATGGTTTACTCTCAAAGAGTGCTTCAAATGTGGATGTTGAGATAGCTAAAAAAGCAATGCTCACGTATACAAAAGCTCAACAAAGTGATGAGTACATTGTTGCGATTGATGGGGAAGAGTTGCCTGCCTTTGCTTTTGCATCAAGAGATGCGATGAAGCCTTTTACAGTTGTATAAGTTTTTTAAGCAGTTTTTACATCCTTGTGATAGGTTTGCAAAAACTTTGCTACAATTCTACTCCAACAAATGGTGAAGAAATGGCATTAAAAAACTTTTTGTCTCTTGTATCTATAGTTCTTTTTTTAGGTGGGTGTTCGTATAAACTCGTTGATAAAGAGCAATTAGATGCAATGGATGCACGACTAGAACACCTAGAAAAAAACATCTCACAAGACATTAGCAAAGAATTAGATGAAAAGCTTAGTGAGCATGTTGAGAAAATGAATCAACATGACCAACAAGTACAAGCTCTTCTTGAAAAATCTCTTACCCAACAAAATGAAACTATCCAATCTTTAAATACAGAACTTACAACATTCATTAAAGCTAAAGAGACTGCAAAGCCGACAATAAAGAAAAAAAGAGCAACGGTAGTGAGTAAAGTTGTTCCAAAAGATATAAAAAAGCTTGTAGTGGGTAGTGTCGAAAAAGTGAAAATATATCCATCAAACCTCATAATGAATGCACGTATAGATACAGGGGCAGAAACCTCTTCTATAAATGCAAATGACATTACAGAGTTTGAACGAGATGGTAAAAAATGGGTGCGCTTTACACTCTTTGATGAAAAGACAAATGCACCGTATTCTATGGAGAGAAAGGTCGTCCGTAGAGTGAGAATCCTTCAATCTTCACTCGAAGAGGGTTATGAGAGAAGGGTAGTTGTTAAACTCAAAATTACTATTGGCGATAAAGAGGAGTTGAGTGAATTTACGCTTACAAGCAGAGAGCATATGCAGTATCCTATTTTAGTTGGACGAAACGTACTCCAAGATCTCATAGTTGTCGATGTAAGTGAGCAGTATATGGCTCCATTGACACCAAAGCAAGACGATAAGTTTAAAAAATGATATCAAAAAAGATTTTATTTCTCCTTGTATCTATATTGATTGCCTTAGGGATTTTTATAGCGTTTATGAGACATGAACAGACTGGTGTTCCTTTTGTATCAAGTGAGAACAAAGATGTCTGGATGGTTGAAGCAAGAGTAGACTTTCAGGCACAAGAGAACAGACCAATTACAGTCAGTCTCTCACTTCCAAGTGATACTACAGGGTATAAAATATACTTTGAACAGAGTGTTTCAGCCGGATATGGCTTTAATGTGAGTGACAAAGATGGTCTTAAACGTGGTACATGGAGTGTACGTCAAGCTAAAGGAAAGCAAACGCTTTACTATAAAGCACAAGTTGTACAAGATACAGCGGGAGAGACTCTTTTAGCACAAGATGAGCCAAAGCTAGAGGCTAAAGATGAAATTTTATGGAGTGAGTCTGAGTCAATCGCTGCTAAAGAGATACTTGCCGAGGCGTATGCTAAGTCAAGTGATGATATCAGTTTTACCCGAGAACTTATTAAAATTCTCAGTGAGATACATACAAATCAAGAGGGCTCTTTACTTTTGGCGAAGCGAAAGTATATAGATGTTCTCAACAAGCTTTTAGATGATGCTGGTGTTATTCATAGAATGTCTCTTGCTTTGGAGTTACAAGATGCTAGACGTAACCAATCACTTACTCCCGTCATAGAAGTGTTAGATAGAAACGAGTGGGTACTTTTTGATCCAAAAAATGCACTCCAAGAGAAGAGTAAAAACTTTTTTTTATGGACTCGCGGTGGAAAATCTCTTATAGATATAGTTGGTGGAACAAACGCACGAGTATCGTTTTCAATGATAAAGCAGAATATGCCTGCACTTGAACTCGCCCAAGCACACTTTGAAGAGGGTGGTTTTGGTTTTTTTAGTATTCACCGTTTGCCTATAGAAGAACAGAGCCTTTTTAAAATGTTGCTTCTTTTGCCTATAGGCGCACTTATAACAGTATTTATGCGTCTTTTGATAGGGATAAAAACTTCAGGAACTTTTATGCCTGTACTTATTGCAATGGCATTTTTACAGACTTCTCTCTTTTTAGGAATGGTAAATTTTGTTGTTCTTGTAGGCATCGGTCTTATACTCAGAAGTTTTCTCTCTTCACTAAATCTCCTGCTTGTTGCAAGAATTGCCACGATTATAGTCATTGTTATATTTATTGTCGCGTTTATGACGCTTATTGGATATGAACTAGGATTTAACACGGGGATGAGTGTTGCTTTTTTCCCTATTATTATTCTTGCATGGACTATTGAGAGAATGTCGATTCTTTGGGAAGAAGAGGGACCTAAAGAGGTTATGATACAAGGGAGTGGAAGTTTATTGGTTGCATCTTTTGCGTATATGGCTATGGTAAATGACTATGTAGCACACCTTGTTTTTAATTTTCCAGAACTTCACCTGATAGTTATAGCGTTTATCATTCTTATGGGACGTTATACGGGGTATAGACTTTTAGAACTTTACCGTTTTAGAGAGTTTAAAGGCATCTAATGCGAGCGTTTATAAATCCTTTTGCACTGAAAAAGAGTGGAATACTTGGGATGAATAGCCGTAACGTAGAGTTTATAAGCCGTTATAACAGTAGAAAGCTCTTTCCTCTCGTAGATAATAAACTGCAAACAAAACTTCTTGCACAAGAGTATGGCATCAATACCCCTTCACTTCTTTTTGTTGTCCATTACCAACATGACGTGTATGGACTCAAAGAGAAATTACAAAATATCTCCTCTTTTGTCATCAAGCCTGCTTGTGGTTCAGGTGGAAAAGGAATTTTGGTTATAAAGGGTAAAAAAGGGGACGATTTTGTCAAAGCAAGTGGTGCAGTTTTAAGTGTTGAAGAGGTAATTCGACATGTTACTAACATTCTTGCAGGACTTTACTCGCTCTCAGGAGACCAAGATAGTGCCATAATTGAGACTCTTATTGAGGCTGATCCTTTTTTTGATGCGTATTCTTATCAGGGAGTACCTGACATACGTATTATCGTCTTTCAAGGTTATCCGGTGATGGCAATGTTACGTCTCTCTACTAAGGATTCTGATGGGAAGGCAAACCTGCATCAAGGCGCTGTGGGAGTAGGGCTTGATATACAGACCGGAAAAGCTATACATGCTGTGATGAACGGTGTAAAAGTTTTGACTCATCCAGATACAAAAGCACAACTTGATACTATTGCCATTGAGAACTGGAGAGAGATGCTTCTTTTAGCGTGTAGCTGTTATGATATGTCCAATCTCGGTTATTTGGGTGTGGATATAGTTTTAGATAAAAACAGAGGTGCAATGTTACTAGAACTCAACGCCAGACCAGGACTCTCAATTCAAATTGCTAACTCAAAAGGTTTACTGCCACGTTTACGAGAGATAGAAAAAGTGGCTTTGAAAAAAATAAGAGTTGAAGAGCGTGTTGATTTGGTTATGAATTCTTCACTCTTTTGTGCAAGCGAGAAGTAGAAAAGAAGTTTATTGGCTCTTTTTATTTGAGAAGCTATACTCTTTAGAGTTTTTATAAAAAGAGATGGCTTCAGCTATTTTTTGTTCTCGATAAAGCTTCTTATCACAGACCCATCTGCATTTAATTTTTTCATTTTCCATAGCCTCTACATTCTCTTTTGTACTCTTTTTTTCAAATCCTGATTGTGCCAAAAGTGAGATGCTACAGAGCAGATATATAAGATACTTCATAGGGACAATATCGGCACGAAAAGAAGATGCTAAAGTATTGTGGAACATAAAGTGCTAGATTTCTTTACTATATATAAGAGGAGTCGAGTGATGATAGTTCTTGCAAACAAGTCAAAAACAGCCCAGTCATCCCCTTTAAGTCTAGCTCCGAGTACAGATTCCAAGGGAGTTCAAAACAGTAAAGGAACACTCCCTTTCTCAGTACTATTAGAGCGTTTTGGAAAAGAGAGCAGTGATGGAAAAGTTACCCAAGCTCTTGTAAAGTCTAATGCCACTACAAGTGCAGAGACTCTACAGAGTGAAAAAAACACAGCTACTAACAAGGCTGATACTCTTCTTGCTATGCTCAAAGGAGAGAGTGCGTCTAAAGAGCAAAATGATACTCTCCAAAGTAAAGCGGGCACAAGCATAACTGCAAGTGACGCTTTAGAAGAGAAACAGCAATCTTCGGCAACATTGACACTGAACCCTCAAATAAGCCAAAAAATGAGTGTAGAGGAGTTGAAGTCTCTTATCGTTGACGCTAAACGTTATCTCAAAGAGCAAATTCTCTCTACAGATGGATTTAAAAAATCAGAAATCGCTGCTCTGCCAAAAACATTAAAAGGTCTTACTCAAGTTGCACAAAAGCTTGGTATTGACGTGAGTAAAATTACTCTTGAAGAGGTAAAAGAGAGTGCAAAAAAAGCTGATAAGCAAGAGTTAAAAGTAACCACTCCTCTAGAGAGTAAGCAGAGTAAGGCTGAGTCAAAAGAGACAGCTAAAAGTACGTTGCAAACAGCTGATGATTTAGCGGCGCTGCAAAAGAAAAGTAAAACACAAGCAACACAACAAAATGTACAAAAAGAGAGTGTTGCAACACAAAATCTTGTTGAAAATAAAAATGCCGTATCTCAAAAAGAGCAAAAGTCCACTCCACTCTTTATGGCACAGAGTAAAAACGAGATAAGCACTGAGGAGATTGTAACTGCTAAGGCAAACGCTTTGGAGTTGAAAAAGCCAAAAGAGCGTTCAGATGAAAATCTAAAACTACTGTTGCGAACAGATAAAAATGCAAAAAGTGAAGCTGGACTTACTCCTGATTTTTCAGTTGCCACTGCACGTGTTATTGCACCTGCTCCGACAACACCTGCTACTCCACAAGCTGTACAGAGTTTAGAGAGCTTATTGCAAGGTGAAGCAGCTACGGAAAATACTACGCAGAGCAAGTTAGATGGACTTTCACAGACAAGTAAATCAGATAGTCTAGATGTGAAAATAAATGAAGCAAAACAGATGATAAAGTATTTATCACAAGATGTAAAAACGGCTATAGAAGACTATAAGTCTCCTTTTACAAGAGTCAAAGTACAACTCAATCCACAAAAACTTGGAGAGATTGATTTAACAGTAGTACAAAGAGGAAAAAACCTGCATATTGCTCTCTCAGCAAACAATACAGCGATCAATACACTAGCAATGCATGCAAACGATTTGAAGGTACAACTTCAAAACAGTGGAATAAATAATGCTTCACTCAACTTCAGTAATAACCCTCAAAGTCAAGATGGCTCTTCTGCACAACAACAGAGTCAGCAACAACAGAGACAAGAGGCACACAAAGAGTACAACTACTTTGAAGCACAAGAGGCGAATGAAGAGATTATAAACTCTTTAGAGATAGTAGTGCCACACTACGCATAAGACAAAGGAGTCTATTATGGCAATTACATCAACAGGGCTCAATGCCGCAACAAATACAGAAACCGCTACAAGCACAAATGTTAAAGATAAAACAGCACTTGGGAAAGATGATTTTATGACACTGCTCTTGGTTGAACTTCAGAACCAAGATCCCACAGAGCCTATGGATTCTGAGAAAATTTTAACGCAAACTTCTCAACTAGCTGCTCTTGAGTCCGCTGAAAATACAAATAAAGCCCTTGAAGAACTTGCTGCGTCTTTAAGCTCAACACAGCAGTTCTCTACTATTTCTGCCATTGGTAAGACAGCAGACCTCGCAAGTAACGCTATAGGTCATGACGAGGGGAGTACAACGAGTTTTGAAGTTTATTTTCCTGATGACGTCGCAAGTGGTAATGTTGAAATTTTGGATGTGGATGGAAATATTGTAAAAACACTTCCTATAGAGGAGAATCCCTCAGGAGTTTATCAGTTCGACTGGGATGGAACACTTAGTAATGGAAGTAGTGCAACAAGTGGTGTGTACTATGTTACTGCAAGTTATACAAATCCTGACGGTGATGATAAAACGACACGTATGGGTGCCTACCCAATAGAGTCAGTACGTTTTGAAGATGGAAACACATACTTGAAACTAGGCTCTAACTATGTACCGCTAGAGAGTGTACAAGAAGTTTATTAAGAGAGACAAACGCCATGATGACACAAGCTTTTTATACTGGTATATCGGGTCTTAGAAATAGTGCGGCAGGAATAGATGTTGTTTCAAATAACCTAGCTAACATCAGTACAGTTGGTTTTCGCGGTTATACAACAGAGTTTGCATCTCTCTTTGAAGATGCAATCAACACTCCAGTAGGACTAGGACAATCGGTTGGACTTGGTGTTCAGGTACAAACATCTTCAATGATGCGTGACCAAGGTTCTCTTGCTCTCTCAGATAGAAGTACAGACATCGCTATTATGGGCGATGGGTGGTTTGGTGTACAAAGAGAGGGAGATCCTGTATTTACCCGTGATGGAACTTTTACTTTTGATGCCAATGATGACCTTGTAACAATTGATGGATACCATGTTTTAGGAACAATGGGAAATAACATTAGTGCAGACGATGTTTTAATCCAAAAACTTGATGAAATTGTTCTTGGAGATGTGAATACGCAAGAGAAGTTACGTTTTCGAAAGACACTTACATATCCGCCAGAACCATCTACAAACGCAAAGTTTTTAGCAAACTTGGGAACTGGAAAAGAGGGTTTTGAAGTGATAACTGTAGGGGCGAGTGTTGTTGACCCTCAAAATAATAAAAACCACCTACGTTTAGAGTTTACGAAAGATGCTGTACAAAATCCTCCGGGAAGTCAATGGAGTGTTGTTGCAACAACACAGTCTCTTGATGGAGAAACAATTTACGACACTCAGACTGGTCGTGTAGAGTTTGATGCTCAAGGAGCACTTATATCTAATACCCTTACTACTATTGATAACAATGGAACGCCAGTTACGATTGACCTCGGAAGCGGATATGATGGAATAGTCTCTATCGATATTCCTGTTGTCTCAGGTTCAAGTGTTGCAGATGGAACAATCGGTGGTGATTTGATGGGATACTCTATCAATAAAAATGCCGAAGTTATTGCAACATTTACAAACGGTATGCAGAGTAGTGTAGGAAAAATTGCCATTTATCATTTTCAAAACGAGCAGGGTTTAGAGAGATTAAACGGTACACGTTTTGCGGAGAGTGTAAACAGTGGTGCGCCTATATTTTATGTAGATGAGAATGGACAAAATATCATCGGTGCAGAAGTGGCAAATTTTCGTTTAGAGTCGTCAAACGTAGAGATAAGTGCTGGTTTGACTGATTTAATTATTTTGCAACGTACATACGATGCAAACTCTAAATCTATTACAACGGCTGACCAGATGATGCAAAAAGCTCTCAATATGGATGCTTAAGAGAAAGATAAAAAGTTGGCACACTAAATGCTATGTATATTTACTTCAATTTTCATTATTTATGAAATAAATTAAAGGATATAAGATGTTAAAGTCACTATTTTCCGGTGTGTCCGGACTGCAGTCGCATCAAGTTGCAATGGACGTCGAGTCTAACAATATTGCAAATGTTAACACGGTAGGATTTAAATACTCTCGTGCAAACTTTTCTGACCTCTTGGCACAAACTAAGGCAATTGCTACAGCTCCACAAGGGCAGCTTGGTGGTAAGAACCCGGTTCAGGTTGGTCTTGGCTCATCTGTAAGTTCAATGACACGTATTTTTTCACAAGGTTCTGTACAAAACTCAGATAAAAATACGGACGTTGCTATCCAAGGTGATGGGTTTTTTATTATCTCGCCTGATGGTGGAAACACATATAAATATACACGTGCAGGGGATTTTAAATTTGATGCAGGTGGAAACTTTGTAGATAACAATGGTTTCGTTGCGCAGGGGTGGTTACGTGATCCTGTAACTGGTAAAGTAGACTCTACTGCACCAATTACAAACATTAACATCCCGCCAGGGCTTACAACGCCTGCAAGTCCGACTCAAGAGGTAGTGCTAAAGGCAAATCTTAACTCTGGTCCACTTGTAGAGAGTTTCTCTCCTGCATATCAAGTACCTTCAGGTTCAACAGGTAATACACCTGCTCTTGATGCAAATGGAAACCCAATTGAGTCTGGAAATCTTGGTGTTATGTTTAATGATGTAGGAGAGGCTTTCGCTCTACAACAAGGACAAGGTATCTGGGCATCATTTATAGACTCAACATCAACTTCTACAAATGCTGTAGCAGGTGGTCTGGGAGCAGATTCAAATGAGAGTATAGTGTTTACTCTTGATGATGGTTCTACAACAACAATTAACTTTACACTTTTAGCTGGAAATACTGCGGCACAAAATGCTTCTATAGAAGCTGCGGCAATTAACTCTAGAACCTCTACAACGGGGATAGTTGCGACAGTTGATACTGGAACAAATCAAATAGTACTTACAAATACTAATGGAAGCTCAACAGCATCACATAATATTAATATCGCAAGTGCAAGTGCAAATACGGGTTTTACCGGTGCTGAAGATGACCAAACTGCATGGAGATATACTTATAATACTGCAGGCCCGACAGTTGGAGCAAATGCAGATAAAGAGTTTACGACTATAGCAGACTTACGTGAAGCACTTGAAACACAGGCAAATGCGCAAACTGGTGCTTCTGGAATCGAAGTTTCTATCAATGATCAGGGAAAAATTGAACTTACAAACAGTGACCCTACAAGTATAGATATCAATCTTAAAGTTACTGGACTTACACAAACTGGTGTGACAGAGAATGAACTCTTTACTAGAAATATGGAAGCCTTGAATGCTACACTGGCTGCAGGTACTGCTGGTAAAGCTTTTTCACAAAGTTTTAATGCGGCAACACACTCAAGTTCTATAGATATTTTTGACTCGCTTGGTTCAAAACATACACTTAGAATGGAGTTTAGAAAAACTGCACTCGATACAACGACTGGTAGTACTTGGTCTGTAACGATTACTGTTCCAGAACCTGCGACTATTGATACTATTGCTCCGACTTTTGAGAAAAAAGGGTCTATCCGTTTTAACAATGACGGTTCATTAGCGACATATAATCCGCCAAATATCTCTTTTAGCGGTAATAACGGTTCTTCACCTGACCAGCAGGTAAATCTTTCGTTTGGTACTTCAAACGGCTTTGATGGAATGACGAGTTTTGATAGTCTCTCTTCTACTTCTGGTATTTCACAAGATGGATATACTGGTGGAGATTTAGTAGGGATTAGAATTGACCAATCAGGTACTCTTGTTGGATCATTTTCAAATGGTCGTTCATTTGGTCTTGCTCAGATTGCAATGGCTAAGTTTACAAATAATGAAGGTCTCTCAAGCGAGGGTGGAAACGTTTACATCCAAACTGCTAACTCGGGTGACCCTATCATTGGTACTGCAGCGACTTCTGGACGTGGATTTATCCAGTCTTCTGCACTAGAGGCATCAAACGTTGACCTCTCAAGAGCACTGACTCAGCTCATCATCGTGCAACGTGGTTTCCAAGCAAATGGTAAAACCATTACCACTTCTGACCAACTCCTACAAACACTCATAGGACTTAAACAGTAGTTTAGTCCTTTTTTTAGGACAGCTTTAGGCTGTTCTACTTTCCTAAAAACATTTAAAATACGTCGCATTACTAGATACCACCATTGTACTATACAAGAAGTATGTTTTACGGCTATAGCGCAAGGAGAACATCCCATCTATGCAAGAACCAATATTATAATTAAGCGAATAACACTTCACTAACATTTTAAGTTCATAATTACACTATCAAAACAAAGGAGTAACTTATGAAAAAGTTAGCATTAGCAATTATATTGGGTGTAGCATCTTGGGCTACGGATTATTCTGTGATGACGTTTGAACAACTGCAGGCGATGAGAGGCTCAATCCCACAAGAAGACAAAGCAGCATTTCAAGCAGAGGTGCAAAATCGTATTTCAGCCATGAATCAAGAAGAACGTGAAGCTGCAAAGGCTTTTATGAGACAGAGTAAAAGCGGTCCTGCAGATGGTACAGGTTCACAGATGCGCATGGGTAGTGGAATGAACGGAGCTATGAATGGTGGCGGAATGGGTGCTAGAGTAGGCAGTGGAATGGGTACTTCTCAATATAGAGGTGGCAAATAAGCTGTTTGAGTTATAATAACATAACTCTCACAAGTAAGGCGAAAATGAAGATACTGTTGCTTGAAGATGATTATATACTAGGTGAAACGCTTAGGGAGATGATCAGCAATGCCGGTTACGAAGTATTGTGGGTAAAAGATGGACAAAGTGCAGCAGATGCTGCGTATGATGAGAGGTTTGACTTATATGTATTTGACATAAATGTCTCACAAATCAACGGATTTGACCTCCTTGAAAGCCTACGTAATGCAGATGATATGACACCGACTATCTTTATTAGCGCCTTGACAGATATAGCAGCTATCACAAAAGGTTTTGCCTGTGGGGCTGACGATTATCTGAAAAAACCTTTCTATCCAGAAGAGCTACTTGTACGCATCGGTGCAAAACTTGCAAAAAACTTTCATAACATTTCACATGGTAAAGTTACATATAATCCAAAGAACAGAGAAGTGTCAATTGACGGAAAAGTCGTAAGCTTAGGTGATGTACAACTGCCTTTCTTGGAACTTTTTATTAACAATATTGGGCGCACTATCGATAAAGAGTATTTTTTAGAAGTTATGGAGAGTCCAAGCGATACAGGACTACGTGTAGCTATAAATAAGCTTAAAAACACTACAGGGTGGGATGTACAAAATGTCAGAGGTATAGGGTATAGACTTGAAAAAAGCTGAACGTGAATCACTTGTAAAAAGTTTTAGTGTCTTTTTCTTCTCTCTGGGTATTTTAACTCTTTTTTTGTTGTATGCAGAGCATACGAAGTTAAGCCATGACTTAAAAGAGAGTATATATGATGAAATGATGATATGCAGTTATGATTTAAACTGCTCTGATTATGGGTTTGATTTTGTTGAGCTCAAAGATGCCGAACTCTACCGCTTACAAGAGTCCTCAAAGGAACTTTACTCTTTGTTCCATATACCTAAAAACGATACCTATGCACTTAAAATCTCTCTTTCACGTGAGACGTATGAGAAACGCGAATCAGTTATGATAAACCAGTTATTTTGGTATGCAGTTGGAGCATTCTTCATAATTTTTTTGATATCAATATTTTTTTCACTGTATGCACTTTACCCATTGCGTAAAGCATTGAATTTAACTCAAGAATTTAGCCGTGATATTTTGCATGATCTAAACACTCCTCTCTCAGCTATTAGACTAAATATAAATATGATGACACCTTCGCCCAAAGATAACAAAAAGATAGAAAGAATTAACAACAGCTTAGAAACTATCATCTCTCTTGGAAACAATCTTCGAAGTTACCTTGAAGAACATGAGTATCAAATACAGCAAATTGATGTAAAAGCTGTCATTGAAGAGTTGATAGCACTCAATTCTAAGTTATACCCTTCACTTGAGTACAAAGTGAAAGGGCAGAGTTTTCATGTAAATACAAACCTTGATGCTATTAAAAGAATTTTTGACAATCTTTTAAGTAATGCCTCTAAATACAATAAAGAAAATGGAGAGATTATTGTTGAGATAAATGCACTAAATACAACTGTAAAGATTCAAGATACAGGTAAAGGCATTATACAGCCGCAGAAAATTTTTGAACGTTTTTACAAAGAGCAGGAACGCGGTGTAGGCATAGGGATGCATATTGTAAAAAAACTGTGTGATGAGATGAAGATAAAAATTGAATTACAAAGTGTTATTTCTCAAGGTACAACTATAATCCTCGATTTTCAATCGCTTACACAAGACTAACGTTTGCATGATAATCTTTTAAGAAAGGACGGAAGATGAAAAATTTATTTGCTATATTGACACTTTTCTCATTTTTGAATTTGCTATATGCAGAAGATTCTATAAATGAGCAAATTGAACAGATTAAAAATGCACCTGCAAAGGAGCGTGTTAAGTTAATGAACCGTTTGAAACTTCAAATTTCACAGATGAATAAAGAGCAAAGAGCAGAGGCTTTACAAAAATTGCAAACACGTCAAGGTACTATGATGCAGCAAAAGAGCTTTTATCAAAATGGTATTTATGATGGAAACAAAATACAGTCTCAAAAAAGTATGAACACCTTGCAAAATAACGGGACTAGACAGAGTGGACACTAATGAGATGGCTGACGTTCATTTTTATCTCTTTATTACTTGGTTCTTCGCTTAAGGCTTATACAGATACTGACTGGGATGGCGTAGAAGATGCTTTTGATGAGTGCCCTCAAACACCTTTTAGTGAACTTGTGAATGCAAAAGGATGTACGATTCAAAACGTAGGTCCAATGTGGAGCGGAGATGTGATAGTAGGAGTAAGTTCATCAGACACAAACAGCATAGCTGTAGAGAAAACCAATACTACCACTCTTTCTCTTCAGGCTGATTTGTACTATAAACAGTGGTGGATACAGGGTGTAATCTCACATTATAATTTCAATGGAACAACATCAACAAGCGGGATGGAAGATTCTGTTATAAATCTGTTTTACAATATACCACTGAGCGAAAAAATAACATTTATCCCAGGTGTAGGAGTTGTCTTACCGACATACAAAACTGGTTATGGTAACGAGGCGATGGATTATACGTTTATGGCTGAACTGCAAGCTTCCTTAAGTTCAAACTTATATGGATATATGGGATATGGGTATGTAGTAGTAAATGATAGTGATATTGTTGATGCAAGTTATCAAAATGCAAATGCTTATCATGTAGGCATGGGTTATATGATTTCATCACATACTAATGCATCACTACAATACCACGTCAATGACAGCATTTATGTCAATGACCCAAAATCAGAATCTATAAGCGTAGGTATCGCGCATAAGTTTTCTTATAACTGGTTTGCTACAGTTGAGTATTCTAAGTATATAAATGATTCTCTAGGGAGTTATTACACTGCTTTAAGAGTTGGTTATAGCTTTTAAGGGTTTCCTTTGCCAGTACTATTTACGAAATATTTCATAGCTTTGTATCTTTATAATGCTACTTTTAGAGAACTTATAAGCATACATAGAAGTTAAGCCCCACTTTGCTATAATTCTCTCACTAAAAATGAAGGAATTATAGACATGCAGTTCTCCGCTCCCTTAAAATCAAATGCAAAAAAAATCATGTTACTTGGTTCTGGTGAACTTGGTAAAGAAGTTGTTATTGAAGCGCAACGTTTAGGTATAGAAACAGTTGCTGTAGATAAGTACGAAAATGCTCCAGCACATCAAGTTGCGCACCGTGCCTATGTTGTAAATATGCAGGACAAAGAGGCTATTTTAGAGATTATCCGTCGTGAAAAACCTGACTACATCTTGCCTGAGGTTGAAGCTATTAGCATCGCTGCACTTTTTGAAGCTGAAGCAGAAGGTTTTCATGTTATTCCAAACGCAGAAGCGGTAAATAAAACTATGAACAGAAAAAATATTCGTATGTTTGCAGCCGAAGAGTTAGGACTTAAAACTGGTCCATATAAGTTTGTAACAACACAAGATGGTATGTTAGAAGCAGCACGTTCCTTAGGTTTTCCTTGTGTTATAAAACCTGTTATGAGCTCTTCAGGTCATGGGCAGTCTGTAGCAAGAAGTGAAGCGGACATTCCTAACTCTTGGGAGATGGCTAAAGAGGCACGCGGTGATGCGAGTGAGCTTATAGTAGAGGCTTTTGTTGACTTTGATTATGAGATAACTATGCTAACAGCTCGTAATGGCAAAGAGACAGTTTTTTGTGAGCCAATAGGACATGAGCAAAGAGATGGTGACTATGTATTCTCATGGCAACCGATGCAGATGAGTGAACTTGCAAAACAAAGAGCGCAGGAGATAGCACAAAAGATTACAGATGGTCTTGGTGGTCGTGGTATCTTTGGAGTAGAGCTTTTTGTTAAGGGAGATGAGGTTTACTTCTCCGAAGTTTCTCCTCGTCCACATGACACAGGAATGGTAACACTCATAACACAGTCACAAAGTGAGTTCGCACTTCACCTTCGTGCAGTTCTTGGTTTGCCTCTAGGTTTTACTTTTTATGGAGAGGGTGCATCTGCTGCATTTAAATCAGAAGCACATAATGTAGCACCAGTTGTCGAGGTGGATGAGTCACTCTTTAGTGATAACTCGTTCGTACGTGTTTTTGGAAAGCCAGAGGCACATAAAGGGCGTCGTTTAGCAGTTGCTCTTGTTTATGACAGAGTAGATGCAGCACTTACAAAAGCGCGTGAGATTATCAAAAAAGTAAAAGACGCCTAATGAATATTGTACTCTTAGATACACTTACATTTGGAGATAGTGACCTTAGCGGTTTTAATAGATTTGGCAGTGTTACTCTTTTTGAAACTACTGCGCCTCATGAAACACAGGAACGTATAACAGATGCAGATGTTATAGTGACAAACAAAGTTGTTATAACAAAAGAGCATATGCAAAGATGCAGTGCCTTAAAGCTCATTTGTATAGCTGCAACAGGGATGAACAATGTTGATTTAGTTGCTGCAGAAGAGTTGGGTATAGAGGTCAAAAACGTGGCGGGCTATTCGACTGACTCTGTAATTCAGCACACATTTTCAATGCTCTTTTATCTTATCGGGCATTCACGTTACTATGATGAGAGTGTAAAAGATGGTTCATACTCAAGAAGTCCGATTTTTACAGATGTGTCTCACCCCTTTTTTGAAGTAAAAGGGAAGAAGTGGGGTATCATTGGACTTGGTGAAATAGGTCGTGGAGTAGCAAACGTAGCGCGCGCATTTGGCGCGGAAGTATCGTACTTTTCAACGAGTGGTGCAGCGAGAAAAGAGGAGTATGCTTCTGTGAGCTTAGAAGAGCTTTTAAGTGAGTCAGATATTATCTCTATTCACGCTCCGCTCAATGAAAAAACGCAAAATCTTTTGGATTATGAACAACTCTCACTTTGTAAAGAGGGTGCAGTTGTTTTAAATCTTGGGCGTGGGGGCATTATAAATGAAGATGCTGTTGCTCGTATAATTGATGAGAGAGAACTTGCCTTTGGTTTAGACGTTTTAACAAAAGAGCCTATGATACAAAATCATTCTCTCTTAAGTGTAAAAAATAAAGAGAGACTTTATATAACACCACATATAGCTTGGACTTCCATTGAGGCAAGAGAGAAGTTAATTGCTAAGATTATACAAAATATAAAAAGTTCTTTTTAAAAGAGTGCTCATGGCTGAATTTGCTCTTTTTCTAAGTGCATTTGCAGCTGCAACACTACTCCCTTTCTCTTCTGAGGCAGCCTTCTTACTTGCCCTTTCAAACGATATGCCTTTTATAAATGCTCTTTTATTCGCTTCACTTGGAAATGTGTTGGCAATATTTTTTAACTATTACCTTGGGTATTATTTTTTTTTAAAAACGCAAGAGAAACTACTCAGTAGCAGGTTTGGGAAAAAAGCGTACGAACTTGGACATAGATATGGTTACTGGGCACTTCTACTTTCATGGCTTCCTTTAATAGGTGATCCACTAACAGTGGTTGCAGGAGTCTTACGTTTGCGTTTTGTTTGGTTTGTTGTTATTGCAGGTACTCTGCGGGTACTTCGTTACTTGGTTTTGGGGCTTATGGTATAATCCAGCACTTTTTATGCAGTTTATGTGGAGATAGAAATGATAACAGATGTTTTGATAGTGGGTGCCGGAGGTGCAGGTCTTATGGCGGCAATTGCTGCTAAAGAAGAGGGTGCTAATGTGTTAGTGCTTACAAAAGAGTATCCGACACGAAGTCAAACTTGTATGGCACAAGGTGGTATGAATGCTGCACTTGGAAATGTAAGTGAAGATAGTGTTGAAGCACATATACAAAACACCTTGAAATCTGCTCACGGTTTAGCTGATGAATCTGCAGTTCGTTTTATGTGTGAAGAGGCACCAAAAGCTGTTGAATGGCTTGATAGTATAGGAGTCTGCTTTTCACGTACTCCAGATGCCAAAGTTGCGCAGCGTAAACTTGGCGGGGCTTCTGCATCAAGAGCGTGTTATGCACAAGACTATACGGGCTTAAAGATTTTACACACGCTTTATGATAGATGTAATGCTTTAGAGATAGAAATGCTTGCAGAAAAGTTTCTTTTAGAGCTTGTACAAGATGATGCTGGAACTGTTTGTGGTGTACGTGTTTTAGACATTCGCTCTGGAGAGCAAGAGGAGTATTATGCCAAGAGTGTTGTGTTAGCAACGGGTGGGTACAGTCGTATTTTTGGTAAGAACTCTACAAATTCAAAAGCCTCTAGCGGTGATGGTATTGCAGTAGCAAAGAAAGCAGGTGCAAAACTTCTGGATATGGAGTTTGTTCAGTTTCACCCAACCGGATTAAAAAGTTCGAGTATACTGATAAGTGAGTCAGCTCGTGGAGAAGGTGGCTATCTACTTAATTCAAAAGGTGAGCGTTTTACTAACGAGTTAGCACCTCGTGATGAAGTGAGTCGTGCAATTGATGCTGAGATTAAAAAGGGCGAAGAGATATTTTTAGATATTCGTCATTTAGGAGAGGAGTTTATTGAAGAAAATCTGCCTCAGGAGCGTAAGCTCGCAAAACTTTATGAGAATGTAGACCCGGTACATGAATTAATGCCAATTCGTCCAGTTGCACACTATACAATGGGCGGTATAGAAGTAGATAGCTCATCAAAGACAAATCTAGAGGGACTTTATGCTTGCGGAGAGTGTGCAAATCATAAAGTACACGGAGCAAATAGACTCGGTGGGAATTCGCTCTTGGAGATAATTGTTTTTGGACGTCAAGCCGGGACAAACGCTGCTAAATATGGACAAAAGAGAAGCTCTTTTAAAGTAAATGAGCAGAGTAGTAGAGTGTATGAGTTTACAAGTTCACAAGAACATAATTATGATTTTTATGCTCTGCAAGATGAGATTGCAGATCTTTTATACGAAAAGGTAGGAATTGTACGAACCAAAAGTGAACTTTTAGAAGCACAGCAGAGAGTTTTAGAGATAAAATCTTTACTAAATGAGATGGGTGTACGAGATGCTTCGCAAACATATAACACTAATTTAGTGGAGTTTTTAGAGTTTCAAAATAAGTTGGCTGTCTGTGAAGTAGTTTTAGAGAGTGCTTTGAGTAGAGATGTGAGTGTGGGTGCTCACTATATAGTTTAGTATATAGCGTGGTGAACAATATGAAAATAGAGATATTTAGAGAGAGTGGTTTTGTAAGCTATGAAAGAGAGTTAAAAGATATAACACTACTAAAATTTCTTGAAGAGATAAAAACAAAAGAGGATAATTCGCTTGCCTTTTCGAGTGGATGTCGCAGTAGTGTATGCGGTTCTTGTGCTGTACGTGTTAATGGAAAAGAGGTTTTGGCATGTAGTTATAAAGTCAAGGATGGAGACAAAGTTGAGCCACTAAAAAACTGTGAGGTTTTACGTGATTTAGCAGTAAATATGGACAAGGCATATAGTTTTAATGCAAAAGCTAAAGCATGGATGCAAGAGCATACTTCCACACAAGGGATAACACAAGATGATGAGAAGCGAAACGAGATACAAAGTGACTGTATCTTATGTAGTTCTTGTTATTCGGCTTGCCCTGTATATAGTGTGAATGAGAGTTTTCTTGGACCTTTCGCCCTTACACGTTCTTGGAAGTATGTAACAGATAAGCGTCAAGATGAAGAGTATGAGAAAATAGAGGCAGTGCAAAATAGTGGTATATGGGATTGTACCCTGTGTAATGAGTGTACTGTAGTCTGTCCACAAGGTATATCTTCAAAAGCGGACATTGAAAAACTCAGAGCAAAATCAGCTGCTCATGGTTTTATGGATCCAAATTTTGGAAGTTTTGGCGGTGGATTTGGCGGTTTTGGTGGAGGATTTGACGGTTCACCAGTATTTTAAAAGATGTTATAATGCTAACAAACAGTTTTTATAACAGAGTAAAACAAGGAGTATGAGGTGGCAAAAGAGCACTCATTTGATATAAGCGCAAAGATAGATTTGCAGCTTTTTAAAAATGCAATCAATTTAGTGGAGAGAGAGGTTGCAAACCGTTATGACTTTAAAGGGACTACATATGAAGTTACTTATAACGAGAAAGCAAAAACACTTACATTGGTAGCATCATCAGATAATAAACTCGATGCGCTAAAAGACATTGTTATTGGAAAGTTTTTAAAACAGGGCTTATCTTCAAAGGTTATAGATGAGTTAAAAGTTGAAGACTCAAGTGGTGGAAACAGAAAAGCAACGTTTAAAGTTGTTGATTATATTGAGTCAAAAGAGGCTAAAAAAATAGTTGCTGAGATTAAAAAGCTTAAACTCAAAGTGAATGCACAAATTGAAGGTGACAGTATCCGTGTAAAGGGTGCAAAGCTTGATGATTTGCAAAAAGTTATTAAGATGGTAAAAGAGGGTGAGTGGGAAGCTCCACTAGTTTTTGACAACATGCGTTAAAAGGGGAAAGCGATGAAGATGAGCGTAAATGATGCAGCAGAGTTTTTTGGAGTCTCTAAAGAGGCAATTCACAACAGAGTAAGACGCGGTTCACTTGAGGTTGTTGTAGAGGATGGTGTAAAGATGGTTCTCGTTGATGAGAAAAGTAAAGTGGCAACGCCTTTGAAAACAAACAGAACTACAACACGGGTAAAATCCTCTATAGATAATCAGCGCTACTATAAACTACTCGAAGAGCAAAATGCAAAGCTTCAGGCTCGTGTTGAGACACTAGAGGGTGAAACACGAACACTTCGTGACCAAAAAGAGCAGATGCTTATAGCTGAGAGAGAAAAACTTGAGGCTATCTATAAAGAAAAAGATGAGCAACTCAAAGCAGTACTCAATACTCTCTCTAAACAGTTTATGCTCTCTATGCCACAGGGTGAGTTCAAAGAGGAAGATGAGGAGACAGTTGATGTCGAAATTTCTGAGCCACAACCCGCAAAAGAAGAGGCTCCAAAAGTCAAAATTCTTTCATTAAAAAAGTTTTTAAAAACACTTGATATTACAGAGAAAAAACGTAAAAAAATCAAAGAACGCTTTGAAGAGAAAGCGAAAAAAGATAGTCGTATAATTACTTTGGGTGATAAAATATACGTAGACCTCATTAAGTATGACTATAGTGACTTAGTGAAGAAATAACTCCCCTAAAAACGCAATTAAACAATAATCTACAGTTTCATAAAGTTATGTTATACTCCTTCTATCTTCAAAGGAGTAGAGACAATGATAAAAACAGGTATTTATACAGCGCTTGGACTTTCATTACTTATGAGTGGATGTGCTACGGTACAAAAGACACAAACTCATGAAACACCGAAGTCTGAACAGCCTACTGTAAGTAAGTCACTTCAAGTGAGTGCAGAGCAACCAAATGGTCTTAAACGCAAGGTCGCAATAGGGCGTTTTACAAATGAGACAAAGTATGGTCAGAGTTTTTTTATAGATAAAAACAATGATAAAATTGGTAAACAGGCGATGGATATTCTCTCAGCTAAACTATTTGAATCTGGAAAGTTTATAATGCTTGAAAGAGCAGACCTCTCCAAAATAGAAGATGAACTCAAGATTGGTAACTCAGCGAGTCTTTCAAATGCCGCAGACTATGTTATTTTAGGCTCGGTTACAGAGTTTGGACGTAAAGAGGTAAGTGATGTTGGTCTCTTTAGTCGTGTGAAAAAGCAGGAGGCTTTTGCCAAGGTACATATTCGTATAGTTGATGTAAGTACAGGACAGATTATTTACTCTGAAGAGGGAAAAGGCTCTGCATTTACCGAAGATGGAACTGTTATGGGTGTAGGTGGTAAAGCAGGTTATAACTCGCAGTTAAATGATAAAGCAATTGATGCAGCAATTTCAGACCTAACTTCAAACATTATAGAAAATATGACAGACAAACCGTGGAGAGGCTACATCTTAGGTTATGAAGATGGAAGTCTTATAACTTCGGGCGGTGCAAGTCAAAATATTAAAGCAGGCGATAGTTTTGATGTTTATAAAAAAGGCAAGCAGGTTAAAAATCCACAAACAAACATGATGATAACACTTCCTGGGAAAAAAGTAGCAACTATAGATATATTGGCAACCATGGGTGATACACCACAAAGTGAAGTTTCGCTAGCCGAGATAACAAGTGGGGATTTGTCGTCTTATATTAAAAATAAAGATTTTTCACAACTTTACATGCAGATAGGAGCAAAATAATGAAGTATATAATTAGTATAGTTGCACTGCTTACACTGTTAATGAGTGGTTGTGGTTCAAAAGAGGGAATTAAAACAGCAGAACATAAGGCTTATTTGTACTTCACTGGAAACACTTCAGGTGCTGTAGTTTCTATAGATGGAGGTGAGGACTTTAGTGTAAAACCCGGTCAAAACAATCAGTATGGAATAAAGCCGGGTAAACATTTAATTGAAGTGAAACGTGATGGTGCTCTTGTTGTTAAGAGAGAGATTTATGTTGGTGATGGTATTGCTAAAGAGATAGAGGTGCAGTAGTGAAGAGAGAGAGTTTAATTCTAACAACTATTTTAGGGCTATCTATGGCTATTATGAGTGGATGTACTTCACCAAAACCACTTTATAATTATGGTGATTATAGTGAGAGTTATTACGGACTCAAAAAAGAGGCAACAGCTGAAACTGCTTTAGAGTATCAGAAGGCCTTAGAGTATTGTATAGAAGGTGCTAATGAGAGTCGTTCAGGCAGAGTCCCTCCTGGAATGTATGCAAACCTTGGTTATTTATATTTAAAAGCAGGTAATAGTGCGAAAGCTATTGAGAGCTTTAAAAAAGAGAAAAGCATCTATCCTGAAGCCGTCTACTTTATGGACAAAATGATAAATAAGGTTGAAACAATGGAGGGAAAAAATGATAAGTAAAAAAACTATTGCCTACCTCATAGTAGCAACATTCATGTTTATTTTTAGTGGATGTGGACCTGCAATGACAACGAAGGGTGCAGAGTTTCCTAAAATGTATCAAGAACAGCCACGTTCACTTCTTATTTTACCTCCAATGAATGAAAGTACTGATGCTGAGGCTAAAGACTACTATATGACGACAGCAGAGATGCCTTTTGCTCTTATGGGATACTATACTTTCCCAGTAGAAATGGTAAGTGACATTATGAAGCAAGAGGGTGTTTATGACACTGAACTACTTTATAACCTTCCTATGGGAAAATTTAAAGAGTACTTTGGTGCTGATGCTGTTTTACTTACTCGCATTAAAAGATGGGATGTCTCCTATATGGTACTTGCTTCAAGCCTGACGGTCGCCATAGAAGCAAAAATAGTTTCCACTGAATCATCAGAAGAGTTATGGAGTTATACAGGAGTTGTAACGGTAGATTTAAGCGGTGGAAACTCAGGTGGTGGAATTGGAGGACTGATTGCAAGTGCTGTCGCAACTGCTATAAATACCGCTGCTGCTGATTATGTTACATATGCTAGACAGGCAAATGCTAGAATAATTTATACACTTCCGGTTGGTCCTTATCATGAAGGTTATATGCAAGATCAAAGTGTAGAACTTATAGACCAAACACCAAAGGAGCAGTGATGAATGTTGAGTTAAGCGCTGAGAATCTACAAAACCTCGAAGTCTTTGCTCCACTTTTACGCAAAGAGAGTAATGAAATGATTAATGAGGCGCTTGAACTCTACTTTCAAGAGGCTATAGAAAAGCTTGAAGCACAAAAAAATTCCGAAACAAATCTTTCGTATGAAGAGTTTTGGGATGATATAGATATTTAAACAGCTCTTGTTTATTTTTGCTTAAGCTTGCAACACCTATAATACCTAGAACTTACACAAAAGGATAGAACATGAAAAAAATCTTACTTAGCGCGATAGCAACTGTCGCTTTAACTACTGCATCATTTGCTGGTGTTAACTCTCAAACAGGATGTGGTCTTGGGTCAGTGATTATTAAAGATGACTCTTCAGCAGTTTTACTCGCTCTGCAAGCTACTACAAATGGTACGTCTGGAAACCAAACTTTCGGTATTACTTCTGGAACACTCGGTTGTAAAAAAACTAAGTTTGTAATGAATGAAAGAGCTGAAGAGTTCGTAGCGTCTAACATGGACATCCTTGCAAAAGAGATTGCAGTTGGTCATGGAGAGTCTCTTGACACACTTGCTGAGCTTTTAGAAGTAGAAGATAAAGTTACTTTCAGTGCAGCACTTCAGTCAAACTACAACAGCATCTACACTTCACAAAAAGTTGAGATGTCAGAAGTTCTTGACAATATCGCTACTATCTAAGTAGTCCATTATCCAAATGCTTTTTAGCATTTGGTTATACCCTCTTTTTAATAACCTCACTCTTAGGACTTTTCTATTTTAATCCGTTTACTTTTTATACTCATTTTTTGCATTGGCTTTTTAGAAGCTTCTTTGGAACAGCATACACAAAAGGCTAACGATTTAAAGTTATCTCAAGAACGTTACTGGCATCTGCTTTTACATATGGTTGATGGTGTAAGTGAAATTGATGATAGTGCTTTTTTCTTTGCTGCAGATGGAAAAACTAATGCAAAACATGAACTTGAAGCAACGCTTGATGCTTTTTTTAATGAGAGTAGATTTGATGATAATGCAAGTGCTTGTAGGTTCCCAGCCCGAAAAGCATGGCTGCAAAAAAGTTTGGAAATAGAGGATTTTCCTGATGTCAAATGTAGTGAATATGATGCTACTGTGGAGAGGCTTGCACCGAAGTCTGTAACACTTGTTTTTCCATCAGCACATATTAACTCTCCTGCCTCTATGTTTGGGCACACTTTTTTACGTATAAATTCCCGTTACAACTCTAAATTACTTGCATATGCTATCAATTATGCCGCTAATGCCGACCCTGATAAAGAAAATGCAACAGTATTTGCAATTAAAGGGCTTTTTGGAGGTTATTTCGGAAAATACTCTTTATTACCGTATTATGAAAAGTTAAAAGAGTATAGAGATGCAGAACAGAGAGACATATGGGAGTATGATTTAAATTTAAATGAAGAAGAAACGCTTGCGATGGTACGCCATATTTGGGAGCTTAATGGTACCGAGTCAAATTATTACTTCTTCACTGAGAACTGTTCATATAACATGCTATGGCTTATGGAAGTTGCCCGTCCAAACGTGCATCTTCGAGAGCATTTTCATTATGAAGTTATCCCATTGGAGACTGTACATGCAACTCGTGCGGAAGGGTTGATATCTTCAGAGAACTATAGAGCTTCTAAAAGAACGATTTTATTACGTTATGAAGAGTTAATCAATGAAAAGAATATTACTCTTGTGCAGGCGCTCATTGATGAAACTGTAACAAGCCAAGAACTCTTGGATAATAAAGAGCTAGAAAAACAGCAGAAGATGTATATACTTGAAGCGGCAGTGGAGTTTTTAGAGTATTCATACTCCAAAAATAGTATGAGTAAGGAAAAATACCTTGATTTGTTTCATACTTTTACCAAAACTCGCGCAAGTTTAGGAGAAGGAGAACTACTTACACTCAAGACGCCACATAATCCTGTAGAAAGTCATCGAGCTATTCGCCTAAAAGGTGGGTTTGGTTACAGAGAAGGAGAACCGATAGGTTTTGTAGGCTTACGTCCAGCGTATCATGATTTAAAAGATAGTTCTCTTGGTTTTTTACGAGGTACGCAGATAGAGTTTTTAGATTTTTTACTCTCTTATAATGAAGAAGAGGAACTCAAAATTGAAGATGCAACTATCCTTTCAATAGTCTCTCTTGCACAAAGAAGTGAATTTTTTCACTCTTTCTCATGGCGTGTGAAATTGGGCTGGGATAGGGACTATCTCAAAGAGAGTGCAAACTTTAGTACTTCTGTAGGTGCTGGTCTTAGTTTTGGTAACAAAGATGCTTATTTCTATTTTATGTTAGACCCTCTCTTTTATATGAATCAAGGTTTTGTCGGAGGCATAGGTGGGAGTGCAGGTATTGTTATAGATAAATATGATTTTATGCAAACAAATCTGGAACTTACAAAACGTTATTATGATGGTGGAAAAGAGCAGTCTATAGTTGCTTGTACACAGAGTTTTCGTCTGTCTCAAAATTTACAAGTACAGCTGAAATATGATTATAAAGAGAGAGAAGAGAAGAAGACTTATTCAGCGGAACAAACTGCACAACTTTCTCTAAATTATTATTTTTAAGTTTTAAGTTTTAAGTTTTAAGTTTTTAGTTTGAAGAGTTGTCTTTACTCTTTTCAAATACATTTGTTATATCAGTAGTAACACTGTCCACCCCCGCATTAAACTCTTTTGCTGAACATCCAATAAATAATAGACTTATAAGAAGTGTTAGTGTTAGCTCTTTCATTGATAATCCTTTTTTCCTATATTGTATCATAAGCGCATATAATGGAAAATCTGACTTTTTTGGATATAATTGAAACTATTAATATTTGTTAAGGATATTTTATGTTTGCATCAGTCAAATCAAAAGTTATTGCTTCTATTCTCGCTTTAAGTATAGTTGGTGTTATTAGCATTACATATTTCTTATCTTCCACACTCCATGAGTTTTCAAATACATCGACAAAAAAATCTTTAGAGATGTTAAGTGAGTCGATTTTTCAAACAATGACGGGAAGCATGATGCTTGGAGATCCCGCTGTGGTTGAAGATGCATATAAAAAAGCGACAACTATAGACGGCATAGAGAGCCTAAGTATTGCAAAGTCTGAGGCTGTTTTAGAGGTTTATTCCCCTGAAGAGAAATACACGACTGATCCACTAATTATAGATGTACTCACAAATAAAACAACAAAAATTATTGAAAAAAGGGAAGGTGCTCATCATACTATTCGTATGGTAAAACCAATGGTCGCAGAGGAGAGATGTCTCTCTTGTCACTATAATGCAGAGGTGGGATACACACTTGGTGCGATGGACTTGGTTATCTCTTTAGATGCAAACGATGAAGACATAACAGCAACAAACGTTACACTTATTATAATACTGATTATTGTAGGGATTATTTTTGCTGTTGTAGTAAGCATATTTTTTATGCATGAGATATTTACTCCATTAAAAACACTTCGTAATAAAATTGCTGATCTTGTAAGTGGTGATAAAGATCTTACGAAAAGACTCACACACAAAGAGGGGAATGAGTTTGGAGATGCTGCTGTTGAGGTGAATAAATTTATTGAGATGATTCAAGCTACTGTTAATGATGTAAAAACTTTGGGTGTACAAAACAATGAAATAGCATCAAAGATAGAGAAATCGTCCCACATCATTCGTGAGGGAACGCAAAAAGAACAAGAGTTTGTTCAAAAAACAAGTAAAAAAAGTGAAGACATTAAGATAGTGCTTGAAAAAACTATTGCAGCTGCGACAGAGACTCAGGAAAAAATCGAAGATGCAAATAATCAGTTACAAATTGCACGTACATCACTCTCTCATATGAGTAGTGAGGTGTTTGGATTTGTAGAGATAGAAAATGAGCTTTCTGAACAACTCTTGGGACTCAAAAATGATGCAGATCAAGTAAAAAGTGTTTTGGATGTTATTAAAGATATAGCTGAACAGACAAATCTATTGGCTCTTAATGCTGCTATTGAAGCAGCCCGTGCAGGAGAACATGGACGTGGATTTGCTGTTGTTGCTGATGAGGTGAGAAAACTTGCAGAGAGAACACAAAAAAGCCTCACAGAGATAGATGTGAGTGTTAGTACTATTGTACAGTCTATAAATGATGTGAGTGATAAAATAGCTGAAAATGCACGTAATATTGAGAACTTAACAAAAATATCCAATGAGGTTGAAGATAACATCAACACTACTTCTGGGGCGATGAATCACTCTAATGAGCTAGCAAATAGGTCAAAAGCAGATAGTCTGACTATGTCCAAAGACATTAGTATTATTATCGAGTATATAGAGAATGTTGAGAAACTTTCAACTGCAAATGGAACAAGTGTTTTAAGTATAGAAGCGGATTTAAAACGTTTAGTAAGTGTGGCCTCGTCATTACAAAAAACAATAGACGAGTTTAAAAGTTAAGAGCTCTTTTTAAAAAAGGCTCTTCATAAGTTTTTCTTTATCCACAGACTCTTTTGCTTTTTGTTTATCTATACTCTCTCCAACAACAGTATAGTTTCCTTCCGAGATTCCAGAAACAGCTTTCTCTTTATCTACAGAGTCACTTGCTTTTTGTTTATCTATAGCATCCATTGCTGAACCCATGTCTAAAGCGAAGGCAAGAGCACTCAGTGATACAATCAGTAAAAAACTTTTTTTCATCGTTATTCCTTGGTTTTTAAAGAAGTATAGCCAAAAAAGTTTTAGCGTCTCTTTTGAAATCCTCTATGAGTATAGTTCTTTTTAAAACAGTTTTGGCAAATACTGTATTTAGAGTTTAGCGGTAATGGTGCAGAGCAGAGTTTACATCTGTGTGCTAGTTGTGACTGACGAAGTGACTCTTCAATATATTTGTTGATTCTTCCACGTGACTCTCTTGCTTTCTTTTCATCGATAAAATACTCGGAAAATCTATAACTTAACCAGAGATATAGAGATATCTCTTTAACCATGTCTTCTGCACGTAGTAGGTCATCTGTTGTAGGTGCAAAGCTGCCAATTAGTTTTGGAGGTGTGTAGTAAATGACTTCACATCTCTCCAGAGAGTCAAGGTAAGATTCAAAGGCATTGATAATATAGGGAGATTTTAGGGTTAGAGGTGCACACGCAAGATGGTATTTTGTTGCTATATCCAGGTTGTAGGCATCTATAATCTTTGAAGCCTCTAGCATATCTTCAAGACTTGCAGCATAAAAAGGACCATTGAACTCCATATTTTCTACAAAAAAGTTGAGGATTACCTCAAGAGAGTTCTCTTCCAAGATTTTTCCAACAAGCTTAATATGTTCAAGATTTGCCATAACTTTAAAAGGAATAGTTATGTTTTTTGCTTCTTTTAGAAAGTTACGTTTAACTATTTTGAGTGTTGCCTCATTGAGTGCTCCTACAAAACCTTTCTCTTTAAGTCCATACCTTCCTGCTCTTCCTGAAATTTGATGGATTTCTGAAGGGTAGAGATTTCGTTCTGTGACCCCATCAAACTTTTGAGCTTTGGAGAAGAGAATTGTTTTAATAGGAAGGTTCATACCCATAGCTATAGCATCTGTTGCGATGAGAAGTTCTGTTTCACCTTCTCGAAACCGGCGAGCCTCTTCTCTGCGTACTTCCGGGGATAGATTACCGTAAACAACACTTATACTAAAGTCTTTGGCGTAGTTTTGTTTGAGACGTAAAACATCTTTTCTGCTAAAGGCAATAATGGCAGTACCTGCTTCTACTTTAGAGTGATGGGTCGCTTCTTCTAAAAGTTCGAGTTCATTTTTTCTTTCAAACTCTATAATTTCAAGCTCTTCACCAAGATACTTCGCAAGTGCAATGATTGCCTCTTTAGCATTTACAGACCCAGTCATAATTATCTCTTTTGCCGGTGCCCCAATGATGGCATTTGCCCATGCCCAGCCTCTGTCCCTGTCATCTATCATCTGTACTTCATCTATAACACAAACGTCGACATCAACTTCAAAATTAAGCATTTCGATAGTTGAACTGATATGTGTTGCATTATCATCTATAATCTGCTCTTCACCCGTTACAAGAGAGCTTTCTATGCCACTTTCGCGTAAATTTTCATACCCTTCAAGTGCTAGTAAACGTAGAGGTGCTAAGTAGTACCCTGTATCTGCGGCTTCAAGTTTTTGCATAGCTTGATACGTTTTTCCACTGTTTGTAGGTCCTATATGCAGTGTGAGTTTTCTTCGCATCTCTCTAGCAATCGGAAAGAGGTTTTTAAAGTCCCTAATAGTTCGTGCTAAAAGCTCTTGGCGTTGTTTTTTTACAAGTTGTTCATGAATAGAGTAGATAAAACGACGAGTGACTTTTTTTGTCACTTTTGGGTTTATATGGAGTGTCGCAGGAAGTATATCGAGAAGAAATTCATAAACCTTGGAATGAAGTTCTTCTTTTGAAAAGTTTAAAAGAGAAGCGTATTGTGCACAGCTTGTAACAAGTGTCTCAAGCTCTTGAAAAAATTGCTCTTCATGTTCTTTTTTTGCCTCGGCGAGAACATTATTAAAGTTAAATCGTTCGCCTTTCCATATCTCTTCTAAAAGGCCCTCTAACTCTATATGAAGCTCAAGTCCATAAGAAAGTGTTTGGGTTGATTCAGGAAGAGTAAGTGACTCTTTAAGAGTGATAAACAACTCTTCATCATGAAGTTCAAGAGTTGCGGCTTCTAGTTTGTTATTAACTATTTTATAGAGTGCTCTTTTACTTATAAGCGGATAGTTAAGAGTAGATTTTGGAGGTGAGGCACGAAGTGAGTCAAGAATTTCTTTATGTGTCAAATAGGGATGAGGATTTTTTAGTTCTGCTAAAAATTTATTAACCTGTGCTTGTTTTGCTTCTGCTATAGAGAGTTTGTCAGCACCGATTTTAGCTACAATCTCTTCAATTGAGCTCTCATCTATAAATTCACGTTCATAGGGTTTTGTGTTGAGTGTTACTATTTTATGAAACATATCTCCATAAAGTTCGTAACGTATGGAAGCGTTAAATTCCAAAGAGTCATCTGTGTCAAATACACCTTCTAACTCACGTTCAAGATTATGTCGTTTTTCTTCGTAGCGTATATAGCGGAGTTTAGACTCCATTTTTGCAAGTGTGATTTTCTTTGAACGAATTGTTGCAAAGGCAGTATGTAGCTCTTTAGCTTCTTGGGGAGTGACATTTAGTTCTTCAAGCAGAGTAGTTATTTTATCCTCTCTGTCAAAGTTTTGTGCTTCATCTTTAGGGGCTTTATAAATACGCCCATCATTGGCAAAAAAGTTGAGTATATCGTTTTTAATTGAGCTGTCTGCTTCACTCCATATCATACGAATTGTTTTAAGAAGAAGGGCTTTATTATGTTCTATATCATATATACCTAGAGCACTAAAGAGTTCACTGAGTGTTTGGGAACTTACTCTCTCTACACCGACATCAAAAGGGTCATCGTCAAAATATATACGAATTTTTTGATTAATCTTACTATTTTTTTTATTTTTTTTTGACATGCCAAATTGTATCTTATTATCGAAGTACATTAAGCTTAAAGTAGTCATAAATTACGAAGATAAAGAAGTTTGGAAGCAGGGGAAAAGCGAAATTATGAGAGTATAAAAAATAGAAAAAACTTTTTAGAAGGTAATAGGTTATTTATGAAAAAAGAGTGGACGCAAAAAGAGTTTTTAGAACATAAACGTGACTTGGCAAAAGAGGGTGTAGAAGTACTGCTCATAGATACAATTCTCTCTCCAATTGAAAAGGCAAACACCATTGTTTATAATCCACATGAGTTAAAAAAATATCCAAAAGGGACGGTCTTCGTTTTTTACTGCGATACTGGTAAGGCGACTATGGATAGATTAAAAGAGTATCAGGAAAAGTTTCCCGATAACCCGTGTGTATCATTAAAAGGCGGCAGAGGTTACTGGAGAAAAAATATGGAGTTGTTTGATGATAATTGAGAAGATGGAAGAGTTTAGAGTTTGTCTTTACGAGCAGCGTTACTATGATGCCCATGAAGCACTTGAAGAGGTATGGTTTCCAAGACGTTTTGAAGATTGTAATGAGATGCGTTTTTTAAAAGGGTGCATTAACGCATCTGTTAGCTTTGAACTCTATAAGCGTGGACGCGAACAGCAAAGCATAAAAACATGGAAAAATTATCTTAAGTATAGAGGACTTCTTTTTGGTTTAGAGACACCACACAAAAACCTCTATTATCAAATGAGTCGCTATTTGGAAACGATAAATAACAATAAAGCAACAATCATCACACAAAGTTAGTGTATAATTCTGGTTAAATTTCTCTATAAGGAAGGAAAAATGGATACTGATGTAGTAACACAAGAAGCATCAAAATACACAGATATGGCGATGATGTATGTGAGTGAATACGGACTTAAAATCTTAGCATCAATTGTCATATTTATAATTGGTAAGTGGGTTGTAAACAAACTCACTAAAGTCGTAAAAAAGATGATGGAAAAAGCAAATATAGACAAAACGCTTGTTGAGTTTGCTGAGAGTTTAGTCTATTTTACATTGATGCTTATGGTTGTATTAGCATCACTTAATGCGATAGGTATTAACACTACATCTTTTATTGCTATTTTTGGTGCAGCATCTCTTGCTATTGGTCTTGCATTACAAGGCTCACTTGCAAATGTTGGTGCGGCTGTCCTTATTATTATATTTCGTCCATTCAAGGTGGGTGACTTTGTTGAAGCTGGAGGTGCGACGGGTACAGTTGAAGATGTAAATCTTTTTTCAACTATCATTGCACCATTAGATAATCGTACTATTATTGTCCCAAATGGAAAAATAGTTGCAGGTAACATTACAAACTACTCTAAAAAAGAGCAACGTCGTGTGGACCATGTTTTTGGCATAGGCTACGATGATGACCTCAAACTTGCAAAAGATATTTTAATGGATATGATGATGAGTGATGAGCGTGTAATGAAAGACCCTGCACCATTTGTTGCAGTAAGTGAACTTGGTGATAGTAGTGTAAATATTACTACACGTGCTTGGGTAAAAACAGCAGATTACTGGGATGTTTACTTCGGACAGATAGAGCATGCAAAACTTGCATTTGATGAAAAAGGAATCTCTATCCCATTCCCACAGATGGATGTTCATTTAGATAAAGGAGAAAATTAAGTATGAAAAAAGTAGTTCTGTCACTCTCTTTAGCAAGTGCAATTGCTCTTGCTGAAGACGGAGTAGTAGATTTAGAAAAACTCAATGCTGACATAGCGGCGGCAAAGAGCGAAAAGAGTGTGGCAGAGGCTAAATTAAAAGCGCTTCAAGCACAAATCCCACAAGATACAAGACTCATCACACATACAGAGCTTGGATATATTGAGACATCGGGAAACACAAATACACAAACATTTAACCTTGATGCACAAGCAAAAAAATCATGGGGAAACCATTCGGGTCAAATTATTTTTGATGGACAGTATGCAACGCAGAATCAGATAGAGACGAAAAACAAGTTCTTAACGGAACTCTCTTATGACTACTCATTTAGCAAGCACTTTGCATTTAACTATCTTGTTGGTTACAAAAAAGATAGATTCTCAGGTTTTGACTATCAATTCTATACAGGACCGGGTGCGAAGTATAAGGCACTTAAAACTACAAACCATGAACTCTCTTTTGATGGAAATATTCTCTACTCTTTGGATAGTTACGAGAGTGTTAACCTTGACGCGAGCGGTAATATCATAGCGTATCCAAATCCAAATAATATCCCAACAGTATCATCACATCCTGCTTATGATGATCAGTATGCTTCGTATCGTGTAAAAGGTGTTTATAACTGGCAAATACTCTCTAACTTAAAGTTCGATCAAGAGCTTACGTTTAGAGGTTCTTTTGAGAAGTCAGAGAACTATTTTGCGTACTCAAAGTCATCACTAACAACAAAATTCTCAGACATCCTTTCTGGTGGCTTGAGCTATAAGGTAGACTACATTAACCTTCCAGCAGAGGGTAAAGAGCCTACAGATACAACATTTACAGCAAACCTCATAATAGACTACTAGGTTACGTCATAAACTGCAAACGGCTCTTATGTGAGCTGTTTGGAAAACCCTCTAATAAAAAGAAATGAAATAAGTGCAAAAACCGCCGCACTTAAAAACAGATAAGAGGCAAACCACTCGTAAATATACCCCGATATTAAAGCCCCACTTAATCCCCCAAGTCCATAGGTAAATCCTGAAAAATACTGTTGTGCAAGAGGACGGTTACTGTAGAGATGAAAAAGGTAGCTAATAGCAGCCGAGTGAAAGAGTGCAAAGCTAAGTGCATGTAAAGATTGTGAAAAGAAAAGCAGTGTAATGTTCTCTGGAAAAGCAAAAAGTATGAGCCAGCGTACAACAGTGGCAAGAGTTGTAAATTGCAAAATACTGAGGAGGTTTCTCTTTAAAAAACTTCCTTGAAAGTAGAGCATAACTATCTCAAGTAGAACACCAAAGCTCCACAGATAAATAGTCATGTCTAAAGAGATACCATTGTCGGTTACATATATAGTAAAAAAGTTATAAAAAGCACCAAAGCTTATCTGCATAAAAATAAGCCCTAACCACAAACGATAATCTTTTATGAGATTTATCGGACTGTTACTGCTTTCTTGAGGCTTTTGTTTTTGTTGTGTACTACTTTTTGCTTCTATAACAAAAGCAAAAAGCGCGGTGATAAACGTGAGCGAGAGTAAAAAATCAAGGGCTATGGATGCACTACTTAAAATACGAACTAAAACAAGGGCGACAAGTACAAATCCAACTGAACCGTAGAGGCGTATTTTTCCATAGCGCTCTTTTCCTAAATGTTCTAAAGAGATGACTTCTACATAAGGCAGGATTACACTCATTCCAGCTCCAAGGGCTATATTGGATAGAAGTAAGGCATAGAAGTTCTCTAGGGAAATGTAAAACGCAATGGCACTCAGACTCATTAAAAGCAGAGCAAAACGAAATGTTTTGGTATTTAGAGCAAATCCTCGCATAAAAAGAAAAGGAAGCAAGAAACGTACAAGTGGAGCAGCTCCTAAAATAATTCCTATTTCACTTGGAGAGTATGGAACTTGCGATAAAACTTTTGGAATAAAGATAATGTATACACCAACGATTGCAAAGTAGAAAAAGTAAAAAAAAGAGAGCAATTTTGACATGGCGTTATTATAACTAAAGTTATTCTAGTATAATATTGAGTTATACAAAAAAACTATTTAAAGGGGAGAGAATGGTTATAGAGATGAAGCCAGATGACTTTATTGTATCAAAAACAGATACAAAGGGTCGTATAACCTATACCAATAAAATTTTTATGAAAATGGCAGAGTATAGTGAGGCAGAGCTTTTAGGAAAGCCACATAATATTATTCGTCATGAGGATATGCCCCGCGCGGTATTTAAACTTCTTTGGGAAAGAATTGAAAAAAAAGAGGAAATATTTGCATTTGTAATCAATAAGACAAAAAATGGAAACTCTTACTGGGTATATGCTAACGTGACGGCTTCTTTGGATGTAAAGGGTAATATTATAGGTTATTACTCTGTAAGACGTTATCCAAATCCAAAAGCTCTTGAGCTGATAAAACCTCTTTACGCAAAGATGTTAGAAGCTGAAAAAAAAGGTGGTATGGAAGCAGGTACGAAAGTTTTAATGGATGTATTAAAAGAAAAAGGAGTGAGTTATGATGAGTTTGTCATCTCTATACAAAAATAGACAGACATTTCTGCTGTTTTTAGCACTGTTAGGAACAGTGGCATATGCTTTTGTTTTAGCTGAGTATGTAATGGCGGGGATTTTACTATTTGTTGTTATAGCTTCTTTTTTCTTGGCGGAGACGAGTATGGATAAACAGCCTCCCTTACGTATTAAAATTGGGGGTGTTCTTCAAGATGCTGCTCGTGGAAATTTAGAAAGTAGGGTAACTGGCATACCTGAAGATGGAAGTGATATTTCCGAGTTTGCATGGGCACTTAATGATGTACTTGACCAGTTAGAGGCATTTATGAGAGAGACTTCCACGACAATTGCATATGCTTCAAAAGGTATGACCTATAGGAGAGCGTATGTTCCGGGACTACATGGAATGTTTGCAAGTACGATAGCGCAATTAAACAATGCAATAGAGTCTATAGCCGTAGGACATGAAACAAAAATTGTTGGTTATATGTCCCAAGAGTTTAATAAGCTAGGTGGAGGTATGAGTGGTGGTTTGATGATTGTTCAAAATGACTTGTCAATTGCAACTGATTATGCTGAGGTTATATCAAACGCTGCGGAAGAAACAGCATTAGAGTCTGAAAAAAGCCTTCACAGTGTTGTGGATATTACAAGTAGACTGGAAAATCTTGTAAGTTTGATTGAGTCTTCACATGAAGGAATCGTTAATCTTGAAGGACGTTCACGAGAGATTTCTGAAGTAGCATCTCTTATTAAAGATATAGCAGATCAAACAAATCTTCTTGCACTTAATGCCGCTATTGAAGCAGCTCGTGCAGGAGAACATGGGCGTGGATTTGCTGTTGTAGCTGATGAGGTAAGAAAGCTCGCTGAGAGAACGCAAAAAGCTACAAGCGAGATTGAGATATCACTTTCAACTCTACAACAAGAGACAAACGAGATGCTTGAAAACTCTGATGAGATTAGTGCAATTGCTAATGATTCAAATAGTGTTATACAAGCGTTTGCATCAACTTTTGAGACACTCAATATAACAGCTAAAAAATCATCTACTGCGGCAGTAGATATCCAAAATCGTCTATTTGCTACTTTAGTGAAAGTGGATCATATTATTTTTAAATCAAGAGCGTATTCAACAACTCTTGATAGAAAAAAAGCTTACGAATATATTGATCATAAAAGCTGCAGACTTGGTAAGTGGTATACAGATGTCGGTGTTGAACGTTTTGGTCATACTCCTTCCTTTAAAAAGATTGACAAAGAGCATGCTATTGTACATGAGAGGGTACGAACAAACTTTGATTATATTGATAAAGATATTGTACTTAAAGACGAAAATCCAAAAATCATTGTGAATAACTTTGAGGTAATGGAAAACTCTTCAAAAGTCATGTTTGAACTGCTGGATAAAATGCTTGATGAGTTTAGTGCTATTAGGGGAAAGAGCTATTAACTTCTCATTTACTTATAATAAATATAATTTTAACACTCAATTATGTTTTTCCCCTTTCATAAGCGAGTATACTCTCCAAACAATTTTATAAACAGCCGGGTTTTCCCCCTTTTTATTACCCAGGCTGTTTTCTTATGATAAAATCCCCTTTATGAAAATAGTACTCACAACACTCAACGCAAGGTTCGCACATACTGCAATAGGGCTTCGCTATCTTTACGCAAATATGCAGGAACTACAAGCAGTTACGCAAATAATGGAGTTTAGTATTAATGATGCTCTGCAAAGTGTTGCAGAGAAGTTATTAGTAGAAAAACCAACTATTATCGGGCTTGGCGTATACATCTGGAATGTCTCAGAGATAAGTGAACTTGTCCATATCCTAAAGAAGGTTTCTCCTCAGACTACTATTATTTTAGGTGGTCCAGAAGTGAGCTATCAACCTTTTCGCGTTAATTTTGAAAGTGTTGATTATATTATTCAAGGAGAGGGAGACAGCGCATTTTATGAACTGTGTAAACGAATAGAATTAGGCGAGAAGAGTGAAAAGATAATTCCTATAACTCTGCCTAAATTAAAAGAGTTACAGCTCCCTTATAAATACTATAGTGACTCTGATATAAAGAACCGTTACATATATGTTGAGATATCACGAGGTTGCCCTTTTGAGTGTGAATTTTGCCTCTCTTCCATGGATGAAAAAGTACGTGCCTTTAATTTAGAAGAGATTTTAGCTGAGTTTGAAACCCTCTGGCAAAGAGGAGCACGAAACTTTAAGTTCGTCGATAGAACTTTTAACCTCAATATGAAAGCCGCAAATGCTATTTTGGACTTTTTTCTCTCAAAAGAGCCACCCTATTTTGCCCACTTTGAAGTTATACCCGACCATTTTCCAAGTTCTCTTAGAAAAAAAATTAAAGCTTTTCCTGATGGTGCTTTACAACTTGAAATAGGTATACAAACACTAAATGAAGAGGTGGCAAAGCGAATTTCAAGAGTCTTAAATTTGGAAAAGATAGAGTCAAATATCCGATTTTTGCAAGAAGAAACAACTGCACATATTCATTTGGACTTGATAGTTGGGCTTCCGGGTGAGTCGCTTGAGAGTTTTGGAAAAAATCTCGATACACTTATGGGAATAAGCTCTTGTGAAATTCAGATAGGTATACTCAAGAAACTCTCGGGAACATATATAGATAGACACGATAAAGAGTATGAGATGGTTTATAGTGATATTCCACCTTACGATATTTTAAAAAATTCTCAACTGAGCTTTGAAACTATACAAATTATGAAACGCTTTGCCCGTTTTTGGGACTTAGCTTATAATAGCGGTAATTTCAAAAACAGCATAAATCTTCTCTGGAGAGACGAGTCTGTATTTGAAAACTTTTATGCTTTTAGTCTTTGGGCATATAAGCAGACAGATTCGACATGGAAAATCTCTTTAGAGCGACTTGGAGAGTTGATATTTCGTTATATAACTGAAGTAAAAAGAGCAAATGTTGAGCAGACAGCGACTCTTATGCTGAAGGATATGATGAAATTAAAAGGAAGAGCCATACCAAAATATTTAAAAGGGTTTGCCGATGATTTTTCTGTGGAGGCAAAGCTTGGAACTTCAGGCTTTAACAAACGCCAGCAATAGTAGAGTATAATGTTTCCATGTACTCTATAAAGTCTCTTTTCCCCTTTTTGGTGCTACTGTTTACGTTTGAACTACAAGCTGAACTTATAGATGCACAGATAGAGGTTCGGGCAGAGGCAAAGTACGGTGCTTTTGCGAAAAATAGATTTAAAGCAATAGATGAGAAGCTACTTAACTCTCTTGAAGATGCAGACGAAATTAAAAAGCTCAATACTGTAAATACTTGGGTTAACTTCATAAAGTATGGTAGTGATGAAAAAATTTATGGTGTGAGTGACTATTGGGCTACTCTCTATGAATTTGTTGGAAAAAATGCAGGTGACTGCGAAGACTATACTATTGCCAAGTACTATATTTTAAAAGAGCTCGGCGTTGATCCACAAAAGATGAAATTTGCTTATGTAGTATATAAAAATAAACAAGGCAAAAACATTTCTCATATGGTTTTGGCATATTTTACGACACCACAGCCAAAAAGTAAAGATGAAATACTTATTTTAGACAATAATAATCGTCTAATCCTCCCCGCTTCTAAACGACCTGATCTCATTAAACTTATTAAGATGATTAATGGAGATACAGGTCCAAAATCTAAAAAATGGAAAAAACTTGAAGAAAATATGCAAAGGAAAAAACTATGAAACTCTATAATCAAATGGCGCTCGCAATCTCTTTTATAATTATTACAATACTTGCTTCAGTTATGGCTGTGAGTTATCAATCTACGAAAAAAGACATGCTTCAGAGTGTTTATGAAGCGAGTGTTAATAATATCGCGACACTTGCACATACGCTTGCAAGTGCGCAAGGAGATGAAGTCATTATGATGAGTAGTGTGGATGCTGCTTTTGATAGTGGGTACTACAAGAGTATAGAGTTTCGCTCTAGTGATGGGGAGTTTGTTTATAAACAAGAGGATTCAGAGCAGATAGAGAGTGTTCCAGCATGGTTTGTGAAGTTTGCAGATGTAGCAAATACTCCCATAAGTGAAGACGTACTTGTTGGATGGGAGAGTATCGGAAAAGTAAGTATAGTCGGCGATACGGCAATAGTTTATAAGTCTTTGTATAAAAGTTTTGTACGACTTCTCTATCTTTTTGCAATTTTTACTGTTATCTCTTTAGCGCTTTTTGCTGTCATGCTGTTTTACATACTCAAACCTCTCAAAGAGATACAAAAACAAGCAGAAGCTATTATGAGAGATGAGTTCGTGTATCAGGAAAAAATACCTTATACAACAGAGTTTAAAGAGGTTGTAAAAGGTATGAACCAGATGGTGAAAAAGGTAGAGTATATTTTTATTAAAGGGAGTGAGGCACTCAAACGTAATCAAGAACTACTCTATATAGACCCGATAACAGAGCTTTATAACAGACGTTATCTACTCTTAAAACTACCAGACCTTATCGCACTTGAAAATAGAGCAAATGGAGGAACACTCGTTTTTTTAGGACTTGGTGGAGCAGAAATACTTAACCAGTCTTTAGGGCATGCAAATGCGGATAAGGTGTTTCAACGCTTAGGAAGTGTACTGCAACGAGTAGCAGAGAGCTTTGATGATGGTGTTGCCGCACGTGTAAATGGTACAGAGTTTATTATTGTGCTACCAAATTGTGAAGCACAAAAGAGTTTAGAAGTTGCCAAAGAGATACATACAAAATATGAACTTATACTTAAAAAGTACGAGCTTTTAAGTGAAGAGATAACACTTGATATAGGTTTATACAGATACAGACCAAATATGGATGTCAGTGAGCTTTTAACAAAAGCTGATAATGCTCTTACACACGCAAAAGCAGATGAATACAGCAGTATATATGTTTATGAAGAGAGAGACGATGAAAATGCTATGGGAAAAGAGCAGTGGAGAGAGATTATTGAAGAGTCAATAGAGAAAAAACAGATAGGACTGAAGTTTTGGTCTGTTTTAGACACTCGTAGCAGAAAAATCAGTCACAATGTAATGAGTTTTACTATAGATAATGGAGCACATAAAGAGTATTTTTATGGAGACTTTATAGCTCCGGCTATTAACCTTGGACTGGTAAGTAAAATTTATAAACTTGCGCTTGATACACTTCTAACAAACAAACACTCGCAGTTAGGAGACAAACTCTGTTCTATACGTTTGTCAAATGAATTCATAAAAGATCCATACTCTTATGAGACTTTGTCATTCCTTTTAAAAGAGAAGGCTAAGGAGTTGCCATTTAAATTATCATTTGAACTCTCAGACAATTTTGTGGTGAAAAACCCAATATTGGTAGGAAACTTTATTAAACTTTTTAAAGAGACTGGATGTGAATTTGGTATCAATGCTTTTACTGGTGATTCGGAAGATTTTAGTTATCTAAAAGTTTATAATCCACGTTTTATAAAAGCAGATGTGAGTTTTCTACTTGACCAATCTCAGGACTCTATGGGAGCTTTACGGGTCATTACTGATTCTTTAGGTTTAGAGATTATCGCCACTTCTGTGAGAACATCAGAGGAGCTAGAGCAATTAAGAGGGATGGGTATTTACAGCGTACAAGGACCTATAACGGACGAGATAACAAAGAGTATAACAGAGTAGTGTTTTAAATACCGCGTGAGTTTAGACCCTTCATAAGTGCGTCATTTATCTCTTTTTTGTACTCAGGATTACGCTCTTCTAAGCCTTTGTCAAAGAGGAGGAGTAACTCTTTATTTGTATTTTTGTGGCGTCCAAGATAAAACAAAATTTCCGCATAGTTGTCAAAATCAGGATGAGTTCTTGTCCCTAGCTTTGGATGAATGGAACCATGGTATTTGAGGAGGAGCTCTATTGTCTCTTTGAGTACTTCTGTTGATGTGTTTTCATGGCGGATAACTTTTCTTAAAGCCTCCATAGAAGTGTCTCTTTTCTCTTTTTTTTCTTCAGCAATTACTTCTTCAGATATATCTTTTTTGACTGTTTTTTCCTTGTCTTTAAAGTTATAAAGTAAAAAGAAAAGCAATATCGCAAGTAGAGAAATAAGTCCAAGCAATGATTGTATAAAGAGTGTCGCATCCATTATTTACTCTCCCAAGGTGTTTTAGCATATCTGTTAAGGTCGTAAAGTCCTGCGTTTACAGGATCTATTGTATAAAAATAGTTTACAAACCAGTCATATACTTCCCAAAATTTTGGATTTGAACGACTTATAAAGAAGGACTGTAACTCTTTATATTCAGCATCGCTTCCTTGCATATTTTTCATAAGTTCTAAAAAGTTTGCCAATTTATCCTGTTTTACAACTGCAAAAGCATTTGGATAGGATCCTATACTTGCATCGAGTATATCCATAGTGTCTTTACTTGCATCAAGGACTTCATCTCCATTAAAAAGAGAGTTTACATTGTTATGCCATCGGTTTATTACGAGATTTTTGACAATATATGTACCATCATCCAAGTCAATTCGTACAAAAATATTGTTAGCTCCTTTATCGGTCATCGTTGTTATAAAGCCGCTGCCAGCAAGTGTAATAGAGCGTGCACCCTCTTCAAAGTCTGCAAGTGTGGTAAACTCTTTTGGCATTTTCGGAGGAGTTTGGTACGGACTTAAGTGATTCATTGTATCAAAAACAATACCCGTACTTTTTAAGAAACGCTTTTCTAAAAGTTGCTGTGTAAATTCATACTTTGGATAGTCACTTGTAAAGTCAATAGCAGAAGGAAGGGTGTCTAAATCAAGGTATTTAGAGCTGTCTATATTGTTATCTCCAATATACCAAGAGTGTAGCATCTCTTGACGAATTGTTTTTGGCATATACTCTAAAAAGTTTAGTTCTCTTTCAATACGCAAGAAGTCCATATAACGACGAATATTTGTTTGGTGTGAAACATTTCCAAAAACATCATAGCCGGCAACGAGTGCGTAGTATATACGTTCAAATTGCGCATAGTCTATAACCCAGAGTGTTCTTGGCTCTTTCCCAAGTGCGCCTTTATGCACTGAAGCACTATCAAAGTGTCTGTATACTGTGAGCATTGGAGCATCAAGGGCTTTTTCACCTGCCCATATTGTATTTAATGAGTAACCTCGAGGGTATTTTCTTGAGACTATCTCTTTCTTTGCCTTATAGTAGCGTTCATACCGCTCTCTATACTCATCACTAAAAGTTTTAATGAGACTTGCATCCACCTTATGAATTGGCAGAGCTAGATTAGCTGCTTGAGAGTTTATAAACTCTGGATAAAGAACACTTACATCAGCACTCGGGTCTTTAAACATTACCCAAAAGTGGTCGTGTATAACGTTTAGCGCCATCTGCCCGCGGCAAACAGGTCCACGAATGAAAGTCATAATGATATAGTGTGAATTATCCAGTAAAAATTGGTAACGTGAGCGTGGTGGAATTTGTCTAAATGCTATAAAAGGGTTTGCAGCCACTTTAATGTCATAAGAGACAAAATGAGGTTCTTCATCCCATTGCGGCTCTATGAAAAGCTGTTGAAATCGTTTAAGAACATTTTTGTCAAGGGCAAATGTCATGTGCGTTTTATGCACTATAGTGGAGTGAATTTTTCTAAATCTATAGTAAAACTCTTCTGTGTTTGGGTCATCAAAAGGACGTAGTGTAGTTATGACTTCTATTGGCTTTCCCGTTGGTGTGTAAGAACGGACAAGTTCATAAAACTCAGGCACACCTTTTGTTGGTGAAAAATAGAGATGCGCAAGATAGAGATGTTCATAAAGATAGCGAGCAGTCATTTTGTGTTTTGCATCTTGTTTGTTTAGAAACTCTTCCCATAACGCTATATTATGTGCATTTGCAGGTGAGGGCGTTTTGAGTTTATTCTCTTGTGTTTCATTTGGCCCTTTTGCACCATTTGCAAGCCAAGACATGATGATGCTGTGCTCCTCTTTTGTGAGTGCTGGAAATCCATATGGCATACCGTGGTATGGCTTGTCATCAAGATACTCTTCAAGTTCTTCTTTATCTTTTGGACAACTAAGTGTGTCGTGTTCTGGGTCATAGTTCCCAACTATCTCTGGATGAAGTTGTTTGTCATGGAGTAGATGAGCTATGATTGAATCATTATGCGTTAGATTACTCTCTTGTGAGTGTGTGAGTGAAAAAAATCCTTTTTCATGCCACTCTTGTGATGAATTTGCATCTATAAAAAGTCTTGTTGGGTCTATGGCGCTTAAACGTAAGGCATTATAGACCTCTATTTTGCTAGCACCCCTATCAACTCCTTCATACGAGCTAAACTTACTTTGACAAGGAGCATTGTAGCAGGAGTGACAACTTACGCAGCGTCTGTCTAGGATAGGTTGAACATCATGTAAATAGTCTATTGAATGTGCATTTTGTTTTACGGGAACACTAGGAACAACGGGAGCACTACAGCCTAAAAAAAAGAGTAAAAAAAAGGTGAATATGTAAAAAATCTGTTTCATAGAGTTTATTATAGCGATTTTTCTTTTCGCTCACGGACTCTTCTTGGTAACTCATTATATAACTATCAAAATGGTATGTAGAGTTATTTATAAAACATCCTTTTCATTATATCTTAAGAAACATAATGATAAAGTGTTGTATGAAATTTGAAATAACGAGGGTTAAGAATGAGAAAATTTAAAAAAATAGTGCTACTTTCTTTAGGAACTGCATGTTTGGTGAGTTCACTTGAGGCAGATACTCCTAAGCAAGCCTTAAAATCAAACTATCAGGTAATATATAACCTTTCTGCAAAAAACGCAGATAGTTTTTCTAGTATGTTGAGTGAGGGAAATTTTTATGGAAGGTTACGTTCAAATAATTTCTTTTATCAGTGGGAGAGTGAGAGTGCAACACAGGAGAATCATATAACCAATGGAGTTGGTGGTTCACTTGTTTATAAGTCAGCATCTTTTGCAGATTTTGATTTTACTGCAGGGCTATATTACTCACAAGGTTTTACATCAGTTTCTCAAGAGAATGCCGCTAATATGAAGCCGGGGCAAGATGTGCTTAGTCGTTTTTTGTATACAAATACGGGTACAACTGCTTTGGGTGTTGTAGGGCAGGCAAATGTACGTTATAGCGGTATAGAGAAGAGTAGTATTGTCCTTGGTCGTCAGATAGTAGAAACTTTTTATACGAAGTCGAATGATACAAAAATGATTCCAAACACATTTGATGGTCTAGTTTTTCAGACATCTCTTTTTTCAGACACTTCTTTGAAGGTTGCTTATCTTGTAGAGCAAAAACTTCGTGCTCATGCTGATTCACACTCAGTACTCATGTATGGAGATGCTGCTTATTCGAGTTCATTAAAACCTGCTTGGGATGCAAATGATGATAGTGCTATGCATAAAGGACTAACATATACTAACTTGGTTGCTAACGACAAACGTACAGATGCACCGCTTATTGTCCTTGATGCACAAAATCGTTCAGTAAAGAATCTCGCACTTGATGGCTCTTTTTATGCAGTGCCTGACTTAATTAGTCAAGGAATGTTAGAAGCAAACTATAAATTTGGAGTGACTAAAGGATTGTCTATTACTCCTGGTGTACGTTACATAAAACAGTTTGATAATGGTGCAGGTGCCCTCGGAGGAGCGGCATTGGATGCAACAACCATTGGATATAAAAATCTTGACTCTTTAGATGCACAGATGATTGCTGCACGTATGGTGACGACATATGAAAATTTTAAACTTAACCTTGGCTATACCAATGTTTTAGACGAGGCCGACCTAGTAACTCCATGGAGGGGTTTCCCAACAGCGGGCTATACACGTTCTATGGCACGTTATAATTGGGTGGCAAATACACAAAGTTATCGTGCAGAACTTATGATAAATGATAATAAAAGTGGTGTGTATAAAGATGTTATGATGCAATTATCTATCTTACATACCGATGCAGATGAAGCAAAAGGACAGTTTGATGAGAACTATTACTATGCAGGGTTTGTACAAAATATTCCAGCACTTCCAACGGCGCAATGGCGTTTTCGTATAGGGTATCAAGATACAGAGAAAACAGATGCCGATACACTTGACACTCGTTTAGAGTTGAATTATCTTTTTTAAAAGGAAACTATGATGAAAAAACTATTTATAATCTTGACTCTTACACTTGCTTCTTTAAAGGCGGGAACTATAAACGTGGCTGTTGCCGCAAACGTTAGCTATGCTATAGAGGAACTAAAAAAAGAGTTTGCAAAAACACATCCTGATACAAAGGTACAAGTAACACTCTCTAGTAGTGGAAAACTGACAGCACAGATAAAAAATGGTGCACCTTATGGAATGTTCATGTCGGCAAATATGAAATACCCAAATGCTTTGTATAGTGAGGGTCTTGCAATCACAGAACCAAAGGTATATGCGCAGGGAGCTCTTGCAATGCTTACAACAAAGAAGCTTGATCTTACCAAGGGCTTAGAAATTCTAACAACTCAAAATGTCAAAAAAGTTGCTATTGCTAATCCACAAACTGCACCTTATGGAAAAGCAGCACTTGATGCACTTAAAAAAGTTAGTTTACTTGATACTGTAGAGAAAAAGTTTGTATATGCGGAGAGTATCTCTCAAGCTGTTACATACTCGGTAAGTGCTGCAGATATCGGTTTTATAGCAAAGTCTTCTCTCTACTCTCCAAAAATGAGTCAGTACAAAGAGGGAGTGAACTATACAGATGTAGATACAACTCTTTATAGTCCAATAGAGCAAGGGATAGTTCTCTTAAGACCTGCTCAAGAGAGTGTAGAGTATAGAGCCTTTTATGAGTTTATGTTGAGTGAAAATGCGAAAAAAATATTTAGAGCGTATGGTTATATAGTAAAATAAACAGAGTAAAAGAGGAAGTGGGTATGAATCGAGTGAGAGCAACAGTTAAGAGTATACAGAGTGTTGAGAAACTAAATATAGTGAGTTTTGAGTATTTTACTCAAACGCTCAGCATGATGTCTTTGGAATTGGGCGAAAATATACAACCCGGTACTACAGTACAACTTGGATTTAAATCTACAGCAGTCGGTATTGCAAAAGAGTTTGTTGGCGGACTCAGTTACTCGAATAGACTTCCTGCTACTATTGATTTAATTGAGAAAGGTGAACTCCTCTCTTCGATAAGCTTGAAACTAGACGATACATATATAGAGTCGGTCATCACAACTGCAAGTCTTCTGCGAATGCAACTTCGTGAGGGGGATAGTGTTGAGGCTCTTATAAAAGCAAGTGAAGTATTTATTGAGGAGGTAGTGTAATGTTTGAAATAGTAACAAATTTAGAATGGAAGCCATTTATTCTCTCTTTTGAACTCTCGCTTATCACTGCCTGTGTGCTGTTTATTTTAATGCTACCACTTGCATGGTGGCTCTCTCAAACAAAATCAAAATTCAAGCCTATTGTTGAAGCAATTACTGCTTTACCTATCGTTTTACCACCTTCTGTTCTTGGTTTTTATATACTTATGGCACTTTCACAAAACTCCCCTTTAGGCAAGTTTTTTTATGAGGTTTTTGATGTTAGTCTTGTTTTTAGTTTTACTGGACTTATCATAGCTAGCGTTTTTTATTCTATGCCTTTTATGGTGCAGCCTTTGCAAAATGGTTTTGAGTCACTGAATAAAAATATGTTAGAGGCCAGTTATATTAGTGGTAAAGGAAAAATAGAGACTATTTTTAGAGTGGCTTTGCCAAATATGAAACCTGCACTTATGACAGCCCTTATAGTCACGTTTGCACATACTGTAGGTGAATTTGGAGTTGTACTTATGGTGGGTGGAAGTATTCCCGAAGAGACAAAGGTGGCTTCTGTGGCAATCTATGAGTTTGTTGAGGTTATGGATTATACACAGGCACATATTTATAGTGCTATTATGGTGCTTATATCTTTTGCGACACTGCTTGGCGTTTATATATTTAACAGACGCCAAAATGAAAAGCTTGGCCTTTTGTAGGGAGAGATTGTGATAGAGATTGATATAAAGAAAAAACTCCATGGTATGAATGGAGAGATGGAACTCAGTGTAAATCTTCATATTCAAGAGGGCGAATTTATAGCACTTGCAGGGGAGAGTGGAAGTGGAAAAACAACACTTTTACGTATTCTTGCTGGCTTGGAAAGTGCTGAAGGTTCAATCAGTGTCAATAAAGAGATTTGGCAGAGTTCCTCATTCTCTCTTCCTGTACAAAAGAGAGGTATAGGTCTTGTTTTTCAAGACTATGCACTCTTTAACAACATGAGTGTAATAGAAAATCTACTCTATGTACAAAAAGATAAAGAGCTTGCTAACAAACTTTTAGAACTAACAGAACTCACTGAGTTACGAGATAGAATACCAAGTAGGCTCAGTGGTGGACAAAAGCAGAGGGTTGCTCTGTGTAGAGCTTTGATGAATAGACCAAAACTACTTCTAATGGATGAGCCTCTCTCTGCACTTGATCCCCTGATGCGTACAAAATTGCAAAATGAAATTCTTACACTCCATAAGGAGTTTGGCACTACGACCATTATGGTAAGTCATGACCCTAGTGAAATTTACCGCCTTGCCTCAGGTATGGTACTTTTAAATTTAGGAAAAGTAGTTGATGAGGGTAGCCCAAAAGATCTACTTTTGAAAACCAGTGGGAGTCAAAAATTTTCTTTACAAGGAGAGCTACTTGATATAGTCAAGTACGATGTCATATATGTGGCTATAGTTTCAATAGGACAGCAACTCGTCGAAGTAGTTATAAGTAAACAAGAGGCAGATGGATTGGTAATAGGTCAGAGTGTACGTGTAAGTACAAAGGCTTTTAACCCTATATTGCGTACATAAAATTTAGAAATGTGGTGGACAATGAGGGATTCGAACCCTCGATAGGTTGCCCTATACTCGCGTTCCAGGCGAGCGCCTTCGACCACTCGGCCAACTGTCCATCTTAATGAAGATGGAAATTATATAGCTAAGTTCCCAAAGAGCCACTTAAAGTAGTTTAAATACCTTCATGTTTTGGTTCAAATTCTTTTTGCGGAAAGTTTTCGTACATATATTTTGCAACTTTATCTAACTCTTCTTCTGTAATGACTCCTTGTTGTGAAGGCATTAATCCAAATCTTTTAATTGATTTAGGCAAACATTTCGCTTTATCTGCAGAGGGATTAAGTACATAATCTTTAATAAAAGCAATTGCCATCTCTTTATTGTCCCCAAAAGCTTCCTTGACATGAAACATAACTCCCATCGCGGGAGGTGCGACGAAGCTACTTCTAGCTTCTGGAGTCGGTTTTACTGTTGTATGACAGACACCACATTTTTCATCAAAGAGTTCTTGCGTACTTTGGGCAAATGTTGTCGTAGACAAAACTAATATGAGTGGGAAAATGAATTTGGTTTTATATTGCATAAGATATCCTAGAAAGCGTTCTTACCTTTACCCATGCCTTGACCTTGTCCCATTCCTTTACCCATGCCTTGTCCTTGCCCCATGCCTTTACTCGAAGTCTGTTGTCCCATACCTTTTCCAGGTTTAGAATTAAAACGTTGTTTTTGTTCTTGAGACATTGTTTGGTAACGGTTCTGAAGCTCGTTATGAAGAGCGTTTCTCTCTTGTTGAGTTTTAGGTGTTCCTCGAAGATTGAGAAGTTCATCTGTACTCATACTTCCGTAATTAGCAGCAAATAAACTCATTGAAGTAAATAACATTGCAATCGCAATAACTTTTAAATTTTTCATCATAAATCCTTTAAATTGAAGTGTATCGAGAACCATTATAACACCTTTCAAGTCTTTTTGTGTGGATGTTTGATACTATTTTAAAAATAGAGTGGGAGAGTGTCTTTGTTAAATTTATCCTCTTTTTTACAACTTTTAAAAGAGTCCTTTCGAGATTTATTACCTATTATTTTGGTGATTATGTTTTTTCAACTTGCGATTATTCAGAGTGTTCCAGAGAATTGGTTAAGTACGACTATTGGACTCGCTATTGTGGGGGTAGGTCTAGCTGTTTTTTTACTTGGTTTGGAAGTTGGAATTTTTCCCGTGGGAGAAGGTCTTGCGAGTGAATTTGCACGTAAAGGTTCGAAAGTCTGGATTATCATATTTGCATTTATGATAGGTTTTGGGACAACAGTAGCTGAGCCGGCACTTATAGTTATTGCGCAGAAAGCGGCAAGTATTAGTTCTGGACGAATTGATGCAACAACTTTACGTCTTGTTGTGGCTTTTTCTGTTGGTTTTGCGATTGTTCTTGGTGTTTATAGGATTATAAAAGGTACGCCAATCCACTATTACATCATTGCTGGTTATATTATGGTGGTTGCCGCAACAGCCTTTGCCCCTCAAGAGATTGTCGGTCTTGCATATGACTTGGGAGGAGTGACGACTTCGACTGTCACAGTACCTCTTGTAGCCGCTCTTGGTATAGGTCTGGCTTCCTCAATTAAAGACAGAAATCCCGTACTTGATGGTTTTGGGCTTATTGCTTTTGCTTCCTTAACGCCTATGATATTTGTGCAGTTTTACGGTATTTTTGTTTACAGTTTTGTTGATGCTAGTTCAGTAGCTCATGTTTTACCAATTGCCGATAAAGTTGCAACGAGTGCAGCTGCTTTTGATTTTAAGATTCTTGGTGTTTTAAAAGGGCTTCTTGGAGTTGTTATTGATGTTGTACCTATTCTTGCCGTTATACTCTTTTTTCAATACATGGTTCTTAAAAAACCGATAGATAATCTCAAAAACGTCATTATAGGATTTGGACTTGTTATAGTTGGTTTAGATGCCTTTATAGTCGGACTTGAAATGGGGCTATTTAGTGTGGGTGAGACTATGGCTCTGGAGTTAACAAGGTATGACAACAATCTTATAATCTACTCTTTTGGTTTTCTTATCGGTTTCTCTACAACTATGGCTGAGCCTTCTTTAACTGCTATAGCAAGAAAAGCAAAAGAGATAAGTGATGGAAAAATAAACGACTTTATTCTTCGTATATTTGTTGCACTTGGTGTTGCCATAGGTATCTCTTTGGGTGTGTATAGAATTGTTGTTGGCGGGGAAATAGTCTACTACATTATGGTTGGTTATATCTTTGTTATAGTACTTACGTTTATGGCTCCAAAGTACATTATTCCTATAGCATATGATAGTGGAGGAGTAACAACATCTACAGTAACAGTACCCCTTGTTGCAGCACTTGATCTTGGTTTAGCGACAAATATAGATGGACGTGACCCTCTTATTGATGGTTTTGGACTTATTGCCTTTGCTTCACTTTTTCCTATGATAACAGTTATGCTTTATGGTTTAATGACTGAGAGAATGGGTATACGTGGAGAACATGAAATAGAGAAAATTCATAAACAAGAGTTAAGAAGTGCTTTAGAGGATGTACACAATATGAACCTTAATACAATTAGTGTTGAGGGAACAAAAGTACCGCACTCTTATGAAGTTCCTTTCTCATCAGTACATATAATCGTACCTACAAGAGATGAAGAGAGAGCACTTCTTGCCGCTAAAAATGCGGGTGCAAAAGGGGTAACTATTATGCCAGCGCATGGTTTGGGTTTAGAAGAGATGGAAAACTTTTATAATAGACTCCATTCGGAATCTACAGACTCCAACCTGATGTTTATAACACAAACAAAAAATGTAGAAAATATTATAAGTGCAGTACTCAAAGAGTTAGATATTACAGGGGAGGGAGAAGGAATTGCTTACTCTTACCCAATTACTCATCTAAAAGGTTTACGTTTACGCAGTAGTGACTTATAATTCCTTTTAGAGTAAATATGTAGAGATTTCGAGTTCATTTACAAGTGTTTCTTCTTCCAGCCCACAATTTTGCGCATAAAGGAGCATTGCAGAGGCTGCTGCACACTCTCTAAGGGGAGTTGTTTCTATATCTTGTATCTCTTGAATTTCACTAGTTTGTAAAGAGTAGTCTATATAGAGTGCTCTTGGATTATAACTTAGCTTTTGTAGCAGTGTAAGAATATGCTCTTGCTCTTTTGTAAAACGTGACATTACAAAAGTTACGTTTTGTGAGTTTAAACGCATCAGTACATCTCCTCGTAAAATATCCGCTATGAATAGAGTAAAAGCCATATCTACTTCGCCCCCAAGTATGACATTAAACCTTCGGGTTGCTTCGAGTAAAAATCCCGCGCAAAAAAGTGCTAGAGTATATGAATCATCTGAAAGTTTTTCAAAAGTCGAGATACCTTCAGCGTCTTCGAATGAACTTAAAAAATCTTGAACATGAGTACTTGAGTGATTTGTTATATAACCTATTATAAGAGCATTTCCTTGTAGCTCATAACTACTTCCAAAATTCATTCCACGTCTAAAAATTTCTTGTGCATCAGAACTTTTTTGTACGCTTTTGAGGGTAGATTTACTGAGACCTTCAACTCTTTGGATGGTGTGCGTTATAAGAGCACCTGAATAGAGATATTCACTTTGTTGTAATAGTGTGTCGAGTGTTTCTTTTTCGTACTCCTCATCACAAAAAAGTAAAAGGTCAAGTTTTGATTCTTCAAGACTCTCCTCTGCATTGGTAAAAAGATTGTAACTATGCAAATTTTTTCCTTTTGTAATTGTTGATAAATAATAAAAATTAATATATATTAAGTTTTGTGCTAGAGAAATTATACTATTATCGTTCTATGAAAAGTTTTACAAGAGGTCATCTCTATATAATCGGTATCATTGTTTTGGTATGGATACTCATGGAATCTGTTTTTTATGGCATTGCTAAGGATGGGCAGAACGAGTATGAAAAAAATCTTATAGAACAGGCGAACTATTACTACAAAGATATAGAGGGCAAATGGAAGTGGAACTTAGATGTTGATGGAATTTATGTACTCAAAGATAACATAGGCAAGACACCCTTTGCCAAAGAGAAGATTATTGAAACTGAGATTGGTGAGATGAAGCGTCTTTCACCAACAAGTATGGTACATCTCTTTAGTCAACATACACACAAACAATTTTTAAAATATGCCGTTATTAGTAACAACCCTGTAGATGAGATAAATAAAGCTGATAAATTTTATGCAGAAGCACTAAAAAGCTTTGAAAAATCAAAAAGTAACGAAGCAATTTATGAGATAGACAGTGCTACACAAAAACTATATTACGTCAAACCATTGTACCTGACAAAACAGTGTATGGAGTGCCATAAACGTAAAGAAGACACTTTAGGCAGTTTAAGAGGTGGTATTACTATAGACTTGGATGCTAGGTTTATTCTTGAGAGGACAGAAAAAATTTGGAATAACTTTGTTTTTGTTAGTCTCCTTGCTACCTTTTTTGTTGTGTTTGTTATCTACTTTATTATGAATATCAGTAAACAAAAATTGTACTATTTGTATGAAAATATAGCTTTAGCAAACTCTCTTAAAGAGAAGGTGACAAAACTCAATAAAGTACTTGTGGCATCCGGACTGGGGTATTGGGAATGGAATTTAGTTACAGGTGAGCATAGCGTAGATGAGCAGTGGTTGCATATGCTTGGTCTTAACAGAGATGATATGAAAAAAGAGTCTTGTGACTGGAGTGAGAGAATAGAACCTGAAGATGCTAAGAGAATTATGCCTATAATTGATGAGGCTATAGAGAAAAAAAATCCTTACGTAGTAGAATTTCGTATGAAGCATGCTTTGGGACATTATATTTGGATACAAGGTTCCGGTGGGGTGACAGATGTGGATGAAAATGGTAAAGCAATTAAGCTTTCAGGCACGCATCAAGACATTACAAACAGAAAACTTTTAGAACTAGAGCAGCAAAACAATACGGGTTATTTAAATACGCTTTTTGAAAAAAATCCCAATATTATTATTGTAACAGATGGAGTGGAGATAGTTAAGGCCAATGATGCATTCTTTAGGTTTTTTGATCAGTATGACTCTTTAAACTCCTTTAAGCAGGAACATAAATGTATTTGTGAGTTTTTTGAAGGTGGAGATGATAGCGCTTTCATAACAAGCGAGCCACATCAATGGGTTGAAGAGGTATTTAACTCTCCTGAACCAATAGCAAAAATTGTTTATAAAAAAGAGGAGTATTATTTTGCTGTACATGCAAAAAAAGTATATGAAAATGGTCTTTTAAACATCATCGTTACGTTTAACAATATTACAGATATTTACGGTCTGCGTAAACGTTTTGAAGAGCTCTCTATTGTTGATGAGTTGACAAAAGTTTATAACAGACGCCATTTTAATGAGATTTTTAAAGAGGAGCGCAACCGTGCTATACGCGAAGCGCATAGTTTTTGTCTGGCAATTATAGATATAGACAATTTTAAACTTTATAACGACACTTATGGGCATGATGCAGGCGATAATGTTTTAGCTGCTTTTGCCCGTGAAGCAAATGCTATGACAAAGAGATCAAATGAATTCTTCTTTAGACTTGGAGGCGAGGAGTTTGGCGTTGTATTTTGTCTGAAAACGCAAGAGGAAGCTATTGATTATCTGGAGAGCATTATGGAAGCGACAAGAGCTCTAAATATAACGCATTCGCATAATCCGCCAACGTATAAATTTACTATCTCTATAGGTTTAGCATATGTTGAAGCTGGTAAAGAGTTGGAACTTACGAGTATCTATAAAGCAGCAGATGAAGCACTCTATCTAGCGAAGAAAAATGGACGTAACAGAATAGAGGTTAATACTCTTTAACCGCAGTTACAATCCTTCATGGCATCTCTCCATTCATAAGTAAAGTTTTTATCTATAAATTTTGTGTGGTGAGGGATAGTACACTTTGTACAGTCTTGATGCATCGCATCCCCATATGTTGCAACGCTTCCCTCTTTGGCATCTATAGAGCAGTAGCTGTAGAGTGTCTTTCCTTTATTTTGAGTAATTCCTTTGTCATTAAAACGGAAGTGAGGACAGGCACAAAGATAGCAATTAAGCTTTTTTATATCGTGACATTTTTTTTTCTCTTGGTATAAAAGGCAGAAGTTCGGCTCTTTTTCTACCATATTATCAAAATCAAAATACTCAATTATCTCTTCTTGCGTGTAGCCTTTTACCAAAAGCTTTTCGACTATTGCTTTATGTTTTGTAGCAAATACTTCGTACCACTCTTCATAGGTCATGTTTTGTCCTCAAAAGATTTTAAAAGTGCTCTAATGATGACTAGCTCTACTAAAAAAAGCAAAAAATGTAAGAGATAGACTTGCTCTTGTTTGTCATAAATAGAGAAAAAATATTCTAAAGATTCATAAAATATATAAGCGATAAACATTCCTAGCAGATACCCTTTTTGTTTAGCCACATCTACGAACTCTAAAGCCTTCGCCTTACGCAAAAAGAGTGTCTCTGCACGGATGAGGTAGGAGCCAAAACTAAAGGTTAGTTGGTACCCTATATAAAATATAAGTGCTGTTATGTAAGAGTAGGAGAAGAGTAGAAAGTAACTGAGTAAAAACAGTAGTATCACTTCTACGAAAAGCGATATTTTAAAAAAGTAATTAATGGTCAAAATCTTAGAGTAGAATTTTGCTAAAAGTAGCATTGCAACTGCTAAAGCTATACCACCAATACTGTATATTGATGGCATTAGAGGGGTGTAGAGAATAAAGATACTCCCAACACTTGCTCCAAGAAAAGTAGAGTTTAAAAACTTATAGTTAATAAACTCACGTATGTTTAGCTCTTTTTTTTGCATTGTCTACTTAGTATTTTAGTTTTATCCCTGCATATCCAGTTGTAACATAGTTAATCGGATAGATTGCATCGTCCCTTACCCAAATACCGTTACTTTGGTTAAAGATGTTATTAATTCTAGCAAAAACTTCCCAACCAGCTTGTGCATAGGTAAATGCTAAGTCAGTTGAGTAGAAGGGATCTTGTTTTTGAGAAAAACTGTTATGAAAATCCTCTGAAGCATAAGCCTCTGAACGATAAACTTGAATGAGTGATAGAGTTGTGGCTTCATTTGGAAGGTAGTTGACTCTTGCTTTAATTGTGTGGTCGGATACTCCAGGAAGTTTGTTCCCTGAGAAATCTTCACCATTTTCAATCTCTTCATCAATGATTGCTTGTACATAGTTATAGTTTAGAGCTATGTTGAGGTTTTGGTTAATGAGATATTTGTCATACAAATCTAGGCCATATTTATGAGATTTGTCTATGTTAGTATTTTTAGAGTTTACATAAGTAGGGTCAGCATAGTAATAAATCTCATCATTAAGAGATACATAATAGAGAGAGAGTTTTAACTTGTTAGATGCTTGAATATTTGAGTAGCCTAGTGTAAAGTTGTCACTTTGTGATGGCTTTACATATCCAAGGTAGGCGTTACTACCAAAATAACTAAACATTCTATCAAGTGATGCTGTCTGATACCCATGTGAATAGTTTGCAAAGAGTGAGCTACTTTGACTCAGAAGATAGTTAGCTCCCAGTTCAATACCGTGTAAATCTTCACTTTCATTCTCTCCAGCAGATTCATCAAACTTCATTTTTTCAAATCTATACCCTGCTTTGAGTGTCAGTTCATCAAGATAAAACTCAGACATAAAATAGAGCGCTGTGTTCTCTTTTTTGAGTAAAAGGTCTGCTCCGTAGTTGTTCTTATAGTCTAAGTCTGCATAAAACCCATCAACTCCGGCTTTGAGAGCAAAGATATTATCTGTATAATTGAGATAAGTATTAAACTCTTTATAGTTATAGAGTGTTTTTGCATCTGAGAAGTAAGCTGGAATAGAGTAGAGTGATTTTTTAGACTCCTCAGAGACTTCTACGTGAAAAGAGAGTTCAGTGTTCACTTTATAATTAAGCCCAGCATTAAGAACATTTGAGTCAAATTTTTGTTTTGCATAATTACTTGGTCCATAAAGACCTGAGCCAATCTGTGTGGGATCTTCTTTGTACTCACTCTCTGTCATTGTTCCTGCATAAATAACATCAGTTTTTGTAAACATAGCTCCAGCTAGAAGCTCTAAATCACTGTTAATGTTGTATGCAAGGTTTATGGCAGCTGTTCCTAAAGAGTTTGTATCTTTATTCCCCTCACTGTCTATATTTCTAATGCCATCACTGCTTTGCACCTCTCCACTTGCATTGAGACTAAATTTAGAGTCACTGTGACCAAGATAAAAAGAGGCGTCATTTAGGTTGTAGTTACCCTTATAAAAAGCAAGCTCTTTAGTGTTACTCTCTTTTGTTGTTATGTTAATAACACCTGCGTTAGCACCATCTCCACTTGTTACGATACCGCTTGATTTAACAATCTCTATCTTTTCAATTGTAGATGGAGCAATGGAGGCAAGTAGTTGCGAAACCATATCGACATTGTTCATACGTCTCCCATTGAGAGTTACAACAATATTTTGATACCCATCACCAATACCATAACCATGTAGGTCTAGTTTTTGTGAGTATGGGTTTCCATAAGCACTTGTTGCAAAGAGTGAAGTCTCTGTCGCTAAGAACTCATATATGGTCTGCACATGCGCTTTTTGGATATCTTCTGCAGTGTATATCTCAACGGCATCAGTAGCACGAAGCTCATCTGTTTTAATTGCTGTTGAAGTTATCTCTATTGGTTTAAGTGTATGCTCTGCTGCATTAGCTTGGCTCAAAAGAGCAACTGTAAGTAGTGATAATTGTAGTGTTTTTTTCATGTTTTTCCTTAATAAAACGTTTGTGTGTGTAGTGATTTTTATTGTGAGTGTTTTATTAAGATTGTGGAGGTGAAGCTATTTTGATTGTGAGGGGTTTTCCGTTGAGTGTGCGAAGAGAAGCACCAAGCGCTACAATTTTTAGTTGCGATATGTAGGCTTGGATTGCTGCTAGTGTAAAGTAGTTTCTACCGAAACCCTTAGGTGTGTGCATAGCTTCTCTTTAAATTTTCTGCAATTGTAGCAAAAAAATCTTAGAGACTATTTTGCTTCTATTTTTCTACCGTTTATCGCCTGAACAGGTCTTTCATTGTTTTTGTAGTATTTTCTAAGCTCTTGAAGTTGCTCTTGAGAGATACTCGCTGTATCTTTTAAGATGTACCATTGAACCTGCTCCGTACATGGTGGTGTTGTAAATGAGCCTTTGTAGTGATAGTAGTGGTTTACATCTTCTGGCATTAAGTCTTTAGGATTAATGTGAATACTTTTACCTGCATTGTCTAAAATATTTTGGAGTGCTTCATTTTTTTCACCTACTTCAAACATAACAGCAACAACTGCAACCATTCCGTCTTTTGCTAGGTGTACAAAGTGTGCTACAGCGTTATAACGTCTACCATCAACTGTGTGTTCACTCATACCGTGGAAGTGAAACTGGTTGAGTTTATACTCTTTTCCATGCAGTTTTATATAACCGCCATCAACCGGTGTTATTTTAATTGCGTGCCCATTATCAACAATATTACAAATGCTGTCATGATCGTCATGAATCTCTACAGAGTAGCCTTGGTCTAGTTGAATAGTGTTCTCTGTTTCGATATTGATAGGTGACTGTTCTTTTCCTTCTTTACAGATTTTATTGAACTCTCCCCAGTGCTCTGGACCATGTTTTTCATAATCCCAGTGTGCATCTACACCTGCAAAAGCGAGTGTAGAACTGAGAATAAGTGCCGTCGTTACTTCCTTGATGTTTTTCATTAATCTCCCCTTACATTTTTTATGTGGACGAAGATTATAAGAAAAGTTTACTTAAGCTACATAGAGTTGTTACTTATTGCGAAGCTATTCTCTGCTACACTTGTGTTTATGAAACTTTCACATCTCAAACAGATTGTCACTTACCTGCAAAACTTTAAAAAAATATCGGCTATACATCGAGTTGGGGATACACTTATAAAAGTTGTATTCGATAAAGATGATACACTCTACTTTAACATGCAGCGCTCAAATTCAAGTATATATAAATGTGCAGAGTTTCCACGTTCAAAGGTCTATAATGCACCCTTTGATGTTATTTTGGCAAAACGTTTCAATCGTGCAAATATTTTAGATGTGAATCTGCTCAATGCAGATAAAATAGTCCGTTTTAAAACGAGTATAGCCTCAGCATATAAAGAAGAAGTGACTTACTTACAGTTTGAGTTTACAGGTAAGTATACAAACGTAATCATTTTAGATGAGAACAATATTGTCCTAGAAGCATTGAGACATGTGGACCTTTTCTCCTCTTTTAGAGAGGTAAAGGTGGGACAGAAACTTTTAGATGTCCCAGCAGCTCCTTTTGAGGCAAAAGAGTATCCTTTAGAGAGTGTAGAGGAGTTTTTATATAGTGTATATGAGAATGAACAGTCCGCAAAACTTGAGAGCCTTAAAAAGCAAAAAGTAGCACTGCTCACGAAAAAACTCAAAAAACTCAAAAAGCTTTATACAAACCTTGAGAGTGAGGACTCTTTACAAAATGAGCTTACACAATTTGAACATTATGGCAATTTGGTACTTTTAAATGCACGCACTATAAAGCCGTATACGCAAGAACTTCTTCTTCAAGATTATGATGGTTCATCAGTTAGTTTACAACTAGAAAAGGCTTATGCCAACGCTTTTTTGATTAGTGAAAGCTTTTTTAAAAGGGCAAAGAAGGCAAAACAAAGAGCGAAGCACTTACATATAGAAGAGGAATCATTACGCTCAAAAATAGAACATACAGAGCGTTTTATTCATACAGTACAAGAGGCTAAAGAGGTTGCAAAAATTGAGATGCTTTTTCCTAAGCAGATACAAAATAAAAAACTTAAAGTGGATGACTCTATAGAAGTTTTTTGGATAGAGGGCTATAAAGTACAACTAGGAAAAAATGAACGTGGAAACATTAACCTCTTACAAAGTGCTAGAGCCAAAGATGTCTGGTTGCATTTAAAAGATATACCTTCAACACATGTTTTAATTACAACTGACAAGCAAAATCTTCCACAAAACGTGATAGAGAGTGCAGCTCGTTTATGTGTGGAGTTTAGCACCACTTCAAAAGATAGATTTTTGGTCGATTATACACAAAGACGCGAAGTAAGTATCCAAAATGGAGCAAATGTACTTTACAATAAGTATAAGACCATAGAGGTCGATACGAGGAGCTAATCTTATGGCTATTGGACCTATAGGCAACGCTATATTTGTCAATCAGATGACTCCTGCAGCAACAGCTGTGCAAAATGCTCATAATAATCGAGTGGATTTTCAAAACATGGTAGCTCAAGCGGCTGTCAATGAAAAAGAGGAAAAAGTACTTGAAGTACGTCCAACCGAAGAAAATCAAGAGGTTGACCCAGACAGAGAGCATCAACGTGATGAAGCTGATAGAGAGATGCAGCGTAGTAAAAAAAATGAAGAGAAAGATGAATTAGAAGAGGAATCGGCAGCGGAGCCGATTCATAAATTAGATATTACGGTATAAGCTTACTCAGTAATATCTTTTAAAATAGACTCAAAGTCATTTTGTGCTTTCATAAGCACTTCATGAGCATCTTTGTCTTCAACTTTTGCAGAACTCATCCAGTTATAAACTGCTGGAAATCCTACGACAATCTTATCTTCATCTTTTTTCTTGTAAACCATAGTTGTACACGGTGCAAATGCAGATGCTTCAGGACGACTAAGTGCAACAGTATAAATTACTGGAAGTTTACAGATAGAGTAAGTAATATAAAAGTCATACTGAGATTCACCAGACTCTTGTAACTCTTCATTAAAATCCATAAATGAAGGCATAACAAAGCCGTATGGCTCAAAACCAGCTTCAAGGTTCATCTCAAAAGCACTTTTTGCATCTTCCCAGTCTTCACCATCAAGATCAAGTTCGTACTGTGTTACAAGAGAGCGAGACTCTTTTAGTGAATCTTCACTAAGGTTCATTTTAGCGCCCGGAAGTGCTATTTTAAGTGCTTTAATTAGATCAGATTCTATTTGTGAAAGTATTTTTGTATCTGTTCCTAAAATTTTCGCCTGTGCCTCTGATGTTAAAATAGAAACATGAAGAGTAGTTTCGTCTTTTGCCTGATAAATTCCAACACCCATTGGTGTGAAAACACCTGCTTGCGGATATGTATTTACAAGTTCTGGTGTGAGAGCAGTATGATGTACAGTCATAAGTGTAAAGATACTAAACGTAGTCTTTTGAAACTGTTTCATAAAAGGAGTATTCATCTCTGAATTTAAATCAACAGAGAAACCGTTTTTTCCGAGAGTCTCTTCTATAGTAGCTGGAGTGATAGCTCCAGATTTGTTTTCTACACTAAAGAGGTGTAAATCGCCTTTTGCTTGTAAGTTTACTGCACAGATAAGTGCGATAGCAAGTAGTACTATTTTTTTCATTGCTTCTTCCTAAGGTTTAATGTAAATCCAACCCTTTTGAACACTCTCAAGTAGTTCAACAACTCCTGCTGTAACTATCTCTGAGCCTTCTACTAGGTCTTCTTCTTTTATCTTAAGTGTTCGCATAGTATTTCCGCAAGCGATAAACTCTACTTCATACTGCATCAGAGCATCAACTCTTACGGCAGTTGTAGGATTATGCTTGTTTAACAGTGCTATACCTTGTGAATATGCAACGATTTTCATCTGCACATTTTCAGGACCATAGAACTTCAACACGTTATTTGCAACACTAAGTATATGATCAAGAGCATGCTCGCTTCCCTCTGTAACTGAGAAGACAATTTTTCGAGGATTGTCAAAAGAGGGTTTAGGCTCTGCGTACTCTGTATCTGCAAATGAGAGAGTACAAAAGAAGAGTAAAATTAGTGTAAAATATTTCATTATCACTCCTTATTTGATAGTATCTGTGAGCTCTTTAAAGTCTTTTGCATTCCAAGAGCCAGGAATTTTTTTGATAATTTTTTGCTCAGCGTCTATAAAGAAAAAGGTAGGGGTAAAGTGTACTTTAATACCTAATGGAAGTTTTTCAGTATCTAAATTGATTTTAACAGGTATAAAACGTTCTTGTAAATAGTTTGACATTTCGGATTGGTTGAGAACGTCTCTTTCCATGTCGCTACAGTAGTGACAATCTGTGCGTACAACGTCAAGCATAATGATTTTTGCATTTTGTTTTTGTAGTTTGAGTGCATCTTCGTAGCTGTGGTATTGTAAGGCTAGGAGCGGAGAGAGCGTAAGAACTAGGAGAAACAGTAGCTTATTCATCTCCCCACTCCAGCATTCTGTATGCGATTTCTACATTTTGTCTGTGCATGACGTCGTAGAGGTTTATATTTTTATATTTTGGCATCTCCACAATGTTCACAATGTCAGCAATCTCAACACCCTCATCAAGTAAACGTGAAACTTCCGATTGGAGTTCTACAAGATAGTTATATGTCATAGTAAGAGCATCTTTTGTAACAAGGTTTCCGTGACCTCCGACAATATGCTCTACATCTAAAGAACGAATTTCATCAAGTGTATCAATCCAGCCTTGTAGACTTCCATCACGAATAGATGGAATACGATCATTAAAGACAAGATCTCCCGCAAAAACTATTTTTTGGCTCGGTATGTAAATGTAAAGATCACTATCTGTATGAGCTTTATGATTTACATGTTTTATATAGACTTTTTTCCCATTTATCTCTAAAATTTTTTCATCTTCCACATAAAGAGATGGGTGTATTTGTTCTGTACCTTTATACGCTTCTTTACTAATACGACTTTGCATACGTGTTGTAACTTCTATAGGAAGCTGTCTAAAGTTGTCTGCACCTATAATTTTTGTGCCTTGCTCTTTATAGTAGCTATTTCCTAGCCAGTGATCATCATGAATATGTGTATTGATAAGATAAGAGAGAGGTAGGTCGTTAATCTCTTTCATTTTTGCGTGTGCTTGTGCTGCATAAGAGTATGTGGAGCCACTATCTATTAAAAGATAAGTGTCTCCCATATTAACAAAACAAGAGTTTGAGATGTCTCCGTTGTTATGCTCGTCCATCACTTCTGAGTGCCCAAAAAAGCAGTGAGTTCCACCACTCACTACCTCCTCAGGCTGTAACTTGTAATCAAATGCGAGGAGGAGAGAATTGATAAATAATAAACTCAGAATCTGTGATTTCAAAGCATAACTCCTAGAATAAATAGTTTAGCTCGAAACGGTACTCGTTGTAAGAGTCTTTATTACCGCCAGCCTCTCTATCTTTAGCATCTACTAAACCTACACGAATTTTTGCGTCAAGTCCCGAAGTGATTTGTTGTTTAAGGTCAACATGTAAAATGTTGCTATCAGCTTGAACACCTGCTGCTTGCTTTGCTTCATCGAAGTCTTGCATTGCATAGCGAGCCATTGCACTAAATCCAGTTACTAGGTTTGCTTTGCCAAAGTCATAAAAAACTTCTGCAGCACTTGTTTTAGTATTTGCATACCAGTTATATTGTGCCATTGCACGAGTATATCCACCAGTTGGGAATCCACGCCATGGTGCTACGATATCCGCATTATCTCCAACTTGAGAGTAAGCGATTTGTGCTTTCATTGGACCTTTTTTAAGTACTAAACGAGCCATAGCAAGTTTTGAATCAAGTGTATATCTATTGCTATATCCTAAGTTGTTTGCTGGTGTTTTATCAATCCCAAGTGTACCTTTTAAAGTAGCACCACCGATTTCACCACCACCATTATCCATTTGGTGCATGTAACGAACACCTGGAGTAAGAGAGTAACCGCTACCTAAGTCAATTGCATAGTTAAGCTCACCAGTAATTGAAGAAACAACATCTGGAACAAGACCATATGTTACATCAACTTGAAGTCCTTTTATAGATGTATTTCTTGCATCAACTACAATTAACTCATGTGATGTTGACTTTCCTGCAGTTGTAAAGTTTTTGTGTGATAAACCTTTGTGTACTGCTGAGTCATCATTGTTATTCCAGTTTGAAGCACCGTCACTAAACGTAATTACATCGTGAAACGTAGTGTGGTCACGTAGTTTTTGTGCTGTGAAATAAGCTCCACGAATTGTTGTATCTGGAAGCTCTTTTGTCTCAAGTACAAAACCTTCAAAAGTATTTGGAATCATTTTTGTGTCATTTGATTTTGTTAAGAATGATTCAAATATTTGACGACCCGCAATAAGTTTTGTTTTTGAAATTTGGTATTGAAGATTTGCTTCTGCAAGTACAGCCATTGAGTAGTTACCAGTTGTTGCAACTTCGTAACGGCTAAATGTATCTTTACCAGCTTTTACAGTTCCAATGTCATCTGCACTCATACGTAGTGCTTCAAATGGAGAGTCAGAGTAGTATAGACCAACATGACCGCTAACACCCATATAAGATGCACTTGTATATGAAAGGCTACCACCTACACCGAATGCGTAGTTGTCTCCATTAGAATCTTCTTGCCAATCCCACTTGAAAGAGTTCATTCTAAGTCTTCCATAAAATACACCCTCACTGAACATTTCAGAAAGAGAGTCTACTTTACCTGGAACTGTATTTGTTACAACCATCATGTTGTTTTTTAATTGACGCTTTGGTTTTGCATCCTCTGCGTATGCCGTTGAACTTAATGCTAATGCAGCTACCGCTACTGCGCTCATTTTAACTAATTTCATATATTCCCCTTTATGTAAACTGTCTTAACAGCTAGTTGACCCTTTAGTAGGGCACCCACATTCATAATCAACAAGAGTAACATTACCCTCATTGCTTACATCTACAACCTTCTCTCGTTTGATGTAGTCTCTTACAACATCGTATACAGGACGAATTTTATCTTTTTGTAAATTCATACCTGCATTTTGCAAGTTACCACCCCAAGATGAGACAACATAAGTCTTCTCTAAATCAATCGGCTGACCACCAATCATAAGTTTCGAGATTCTTTTTCCGGCTTCACCAGCAACTGCTATAGAGTAAGTGACTCCACCAAGACGACTCATATCACCACCTTGCTGATAGAGTGGATTTGCATTAAATACGTTATCCGCTATATCCTCAAGAAGGTTTGCAATCTGTTTTCCTTTTAGCTCAAAGGTATAAACATTAGGGTAGGTAATTCCACACATCTCATAAACGTTGTCCATAAGAATGTCATCACCCGCTAGAACCGTAGTTCCCCATCTATACCCAGGAGTAAAAGATATGTCACATTTCATCTCATCGATTATAGCATCATTAATGAGCTGGTCGAATGTTGAGAAGAAAGTGTCACGTTTATAAAGCGTGTTTTTTGTTTTTCCTAAAACTTCATTAAACTCATCTGCAAATGGAGCATAAAGCTCTTCAATGAGTTTATCACCTGCTGGATCCGCTGGAATCATATTTGATGCGATTGGAACAAGTTTATACTCGTATCCGTGTACTTTTCCGTCTCTTGCATCTACATCAAGACGTCCAACATATTTCCCGTGGCTTCCAGCGATTACGATAACAGTACCGTTAATTACTATAGGCGCTGGTGAAGGGTCATGTGTGTGACCACTTAAGATAAAGTCAATTCCGTTAACCATACGAGCTACCTCTTGGTCAACACTAAATCCATCGTGAGATATAACAACCACACAATCAACTTTGTGTTCATTACGTAACTCATCAACATAGTCCTGAAGTGTTTCAGGTCTAATTCCAAAGCTCCACCCTTCAGTAAACTCTTTTGGATTTGCAGTAGATGTGAATGGGAATGCCTGACCGATTACACCGATTTTAGCACCACCTCTCTCTTCGATTGTATATGGAGAGAAAATAAGCTCTTCATAATCATCGGCAAAAGGGTCGTTTCCAATTACGTTTTGTGCAATGAATTTTGCATCAAGCATTTCGATGAGTTCGAGAACTCTCTCTTTCCCGTAAGTAAACTCCCAGTGTCCAGTCATAATGTCAACACCAAGGTAGTTTTGCGCTTTTACAATCGCTTCACCATCTGTTTTAAGTGCAACACCTGTACCTTGCCAAGTATCCCCTGAGTCTAGGAAAAGTACGTTCTCTTTTCCACGTTCGCTTCTTACATGATCAAGGTATGTTTTCATGTGTGAGATACCACCCATTTTCCCAAACTTTTTCGCAAGTGTGTCAAAGTCCATGTGCGTATCGAAATAAGCATCAAGGCTAGATGGCTCTAAACCATAGTGTTTTGCAAATGCCTCACCACATAAAAAACCTGGAGTCCCTACAAGGTTTGGAGCCGAAATAAGAGTTGACGGCTCTCTCCAGTAGAGAGGTTTAAGGTGTGCATGAATATCACACATATGTAAAAGTGTAAAGTTACCCATTGATTTAAATGCATAGATATCTTTTAAAGATACCTGAGCAGGAGTTTTTACACCTTTAGAAGCACATCCGCTTGCAACTGCACCAATTCCGAGAATTGCAGCGATGTGCATAAAGTCACGTCTTGAAATATCCATTACGCAGTCCTATCTTTTGAGACCAGGAATAGCGATTTCGCTTCCCTTAGCCTGTTCAGTAAGATACACTTCAAGTGCTACCATCTCAGGTGAACCAAGTGGAATTACTTTTAAAAGTGCATTGTTCATACAACCTTGAAAACGACGTTGTAGTGTTCTTAATGAAGACTTCGTCATTCTATATGCAGGCCATGTTGCAGCAGGAGCATTTCCTTTTGCACTTAGGTCTGGAAGTGGTTGTGTTCTTAAAATTGTTCCAATAACTTCTGGAGAGTGACAGCTCATACAAGCAAGACCACGTCCACCACGTTGTTGGATAAATGTTTTTTCACCTAAAGCGTACGCATCTTTCATATGCTGATTTGCATTAATGTCGATGTTACTTTTTTCACCGTTTGCAATTGATTTTGCATACGCACTCATGTCAAACATATCTGAGCTTTTAAGTGCAAATGGTTTGTGACCATTTTTACTCATTAGACCTTGAAGAGCTTGGTCAAGTCCTACAACTTGTTTAAACTCTGGAAGGTAACGTGGGAAACCAGCGATGTATGCCGGTAATTTTTCTTCACTCACACCAAAAAATGCAGCTAAACCTGCATCACCACCACAGTACTCTTCTAAAAGCTCACTTCCGTTTGCAATCATCATATCTGCAGGGTTATTTTCTAGCATCTCTTCGTACATAGCACGGTCAGCATCACTCATAGCAAACTGATCACCTGCAAAAGAGAGTGATGAGAGAAGAGCAATAGATAATGCTATTTTGATTCCTCTTTTCATCTTTTATCCTTTTGGTTTTATCTTTGTACTCGTTTCGTGTACTTCACCAGTATTGTCTGTAAATGTTACAGTCAGCTTTCCTGCACCGTTGATTTTCATATTTGTAGTAAACACTGGATTTACTGAAAGAGATTCCCATACAGTCATGTTTGTAATCTCTTTTCCGTTGTAGTTAAACTTAACACTATTAATGTATTTTGCAGGGATGATTTCTTTAGTTTTTTTATCTTTCCCCATACCCGTATCCATTGGGTGCATTACCATGAAGTCAACTTTTACAACTTCACCATCTTTATATTTTTTTGGTTTGATTTTAATCAGTGATTTTCTTTTCTCAGCCATTGTTTTTTCCTCTTTATTTATATATTTTTCTTTTTCTTGTTTATATGAGGTTAAATCAACCACATCCACCGATAGTAACTTTTACGCTTTGAGAAGCAATAAGTACTTCACCATTGCTTAAAACTGCAACTGCACTTACTTCTTGCGTACCACCAAGTTTAATACGTGTAGAGAACATTGCTTTACCATTTGCAGGTGTAAGGTTTACGTCAATACAACGAGCATTTGAGTTACCACCAGCTAAGATATGAATAGACTTTACATAGTCACTGTCAGTCATTGGTGAGTCAACTGTAGCTGTTACTGGAACTACTGCACCGTTTTCAGCGATTTCTGGTACTTTGATTTTAATTTTGTCAGATTTAACAGGTGTTTTTCCACCAGTAATAGCGTTAAGTGCTGTCTCAAAACTCATTTTGTTTGGACCAGATGGTTTTGCATCAGCCGCAAAACTCATTGTAGGAAGTGCTACAGCCGCAACAGCAGTAGCCGCACCAAGTTGTTTAAAAAATTCTCTTCTTTGCATTTCGTTTTTCCTTTAAATCTATTTTTTTGAAACTATGTATGAAGTTATTTCACAGATCTCTTTAACACTAAAGAGTTTTGTTGTGAGGTTTACTGTCATGTGTGTTGTTGGATTGTCGATTCTTGGATCGGCAATTTTTTGAAACACAAATGCGTTGTCTCTTACACCTGTCTGCATAAAGTTTTCATTGTACGATGTTAAATCAGGACCAATATTTCCTGCACCTTTCGCACCTTCAATGTTGTGGCACGCTACACAGTTACCGTACTGTTTAGGTTCACCGTTTGCAAGTGTTTTTGCTAAACCTTTTGGCGTTTTGCCTTTTACTTTTTCTCCATTTAAGTTATGGAAAATAAAAGCACCCCTAGCAATCGCATCGGCATCTGTTGTTATACAGTCAGCTGGCATTTTGTATTTTGTAGCTGGTGCCAATAAGTCTGCTTTAATCATCTCGCTTGCATTTGGTTTCTCTATTACATTGCTATAATCAGCAGCAAAAAGAGATGCACTTACAAGTAGTGAGAGCATGAAAGTCTTTTTCATGTTTGTTCCTCCTGTTTTATTTCGGCGACAAGTATAACTGTGAAGTGTAAAATTTGTGTAAAATTTTATGTATTGTAAAAAATTATATTAGTAGATGGGATTATTGGGAGAATTCTGAGAAAATATAGATGAATTCACTCCCTATTTTAGGGGTTGAGTTGATTTTTAGTTCGATTCCAGATTCATCGATAATTGACTTCACAATATTAAGACCGATACCAAATCCACCTTTATTTGTATCTTCTCTATAGTATCTGCTAAAGATTTTATTTACATTTGCGATACCAACTCCATAGTCTTGAAAACTTAAAAAACATTCATTGTTCTTAATAAAGAGATAGATGTCAATTTTAGAACCATCATGAGAGTACTTGATTGCATTAGAGATTGTATTGTCGATAACACGCTGGAGTTTTTTTGAATTTATAGTGATAATAGGTTGTGCATCAATATGCTGATAGATAATAATATTCTTCATATTTGCTACTTCACTAAAGTACTCCACACGCTCGTTAAGAAATTCTGCAAGTTCTATGGACTCTTGTTGGTAGTCTATTTTGTCATGCTTTATAAGGTAGTCCATATCATTATATATATTTGAGAGTACCTTTGAAGCGGCTTTCATCCTGTTTAAATATTTGTTTGGAGGATTTTTTCTATTGTAGAGATCTATATTTACGTTTATAATAGAAAGTGGGGTGTTTATCTCATGCACAGAGTCTTTAATGAAGTTATCAAGCGTTTGGTTTATACGTTTAAAAGGTTCGGCGAAGGTCTGTAAAAAGATGAGTGAGAGAATAAAAACAAGTAAAACAACACTAAAGAGAATAAGAAAGATTTTTTCATAGAGTTCAGCAAGAGAGAGACTATTTTGCATAATAAGGTAGCGTGCACCAAAGTAACGTTCTCCTGGTAATTTGACTATAAGATAGGCTTTGTCATCGTCAAGATGGTAGCCATCTTTAAAGTAGTTAATATCATCCTCGATAAGTGTAAAAATTGGTGCGAACTTTTCGTTGTAAAGACCTGAGCGAAATGTTTTAAAACGTGGGTATTCAAAATACTCCTCATTTTGATTAAACTCCTCCATCGCTTTAATGATAAGTTGTGATTTTTCTTTTAAGAAGAGCTCGTTTTGTATAGAATAAATGCTTTTCATATATATAAAATAGAAAAAGAGCGGTGTCAGTAAGATAATTGATACTAAGGATGTATAAATGAGGGCGTATTTCGCCGAGTAGTTACTGTCTTTCAATAATGTATCCAAGCCCTCTTCTGTTTTGTATAACAGAGTCTGGGAGTTTTTTTCGTAAATTATTGAGTTGTACACGAATGGTTGCAGGTTCTACATACTCTCCCCAAACAGCATCTTGAAACATCTGTGTTGAAACAACTGCATTTTTATTTTTAATGAGTACTTCAAGCATATCTTTTTCTGTTTTACGCAGTACTATCTCTTTGTCATTTTGCATAAGTTTACTCTTCTTCATATCGTACACAATATCACATCCAATAGATACGAGTGAGCCTTCATCATCCGAGAACTTAGAGAGTGCGTGATCTATACGCAGTTCTAACTCCTCTAGGTCAAAAGGTTTTCTCATATAATCACAACAGCCACGTTTATAACCCTCTTTGAGTGCTGCTATATCTGTCATAGATGTAAGAAATATAGCCGGTACTGTTTGTCCATCTTGACGTAGTTTCTGAAGCATTTCAAGCCCATTTATAGTGGGGACATTTATATCAAGGAGAAGAAGGTCATAGGCTTTGTCATAAACAGCGTGAAATGCATCCTCTCCATCAGTAAAACCATCTACTTCGTAGCCTATGTCTGTTAAAAACTCCTCTATGCTTATACGCAGTGAGTATTCATCTTCAAGTAATAGTATTTTCATTTAATCTTCCCGTCTATTTTTTTCACAATATTTTTGTTGAGCATCATCTGAATGAGTTCATCTTTTGAATAGCTGTCCAGCTTATCATATGCTTCATCTAAAAAGAGTTCTCTATCTTCACGTTCAATTATCTCCTGAAGCGACATCATAGAGTCGGCTGAGAGATTTGTATACATTTCACCACTATATGATTCGGCTTTTGTAATGTCATAAAGACTACTGCGTGTGACGTTTACCAAAAATGAGATGTCATCTTCTGGATCTCTAAAGTAGTCAAAATATCTCTGTGGCAGGACAAAAACAAACCCCCCTATGATTTTTCCATCACCATCTTTCATATTTTCATAAAAGATATATTTATCGTCTCTGTGTGTAACACCGCTTAAACGTAACTCTTTAAAGTCCACTTTTTTCAGTGTCTGAATGTGGGAATAGTTATAGTTTCTGTTTGCAACTATATAGTTTTGCATTGCAAGATTATCTGTCATTAGAACTGCTGTATCCATGTACTTAGTATCTAACAGAACATATAAATCAACTCCCATTGTGCTAAAGAAGTTTGTAAGTCCCTTAAAAAAAGAGATAACCTCCATAAAACCTAAACGTGTACCATCTTTTAAGTATACAGGAACAGTGGCTTTTACTCCTAAACGTCTTCCTATCTCCATAGATGTTCTTGGTGTTGTATGTGTTTGAAAATATTTTAAATCTGTTCTGTAGTCGCCTATAGGCATTCCAGCATAAACATCATCCCAGCTACGTGCAAATATATTGAGTTCATCTGTTATGATTTGAGCACGTATGTGGTAGTGCGTATTTTTTTCTATCTCTTTTATAGTGTTAGAGAGTAAAATATATCCTAGGTCCTCATCTTCATTTTCCAATGCGTCAATAAGAGCTTGATTTTTTGAGAGTAAAATGGCCGTTTTTAAGTCATTCATTTTATGCTCTTTGAGTTGTGCATCGAGTGTGAGGCGAAGTTGGTCCATGATGTTATAAATTTTCTGCTCTTTTACTTGCATACCAAAATAGAAAAAAATACCGATGATTAAGGCAATAAGAGGAATAAAAATAAGTGCAAGTTTTTGTAACATAGCGTACCATTTGATGAAATAATGGCTACATTTTACACTATTTTTACACAAATCAAATAAAATGTCTTTTTAAGACATTATATAGAAGAAGGAAATGATGATGAAAATTTTAGTAAGCCTTTTGGCATTCTTTGGATTACTTTTTGCAGAAGGCGACGTAAAAAAAGTTGTTATTGATTTGACGACAGGTGATACTTCTGTGTTTGAAAAGAAAATTTTAAGTGGAGTTGTAGCACATAAAACACACTATGAAAACTCCTTTGAAGAGCTTGAAGTTGCGGTTGTTATTCACGGTGGGGCTTATAGATTTTTTCTAAAAGATCCAAGCAATACTGTATATAGAGATGATGCTGTCTTAAGAGAGAAATTTGCCGAGTTGAAAAAACGTACAGAAACACTCTCTAGCACCTATAATGTAGAGTTTTTAATGTGTGATGTTGGACGTAAAAAAAACAAGTTAGAACTTAGTAATATTGCAGAGTATGTAAAAATAGTTCCAAACTCAACTATTGGACTTATAGACAAGCAGAGTGAAGGGTACGCTTATATTCCTGTGAGTAAGTAGTATTAAACTCTCTCTTAAACTCCATTAGGCTATAATCGTCTAAAATTTACCACGAGGATTTAGCCATGAGTATTTTTGCTCAGCATAGTGAGAGAATTACAACAGGATTGGCGCTTGTTGCTGCCGTACTTGTTATAGGCTTTATAGACAACTTTTTCTTAATGTGGCTCTTTTTTGGGGCTGTTTACCTACTTGCCTTTAAAGAGGCGATTATGCTCTTTGGTGTTGAAAAAGACAATCTTCTTCCTTTTGCAGCTGGTTTATGGCTTATAGCAGGAGTTTATCCTTATGGTGATGATCTTTTTGTATTAGCAGGTGTTGCATATGCAAGTGCCGTTGCTTTTAATAAAGAACTTCCTTGGCGAGACTTTTTTCCTTTTATCTATCCTACGGCGGGAATGCTCTTTATTTTTACTATGTATCAAGAGTACGGAGTCCTATCACTTTTATGGCTTTTAGTCGTTGTCGCTCTCACTGATGTTGGTGCTTATGCGGTTGGAAAAAGTATAGGTAAAACACCCTTTTGCGAAACAAGCCCAAATAAAACCATGGAAGGTGTTGTTGGTGGTGTGGTAGTTGCAACTTTTGGCGGCATGTTTGCAGGACTGGGAATTGTTGATTTTGGTGTTGCTCTGCTTATTTCCTTTGCCGTTTCGATAACTTCTATATTTGGGGATCTTTTTGAATCCTCTTTAAAACGTGCTGCAGGTGTCAAAGACAGTGGTGATATTTTACCAGGACACGGAGGCGTTTTAGACAGAATAGATGGCTACCTATTTGCAGGTGTTACTATGCTTGTGCTTTTACGAGGACTTGTCTAATTGGTTCTACTTGGTTCAACAGGCTCAATAGGAGTAAATGCTCTTCTTGTCGCACAAAAATTTGGCATAGATGTTGAGGTTTTAGTTGCTGGAAAGAATATAGCACTTTTAAATGAGCAGATAGCAAAGCATAGACCAAAACTTGTCGTAATTGCAGATGAGAGAGATAAAACTTTAGTCAATCATCCAGATGTGTTGTGTGGTGAAGATGCTATTGTAAAAGCTATTGAAGCATCTAGAAGTGAGTTGGTTGTCAATGCACTTGTAGGATTTTTAGGTCTACGCCCTACACTCAAAGCCATAGAGTGTGGAAAACGTGTTGCTCTTGCAAATAAAGAGTCTTTAGTTGCCTGTGGAGCTTTTATAGATACAAGTAAAATTCAGCCTATAGACAGTGAACATTTTGGTCTTTGGTACTTACTGCAAGGACAAAAAAACAGAAGTGTTGAGAAGATGATTATTACTGCAAGTGGTGGAGCATTCCGAGACTGGGATATAACACGTTTACAGAGTGCTACTTTAGCCGACACACAGAAGCATCCTAACTGGTCCATGGGGCAGAAAATTACTATAGATTCAGCAACAATGGTCAATAAAATGTTTGAGCTTTTAGAAGCACGTTGGCTTTTTGGTGTGGGAGAGGAGACTCCTATAGAATATAATGCGATCATAGAGACAAAGTCACTTATTCACGCACTTATAGATTTTAAAGATGGCTCGACCACTGCTCATTTTGCAGATGCAAATATGCAACTTCCAATTGCGTATGCACTCAATAGAAGTATGAATGAGCAAATTTTGTCTCATGTTGATTTACTTAAAGTCGGAAGTTTAGAGTTTAGAGAGATAACGAGTGAGCGTTATCCTGTTTGGGAGATTAAAAAAGAGCTTCTTAGCCATCCTGAGTTAGGTGTTATTGTAAATGCTGCAAATGAAGCAGCCATTGAGCGATTTATAGCTAAAGAGATAGGATTTATGGATATTTCCAAAGCTATCATAGATGCATTTTCTCACTTCCATAATGCACCAAAAAATGTTGATGATGTGTTTAGTATAGACAAAGAAGTCAGAAGATATGTTGGAGGTTTAGCATGATACTAAGTATTGAGAGTTCATGTGACGACAGTGCAATCGCTATAACTGACATAGAGACAAAACAACTTCTTTTTCATAAAAAGATATCTCAAGAGATAGAACATAGCGTTTATGGAGGAGTAGTACCTGAACTCGCTGCTCGTCTACACGCAGAAGCACTCCCAAAGATACTTGAACAGGTAAAAGAGTATTTTCCAAAGTTAAAAGCTGTTGCAGTCACTGCATCACCGGGGCTCGCTGTAACCCTTATAGAGGGTGTGACAATGGCTAAGGCTATTGCAGTTGCACTGAACATTCCTCTTATTGAGGTCAACCATTTGGTTGGACATATATATTCACTCTTTATAGAAAAAGAGACAAACTTTCCTATGAGTGTTTTACTCGTTTCAGGCGGACATACACAATTAATGGAAGTCAAAAGCCTTACACAGATAGAGACTGTTGCAAAGAGTATGGATGATAGTTTTGGAGAGAGTTTTGACAAAGTGGCAAAGATGATGGGGCTTGGATATCCAGGAGGGCCTCTGATTGAAAAGCTTGCAAAGGACGGAGATAGACTTAAGTATAACTTTACAGTACCTCTGCACCAATCTCCTTTAATCGCATTTTCCTATTCTGGACTTAAAAACGCTGTACGCTTAGCAGTGAGTGAAGCAGGGGAAGATACAGTTTTATATAAAGATATTGCTGCTTCGTTTGAACATATTGCGACGAAGCATCTTATTATGAAACTCAAAAAATATTTTAAAACAAATAGACCAAAAAATTTTGCAATTGTAGGTGGAGCAAGTGCAAATATTTATCTTAGAGGTGAAATTAAAAAACTTTTAGCCCCTTTTGGTGCAACCTTATACTTGAGTGAATTGAAATATTGTGCTGATAATGCAGCAATGATAGGACGTGTTGCAATAGAGATGTATGAGAAGCAAATGTTTACTTCAATTGTGCAACTTGATATTACTCCAAAAAGTGCTATATAGGCTTAAAACGAGCTTATTGTAATCGTTTTGTTTTACAAATAAGAGTATAATTATCCGATTTAAAATATACTTTTCGCAACAATGCAAAAAGCATTTAAACAACAATAAAAACAAGGGGTCAAAATGGCAACAACAAAGTTTAAAGGTACAGACGTAGAGTTATTAGGAAATGAAGTAAATGTAGGTGATAAAGCACCAGAAGTTACAGTTGTAAACTGTGATGGTTTAGGTGATGTAGTAGTTGGTGGTGCGCAAGGTACAAAACAACTTATCATCGTAGTTCCATCTTTAGATACAGGTGTATGTGCTACTGAAACTCGTAACTTCAATGCAAGAGCTGCAGAATTAGAAGGTGTTAAAACTACTATTGTTTCTCTTGACCTTCCGTTTGCTGCTGGACGTTTCTGTTCTGCTGAGGGAATTGACAAATTAACAGTTGCTTCTGATTTTAGAAATAAAGACTTCGCTAATGCTTACGGTGTACTTTTAGGTGGTTCTGTTCTTGCTGGTGTTACTTGCCGTGCAATCTTCGCTGTAGATGCTGATGGTGTGGTAACATACAAAGAGATCGTTCCAGAAATTACTGAAGAGCCAAACTACGACGCTGCAATTGCTGCTGTAAAATAAGCCCTTTTTTCTCGTGCATATCTTCGCACGAGAAGTCCACTTTTTCTCTCATTTATATATTTAATCTCTACAATATTTTTACTTCGTTATAATCCATGAACTTTATAAATCTAATGGAGAAAATATGAAAAAACTAACAAGCCTTTTGGCATCTACTGTTTTGTTTGCAACTATAGCTTCTGCTGATATAGCAAGAGTTGAAATGGGTGGCGGTATTTGGGATAATAAACCGAGTGGCGCTCTTACATATAATGATGGCTTAGGAGCACAAGGTAGTTATACATCAAGTGAAAAAAGTAACTCAAATGCTTATGCATGGTTACTTGTAAAACATCCTATACCTGTTTTACCTAATCTACGTTTAGAGTATACGACACTGAAAGATGAGGGTGTTGCAGATGGTTCTTTTGAAGATTTTACTATTGGTGGAATTGCAAACGGAACAATTGAAATGAGTCAATATGATGCTGTGTTGTATTATAATATTTTAGATAATACTGCATGGATTACACTTGATTTAGGTCTTGATGTGAAGTTTATAGATCTCGATTTTACTGCAACTGGAAATTTGACAGTCAATGGTAATTCTGTTGGCAGTTATACAGTGAGTGAAACAATGCCTCTTCCTATGGGTTATGTAAGAGCAAGGGTTGAGATTCCAGGAACAGATATCGGTCTTGAAGCTGATGGAAAATATGTTACCTATGATGGCTCAACAGTGAGTGACTATAGAGTAAAAGCTGACTATACTCTTGGTTTTATCCCTGTAGTGCAACCTGCAATTGAAGTAGGTTATAGAGCGCAAAAGTTTGACTTGAAATATAATGAAGAGCAAACAAAATTTGAGCTTGATTTTTCAGGTTTTTATGCGGGTGTAATGTTACGTTTCTAACTCTTCGGGCTTAGTAGTGGGGAATTACTCCCCATGTAACGTTCATCTAAAATAATTATTTCACACTCTAACCAAATACCAAATTCGTCAAAAACTCTTTTTTGTGCCTCTTGTATAAGCCAGATAGCATCTTCAAATACTCCTCCACCGTTATTGACCAAAAAATTTGCATGCTCTTGACTGAAGCACATTGCTCCACGTATAAGACCTTTTAGACCTACAGCCTCTATGAGCCTTCCAGCATAATCACCTTGTGGATTTTTAAAACAGCTTCCTGCACTTGGTGTACTTGGTTGATTTGCACGCATTTTTTTAAACATTTCGGTCATTTCTACCCGGTACCCTTTATTGAGTGTAAATGTTGCTTCGAGTATGGGTTCAGATATATCTGTTTGTCTATACCCATATGAGATTTCATCTTTTGTCTTTGTACCTGATGGAGTCGTGATATCAAGTAAAATATTAAAAATTTCATACTCTTTGAGACCTGCATTCATATAGACAAGTCCTCCAAGTTTTCCCGGAAGATGAGAGAGAAATTCAAAACCACCTATATCGTTTTTTTTACAAAAAGAAGCAACTTTACCAGAAGGAGTAGCGCCACCTATTTTTAGAGTATTGCCTTCTATTTTAATATAGTCAAACTGTTTGGAGAGAGTTATGAGTTTTGGTGCTTTTGGTCCAACTAAAGTATTGTTGCAAGAACCTATCAGATAATACTCTTCGTAATTTTCATGAGGGTTTTCTAAAAGTGCAACTTCTATACAAGGACCCATTTTAAAAGAGGAGTAACTTGAGAAATCTATAGTTTTATAGTGCATTACTCAACAAATGTAGGAATAAGATTCATAGTGTAAGTTGAGAAGTCTATCATCTCATTTAACATCCATGGCATCGTCAAAATAATTATAATAACAACACCTACAATTTTGGGGATAAATGAGAGTGTCATCTCATTGATTTGTGTGGTAGCTTGGAAAATAGAGACCGCAAGACCTAAAAGCATACCTGTAAGTAGACCAGGAAGGGCAAGCATGAGTGCAATTTTAAATGTTTCTACACCAAGAGCAATGAGTTTTGCTTCCATTATGAGTTCCTTAGTTCTATGTACTCTGTAGGGATAAGATAATCTTTGACATTTACAGGCGTATCATAAAAGCCATGTTTGTAACCGAGTTCAAAGAGTTTATCTATTGCTTTGTATTGTAACTCACTTAAACTGATAGAATCATCATTGGCATAAAGTTCGAGGTATTTGTCTAAAGTTGGGGCATCGATGCGTACAAGTTCACGTTCAAGTAGCATCTTTGAAAGAGACTCTTTGTGTTTTCTTGCAATATCGACAGCTTTTGTGAGTGTAGATTCATAAGCAATTGCCTTAGTTAATGGTAGTGAACGACGGATAGCCATACCACCAAGAGGAAGTGGCAGCTCATCTCCTGCTAACTCCTGCCAAATATCCCACATTTCCCTCTCTACTTCAAGAGAAGTAGCATAAGTGAGAATTGATTCATGAATCAGTACACCCGCATCGACAACACCGTTTATTACAGCTTGTTCTATCTCTAAAAAGTTCATGTATGTAATGCGTGCATCAGGATAGGCTATACGGAAGAGCATTGCGTTTGTAGTATGCTTTCCACTGAGCGCGACTTTAAAGTTGCGCCCCAGTTTTTCACCCTTACGTTTGATAAGTTTTGGTCCGTATCCCTCACCAAAACTTACCGCTGTACGAAGTGGAGCATACTCCTCCTTTATATGAGGATAGAGCGCAAAACTAATAGCTACGATATCGTATTCGCCATTTAGAGCATCTTCATTCAGAGTTTGAATATCTTTTGCAATATTATCAAACTGAACTCCCGGCATATTAACCCAGCCGAATTTAATGGCGTAGTACATAAAGATATCGTCTGCATCTGGAGAGTGTGCTATGAGCATATGTTTCATGCTTGCTCCTTTTGCGTGCGGAGAAAGTTAAGAGCAAAGACAATGAAAACACCTAAGATAAGACTTGTAATAAAAGAGACAACTAAAATGAGTCCGCGCTTTGGTTTTGTTTTATCTAAAATATAAGGTTCTTGTGGAGCTGTTAGAAGATCACACTGATAGTACTGTTTTGACTGCATCATTACTTTTTCTTGAACTATTTTAGAGATAATACTTGAAAGGCTTTGGCGGAGTTCAAAACCCTGCGTTTTAGCCATCTCTTTTTCAAAATAGTGAAGCTTTTTATTGACATTTTCTAGATTATTATTCACTAGATATTCGCTTGCATCTTTTAAAAACATGGAAACCATTTTTGGAGCATAGTTCCTATCAAAATCGTTGTATGAGACGCTAATTAAACCTGTTTTTTTATCAGCACTTATAGAAAAGTTTTGCCTTATTTCATTGATAAGTTTATATATCTCTTCATTTTTATTCAAATTGTTTTTATCTGGAGTAAAAATTTCATAAATTGTACGAAATCCAAATACAAAAATATAATTTTTGTCGGCATCGTCCGCAGTGTAGTATTCATAAATTGCATTTTTTTCTATAAATGTCTGCATAAATTCATAGTTATTTAAAAGAGAGTTAAAGGCGACATCAGGTGTCATAGAGTTACCGCCCCCAAGAGAAACACCAGCCATTGCTGCAAGTCCGCCAAGTCCTCCTAAAGAGTTTGAGTTTTCTGACTCTGCCGGGATGAGTACAGCAGTAGATTGGTAACTATTGGGTAGTTTTAAAATATATACAAATGTAAAAGATACAATCAAAAATATAGTCAGAAAAATAATTTTTTTACCGGCTAGAATTGTAGTGAATAACTCACGTAAATCTATCTCATCTTCTTGATAATTGTTTTGAGGATTTGTTTGAAGAAGTTGTTCTTGCATTATTGAATAACTCCTAGGGTATTGAGTGTCGCAGCAGTAATTGCAAAACTCGACATGATACGTGCAAGACTATCCCATAGTTCTAGTTGATTGTACTCTTGAATATAGATAGGGACAACAATGGTATCACCACTTTTTACTTCAAGATTTGATGTAAATATCCACCAACCACTATATGCAGGTTCACTTGTTCCATCTGCATGGATGATATAAGCACGAGATTCATCTGCTGCACGTGTATAACCGCTTGCTAGCTCTATATAGTCTGATGAGTTAAGATTGTTTCTATAAACAAAAGAGGTTGGGTTAAAGACTTCTCCAAATATGCTTACAGTATCTATGTGTGATGGAACGGTAATTACATCTTTATCCTGTAGTGCAAGGTTGTATTCACTCTTTTCAAGACTATCTAAATCTTCGTCAATTTTCACACTGATGCGTCCAATCGGCTGATATTTTTTTGCTTCTTCCATAACTTCATTGAGCTTATCAGCAGCACCTGATGTTGCAGCACTTTTTTTAGAGTTTGCAGGCATCGCATTGTAGATGGCAAGCTGTCTTTTAATTTTAGAAAGGGATCTATTGTATTGTTCAATTTGCTTGAGTCTAATACTCTCCCTTGTGAAGACCGTTCCTTCAATAAATGCTTCATTTGTAAAGCCACCAGCACGTCTGAGAACACTTGAGAGTCTCTCACCTGCTTCTATAGTATATTTACCTGGAAATTTTACTTCACCTTTTAATTCAACTGTCTGGTTCTCATTCCATTGCGGTATTTTAAAAATCATTACTTCATCATAAGGCTCAAGAAGAAGCTGTGAATATGCAACTTCTTTAGTGTCAATTTTTAAAATTTTTCGTTGTCGCACCTCATTTTCATCTATGTAGTAACGTACTATCTCTATATTACTTTTATATGCTTTTGGAGTAAGTCCTCCAGCCATTTCTATAAGAGTCTCTACACTCATTCCTTTTTCATAGTAAACGATACTTGGATTTACAACCTCACCATTAATACTGATAGGCTTTAAAAAGTGTGTATCATAGTAGTCAAGTACTTCTATCTCATCATAAGGACTCAATTTTATATCGGACTGTGTTTTTAATGAATAAAAACTTGTCTTTGGCATAAGGTCGTTTGTATTAAAAGTCGTTACTTTCACTTTATCTTCAGCGAAAGAGTCCACGCCAGAAGCGTGTATCGCATCCGCAAGAGTCATACCTTGAAAGTATTGCAGTTTTCCAGGTTTTAAGAGTATCTTCCCTTTTGTAGTTACATATTCGGAAGAGAAAATGTCATTTTGGCTAAAAATATATACTTCATCTTGTGGAAGGATAGCAACTGTCTTTTTATTTTCTAAAAGTTCATTAATATTAAAAGAAATCGTCTCGTAACGGAGATTTTTTGAATAGCGTTTAATGACACCGTAGTCAAGATATGTTTCAGGAAGAAAGAACTTTTTTCGCCCCTCTTTAACTGCTTGAAGGAGGAGTTCATTTAGAGTTGCAGCTTTGGTTATAGGGTAACTTCCAGGACGTATTACATTTCCATAAATATTTACGTTGGCTCTGTTAGATTCATCAAGAGGATAGATAGTAACACTATCGCCGTTTTTCATAGTGAAATTTTTCGCATCTTTTTGTGAAACTTCAAAACTTTCAATCGAGCTGTTATTTGTAAAACGTGTTATTTTAATGTTAAGTTTTGAGGCATCTGCTTTGATTCCTCCCGCATAGCGAAGTAAATCATTGAGTGTCTCTTTATCTTTTAACTCAAAAATTGCGCTATTGTTGACATATCCATCGATACTTACAAGTGTTTTTGCTTGTTTGACAAATACAAGATCTCCATGTTTTAACAATTTACTACCAAACTGTTTTCCTTCAAAAAGTAAATCATAAAAGTCAACTCTCTCAATAATTTTACCATCACGTTTTATGATAATATCACGTACAGATGTGCTTTCACCGATTCCCTTTGAAGCGATTAGCAAATCTTTAACTGTTGAAAAAGATGAAAGATTATAAAGACCTGGATGTAAGATATCTCCTATAAGAGTTACCTGAATTGTGCTGTATTTATTGATATTGATACTAAAATCACTGAGCGTAAAATGGTTTTTCAGCATCTCTTCTAAATGTTTTTTCGCTTCTGCATATTCCATACCTCCAATTTTTACAGGTCCAATATAGGGCAGTTCAATAGTACCATTACTATTGACTACTGGATTGTAGAGTGTATCACGATCGCCATAAACATAAATGTTAAGTTCATCACCCGAGGAGATTATATAGTCAGCGGGCGTAGGAATTGAAGAACTGTCAATGGAGTTTTTGTTTGTATAGAATCGTTTTGAAAAACGGGAAAGTTTTTTTTCTGTGAGACGTGTTTTTTTCTTTTGCAGTGCAAGACGGAGTTGTTCGCTAGTATTAAAAGTGAAAGGATTGAGTCTTTTTGAGAGTTCTGTTTCGTTTATATCCATAGTGAGTGTTGTATTTGTTTCATTACTTTCATTGTTGTCTCTAAACTCTTCTATATCATTTTCTAAAAATTTTGTGGCAACAGTTGTATTCTCCCCAAGGGATTCACTTTCGAGAAGTTTTTGTTTCACATCTTCATCTGTTATACCACGTTTTTGCATCTCAGCTTGTGCTTCTGGAGTATTTAAAAGTTCAGGATTTTGTTTTATGGCAGATTTTAATTCTGTAACACTTGGAATAGCGTATAATGAGAGTGTGAGCAAGATAAAAAGAGAGATAAAACGAGACAAATGATAATCCTTATATATGTGGTAAATTCTAATTCTGCTTATTATACATAAATGAGTATTGTTTTAACTTTATTTTGATAGAATCCAAAACAATAAAAGTATAAAATATGACATATTGCAATATTTTTATATAAATAAAAATATGTTTCATATAATTACTCAAATTTCAAATAAAAGTGAGCTTCAAGATGGATGCAAACAAACAAAAATCATTAGACTTGGCTATTAAACAGATAGATAAGGCATTTGGAAAAGGTGCTCTTATGCGCTTGGGCGATAAAACAATAGAACCTATCAAAGCTATTAGTACAGGCTCTATAGGACTTGATTTGGCACTTGGAATTGGTGGTATACCAGAGGGACGTATAATTGAAGTATATGGTCCAGAAAGCTCAGGGAAAACTACACTTGCTTTACAGGTAACAGCGGAGTGTCAGAAAAAAGGCGGTGTATGTGCTTTTATTGATGCTGAGCACGCTTTAGATGTTGGATATGCTAAAAATCTTGGTGTAGATGTTGAAAATCTACTTGTATCACAACCAGATTATGGAGAGCAGGCATTAGATATCGTTGAAACAATTGCAAGAAGTGGTGCTGTTGATTTAATTGTTGTTGACTCGGTTGCAGCATTGACTCCAAAGTCAGAAATTGAAGGAGAGATGTCCGATCAAAATGTTGGAGTTCAGGCACGTTTAATGTCTAAGGCACTGCGCAAGCTAACAGGAGTACTTTCAAAAATGAACTGTACTGTTATTTTCATCAATCAGATTCGTATGAAAATCGGCATGATGGGATATGGTTCACCGGAAACAACGACGGGAGGGAATGCACTGAAATTTTATGCATCAGTACGTATTGATGTTCGCCGTATTGCTTCACTGAAACAGGGTGAAGCACAGATTGGAAATCGTGTAAAAGCAAAAGTAATCAAGAATAAAGTTGCACCACCATTCCGTCAGGCAGAGTTTGATATTATGTTTGGAGAAGGGATCTCTAAAGAGGGAGAACTTGTAGATTATGGTGTGAAATTAGACATCATTGATAAAGCAGGAGCCTGGTTTGCTTATGAGGATACAAAACTGGGACAAGGACGTGAAAACGTTAAACAAAAATTTAAAGATGAACCTGAACTTGCACGTATAATAGAAGATAAAATTAAAGTTGCCATGGGCATGAATGATGTCATGATTATGGATAGTGTCGAGATAGAAGAGGCTGAAACAGAGTAGTTTTTCGCTATAACCTAATATTTAACTAATATTGGGTAAAATTATTGCCACAATTTACGGTGTCCAAGAATTTAGAGGCATACAAAAATAAAAGGTAAATGAATGTTTATAGATAGCGTTAGTGCAATTGAAGTGATGGATTCTCGTGGAAATCCAACGGTAAAAGCAACAGTGGAACTAAGTGATGGAACAGTTGCAAGTGCTGTAGTACCTTCAGGTGCTAGTACAGGAAAACGTGAGGCCCTTGAATTACGTGATGGCGATGAGCGTTATATGGGGAAAGGTGTTTTAAAAGCTGTAGGGCATGTTAATCATGAAATTTCAGATGCTTTAGTAGGACTTTCACCATTCAATCAGGCAATTATTGATGCCACTATGAAAGAGATAGACGGAACTAACAACTATGGGAATTTGGGGGCAAATGCAGTTTTAGGTGTTTCTATGGCTGTTGCTCGTGCTGCTGCTATATCTCTAGGTATGCCACTTTATCGCTATTTAGGTGGTGCTAATGCAATGGTAATGCCAACACCTATGTTGAACATCATTAATGGTGGTTCACATGCCGATAACTCTGTAGATTTTCAGGAGTATATGATTATGCCTGTTGGCTTTGAAGATTTTGCAGAGGGGCTTCGTGCTTCAGCAGAGGTATACCATAATTTAAAAGCTATTTTAAAAGCTAAAAAACATAATACAGCTCTTGGTGATGAAGGTGGTTTCGCACCAGATTTATCTTCGAATGAAGAGCCGATTCAAGTTATTATGGAAGCAATTGAAAAAGCAGGTTATAAGGCTGGTGAGCAGATTGCAATCGCTTTAGATGTTGCTGCTTCTGAACTTGTCTGTGATGGTGGCTATAGATTGGAGTCTGAGAATAGAACAGTAACAAGTGAAGAGTTGGCAAATTACTATGTTGATTTATGCGCTAAATACCCTATCGTTTCTATAGAAGACGGACTTAGTGAAGATGACTGGGATGGTTGGAAAATTTTAACTGATAAGTTAGGTGGAAAAGCACAATTAGTTGGTGATGATCTTTTTGTTACAAATGTAAATATCTTAAATGAAGGTATTCAAAAAGGGATAGCAAACTCGATTTTAATTAAGCCAAATCAAATTGGTACAGTTTCTGAGACTATGTTAACTGTACGTTTAGCTCAACGCAATGGTTATACAACTGTTATGAGTCACCGTTCAGGAGAAAGCGAAGATGCTTTTATCGCGGATTTTGCAGTAGCACTTAATTGTGGTCAAATCAAAACAGGCTCAACAGCTCGTGGTGAAAGAACAGCGAAGTACAATCGTCTGTTAGAGATTGAGAATGAAGTTGCTTATGGTGAATACCTAGGGTCTAAACTTTTCAACTAATATCTATTATGAATCAAGAGGAGTTATACGAGGAAATTGATACCTCGCAAAGCTTGACACAAAAGTATTTGGGGCTCTCTCTTGGTAAATTTTCTCTCCTATTTTCCATAGTTATTCTTCTGGGAATTTATCTAGGAGTCCTTCTGTATGGTACATCATCTCTCGAAGTCCTTTTTGGTCTTCAAGAGTATGAAACATATCTTTCAAATGAAATTGTGCGATTAAAAAGTGAAAATGCACAACTTCAACGTGAGTATTTTGAGTTAAAAGAGATTTCCGCACAATAAATTTTTAAATCTGATATAATATCTGTAAAATAGGTAGGTTAGTTAGATGATAAAACTTTTATTTATACTGTTTCTATATTCTGGAGCATTAATCGCTAGAGAAAATCCTTTTTTTCCAGCAGAGGGTGAAACAGATTTACCTATAACTTCTAATCTTACAGAGCAGAGAAAACTTTTAAAACAAGCAAGTTTAACACTGCCTTCTACAGCAAGAATCATTGAATCTTTTAGTGTCACGTATAAAAATTTAGACGGATCAATAGCAACAAAAACAGTCGAGTTAAATAATAATATAGACTGGCATCTTCCACTTTTTTTAACACAAAGTTATCAGGATACTAAGTCAAAAATATCTCTGCTTGAGAAGAGCGTACAAAGTAATTATACAAAATTGGGTGGTTTATCTTTTTTTACTTTATATACAAAAGAGAAAGATATCAAGCTTTTAAGTAGTGATAAGTTAATTAGAAATTTTATGTTAACTGATCCGCACAGAATTGTATGTGATTTAAAACGCGACATTGATATTCGTTCATTTACTAAAAATATAGATACTACATCTGTAGTTAAAAGTTTTCGTGTAGGAAATCATAAAGGTTATTATAGGATTGTAATTGAACTAGATGGTTATTATAAATATGAATTACAAAGAATAGAAAAAGGGTATCTATTCAAGCTCATTTAGGAATGATATAGATGAACTTTATGCGTATTAATCCCAAGGTGATTTACATAGGGGCTTTTTTTTATAGTTCTTTATGTAAGTAGTGGATACATATATTTAAAAAATAGTCTAGAAACTCTCTATGGATTAAAATATAGTGAAGTATCTCAAGGAATGAAAAGAGAACTTGAGGTACTAATAAAAGAGAAGAGAGAAGCTGTCTTACTTTTGGATATCTCTTTATCTCAAAATCAAAAAGTAAAAGATTTATTGCTTGACAAGCCAGTTGGAAATTTAGAATTAGACAAATACTCTAAACTATTACGTGAAAACACGCCTTTAAAAAATATTTGGTTTCATGTAGTAGACAATAAAGGAATAAGTCGCTATAGAAGTTGGACAAAAGAGCATGGAGACTCTTTAAGAGGTGTTAGGCTAGATATTGACAGTATGATTGAGAATCCAAGAGTTATCTCTTCTATAAGTACAGGAAAGTTTGACATGACGTTTAAAAGTATGTTTCCTGTGTATGATGAGGATAAATTTTTAGGTTTTGTTGAGACTCTTGCAAAGTTTAATTCGATTGTAATTAAGTTACAGGAGTATAGTTTTGAGACAATAGTTTTAGTTGACAAAAACTATAAACAACAACTCACTAATACACCAAGTGAAAAGTTTATTGATGACTATTACATGAGTTCATTTAGTGGATCAAAAAAATTACTAGAACTTGTACTTGAAAAGGGAGTAGATTATTATATTAATATAGAAAATTATGTTGTTGATTCTGACAATAGTCAACTTTTATGTGTGTATAAACTCCCTGACATAAATGGTGAGCGTATGGGCTACTTCATCATGGGAATAGATATAGAAAAAATAGACACTTCAACTATACAAGACTCTAGAGAAAGAATTATCCTCGGACTGATTATAGGTTTTTTTATGATTGGAGGATTTTTGCTCTATCTTTATGTGGTAAATTATAAAAATTATATACAGAAACAAAGAGAGGAACTTGAGCGAAGTGTAGCACAAAAGACTGAGGAACTACGTGAAAAGAGTGAGGCAATGACCCACTTAGCACATCATGATTCATTAACAAATTTACCAAATAGGCTCTATTTTCATCAAAAGCTTCAAGAGTCTATTGAAACTGCCTTAGAGAGTGACCATAATGTAGGTGTTCTTTTTTTAGATCTTGATGGGTTTAAAGAGATTAATGATACTTACGGACACAGAGTGGGAGATATTTTACTACAAAAGATAACACAAAAATTACGTGATGGAGTAAGTAGAGAAGATATAGTAGCGAGATTAGGTGGAGATGAATTTACAATAATTGCAAATAAAGTGACTCAAAATTCTTTAGAAGGAATAGCAAAAAGAATAATTACAGAAATTCAAAAGCCTATCAAGGTTGAAGATATTGAACTTTTTGTTACTTTTAGTATAGGACTCAGTCTTTATCCAAATGATGGAGATAATCCAGACTTACTTCTTAAATATGCTGATACAGCTATGTATAGAGCTAAAGAGAATGGGAAAAATGGGTATAAGTTTTATAATAGTATTATGACTGAAATAGCAATGAATAAAGTAGAACTCCAAAATAGTATAAGAGAGGCTATACAGCTCGAGCAATTTGAACCTTACTATCAACCAAAAGTAGATGCGCGAACAAATAAAGTTATTGGCTTAGAGGCCTTGGTCAGATGGAATCATCCTCAAAAAGGTCTTATAATGCCAGGAGAATTTATTCCTTTTGCGGAAGAGAGTGGAGCTATTGTTGAGATTGATAGGCTCGTAGTCCACAAAGCTTTAAGAGACATGAAGTTATGGTACTTAGAAGGATTAATTACTGGAAGGCTATCTTTAAATATATCGGGTAAACAGCTTGAAAGTATTTCCTGTGTTGAGAAGATGGAGAGTGTAATTGAGAAGCTTGGATTTGATACTAAATATTTAGAGTTAGAGGTAACAGAGAGTCAAATTATTAAAAATCAAACGAAAGCTATAGCAATTTTACAAAAGTTTAAAGAACTTGGGGTAAGAATAGCTTTAGATGATTTTGGAACAGGGTACTCTTCTTTATCTTATTTAAAAAACTTACCAGTTGAGAGTTTAAAAATTGACAGAAGTTTTATTATGGATATTCCACAAGATAAAGATGATGTAGCAATTGTTAAGACAATTATTTCTCTTGCGAAAAACCTTGAACTTGATATTATTGCAGAAGGTGTTGAGACAGAAGAGCAGGTAGAGCTATTAATGCGAGAGGGGTGTTATATAATTCAAGGGTATTACTACTCAAAACCACTTAACGCAAAAGATTGTAGAATATTTCTACGTGCTAATTTATAATATATCTTGACATGTATAGCTTCTGATATAGCAAAAAATATAATCTGATATAATGACGTTTATGAAACAGCTGCAAGACTATTTAAGTGCACATGATATTAGTGAGATGCACCCTAGCGATATTGCCAAGATATTAAAAGGGTGTAGTGATGAAGAGTTTAGTGTTGCGATTAAACTGGTACCCAAAAAATTTATCGGTGATATAGCTCTCGCTCTTCCAGATAGATATTTTGATGACGTTGTCGGTAGTTTTAGTGTTGAAGATCTCTCTGAAGCTGTAGCAGAACTGGAATCAGATGACCAGGTGGAGTTTCTACAAGAGCTTGAAGAGCTTAATGAGACTATAGCAACTGAGGTTTTTGCAAATCTTCATGAGGATGATAAACAAGAGATTACCAAACTGCAAACTTATGAGGACGAAGAAGCCGGTGCATATATGCAACTTGAGCTTTTTACTGCCTATAAAGATGAAATAGTTCAGGATGTAATTAAGCGTTTTGCACACTTGAGAAAAGAGAATGAGATTGAAAATGTTCAAAATCTCTTTATAACCGATGAAGATAAAAAACTTCAATACGCTGTTGGACTTGATGACCTTCTTATTTTTGATTTTTCAAAGTCGGTAATTGAAAATATAGAGCTAAGCGAAGAGAGCTTTGAACCTATAAAAGCTGTTGATACTGATGATATTAGAGACGTTGTTCACATTTTTGAAGCATATGATATTAGTGTTTTGGCAATAGTTAATGCTTATGGAGTACTTCTGGGGCGTATTACTTCTGATGATATTTATGACATTATTAACGAACATGCAACTGAACAGATGTATAATCTTGCCGGTGTTGATGATGAAGCAGAAGAGGATGAAGAGATATTGCCTGCAGGAAAAAAACGTGCTGTTTGGCTCTCTTTTAATCTTTTAACGGCAATAGCGGCTTCGCTTGTTATCGGTATATTTTCAAATACTTTAGAGAGTATGGTTGCTCTGGCTGTTTTAATGCCAATTGTAGCTTCAATGGGAGGCAATGCAGGGACGCAGTCTTTGACCGTTGTTGTACGGCAGTTGGCTCTTGGAGATATCTCTCAGGGAGATGCGATGCGTATTATAAAAAAAGAGGTAATAATTGCACTCATCAATGGGTTCTTCTTTGCTATAATCATAGGGCTTATAGCCTCTTTTTGGTTTGAAAAAGGAATGCTTGGAGTGGTAATTGCTTTAAGTATGATAATTAATCTTTTTGCCGCAGGCTTTTTTGGTGCGACAATACCGCTACTTTTAAAACGCATGGATATTGATCCTGCGATTGGGAGTACGGTTATTTTGACAACTGTAACTGATGTTGTTGGATTTTTTAGCTTTTTAGGTTTAGCGACCTATATTTTACTATAAGGATAGTGTAAAACTTGGATTTACTTATAATCTTTTTTCTCCTCTCAGTAGGAGTTTCATTTCTCTGCTCAGTTCTTGAGTCAGTACTACTCTCAATAAATATGTCGTATGTTGCAGTTTTAGAAAAAGAGCGTCCTAATGTTGGAAAGTTATTACGTTTACAAAAAGAAAATATCAACAAATCACTTGCAGGTATTTTGATTTTAAATACGATTGCAAACACACTCGGAGCTGCAGCTGTAGGTGCTCAGGCAGCTCATGTGTTTGGAAATGATGCTGTGGTAATTGTCTCTATGGTACTCACGTTTGCAATCTTATTTTTAAGTGAAATTATTCCAAAAACTATCGGTGCACTTTATTGGAAGTCTTTAGCTCCGATAGCTGCACAGTTTATCCGTATTTTTGTTTGGATGACGTATCCGATAATTTTGACAACACTTGCTGTCACAAATAAAATACGTAATGGAAAGGCAGATTCTCACTCACTCACTAAAGAAGAGCTTCTAGAGAGTATGCTTCAGAGTGAAGATGAGGGTGTAATAGATGAAAAAGAGTCTGATTTCATAGAGAATATTTTAAACCTTAACAATATTAAAGTTGGTGAAATTCTCACCCCTAGAAGTGTTGTATTTGCTATAGATGAAAATATGACTATTAAAGAAGTAATAGAGACACAAACGGCAATTTTTAAGTTCTCACGTATTCCTATTTATAAAAATAGCATTGAAGAAGTTACGGGTATCGTACTTACGAAAAAAATTTTTAAACAGGCACTTATTGATGATAGCGTGCCTCTATCAGAGATTAAAAAAGATATTTTTTCAATAAATGAAAACATTCCAGTTAGTAAAACACTGGATTTACTTATTGCAAAAAAAGACCATATGTTTTTAGTTGTTGACAACTATGGTCAAACGGAAGGTATCATTACTCTAGAAGATTGTGTTGAGACTATTTTAGGTGTTGAAATTATGGATGAGAGTGATACAACCGAGGATATGCGTGAACTTGCGAAGCGTCAAATGAAACTCAAACGCCGTGCAAAAGGTGACTAGGTTTTTCGTCTTGTATTAATAAAATAGACAGCAAGCATACTTACGGCTCCACCGATTAGTATGTGTGTCTGTATCTCTTCATCTAAAAATAACCATGCAAAAAAGAGCGCAAACACAGGCACTAAAAACATAAAAGAGCTTGTTTTCTCACTGCCTAGTTTTCCACTTGCCAAAAAGAAGATGGTTGTGGCAACAGTCTGTCCAAAAACTCCCAAGTAAATCATAGCAATCCAGAACTCTGTATTTTGCTCAAAAACTGCAAGCAGTTCTGCATCAAAAGCGTATATAAAGGTAGATATTGTCGCTATTAAGGAGATGATGAAACTGTAGTAGAGGGGATGAATATACTTTTGTGAATGTTGTGAGAGTAGAGTTACTCCAGCCCAGATAGTTGCACAGATAATGTAGTAGATATTTGCTCCGTTAAAAAAAAGTGCTAAATCACTCAGTTGAAGAAGTATGTATCCACCAAGTAATCCTAAAAAAAGGCCAAAGTAGTGTATTAGAGCTATCTTTTTACGAAACAGCAGTGCTGCAAGTAAAAATGTCATAACAGGTGATACACTTGTAATAATGACACTTCCTGCACCTGCGAGTCCATATTTGATGCCGTAAAATGAAGATACCATAAATCCCATGTTTAAAACTGAGCTTGCAGCAATGAATTTTAAGGCACCAGCATTAAACGTAAAAGGAATTTTGAAGTAATAAATAAAAGGTATAAAGGCAATACTCATTATCAAAAAGCGCCAAAATATAATCACTTCCATTGGAAGGTTGTACGTTAAAATTTTTAGTGCTGTCCAGCCTCCACCCCAAAAAAGCATAGCAAAAACCATGAGGTAGGTATAGTGATTTTCTTGAAGTCTGTGCATTAAAGTAACTCTCTTTGGATCCAGTGAGAGAGAACATAAAGCCCCCATATATGCTGTTTAAAACTCCCTTTTACAGCTGTTTGGATGTACTCTTCAAGGGCACTTTCTTTAAACATTCCTGTCTGTTTATTCACCTCTTGAATAAGGGCTATTTTTTTTGAGTTAATGAGGTACTCCATATATGGGTTGGCAAAGCCTTTTTTCTTGCGGGAAAGTATACTTGAATTTAACTTGTTATGCATGATTTTTTTCAGTAGGCTTTTTGTAACGCCATCTTTGTAACGCAGCTCTGGTGATATGGAGAAGAGAGTTTCTACAAGTTTATGGTCTAAAAAAGGTGTACGAGATTCTATAGAGTGAGCCATAGATACTCTGTCTAGTTTCGTTAAGAAATGCTCTGCTTGAAAGAGATTCAGGTCTATATAACTATACCAGCTACTAGGATTACTATGTGATGAGTTTTCAAAACGATTACGATAGGGTTCAAGATAACGTAGTGATTCGTTATCTCTTACGTTTTTACGCAAGAGTGCGTTTTTTTGTAAATCTGTAAACTTTTCTCCAGAACTTCTAAATAAAAGCGTTTCGTCAAAAACACGTTTGTACCACTCCCACTCTCTATTCATGGAGAAGTTTGAACGGAAATACTTTTTGAGCCAGTTTTTATGTGCAAGAGTAGCAGCTGATTCTATATCAAGGTACTCAAAGTACTGTCTATAACCTAAAAATATCTCATCACTTCCTTCGCCACTCATAACGACCTTATGTCCATCTTTTTGAATCGCTTCAAAGAGAAGGTAGAGAGGAATGGCAGCAGGATCATTGAGCGGTTCATCAAGAGTAAAAAGTACTTTTTCACTTGAATCGATAAAACTTTTTTCATCAATTTCTATGGCATTGTTACTTATTCCCAAAAACTTTGCACTCTCTGCAGCGTTTTTTCTCTCATCATATTTTGCATATTCTTTATAGCCGAGCGTGTATGTTGGTAGGGAGTAGCCCATCGTTTTTGCATAGTAGTTAATTGTTGCGCTATCTATACCACCAGATAAAAGAGCCGCAGAAGAGACCTCATTTGTAAAACGTAATGCTAAAGACTCTTCTAAAGTTTGCTCAATTAAATTTACAGCCTCTTCCTCTTTTGTTATTAGATTTGCTTGTGTGTCAACTACATCCCAGTAACGCTTATGCTTGAGCTTTCCGTTATTAAACTCTATATATTCTCCTGCAGCAAGTTTATATATATCTTTATAAAAAGTGTGTGGAGGTGTTGGAGCCAAAAATGAGAGGTAACTCATAAGAGCATCTTGATTCATCTCTTTGTGTGTTAAAAAAGGTGTGAGCGCTTTGATCTCAGAAGCGAAGTAAAAAGATTTTTTTTGCATGTAAAAGAGAGGTTTTTTACCGAGTCTATCACGAAAAAGGTAAAGTTTTTCCCCATCTAAAAGAGCAATGGCAAACATCCCACGGAGTTCTTTTATGAAGTTTACTCCCCATTTAAGATATGCAGCAATAATCACTTCACTGTCGGAGTCAGTTTCAAAATGAAAATTGAGTTGAGACTTTAACTCTTTAAAGTTATATATCTCCCCGTTAAAAGAGAGAAGAATATTTTGGTGGCGTAAAGGCTGATTACTTCTATGATGGGCATCTTGTATACTTAAACGCTGATGGGCAAAAAAAAGATTAGTTTCTTGAATGATACCACAGTGGTCAGGTCCACGGTGCGAAAGTTTTGCAAGGGCACTACGTGCAACACTTTCGTTATACTCGCCAATAATGCCAAAAATACCGCACATTAGCGGGTTGCTATTAAAATGTTTAACATAGTTGAATTTTACAAGATACTACCCTACAATGTCAATTACAGTTTTGAAAAGGTGGTAAAGTGATGAGAGTAGCAATAGTTGGACTTGGAGGTGTTGGTGGATACATAGCAGCAAACTTTGTACGTGCGGGTATTGATGTAGTTGGTTTTGCCAGAGGCACACACCTTGAGGCTATACGGACTCATGGTTTGGAAATTGTTGAAGATGAATTTTGTTGGAGTGCAAAAATAGATGCCAGAGAAGAGGGTGAGCTTGATGGCTATTTTGAAGGCGCCTTTGATGTAGTAATCTTTTGTGTAAAAAGTTATGATTTGGCAGATGCATATAAAAATATAGCTTCTCATGTAGACGATAAAACAGTACTGCTCTCTTTTTCTAATGGAGTTGATAATGGGGATACACTGAGAAGGCTCAGTAAATGTAGAGTTTTAGATGGTTGTGTGTATATACTTTCGCACATTGAAGAAGCAGGAAAGATTCGTAAAAAAGGAAAAGTTTTTGCCGCAATTTTTGGTGGCGAAAATGAGGCTAAAGATATATTTGTAGCTCTTTTTGAAAAGGCTCAGCTTCGCTATAAAACACCTGAAGACATACAGACTGCTCTGTGGAAAAAGTATCTCTTTATTTCGGCTTTTGCAACGCTTACTTCTTATTATGATAAAAGTATTGCCTGGGTATATGAAAATCATTTCAATGAGGCCCAAGAGCTTTTAAATGAGATACAAGTGTATGCATCAAAGAGAGGAATAGATATAGCAGATGAGGTTGAGAAAGCTCTGCAAACAGCTTCTAAATTGCCAGCTGATGCTTCGACCTCGATGCATCTTGATTTTAAAAAGAACAAACCTGTAGAGCTGGACTCTTTAACTGGATATGTACAGATGCCTTTTATGCAAAAACTCTATGGTGAGCTGAAAAATAGATTATAACTCTTATATAATTTATAGAGGCTATGATAGCTCTTACCTCGAAGATGTAATAATCCAAGAATAAAATAGTGAATAAGAGGATTCAATATGAGTGAGAAGAGAATAGTTTTAGGTGGTGGCTGTTTTTGGTGTACTGAAGCAGTTTTTTTAAACGTAAAGGGTGTCGTAAAAGTAGTGAGTGGTTATGCAGGGGGTGCTAGACCAAATCCAAATTATGAGATGATATGTACCGGTGTGAGTGGATATGCCGAAATTGTAGATATTACTTATGATAGTGAGATTATTCAACTCTCTGAACTCTTAGATATATTTTTTGTAATTCATAACCCAACAACACTCAATCAACAGGGTGCAGATAGAGGGACACAGTACCGTTCAGTAATTTATTATGCCGATGAGATGGAACATGAAATTATTAATGAGTCTATATATAAAAATCAGAAAAATTATGAAGATCCGATAGTGACAGAGGTGTCACCTCTACCAGATACTGTCTATCCAGCGGAGGAGTATCATCAAAATTATTATGCCTTACATCCAATGCAAGGGTATTGTCAAGTGGTTATTGAACCAAAACTACAAAAGTTTATGACACATTTTCCTGAAAAATTAGTCTAAGTTATAGACACCTGAGTTTATCAGGTACGTCTGTAGAATCGCGAATCTCTTCAAACTCACTTATTTCAGCCTGCATTGTCTCTACAAAGTTTGTCATAGTCTGCTCAAGATTTTTTTGTGCTTCATCAACGAGAGCTTGTTGCTCTTCTTGCGTCCTTTTAAACTGACGCATAATCTTTAAAAAATACTCTTTATCATCCGTTAATAGAACAATATCTGTAAGCTTGACCCACTTACGTACAACTTTTCCATCATGAGTAAAGAAGAAAATAACATTATCATTGCTTTTTGAAGCAATATACTTCTCTACGGCAAAGCCAATAAATGTGTTAGGATAGCGGTCAAGTTGTTTTTTGATTACGTAATACATTCACCAATTATATACAAATAGGACTTAAATAGTCTTATTTATGAGGATCTATTTTCTAAGAAGGCACGTTCTTTGTGTGAAATAACTCCACTCTCTGTTTCTAAAGATATTTCAATGTAGCATAAAAAATACTCACTAAGAGTCAGAGCTTTATGTGCTTTGTCTTCAAAAGCAGCTTTTTTAGCACCAATAGCGATACTCTCAACGAGACTTAGTTCAGCCCCTTTGGTTGTATAAAAGCCTCGCAGTTCATCTTGAAGAAAAATTTTTATGCTAACAGGTACTTTTTCATTTAGAAGAGGATATTGTTCTAAAAGTTTTGTTTTGTCAATTTTATAGTGAGCTTGAAGTACCTCTTCTATAGATTCGCGTGCAAGTTGTAGAAGAGGAGAGTGACTCATATGGTATTCTTTTTAAGTTTGAGAAGATTAATGAGTTTAATTACGGTCATTACACTAATGACTTGAAAGAGAGCCGCTAAAATGAAAGCGTAATAGTGAAGTTTGTCTATAGAATTGGCACTAAACGCTAGTGTTGCCATTGCTATGAGAAGTGTGAGTGGCATAGAGTGGGAGAGTCCCATTAAGATAGCATCTATAAAGCCAAGTTCTCGTGTAAACACTAAAGAAGCAATAATACGCATAATAACCATGACAAGAGCTATAATGAGTGCTTTTGTGATGAGGCCATCCATTGCAAGAGCTTCAAGATTAAACGAACTTCCAATATGGATAAAAAATATAGGAATCAAAAATCCAAAGCCGTAAGATGCCAGTTTTTCTGGAAGTTCATTTTTATGTTCAAAAAACGTAGGGATAAAAATACCCGCTAAAAAGGCTCCAAAGGCAAGCTCTAGATGCAGATAGAGCATAGCCCCTACGAGAAGGAAGAAAATTCCCATACTTAGACGAATGTCTTGCTCTTTGTTGTCTTTATGTGGCATGAGTAAAAGAGAGACTTTTGGATACCACCAAAAAAGAATTTGCATGGCACGAAAGAGTAAAAACATAAAGAGTAAAAATGCTACTAAAGAGGTGAGAATTTTTAATAGCTCAAAACCTACTCCTGATTGTAGAGCGGCGGAGGTGATAGTTAGAATAACGATACTTGCAACCTCTCCAATCCCTCCAACTGTCATAGAAAGACCAAGCCAAGGTGTTTTTCCATACTCTTTTGAAAGAGAGGCGACAAGTCCTACCGAGATAAGAGGGAGTAGCACCATCATAATCTTTCCAAGTTCAAATTGTATAGAAAAAGCAATAGAGAATGCGTAAAGCAAGATGAGATAGATAAGAGCTTTTTTCATAATAATAGAGGGTGTTTTGAGAACATTTTTGAGATTAATCTCTGTTCCTGCAATAAACATAAGGTATAAAAAACCAAACTCTGCTACAAGGTCAAAAAGATGCTCATCATGTAAAAAACCTACATAGCCTAAGAGTGAACCTAAGATAATTTCAATGGGTGTTGTAGGGAGTTTAACTATTTTCGCAAAGAATGGAGAGAACATAATAATGAGTGAAATAGTCGTTATAAGTGTAATGTTATCACTCATTTTCTCTCCTTATTTCCTTTTAGAAATTTTTAGTGTACCTTTGTAGCAACTTCTAGATTTAAAGATTTTATCATATCAAGGTCTTTATTCATAGCTCTTCCACTTGTTGTTAAGTAGTTTCCTATGACGATTGAGTTCGCTCCATGCTCAAAAATTTCATTTTGACGTTCGCCAAACATTAATTCACGTCCACCAGCAACCATAATGCGCTGTGCATTTGGAAGTCTCTTACGAGTAAGTTCTATTAAGGAAAAAGCTTCATCGACAGTGAGAGAATTAGGTTCTAGCTCAAGCGCTTCATTATGGTGATAAAAGTTAATAGGTACTGATGTAGGATTGAGTGAAGCTAAAGAGGCAAGCATGCTCTCTCTGTCCTCTTGAGACTCACCGAGTCCAAAGATGCCACCGCTTATTAGAACGAGTCCAGCCTTATTTACATTTTGACACGTCTCATAACGCTCTGACCAAGGGTGTGTAGTACAAATTTTAGGGTAGAAAGCTTCACTTGTTTCAAGATTATGGTTATAGGCTTTAATACCTGCCTCTTTTAGGACTAGAAGTTGTTCCACACTGGCTGTACCATTACAGGCAATAAGACGAAGTTCAGGTGCAACACTCTGTACTTCTTTTGCAACTCTACACACAAAATCAAGCGTTTTGTCATTAAGACCTTTATCTGCTGTTACTAAACAAAACCCTAAAGCTCCATTATCTCTTGCGTTAATTGCTTCTTTTTTAATGAGTTCCATATCTTTTTGTTTATAGCGTTCAATGTCTGCTTTATAGCGTACGCTTTGCGAACAGAATTTACAATCTTCTAAACATGTTCCACTATTAATGTTACAGATGGAACACAGAAATATTTTTTCACTCATGATACCTTCCTATCGTATGTGAACTCTTGGGCATAGAACTCTTCTTCATCTCTGCCTTTTGAGTAGTATGTTACATTAAATTTTTTTTCTTCTATTTCAAGAAGTGCACACTCTGAGAGTGCTTTATTCCTTGCACAGGATTCCCCTGGATTTAAAAAAAGGGTCCCATTTATAAATTCACTTTTAAATTGATGTGTATGCCCATATAACACTACTTCTGCATCTGCACTCATATAATAAGGAAGGTGCATAAGTTTAAACTTTGTATTTGCAAGTTTAAAATAGTGAGGTTCTTGTACAAGATTATACTTGTTGTGTAGAGCCACTAGATGAGCATCATTATTTCCATAAACACAGACGTAATGCTTACCTGAATTTTTGAGTAACTCAAGCGTCTCCTCTTCACACACATCACCTGCATGAACTAAAAACTCTGCTCCTTCATTAAGGAGCTTATCAATAGAGTCTTTGGCTCGTTTAATCTTGGTATGTGTATCGGAGAGAATACCAATTTTCACTTATTTATCCACGTCTTCTTTGGGTGTACGTGTCTTACACTTGACACACTCATACACTTCTTTGTTTCTGTAGGTTCTTGGGGCTAAAACACCACTACACCCTTTCTCTTTACACTTAATCGTAGTTGGTTCAAATTTAGATATAAATTTACACTCTGGATAGTTGTTACATCCCCAAAATGGTCCACGACGAGAATTTTTCAGACTAATGACACCGCCACACTCTGGACATGGAGTTTCACTTGTCTTCTCTTCTACATTAATGCTTTTTGTATTTTTACACTCTGGATAGTTAGAACATGCCAAAAATTGTCCATTACGACCATTTTTAACAATCATATCACTTCCACATTTTTCACACTTCTCTTCTGAGCTCTCTTCTTGTTTTTTCTCTACAGCTTCACCGTTTTCATCACACTGTTCAGTGTACTTACATTTTGGAAAGCCACTACACGCAATAAAGTTTCCAAAACGACCAGAACGAAGGAGAAGCTCATGCTCTCCACATTTTGGACAAGTGCGTCCAAGTGGTTTTGCAAGTTTAAGAGAGATAATGTTTTTTTGCCCCGCCTCGATTTGCTCCATAAATGGATAGTAAAAGTCATAAAGTAGTTTTTGCCAATCAACATCACCCTCGCTTACTTCATCGAGCCTCTCTTCCATATTTGCAGTAAAAGATATATCTACAATATTGGCAAAGTTTTTTTCTAAAATTTCTGTAACAGTAAAAGCCATCTCAGTCGGAATAATCTGCTTCTTCTCAATAGTCACATAGGTACGGTTTGAGAGTGTAGCAATAGTCGGCGCGTACGTAGATGGTCTTCCAACACCTTCAGTTTCAAGTTTTTTAATAAGACTTGCTTCTGAGTAGCGTGATGGTGGTTCGGTAAAATGTTGCTCAGGTTTTACACTTTGCAACTCGGCTTTTTCACCCTCTTTAAGCGTTGGAAGTAGTTTATCTTTATCCTCCGTCCCTGTTACTGCGTAAAAACCATCAAAAATAAGCTTACGTCCACTTGCACGGTACTCATTATTCTGACCTGTAAAAATGATACTTTGCTGTTCAAACTTTGCATCTTCCATTTGACAAGCCATAAAACGCTCATAAATGAGACGATAAAGTTTTATTTCGTCTGCTTTGAGATAGCTCTGTGCAACCTCTGGAGTAAACTGTAGCATAGTTGGACGGATGGCTTCGTGCGCCTCTTGTGCACCTTTTGCTTTTTTCGTATACACTTTTGGGTTTTTTGGTAGGTATTTTTTTCCATAACGGTTTTCAATAATACCACGAACAGCACCTACAGCTTCACTTGCAAGATTGAGTGAATCTGTTCTCATATATGTAATAACCCCTGATGTACCATCTGGCGTTTTTACACCCTCATAGAGTGTTTGAGCAATCATCATAGTACGTTTTGGTGTAAACCCGAGTTTACTAGATGCTGCCTGCTGGAGTGTAGAGGTCATAAATGGTGGTGGTGTTGCTGACTTACGTTCTTTAGTCTCTATTTTACTAATAATGTACTCATCCGCTTTAACACTTTTTGTAATCGCTTCTGCTTGTTCTTTATTTTCAATAGAGAGTTTAGTGAGTTTCTCTCCTTTATGAGCAATGAGTGTTGCTTCTATGTTTGTTTTAAACTCTGTATCAATGCTCCAGTACTCTTGCGGTATGAAAGCTTTTATTTCGCGTTCTCTATCAACAACAAGCTTGAGTGTTGATGACTGTACACGTCCACCCGAGAGTCCTTTTTGTATTTTTGACGAGAGAAGTGGAGAGAGTTTATAACCCACTACACGGTCAAGTATACGACGAGCTTGTTGTGCATTTACCATATCCATGTCTATATGTCTTGCAGATTCTAGCGCATGGTTTATAGCCGTCTTTGTAATCTCATGAAAAACAATTCTTGGAAGCTCTGCAGGGTCTTTTTTAATTGCATGGGCAATGTGCCAGCCAATCGCTTCTCCTTCGCGGTCCTCATCGGTTGCGATATATATTTTGTCGGCTTTTTTTGCAAGGGCCTTTATCTCTTTTACGGTAGGCGCATTCTCTTTTGCAACTGAGTAACTTGGAACGAGATGTTGTGTCTCCTCATCGACAGTTATTCCAAAACGAGATTTAGGTAAATCACGAATATGACCTTTGGATGCAATAACCTCATAATCTTTCCCAAGAAAGTTTTTTATAGTCTTAGCCTTAGCGGGCGACTCGACGATAATTAAGTTCAAATAGTATTCCTATATATATAGTATAGTTCTTTTCAAATGCGAAAGTGTAGCGGAAAAAATATTAAATTAAAAATAGGAAAATTTTTTGTAAATTTATTAAAGTTATTTTTTGCAGTACCGATTTAGTTACCATCTAAGGCAGGGAAGCCAAAGATATAAAATTTAAAATAGAGCGAAAGGCTCTCCATAGAAAAGGATTTATTATGGGTTTTAGAATTAATACAAACGTTGCGGCAATGAACGCACACGTAAATGCGCAAATGAACAATGTGAACATTGACAAATCTCTTGGTAGATTAAGTTCAGGTCTTCGTATTAACTCAGCAGCAGACGATGCTTCTGGTATGGCGATTGCAGATTCACTTCGTTCTCAGGCTTCTTCACTCGGTCAAGCTATTAGAAATGCTGGTGACGGTATGGCGATTGCAAAAATTGCTGATAAAGCGATGGATGAGCAAATCAAAATTCTTGATACTATCAAAACTAAAGCTGCACAAGCTGCACAAGATGGTCAAAATGCTGACTCTAGAAAAGCACTTCAAGCGGACATTAAACGTCTTACTGAACAACTAGATAACATTGCAGGTCAGACTTCTTACAACGGTAAAAGCTTACTTTCTGGTTCATTCTCAAATGCAAACTTCCAAGTAGGTGCATATTCTAATGAAACTATTAGTATGTCTATCGGTGCGACAAGTTCAGATAAAATTGGTCACACTCGTTTTGAAACAAGTGATATGGGTGGAACAACTGGTGAAATCACGGCTACATTTACAAAAGCTGATGGAAGTACTATCACTCTTGAAACTGTAACTATTGGTTCTACTGCTGGTACAGGTATTGGTGTTTTAGCTGAAGTTATTAACAAATCATCAGATGAGACAGGTGTAAGTGCAAGCTGGAGTTTAACTCAAACTGGTTCTTCTGCAATTACTTCAACTTCAGGTGGTACTGCTGCTGACATTACAATTAATGGTGTTACAGTTGCTGCTTCTGGTCTTGAGATTGAAGCGAATGACAAAAATGGTGTTCTTGTTGATGCAATTAATACACATAAAGAGACTACTGGTGTTACTGCTTCTGTAAATGCGGAAGGTAAATTAGAACTTACATCTACAGATGGTAGAGCTATCATTACTACTGGTCTTAATACTGATGCAAGTATTGCTGATGACACTTACACAGGTCGTTTAACTCTTACTGCGAGTGGTGCGGCTGATATTCAGATGGCTTTTACAGGTGTAACTGACCTTGCTACTACTAATACTGCAAGTTTATCTCTTCGTGATATGATGGGTAAAATTGACAATGCTGACGCAGAAGCTATGGGTGCATTTGCAAATGATAATGTTATTGGAGCATCTGATGACCTAGAAGCTGGTGTTTCAACGTATGCTGGTGCACAAGCGATGATGTCTATTGCGGAATCTGCTCAGAAAAAACTTGATGCAACTCGTGCGGATACTGGTTCTGTTCAAAATCAATTCCAGGTTACTATTAACAACATTTCAGTAACTCAAGTTAATGTTTCAGCTGCGGAATCTCAAATCCGTGACGTTGACTTCGCTGCAGAGTCTGCAAACTTTGCAAAAGCTAACATTCTTGCTCAGTCAGGAAGTTATGCAATGAGTCAAGCAAACGCTGTTCAACAAAACGTTCTTAGATTATTACAATAGTATTTTCTAACGACTTCTTTAACTAGTGGGTTTTCCCACTAGTTTTCTCTTTTTACATCTTTTACACTACTTCCCTTTGGTATATATCTTGCTAGTTTTAGCATATAATCATTTTACATTTACGTAATAAAAAAGGTCACTATGTCTTATTTTGAAAAAAATATATTTGCTCTTGCAAAGCACAATCAGTTTTTACATGAAAAACTAAGTTCTTTTGGAGATGTTGAGAGTTTTGAAATATTTATGGATGAAGAAGATAATACTACGCTCAATTTTGTAAATATAAAGAATTTTACACCGCTTTATGAGGGATCACCAACAGAGACTATAAAAGAGCAACTAGATGAGTTTAAACTTTTTGCTAAGTATCCTTACCTCTATTTTTATGGAATGGGTAATGGGGGACTTATTAAAGAGTTGTTGCAAAACGAAAAACATAAACGTATAGTTGTTGTTGAACCAGAAGTTGAACTTTTATATGTTGTATTTCATATGTTTGATTTTAGTAATGAACTTGAGAGCAAGAGACTTGTTATAGTTCAGAAGGCTTTGGTGAGTTTTACCGATACTCGCGCACTATTTGATTCACATCAAGAACAGAAATATGCAAAGGTGTATGATTTGCATGTTAATACAAACTATTACAATAGACTCTATATAGATGATATAGTGGAATCAAATAGAGCTTTTTTAGAGGGCGTTTATCATGCGATTAATGGTGCAGGAAATGATGCTAAAGATGCTTTAATCGGTTTAAAACACCATATATTTAATTTACCTAAACTTCTACAAACTCCTACAACTGTAGAACTACTCAATAAATTAAATCAAGCTACGACAGCTGTATTGGTATCTACTGGACCATCTCTGACAAAACAGATTCCACTCTTAAAAGAGATAGCCCCTTATGTGCGCATAGTAGCAGTAGATGCGAGTTTTCCTGTGTTATATAAAGCAGGAATAAAACCTGATGTTGTGGTCTCTATGGAGCGAGTAAAAGAGAGCGCACGCTTTTTTGAACAAGTGCCAAAAGATGGATATGATGATGTTGTTATTGCTCTTAGCTCTTTACAGCATAGGGATGTTGTAAAGAGTCCGAAGGGTGGTATCTTGCAGATGAGCTTACGTCCACTTGGGTATATGATTGAAACTGGACCTAAGGATTGGGGCTATTTGGGTATTGGTTCAAGTGCTGCAAATATGGGTTTTGAGTTGATTTATTATTCAAGAATTAAAAACTGTATTTTGATTGGTCAGGATTTGGCATACAGTGAAGATGGAAAGTCTCATGCAAGTGGACATGTATTTGGGGAAAATGATGTTGAGACAAAAGAGAGTGATGTTTGGGTTCAAGGCTGGGGTGGTGAGAAGAAAGTAAGAACAAATCATACTTGGACAATGTTTCGTAACTACTTTGAAAAAGATTTAGCTGATATTAAAGAGACTATGACAACTGTAAATGCTACTGAAGGTGGTGCAAGAATACATGGTACCAAAGAGCTCACATTTGAAGAGGCAGCTAAAATATATGTTGATAAAACAGTAGAAAAACAACCTTTAGTATTAGAGTATAAATCATCAACAGAGTTAGAAGATATTGCAAAACAGACAGAGCAAAATATTGAGGCAATAGTTGAATATGTTTCAGCTCTTTTAGAAGATACAAAAAAACTCTTTTTGGATGTAGCAAAGGCTAGCGAAGCCAAAGATGTGAGTGTAGAAAAAATGTATATACTAATCGATTCTGTAGAGTCATTGAAGTCTAGACAGAATGAAGAGATATATGATAAAGTAGTGTGGCATATAGCCCAAGCCATGATGCTTGTTCAAGAGATTGAACTTGCTCCTACTGAAGTTTATGTTAGTAAGAGTGAGGATGAAGAAAAAGAGCGTCTTAGACAACTCTTAGAGGCTCATAAAGCATGGCTTTTTTCCTTTGCAGGAATTATGGATGCAATTTTAAAGACAATTAAGTTCGCACAAGCAAGACGACTTATAGATGAAGTTGAACGAATTGATGTCTATTGTGATGATAAAAAAATAGATAGTTTTACAATAGAAGCTATGCAACCTAAACTTGGACGGGTGTTTGATGTTGATATGAGGGGTATTTTGTATGATACTTCTGATGAGTATCAGGAACAATTAGAGAGTATAACGTTTAAAGACGCTATAACTAACAAAGAGTTACCTCAAGCATTTGTGAGCGTAATTAAACGTGATGATATTAAGTATAACGAACTTAGTTTTATGAATAGTTTGGAAAAACCTAGTTGTGATACTCTAATAGTAGGAAGTTATACCCCTAATACTATAGGTTTTCTTGCAACAAAAGAGAATTTAGAAGATGAAGCTTTTATGGATTATATCTCCGAGTTACAGAACTCTTTTAAAGATGCGAAGATAATTGCATACATTTTTCAAAATAGGCTAGATGATGAAGTAAAAGCTTTTGAAAAATTAGTGGTTCAGGATGTTTCACAGCTTGAGCATACACAGGTTTTGATTCTTAATCAGAAAAATGAGTTAGATAGATTAGTTTTATATAAAGCCAACTGGAACAATATCTTCTTGTTATCGTTTACTGGACTAGATATGCAAAAATCGCTAAAAGAACTTTATGTTGAGGGAATGGTTGATTTGTATAGAAAACATAGTGATGTGTTTGAATTAACTGTTGAGGATGTGGAGAAGCTTAATAACCATATTTTAATAGGAACAGTAATAAGTTTAAAAAATGTTGAGGAAGAGGAAGGACTTGAGCAGTTATTTGATGTAAACAAAACGCCACAAGAGAGAAGCTATAAGCTAATTGACCTTGCTTTTAAGAATCAAACTTTTATTCAAAACATTGTAGAGTTGAGAATGAAATTACATAAGATGGTTTTGTAAATAATTATGATTAATGTAACGAGTACCCACTTACCAAATATAAAAAAATACCAAAAATATGTGGAACAGATATTTGCAAGTAAGAAAGTTACGAACTATGGACCACTGGTAAGAGAACTTGAAGAGAAGTTACGGGACTATTTGGGAGTCAAAAATGTTGTCTTGGTCGCTAATGGCACAGTAGCACTTGAGATAGCTTACAGAACTTTGGACTTAAAAGGGTTTGCAATTACGACACCATTTAGTTTTGTGGCTACAACAAGTTCCCTAGTTACAAATGGCTTATTACCTATTTTTGCTGATATAGATCCAAAAACACTTAATATAAACCCTCAAAACATAGAGGAATTAATTTCGCCTAACACTTCTGCTATCGTTGCCACACATGTATTTGGTAACCCTTGTGACATAGAAGCTATGGAGGCAATAGCAAAAAAGCATAAGCTCAAACTGATATATGATGGCGCACATACCTTTGGGGCCACATATAAAGGGGAAAATATAGCTAGTTACGGTGATATTACTACACTCAGTTTTCACGCTACAAAACTTTTTCATACTATAGAAGGCGGAGCACTTATTATTAACGATGATGCATTAGCCCAAAAGGCACGCTATTTAATTAATTTTGGAATTGAAAATACGGAGTCTATTCCTCATTTAGGAACGAATGCGAAAATGAATGAGTTTGAAGCGGCAATGGGCCTATGTGTACTCGATGAGTTGGGTACTATCTTTGATGCAAGAAAAAAAGTTTATGAGAGATACCTACAAGAGTTAGAAGGATTTGTGGAGTTTCAGCTAAGAGATAAAGAGACCACACCAAACTATAACTATATGCCTGTTTTATTTGAGAGTGAAGAGCAGTTACTTCGTGTACAAAAAGCACTTAATAAAGAAGATATTTTTCCAAGAAGGTATTTCTACCCTTCATTAGATACACTAAGTTATATAGAACCAAAGCAGTGTATGCCAATTTCGCGTGATATTTCACGACGTATATTATGTTTACCGATTTATGTAGAGTTGTCATTAGAGATGCAAACACAGATAATAGAGATTGTAAAGGATAATATTTGAAAAACATTTTATTGTGTGATGCAAATTTTTGTGTTTTGCCTATTGCGCAATCTTTAATGTCTAAAGGAAATAATTTAGCAGTCCTTGGAGGCTTAGAACAAGATCCAGCACATAAAATAGCGGATAAATCTATTATTTTAGACTATTCTAATGTTGAACTCTTATCTCAACATATTCAAGATGCTAAATATGATGCAGTTGTCCCTGGATGCAATGACAGGTCTTATCTCTCTTTGGCTGCTATAGCTCAAAAATTTAACTATGTAGGTTTTGACAGTAACGAAGTAGTACAAACTATTCATTTAAAGGATCGCTTTCGTGCTTTTGCAGAGATGAAGGGATATCCAGTACCTCAAGCGGTAAGTGAGCTTACACAAGTATCTACTCTAAATTTTCCAATTATGATAAAACCTGTCGATTCATTTAGTGGAAAAGGCATAAACAAGGTAGAGACTCTAAAAGATATTGAAAAATATTGGAACAAGGCAAAAGAGTTTTCATACACTAAAAAGGTTATAGCTGAAGAGTTTGTAGAGGGGAAGCTTTATAGTCACTCAGCATTTATAAAAAATAAAAAAATTGTAGTTGATTTTTTTGTGAATGAATACTGCAGTGTCTATCCCTATCAGGTCAACAGCTCAAATTTAGCAACACAGTTGAGTACAAAAGTACAAAAAGAGGTACAAAACTGGACTGAACAATTTGCCAAAGATTTAAATTTAGTGGATGGATTAATCCATACGCAATTTATCTCAAATAATGAGAGTTTTTGGCTTGTTGAGGTGGCTAGAAGATGTCCAGGGGATTTGTATAGCCAGTTGATTCAAAAAAGTACAGGTGTAAATTACGCTGAGCTTTATGCTATGCCATTTCTTGGAGAGGAACTCCCAAATAAAATAGAGAAAAAACATCAAAGGTTTTTTTCAAGACATACTGTAAGTGTAGATAAAGAGTGTATATTTATAAGTAGTGGTTTTAATGAGAGATATAAAAGTATTCAAAATGTCCAACTAAAATATAGTGGGCAGAAGATGAAACCAGCGCCGTTTGATAAGTCTGGGATATACTTTATAGAGCATGAAGATGCTACTGAGATGGAAGAGAAAACAGAAAAGTTAAAAGAGTACGTTGTAATTGATACTTTGGATATTTGATAAAGGATGAAAATGCAAAGCTATAAAGAGCCTTTAAAGTTAGCCTTTATTGGTGGTGGAATAGATTCGGCCATTGGATACACTCACTATATAGCTTCACAGATGGACCATCTTTTTGTAGTGACTGCGGGTTGTTTTAGTAGAAGAGAAAATATTAATCAAAAGAGTGCCTTAACTTGGGGAGTTCACAAAGATCATCTTTATTCAAACTGGACAACACTTTTAGACAATGAAGTTGGAAAAGTTGATGCAGTAGTCATTTTAACCCCTACACCAAGTCATCATGAGATGATTATGAGAGCTCTCGATTTGGGCTATGCAGTTATCTCAGAAAAAGCGCTTGCTACGACTTATGAAGAAGGGATGGAAATTACCAAAAAAGTAGAAGAAAAAAAGGCTTTTTTTGCAGTAACCCATAACTATACAGGTTATCCAATGCTTCGAGAGCTTCAAAAAATGATTGCAGATGATAGACTTGGAAAGATTACCAATATAAATATTGAGATGCCACAGGAGAGTTTTGCTAGATTAGTCGATGGCAATAGGCCACAGCCTCAGAGCTGGAGACTTACTGATGGCAAAATTCCAGGTGTTTCACTAGATTTAGGTGCCCATTTACAGCATATGGTCTATTTTTTAACAGAGGAAAACCCAACAGAGCTTGTAGCTGATAGTAAAAGTTTTGGCTGGTTTTCTGGGGTTGTTGATAATATCTCATGTATAGTGAGATATAAAAGTGAAATGAGATGTCAAATGTGGTACGGAAAAGCTGCTATTGGACATAGAAACGGTTTAAGAGTAAGAGTATATGGTACAAAGGGAAGTGCTGAATGGTTTCAAATGAATCCAGAGGAGTTGTTGTTCCATACAGTAGATGGAGATAGAATGATTATTGATAGAGTTTCTTCATCTATTCAAATAGCAAATCAACAAAGATATAATCGCTTCAAAGCAGGTCATCCAGCAGGATTTGTTGAAGCCTTTGGAAATTTATATGTTGATATAGCTCAAAAGCTAACTCAATTTAAAATTGATGCGAATCATAAAATAGATTGGTCCTATGATGCCATGCAAGCAACAATTGGTCTTGAAGTTTTTGAAGCGATACAAAAATCATCTCGTGAAAATAGATGGGTTCGCATTGAGGCAGAGAATGTCTAAAGAGATAAAGAAGATTGCTATTGTAAATGCTCACTGGAATAATCGTGGAGATGAAGCGGCACTCTTAGCGGTAATAGATGGTCTTCAAAAAAACTATACAAATGCACAAATTACTATTTTATTTAAGGATGATGCACAGATACAACAGTTCCCAAGTTTACAAAACGTAGATTATGAATTGGCTAAATTTAATGCCAAAATTTGGGATATATGGTTGAGTACATTGACAAGAGGAGTCTTTAGTAGAAACAAAAAGCTACAGTTTCTAGTAAAGACTCTTCTCAATACAGACTTAATTATTTATTCTCCAGGTGGTTCTGTAATTAACAGTCGATTTTTTTGGAGAAAACAGATGGAATATCTAGTTCCATTCATCTGTTCAAAGTTTTATAATATTCCGATGATGATAGCAGCACCATCTATTGGACCTTTTGATTTATCTCAATCAAACAGTGTTTTACAATGGCTTTTAAAAGTACCAAAGGTTTTTGTAGTAAGAGAAGAGATATCGAAAAAATATCTAGCTGAGATAGGAATAACTAAAAATATTGTTACTACGGTCGATTCTGCATTCTATGATGGTATTAAAGAAGAAGTCAATGATAAGAAATTAGATGACTATAAAGAGTTAAAAGAGTATCTATCTTCTTATGAAAAAGTTATAGGCATTACAATTACGGATTTTGCTTGGCATGTACAATATAATAAAGATAGGGAATTGTCCCAGAGAATTACAAGCTCTTTTAGCAGTTTTTTGAATAAACTACAACAAGAAGGGTATGGAATTATTTTTATACCCCAATTATTTGGCAATCAAAATGACTCTAATTATATGAGTAAATTTGCCAGTGAGAAAACGTTTATGTTGCTCGATACGTATGATACCTATTTTCAACAGTTTGTTATTTCGAAACTTTATGCTGTGGTAGGAATGAGATACCATTCAAATATCTTTTCCGCTAAAGTTGGAACACCATTTATCCCTATTGTATATGAAGAGAAGATGGAGGGCTTTATAGATATGTCAGGTTTAAATGATTACGCTCTATCACTTGATGAACTCTCCTTTGAAGCCTTAAATGAGAAGTTTGAGAGATTAAATCGTAATTATGATAGAGTCAAGGATATATTTGGCGAGAAATTGCATCTTTGGAAGAGAGAAGCTTCACGCACTATGGAATTGCTAGGATTGTATAAATAGATGAAAGCGAATAAGATAAATGTACTTGACACAACAGCTATAAGAGATTGTACAGGATGTGCTGGGTGTAGTTTAGTGTGTCATTCAAGTGCAATTACAATGGCTTTTGATAAGAGTGGATTTTATAGACCCTCTATAGATGATGAGCTTTGCACTATGTGCGGTGTATGTCCTGATGTTTGCTATAAGTTTAACGATTTTGAGAGTTTAAATCCTTTTGATGGTTCACAAGTACTTGCCGTAACAAATAACTATATAGATGATATGAATGCTGTGACAACGGCAGGAGTAGCTACTAGATTAGCCGAACATTTTTTTACCCTTGGTTACAATGTTTGTGGGGTTAAGTATGATTATGAAAAAAATGAGGTTTCGCATGATATAGCGAGTTCTTTAGCTGATATTCTGGAATTTAGTGGTTCTAAATATATGCCGAGTGATGCCAAAGATGCTTTTGAAAAGTTGATACAAGAGAAAAAAAAGACAGTTGTTTTTGGACTGCCATGTCAAATACATGGTCTTCGAAAAGTTATAGACAAAAAGAAAATAGCTGACAGATTTATTTTAGTAGACTTTTTTTGTGCGGGAATGATGTCTCAAAATGTCTGGGAGAAGCATCTAGAGTATTTAAAAAGAAGATTTTCTATCTCTAAAATAAAAAAAGTGAACTTTAAAGATAAAACACAGGGCTGGCACAAGTCATCTTTAAGTGTTGTTGATGAAGCAGGGAACAGATACAGACAAAATAGATTTAACGATCTATTTTATAGTTTTTTATTAAGAAGGCTTCCTTATCAAGAGGCATGTTATAGCTGTGAATTTCGAACACAAGTTGTCTCCTCAGACATTAGACTGGGTGATTTTTGGGGAGAAAAATATAAGTCTTGGGATGATGGTGTAGAACTTGTAACATTAATGAACCCTCAGGGTATAAAAGCATGGGAAGAGATTAAGGACTTTTTCTCTTATCAGATATGTAATGAACAAGATATATATGAGTCGCAAAAATCAGGTTCCATGAATACTTCTGTCAAAAAACCACAGCAGTATGAAGAGGTTTTAAAGGCTTTCTCATCAGACAAAACAATCGAAGAGATTTTTAAAGACTTTAAAATTGCCACTATACCATTGGGCGGCGTACAATAAGTGCTTCAATTACGCTTTTGATACTTGGTACTTAGGTTGAGGATTTCATAATGGACATACTAGAAAAACTAGAAAAAGCGATAGAGTACCATAAGCATAATTGGTTAGAAGAAGCAGAAAAACAGTATAGAGCAGTACTTTTAGAAACGCCAAACCATGCAGAAGCTAATTATAATTTAGGGAATTTGGCTATGCAGGTAAATAGAGTGGATTTGGCATTGCCACTCTTACAAAAGGCAGTTGATTTAGATTCTGAGAATGTTGATTATCAATTTGCTTTACAAAAAGTCATAGAAAAACTTGAAGAAACTACAGGTAATGCAAAAAATCCAGAAGAAAAAAATATTTTTGAATTAGTAGGAAATGATTATGTTTTTGAGAGAAAAATTAAATCCCTTGAAAATAAATTAACTCTTCTCAATGATAAGTTGAACAATATTCATGAAGCACTCAATTATCTGGATATATTTGAGACGCAAAGTTTTGATGATTTATCATCTAGAATGTTGCCAGTTGAGTTAATAGATAGAAAGTCAGAGAAAACATTAATCGTATTTGGTGGTATGGCATCTGGAATATCTATGCCCTCAAGAGAATTTTTTAAGAGCTTGTCACATAAAAATATAAATATTTTATTTGTAAAAGATTTTAAACAGTGTTGGTATCAAAAAGGGCTATCAGGTAAAACACATGACATCAATAGTTCAATTGCTTATTTACAGAGTTTTATACCTGAGACAAGCAAAGAACTCATTACTCTTGGTGCATCTGCGGGAGGATACGCTGCAATTAGATTTGGTGTCGGCTTAGAAGCTAACCGTATAATGGCATTTTCACCACAAACGCTTATCGATGAAGAGACAGCTAGCGTGTTTGCAAAAAATTGTGTTGGTGAATTGCAATTTGGAAGTGATGATTTGGATTTAAACAAAGTGCTCAGTAAGATTGGTAAGAGGTATAACATAGAGGTTTATTATGGTGTTCTAAACAGTAGAGATACAAAAAATGTAAATCACATTAAAACTTATGTAGAAGAGTTTGCGTATGATACTGATGAACATTTATTAGCTGCTTTTTTGAAAAAGCAAGGAATTTTAAAGAATATTCTCGATTCAATTTAAAGCTTTATCAAGCTTTTAAAACATTGACATAGTCGACTGTGTCTGGATTAAATCTTATTCTATAATCTTCGTTAATATGCTCTATTTTATACATCTCTTCTTGCGTCAATTCAAAGTCAAAAATATCTATATTTTCTTGGATTCTTTTTCTGTTTCCAGACTTTGGAACTGTTAAAAGGCCACTTTGAATATCCCATCTAAGGATAATTTGTGGAACTGTTTTTTGATATTTAGCTGCTAAGGCAACTAATAGTTCGTTTTCTATTAGCTTAGGATTCATTCTTGCAACAGGAGAGTATGCTTGTAGTTTTATACCTCTGTTTTCACAATAGTTTCTTAATGGTTTTTGTGAAAACAGAGGGTGAATTTCAATTTGGTTTACTGCGGGAACTATCTCTGCTACTTCTAAAAGTTTATCTAAATGGTGTTCGTGAAAATTACAAACGCCAATAGCTTTAACTAAACCTTCGTTATACAGGGCTTCCATCTGCTTCCAGGAGTCTAAATATTTTTCGGGATATGGCCAGTGCATTAAATAAAGATCTACTTGTGCAACTCCTAGCTTTTTCATACTATTTAGAAGGGCTTTTCTAGCATCACCTTCTCTTTGTGCAGTGTTGCTGAGTTTTGTTGTAACAAATATCTCTTTTGCTCCTAAAGACTTTATTAACTCTAAAGAAACACCTAAACACTCTTCATTAAAATAAGCAGCACTTGTTTCAAAATTGGTATAACCACTTTTATATGCGTTTACTATCGCTTTGATTAAAGAGATTCCATTGAGTGGATACGTCCCAATTCCTATCATTGGCATTTTAAGACCATTGTTCAATGTTATATATTCCAAGAATCTCCTTTGTATTAAGTTTATACTCTTTTTGATATACTACATTATAATTGTAAAATGATGTCTTTAAAAGGGTGTCTGCAGCGTTAGATTAAACAAAATGGTACTGAATGAAAACGAATGGCTCTTTAGCATCTGACAATCATAAAAAAATTGAACATATTTTAGTTTTTGCACCTACCTATAATGAAAATATAGGTGGGGTTATTATGCTACATAAACTTTCAGACCAACTCAATAGAGCGGGTGTCTCTAGTTCCATCTTCCCATATTTTGATAACAGACATGAAAACTTAAAAGAACACTCACAGTATAATAAAGAGTATCTACAAGCAAAGTTCCTTAAAGCAAAAAACTCATTTGAAGTTAACGGTGCTTTTCGTACTTCCCTTTTGGAAGACATTTGTCTCTTGGATAATTTAGATAAATGGGCAGTCGTTTATCCTGAAGTTGTTTCCGGGAATCCATTGGGTGCAAAAAATGTGATAAGGTGGTTTTTACATTATCCAGGTTTTCATACTGGAATTACAAATTATGGTGATAAAGAGCTATATTTTAAAGTATCTTCAGAGATGCAAGAGTTCCATTATAAAAACTCTAAAACTTCAGATGTTATCTTGAAATTTTTGCACTATCCTTTAGAACTTTATAACCTTAATAATGTTTCCAAAGAAAGAGAAGGAACTGCTTATTGCCTTCATAAGGGAAAAGATAAAGAGATACAGCATGATTTAAGTGACTCTATCTTGATTGATGGGAAGTCACATAAAGAGATAGCAAAAATATTTAAAGCCGTAGAGATGTTTATATCGTATGATGCACATACTTCTTATATCGCTTTTGCCATATTGTGTGGTTGTAAAACTATAGTTATCAAAGATAGTGCAGATAATGAAAAAGTTTGGAGACGAGATTTGGAAAATAAGTACGGCATTGTGTATGGATTAGAAAATAAAGATAAAGCTCAGGCAAACTCATCTGTGCTTCTCAATGACATTTTATCTGAAGCAAGTAGTTACGAAAAGCTAATTCAAGACTTCTCAAAAGAAGTGGATAAATTTTTTGCTTAAAGCAATACGATATTAGGAATATAAATGACACAGAATATAATTAACACAATTAAAACATCTAAAGATGACATTGTACTCTTTGGAGCATCTGGTGTTTTAACACAACTTTTTGACAAAATAAGTAAATTAGGAATAAAAGTTTCACATATATGTGATAATGATCAGAATAAGCAAGGCCAAGAGATGTTTGGGTTTGTCATTCAGAATCCTGAGAAGCTTTTTAGTGAAGAGAAGAAATATAATGTCATTATTACCAGTAGCTTTTTTATCGAAATTGAGCAGCAATTAAAAGAGTATTCAAATGTAATAACTTATTTGGACTATAAAAAACTATATGACTTAGTCAATACAACTGTTTATACCCCAAAACTCTCTTTACTGGAACACTATGAGGAGTTGAGAGATGATTACAACTGCTTTGTTAGAAATCTTCAAAAGGATACAAACCCTATAGTGATTAGTAGATATAACTTCTCACAACCTTATTTACAAGGTAAAGGTTTAGAAATAGGTGCATTCCATCTTCCGACACCTGTAGATGAAAACCTGCAAGTGGACTATGTAGATCAAGTAACAATGGCAGAGATAAAAGAGCGTTTTCCTGAATTTACAAATACCTACTGTGTTTATCCAACTATTATTGATGATGGAGAGGTTTTATCTAAAATTCCAGATGAAAAGTATGAGTTCGTGATTGCTAACCATATGCTTGAGCATTGTCAAAACTTTTTTGCGACTATTAATAATCATCTGAGGGTATTAAAGAAAAATGGGCTTTTGTTCTACTCACTGCCAGACAAGAGAGTGACTTTTGACAAGCCAAGAGAACTAACTACTTATGAACATCTCAAACATGAATTTCTCTTTGGAACAGATAGAGAAACACAGTATGAACACTACTATGATTTTTTGACAAATGTTTCTCAGTTACGAGGCGATGAGTTAAATGCTGCTTTGGAAAAATATATGCGTTTATCATTAGACACACATTTTCATGTATGGGATTCGGTGACACTTTTAGAACATTTAAAGAGTGCTATTGAAGATAAATTGATTGATGTGGAGATTGTTGTCTATAAACAGGTGCTTGATATTGAAGCTATGGTTATTTTGAGGAAGAGATGATAAAGTTATCGCCTAGCGAAAAAAGACATATAATTACTCAAGAAACTTTACATAAAAAACGTAATAAGAAGCTTTGTATTGTTTCTCATTATGATTCTAAGAACATGATTCAGGACTACGTTTCGTATATGCTTAAAGAGCTATATAGAGCAGGTTTTGATATTGTTTTTGTATCTACTTCACAGTTTATACCTAGAATACAAAGAGTGAAAATAGATAAATATTTGAGAACTTTTATTTTGAAAAAAAATAGTGGTTATGACTTTATATCGTGGAAAGTTGGAATGGCTATGTGTGAGGAGTTCTCTTCATATGATGAACTGCTTCTTATAAATGACAGTATATTTTTTCCCTTAACTCGTCCAAAGAAAATTTTTGACTTTATGAGAAGAGAAAAATATGATTTTTGGGGTCTTTTAGACTCTTATAACAGAAAGTATCATGTACAAAGTTTTTTTTGGTTTTTTAATAAAAAAATCAAAAACAGTGTTTTTTTCTCATCATTTTGGAATCAATGTGAAGTACTGCATGATAAAACAAAAATTATAAATCAGTATGAGACACAGTTTACAAACTTGGTACAAGAGAGTGGTTTTCGTATCGGTTCGTATATTCAAACGCAGCAAGTAAGAGAGTATATGGCTTCTTTGGGGATGTATGTACCAAAAGATGAAATCCTTTTTTATGCTTTATGGCCAGTTATAATTGCAAGGTTTCATGCACCTCTTGTAAAAAGAAATATGCTCTGTCCTTACCATCAAGACTTTAATCCACTTACAAAAATTTGGAGGGAAGTTGTTGGGAGGCATACAGATTATAACTTAGAGCTTATTGCACACTATCTCTCTGAGTGTGGGGAGCTAAACTCAAAAAATAAACAGAATTGGATTGTTTTTTTTATGGAGTTTATTACTCAAATGTTGGCATTAAAAGATGAAAATGTGAAGGTGGTACTTTATGGATATTCTTATGTTGGAAAATTGGTTCACTCAATATTAGGCGATAATGTTGTCACACTCTTTGATAGAAATTATGAGCACTTAAACAGTTCAGGTTTAGTAGAAGTGTTTTCAGTTAATCAGATTAAAGATTTTGAATATGACAAAGTTTTTATTTGCTCTTTTGGAAGAGAAGATGAAATTGTGACTCTCTTAAAAAAGTATAACATTACGAGAGATAAAGTTATAAGCATACAAGATTATATGGATGTGGACTCTATGGCTTTTTCTAATTTTTTAACGAAATTATTAAAGCTCTTTCATGGTGTTTCTTATTTGAGAGCTCTAGAGTTAGAGTTACAGTTTTATCAAACAGATAGTAGTATAGTTAAAACTATAAATGGATATTTACAACTGTTACATATCCTTCCACTAAAAGTTTATCCAGGTGCTGAAAGTATGGGTAATACTACTATATCTCTTATTGATAGTAAGACATTGGAAGTTTACGATATGGGAGTACTACTTTAGATACTCCATAATTTTTGAAGAAGATTCGTCTTTTTGATAGGTAAAGAGTAGCGACTTTAAATGTAAAAAACCAGCAGTTGTAGGATTTAATAGTGCATTTTGAAGTGTATGCTGATTTTTCACATGCATTCCTGGAGTAAACTCCTCATAATCATATAAAAACCCTTGCATATTTGCCTCGTACTCCTCTCTGTCATAATCAAAAAAGATTATAGGACGCTCTAAAAGCATAAAATCAAAATAGACAGAGGAGTAGTCTGTAATGAGTATGTCGGTGTATTTTAAAAGTGGATACACATCACCATGAGTAGAGTGAAAAAGGATATTGGAATAATTTTTTTCATTTGAATACAGTTTCTCTACAAAATGGTGAAGTTTTAGAATGAGTGTCATAGACTTATCCGCTAAAAACTTGTTTAGAGATACAAAGTCTAGTGGAATTTGTGTCGCTTTTTTTGACTCTCTATGCGTTGGCATATAGAGTATGATTTTATGATTTTTTTCAAAATTGTCTTTTGCAAGTTTATACATCTTGTCATCACAAAAGAGTAGGTCATACGCATCATGTTCTTCTTTGAGCAGTAGGTCGTTTCGAGGATAGCCAAAATCCTTATACTCTTTTGCTTTTATGACTTTGGAGAGTGTTGTTTCATTGACAAAGTTACTTGTTGAGATAAGGTAGTCATAAGAGACTGTTGTAAGTTTATTGAGTCTCTTAAGAGGAATTCCATGCCACATCTGTAGTGTTTTTTGCTGTGGTGAGAGTAGGTTTATCTCTTCAGTTATATTTGCTTGATCTTGTATAACAAACTTTGCTTGAGCGAGAAGTGTATAGGCTTTATAACTTGTAAGTTCTACTACTGGTAGCTGCATCTTTTGGAGTGTTTGTAACTGCTCTTTATTGTCGGTAAGCATTACAACATCGAGCTTCTCTCTTATGCAGTGAATATAGAGTGCTTTGTTGTTAGAGGTGATGGAGCCTTTTGCTACAAATACCAGCTTTGTACGATTAAAAGAGAGTCTATCGTACACTTTTGCCAAGAGATGTAAAAAACTCTGTTTTTGTTTTGTAGATTTATAGGATTTTAGGGAAGCATCCGCTTCTGTTTGTGTTAAGAAATGATAGCCACTGTTTGTAGATATAACTTTTACAAGTTTATTTTTTTGAAGTGTTTTTTGGAGTGATTCATAAATTGCATCTCCATGATTTTGAGAGAGTATGAGTACGGCATCATACTCTCTTGTAACCTCACTTGGTTTTGTTACATAAGACCCTGTTTGAAAGCTGTCAAGATAGCCTAAAAATTCAAACTCATGTTGCTCTTGCAACTCTTGTGCAAACATCGTTGTTTTAGGTGTATAGGGTGCTATGAAAACTTTTTTCCCACTAAATTCCAAAGCCTGCTCCATGCTCTTGTAAAAACTCATTGAGAGCAACTTTTAACTCAGTAGTTGAGACATCCTCTGTTCGTGGCAAATATACGACTTCGCACTGAGGCTTTAAAAAGTCAAACTTCCCTTTCCAATCATCTCCCATCGCAAAAAGGTCTATATCTAATCGCTTTATGTCCTCTTGTTTTTGTTCCCAACTCTCTTCAGCAATCACTCTATTGACACATTTTAGGTTACGTACGATTTCTGCTCTTTGCTCGTAAGGGATGAGTGTTTTTTTACCTTTCAGGGCATTAAACTCATCAGTTGATACTGCGACTATGAGTTCGTCTCCAAGAGAAGCTAGTCGGTTGAGTAGATTAAGATGTCCAATGTGAAACATATCAAAAGTTCCATATGTTATGACTCTTTTAGGCTTCATCAACATACTCCATCTTCATAGGTGTGGCAAAGGCTAGGTCACAAACAGCTTTCTTGCCTAAAATGTTCTCTAAGTGTTTTGGATGTAGACCATTTGCTGGGCGTACACTTTTGATGTTCTCCTGACTAAAAGACTCCCCTTTTTTAATAGACTCACTCACATAAAGACTACGTGAAAAACGACGGTTGTGCTCTCGTTTTTCATTAAGTGTGTAGTCGACTTTTCCAAGAAGTTTTTCACTCTGGCGTACTGCATCTACCATAGCTTTAAACTCACTCTCATCAAGTGAGAAAGCTTGGTCTGCACTAGGGATTGATTTGTCAAGCATAAAGTGCTTCTCTATAATTTTTGCTCCCAAACTAACAGCTACTACGGGTGCAACAATGCCAAGTGTATGGTCAGAAAAACCACTCACTACACCAAACTCATGAGCAAGTTCAGGAATCATTTTGAGGTTTGCATCTTCAAGTGGAGCAGGGTATGCTGAGGTGCACTGTAAAAGTATTATCTGCTCATTACCCTCTCTACGGCAGATAGCTACAGCATCTACTATCTCCTCTTTTGTTGCAACTCCTGTAGAGATAATCATGGGCTTACCTTTACTTGCAGTGTAGCGTATGAGTTCGTAGTCGGTTATCTCAAATGAGGCAATTTTATAGGCGGGAGGGTTGAGTTTTTCTAAAAAGTCCACGGCACTTTTGTCAAATGGGGAGGAGAAGCAGAGTATGCCCTCTTTTTGTGCCACATCAAAAAGCTCTTGGTGCCACTCCCATGGCGTGTAGGCTTTCTCATAGAGTTCATAGAGGTTCTGTTCATCCCAAAGCTCGGTGCCCTTAATGATGAACTCTTCATTGCTAGAGTTTAGCGTGATTGTATCTGCTCTGTATGTTTGCAGTTTTATTGCATCAGCTCCAGCTCGTGCAGCAGCTTTAATAGTCTCTTTGGCTATCTCAAGTGAGCCATTATGGTTTGCGGAGAGTTCGGCTATAATGAAAGTTTTTTCTGTGCTAAGGTCAAAATCGCCTATTTTCATTCTTCGCCTTTATAGTGTAAGTATTTTTTGCAATTCGAGGAGTGATTGTATACGTAACTCTGCTTCATACTTTTGTGGTTTTTGTGTATTTTTAAACATTCCCTGCTTTATTTGAATAGTTCTAAATCCAAGTGCTTTAATGTCTACAAAATCTTTGTTTATATTATCGGCAATATATACTATATCTTCATAGTTAACGTTTTCTAAAAGCGCTATTTTAAGAAAGCAATATGGAGAGGGTTTTGCATGAATTATACCGTATCTATGGGTTATAAAGGGCTTTTTAATCCATTTTTCGAGTCGAAGAGCAAAAAACTTGTTTGCTTGAACTACTTTATTTCCATCCGTCACTATATACAGAGGTGTATTTTGTCGTTTGTAATACTCTAAAATCTCTTTAGCATCTTTATTTAATTGAATGTTTGGAGTGTGTGTTCTATATATATTGAGTGCTTTTTTGACATTTGCTTTTGAGTAAAGAGCAAAGGTTTGTAATGCTTCATCAAAAACATATCCTCTGCCCTTTTTGTCAAGTATATCAAGCATGGTGTTATATAATTTTTGTGGTTCTGTTGGCATGAAATATCTTGCTACGGCAAAAAAACCGCTTTTTACAAACTCTATTTCATCATAAAGTGTGTCATCAAGGTCAAAGACAATCACTTTAACATTCATGATAAGTATCTTCTTTGCTTAGACGTCTTTGTTGAATAGAGTGTTTTTGTAAAGTTACCAAGAACTTTTTGCCAACACTCTCTAAGAAAAACCAGTAAAAGCTTCTTAGTCCGACGTATTCACTAAGGCTTGACGCGCCACCAAATCGTGCATTACACTCTATAAGATGTGAGCCTTTTTCATTTAAAATAACTTGTAGGAGAGAGTGCCCTTGTATCCTATGTAGCTCGACAAAAGCAGCAGCCTGTTGTTTGAGTTCTGGTATCTCTTTAGTAGTGCTTATTTGAGACTCACCATTCACAACTACATCACGCGAACGTACTACTACGGCTCTACATTGCATATGCTTATCTACATAACAGTCGATACTATATTCGTCACCTGATATATAGGGCTGGAAAATAGGATTTTGTAAAGAGTCTGCAAAGGTGAGTGTCTCTGTCTTTGTAACATTACACTTTATATCTTTTGCGCCTGCTCCAAAACGCTCTTTAAGTACAATATTTTCTGTCTGTATATTTTCTAAAGTAGTACTTGTTTGGATTGCCCAGTCAATTTTTCTTTGCGTGTAAAAGTGTAATTTGTCATAGCAGAAATTTACTACTTCTACATCAGCTACAAATGTATGTACTCCATAATTCAAAAGAGATGTTTTATATTTAGAAAAAAAGAGTAGTTCAGCATCACGTGTAGGAATGATGTAACTTATATTATTCTCTTGTACATAGTTTAACAGTTCTTGAAAAGTCAGTTCATCTAAACGTGGCATATGCCAAAAAATATCTACACTGCTTTTTGTCACTACATCACTGTTTATATCTGCTCCAATAAGAAGTAAAGAAGGATTAAAGTCATACATGGCTTTTTTAAGTACACGCAATAAAGCGTGTTTTGAACCAATACTTGTGACTAGAACCGCACTATGCATTTAAGGTCTCACTGAGTGCTTTTTTGAGTTGTTTTGCAGAGAACTTCTTTAACACTGTGTAGTGGTGTTCTTCTAAAAACTGTGACATCTCTTTTTGGTTTGTAGCTGTCTGAATTGCGATGAAAGGTGTTCCTATACTATAGAGCTCATTTGCAATTCCACTTGGAGTAATGATTGCAAGTTTCGCTCTGTGTGCCAATTTTGCAAACTCCTGCGTTTGAATATGTAAAGTAATGTGTTTGTATTTGTCCGTATACGTTTTAAGGGCTTCTAAGTTTTTGTTTGCAGGTGTAGTGACTACGTCAATAGTAAAAGGAGAACTATCTTGAAGTGTTTGGAGTATTTTCATACTTAAGTTGAGAGAATCACTGCCTCCTATTGCAATGAGAAGAGACTCTTTTTTACTTGTTGTATCGAGAGTAAAAAACTCATCGCGAAGAAGAGTATATTCCGCACCACATTGGATAAGAGCGTGCTTGGGAACAAGGTTTTTGTATTTGCTCTTTTTTGCGTAAATGTTATGATTTAACACTATATCGCAGTGGTGTGCTTGGTATATATCATCAAGCACCATAAGGGTTACTTGAGGAACTCTACGTTTGAGCTCTCTTTCAAAACTTTTATCAATAGTGTAACTGTCTATAATGAGCAGTTCTATAGAAAGTTTTTCACAGAGTTTGGCGAGAGGGTCAACACCTTGTTTTTTAAGAGAGTGCAGTTGGTAGCCTTTACTGATTATGAGTTTGTCAAGGTTCCCCTTAAGAGGACGTGTCGCAAAGCTAATAGTGTCTTGTTTGAATTTTTCTGCAAGAACTAAGTCCCGCATAATGTGTCCGGTGCCTATTTTATGTGAAGCATCTGCTCGAATTAAGATTTGCATCGTTTTTTTATCACTTCATACAGGAGTTCAGCTTGTTCAAAATCTTCTATTTCATCTATATCCTGCACTAAATATCTTGGTAGGACAATAGGAATTGAGTCGTTTCCAAACATGATTTCATGAGAGTTTTTTGTCATCTTATTAAAGTAAAATTGTCCAGCATCCTGATAGGCCTTTTCAAGGTCTTGACTACGTTTTGAAAAGTTTTCTCTCCAGAACATTTCACATCTTCCATCTTCCGTAATTTTAAAAGTACGCTGTATTGGAAATGGCATGGAGGTTGCACTAAAGCTATATTTTGCATCACTCTCTTTGAGTTTTTCAAAACCCTCTTTAAGGTATTTTGCTTCTAAAAATGGTGCTGTTGCATAGAGAGTACAAACGTAACTTAAAACATATCCATTGTGTTGTAGATACTCTATGGCGTGATTGATGACAGCCCCTGAACTTGTAAAATCATCACTTAACTCTTTTGGTCTTATAAAAGGAACATTAGCTCCATACTCTTGTGCTATCTCTGCAATTTTTTCATCATCTGTACTGACAATAATTTCATCAAAGAGTCCCGATGCAAATGCAGCTTCAATAGAGTAGGCAATCAGCGGTTTACCATGAAACTCTTTGATATTCTTATGGGGGATACGTTTACTTCCTCCACGGGCAGGAATTATAGCTACACACTTCATTAGAAACTACACCCTCTATGTGCGTACTTTTCAAAAATTTCAAGTAATGTTGTTGCAATAAACTCAGCATTATCCATACTCATTTTTTGATGGCAGGGAATAGAGAGTTCAGAGCGGTAAAAATCTTCGCAAACATCTAAACGTAGCTCTCCAAAGCGTTCAATATAGTATGAATTTTTATATATAGGTTTATAATGGACTTGTACACCAATGCCCCTCTCGTGCAGGGCTTGAAATATCTCTTCTTTAACACATTGCATATTGGGAGAGAGCAAAATAACGTAAAGATGACGTGATGAACGTGTGTTCTTATCTATTTTTAACGTTGTAAAAAGTTTGTGGTTTGCAAACTTTTTATCATAGTAGCGTGCAATTTTTTCACGTTGTGCTATAAAAGCATCGATTCTTTGCAGTTGTGAGTTTCCAAGAGCAGCGGCAAACTCTGTAAGTCGATAGTTGTGCCCCATGCTTACCATATCTGAGTTCCATAACTCTTTTTTGACGATACCGTGAGAGCGGAACAGTTGTAAAGCCTTTGCAAAGTTTTCATCATTAGTGACAACACAACCACCTTCACCGGTCGTGAGTGGTTTAATCGCGTGAAAACTAAAGATACTCATATCAGAAAATGTACCTATCTTTTTATCCTCTAACATACTTCCAAAGGCGTGAGAAGCATCTTCTATTAGGAGTAAGTTATGCTCTTTTGCTATCGCCTGAAGGCTCTTTATGGCAACAGGTTTACCTGCAAAGTCAATGGCTACAATGGCTTTTGTTTTTTCTGTTATGGCTCTTGTTACAAATCTTTCATCAATGTTACCATCGAGTTTAATGTCACACCAGACAGGTGTAGCATTACACTCCAAAAGCATGTTTGAAGTAGCAACAAAACTGAGTGGAGAAGTGATGACTTCATCACCTTCTTTGAGCCCTGCAACTTTGTATGCAGCAAGAAGTGCCGATGTCGCCGAGTTGAAGGTTATTGCATATTTACAGCCTATATATTGACAAATGGCATTTTCAAACTGCTCTACCATTTTGCCTTGGGTGAGATGTGAACTTTGCAAAACCTTTATAACTGCATCAATATCAGAGTTATTGATGCTTTGGCAAGAGTAGGGAATCATTGTTCGTCTTGTTGGGTCAGTTTTATCTTTTCAAGTAGTTCATCTCCACTGAGCCAAACGTGGTTTTTCTCTGAGGAGTATTCAAAGCCGGGTGTAACTTCCTTGCCCTTTTCACCAAGAGCATTACGGCTAAAGTCAACTTTTTGTGTGAATTGAATTGTTGGTTTAATAACATAATGGTCATTAAATTCTAAAGTTAGGTGGGCATCATTTTGCGGACACATGACCTCATGAAGTTTTTCTCCAGGACGGATACCGATGATGTGTTGTTGTAATTTAGGTGCCATCGCAGTTGCCATATCAGACATTTTCATGGATGGAATTTTAGGGATGAATGTCTCTCCTCCATGCATTCTCTCAAAACTCTTTATAACAAACTCAACTCCCTCTTGTAGAGTAATCCAAAAACGCGTCATATTAGGATCTGTAATAGGTAAACTTTTCTCTCCGGAGTCTATAAGTTTTTGAAAGTAGGGTACAACAGAACCGCGAGAGCCTAGTACATTCCCATAACGGACAACGCTAAAGTGTGTTGAAGCTCCACCCGTGATATTATTTGCGGCAACAAAAAGTTTATCTGAAGCAAGTTTTGAAGCTCCGTAAAGATTAATGGGACTAGCAGCCTTATCTGTAGAGAGTGCTATAACTTTTTGTACTCGGTTATCAATACAGGCATCAATAACGTTTTGTGCCCCCATAATATTTGTTTTAATACACTCCATTGGATTGTACTCTGCAATTGGAACGTGTTTAAGTGCTGCTGCATGGACTACAAAGTCAACATCTTTCATAGCTTTTTGAAGTCTGGGAAGATCTCTGACATCTCCTATAAAGTATCGCATGCAAGGATGATGAAACTGTTGTGCCATTTCATACTGTTTGAGCTCATCACGTGAGTAAACAATAATCTTATTGGGAGAGTAGTTTTCAAGGAGTGTTTTAACAAAACGCTTTCCGAAACTACCAGTTCCACCAGTTATAAAGATGTTTTTTTTGTTGAACATATCTTAGTTAGACTCCGCGTCTATCATCATTTGAATAGAAGAGAATTGCGCATTTATTTGGCTGATGAGTGAGTCATAAGCGGCAAATCTTGCCGCCATAGCTGCGTAACGTGCATCTAGGCTAGCCGTTGCATTTTCCAAACTTTCGGCAAATTTTTTAGACTCTGTATCAAGTGCTTCAGCAAAAGAGCTAAAGAGCTGGTTTGGCCCTGTATAGCCTACAAGTTGTTCGTTAATGTTTGTGAAAATTCCGGGACTAAATTCCCCATTAGTATCAGTTGAACCAGTGAAAAATGCTTGTACTGCCTCTGGATCAGCATCTATTTTTGCTTCTAGTGTAGAGGCTGAAAAAGACATGGTTCCTGTTTCATTTAGCTCTATACCGTAGTTGATGAGGGAATCTCCATTAAAAATTTGTGTCATCATCGAGCTTAGTTCTCTTGAAAGAGATTTAATAAAGCTATCGTTATTAAAAACACCTTCAACCCCAGTTTCGACTTTATAGTCAGTCATGTCGTTAAGGTTTGACACAAGTTCGTTGTAACTATCTACGAGGAGTTGCATCTCATCTACTATAGGTGTTTTATCTAAAGAGATATTGACGTTTGAGAAGTCACCCTCTTCATTGAGTGTAATGTTGACACCATTGACAAAATCATTAAAGCTGTTTGTACCTCTTGTTGCGAGTATGCCATTGTACTTAAAGGTTGCATCAGTAGCCTCTTGTACTTTTTCATAACCATATGGGTTTGTAGCCTCATCGTAGGCATTAAAAAGAGCCGCATCAAGATTTCCAGAAGTATCTGTTATGGTAAGCGCTTGATTTGCACCTGTCTGTTTTGATGAGACGACAAGGTTGAAGCTATCTGTTCCTGTTTGGAGTATTGATGCTGAGAATGTATCACCTCCAGCGTCTGTAATAGCCTGCGCAAGGTCTTGAAGTGTCATTGTAGAGTTATAAGAAACTTCAAAACTCTCTTCGCCACTTCCTATGGTCAGTATTCCTGAAGAAGATGCGACTAATGTCTCATCTCTATCTGTCATAGCACCAAGTTTAGTTACATCTTTTTTTGCCAGATTAATTGTTTCTAATGTGAAAGAATCGACATCCATTCCAGCGTCTATGCTTACTGTGGCCTCACCGCTTACATTAACACTTTTGTTATCAAAAATAGTGTCATAACTAAGTGCAGAAGCACTCGCTTTAAAGCTTGTCATAAGAGATGTTAAAAGTGAGTAAGCATCTTGCTTTTGCTGATTTAACTCAATGTCTGCAGCAATTGGTGCAATCTGAGTCGCCTCATCCGCAGCTCGAAGTTGATCGAGAACATCTGCTGTGAGAACACCAGAACCAATTCCGAGTGAACTAATATTTCCAGCCATAACAAATCCTTTTGTTTCGCATATTATTTATACATTATATATCGGTAAATTTTAAAAATAGTAAAGTGCATTATACTCAAAAATATTTGCTAAATTTACTTTAGGAAAATCGCACTCTGCCGATATACTTTTCAATGAAGACCTGCAGGTTATAGCGAAGGAAAAATTATGTACACAAATACTGCACACAATATTTACACTCAAAATAATGTAGGAATAGAGTCTCCTTACAAGCTCGTTTCTATGCTTTATGAGGGTGTTTTACGTTTTAATGCGCAGGCAAAAAAAGCGATGAAAGATGGGGATGTTGAAAAGACTACATATTGGATAAACCGTTCTGTCGCTGTTATTACGGAATTAATTGCTATTTTAGACTTTAAACAGGGTGAGGTAGCGTTATACTTGGATGGACTCTATGGTTATCAGATAAACTCACTTTTTAACGCAAACGCTAACGACGACACTACGAAAATTGATGAAGTAAGTGGTGTTTTTAAAGGTCTTTTAGAGGCATGGCGCGAAACTACCGATGTGGCGTAAAAGTTTAGAGCTTGCCATTATTGAAAAAGATGTGGCAAAAATGGAGGAGTTATTACAAACTATTCCAGAATTTACAACTCTTGAGGAGATGCAACGTGCGCAAGCACTGCTTCGTGAATCAGTAAAACTTCTTGAGGCTCTTAAAAGTGAGACTCTCTCTACAATGAAACGTATCAAGCAAAATAGTGATTTTTTAAAAGTATCACAAGAAAAAGAGTTTGGTAGGTTAGATATCCGCTCTTAATTTTTTGCTTTTTTCTTTATCCCAAAGTGTAAACTTCGTATAGTGTACTCACTTACTACTGCCCCTTTACGCATAGTGAGTATATGCTCAACTGCATCGGCTATATCTGAAGCGAGTAGTTTTTCATCTTCTTTATCTGAAGTTTCAAATCGAAGTGCATCGTAAAAAGATGATTCTGTCATATCTGGATTGATATTTGTAATACTCAAAGAGCTTTTACGTGTCTCTTCAAACAGTGCATCACCAAAGGCTTTTAGTCCCGCTTTTGTTGCAGAGTAAACTCCTGCAAATTTACTTGCTCGAAGTGCTTCTATGGAGTTTATATTAATGAGATATCCGCCATTTTTTTTGAGTGAACGAAGTGTTGCATTGCTAAGAAGCATAGGCGTAGTCAAATTGAGCTGAGTCATTTTGCTTATTGTCTCTAAAGATAGCTCTTCATGTGGTGCAAAACGTCCAAATCCAGCAATGTTTAGTAAGATATCTATGGACTCTTCTTGCAGTTCTTTACAGAGTTGTAGCGTCTGTTTCTCCTCGCTTAAATCAGCTTTTTTAAAAGAGAAGTTTTTATGTTTTACAAGCTCTTCATCTTCTGTTCTACTGATACCTATAACTTTGTAGTTAAGCAGAAGCAAACGTTGTGTGACAGCCTTTCCTATACCACGACTTGCTCCTGTGACAACTGCAGTTTTCATCCCAAATACCACCATTTTTGCTATACTGCTTTTTATGAAAAAAATATATATAACAGATTTAGACCATACATTCTTACGTAATGATTTATCGATAAGTGATTATACTAAAAATATTTGGAACTCTCATGCCAAAAGCTCGATAATGGGGATTGCTACAGCAAGAACTTATAAAAAAACTATGGAGTTTATGCAGGGTGTTACAATTAATGCGCCCATGATACTTTTAGATGGTGCTTTGATAGCAACTCAAGAGAGAAAGATTATAGATACAAAACTTATATCTAAAGAGATAGGTGATGCTATTATTCAAGAGGGCATCAAGTTTGGGATTTATCCTTTTGTTATCTCTTTAGCGGATAAAAATCTTAATGAAGCATTTTTGTATAGTCATATTTTAAATGATGTACAGAAGATTGTTCTCTCACGTTATGCAAAAGATGATAATTTAATAGAGCAGAAAAACTTGCGTGCGGTGGATGAAAACTTTAAAATTGTTTATATGGGTGATGAGATGCTTTTAAAAGCACTTCATGAGAGTTTAGAATCTTTATTTCACGATGAACTCAAATACATCTTCGCACCCGAAGCTTACGTTGGATGTTATTTCTTGACTATTTTACATAAAGATGCAGATAAGTCGCATGGAATAAAAAGCGTGAGTGAGGCACTTGGTTTTGATTTAACTAAGTTGACAGTATTTGGAGACAACTTTAATGATGTTGGAATGTTTGCACTCGCAGGCAAGTCCATAGCAATGCAAAATGCTCAAGAGGGCGTGAAATGTCAGGCCGATATTGTTTTGGAACATACAAATGATGAAGATGGTGTCGCTCGTTATTTAGAGGGATTGTTATGAAATTAACTCAAGAGTCTTCAAGTATAGTTGCTATGTTTATCATAGGTACTCTTTTTTTTATATTTGGATTTGTCACTTGGCTAAACGGCTCACTGATACCTTTTTTAAAAATTATCTGTGATCTTAATGAGTTTGAGGCACTTTTTGTCACGTTTGCATTTTACATCGCTTATACGGTCATGGCGTTTCCAATGGCATATGTTTTAGAAAAAACAGGTTATAAGAGAGGGATGAGCTTAGGCTTGGGAGTTATGTCTATAGGAAGTCTTATTTTTATACCTGCTGCATTTAGTGGTATGTATATCTTGTTTCTCATTGCTCTTTTTACACTTGGAACGGGATTGACAATATTACAAACAGCATCAAATCCATACATTGTACTCATTGGACCTATAGAGAGTGCAGCAAAACGTATAAGCATTATGGGACTTATCAATAAAAGTGCAGGTGTTTTAGCACCTCTTGTATTTACTTTTTTAGTGCTCTCAGATATGCCAAGTGGCGAAGAGTTGATGAGTATAGATAAAACAGGTTTAGCCCAGCAGTTAGTGATACCTTATATGATTATGGCGTGTACTCTTTTGATTTTGGCTCTTTTTATTCTTTTTTCAAAACTACAGGAGCTCTCTTTTAGTGAAGATAGCTGTGATGATGGTTCTGTATTTGCATTTCCAAAAGTTGTTTTAGGAGCTGTCGCTCTCTTTTTTTATGTTGGTATAGAAGTTATTGCAGGCGATACTATAGGATTATATGCACAGAGTATTGGTGCCGAGAATGCAACAGCTATGACTGCATATACAATGTTTTTTATGGTTATGGGATATATTGTAGGTGTTGTAGCTATCCCTAAATATCTTTCACAGCAAAAAGCACTTGTAATCTCTGCGTATATTGGTATGCTTTTTCTTATCTGGGCTGCGTTTAGTTCACAAACGAGTAATGCATATTCAGAGTTTTTATGGGGTTGGAGTGGTATAGCTACGGTTGCTGATAGTGTTATGTTTGTTGCTCTTTTGGGTTTTGCTAATGCACTTGTATGGCCTGCTATATGGCCACTTGCATTAGAAGGGCTTGGAAAATATACGGCAAAGGCTTCTGCTTTGTTAATTATCGCAATTGCGGGTGGTGCACTTCTTCCTTTGGTATTTGCACAAGTAGCAAAGTATGTAGAGAGTATGCAACTCGCTTATTTGAGTGGAATAGTCTGTTATCTTTTTATTTTAATGTATGCTCTCTCATGGCATAAAAAAAAGAGTTGGTAGGTTAGAGATGCATAAAATACATACACTAGAGAATGGTTTTAAATATCTTGAAGTAAGTAACACGTTATCTCATGCAAAGATTGCTCTGCAAGGAGCGCATATATTTTATTATGCATATAAAGGCGGAGAAAACTTACTGTGGCTAAGTGAAAAAAGTGCATATGAGTATGGTGTGGCAATACGTGGAGGAATCCCTTTATGCTGGCCACGTTTTGGCTCTATAGATGAGTCTCTTCAGCAACACGGTTTTGCTCGTACGATGCTTTTTGAACTTCTGAGTGTTAATGAAAACGATGTAAGTAGTGAGGTGATTTTAAAACTGAGTGACACACCTGAGAGTCGTGCATTATGGAATCATCGTTTTGAACTAGTTGTGAGAATTGTTATAGGAAAAACATTACAGATATCAATGAGTACAAAAAACTTTGATGAAAAAGAGCTTTTTATAACGCAGGCATTTCATACATACTTTAGAGTTTCACATATAAGTAATGTTGTAATAAAAGGACTACAAAACAGTTATTACCTCGATACATTGATAGATGAAAAACATAAAGAAAGAGAGCCTTTAAGGATAAATCAAGAGGTAGACAGAGTCTATATGGATACAGATGATTTTATATATCTTTATGACAAAGATAGAGTGATAACTTTAAAAACGATTGGCTCAGCTTCTACAGTTGTCTGGAATCCATGGATAGAGAAATGCTCAAAAATGAGTTATATGGATAAAAATGCTTACAAAGAGTTTGTTTGCATAGAGTCTGCAAATGCTTTTGATGATTTTATACTTATTAAAAGCAAAAAAATTCATACATTAAGTTTAGAAGTTTCCTTTTAAAAAGGAAATAAGTTTCTATTATTTTCAATATTTTCCCCCTAAATCCTTGAATTTCAAAAGTAGTTTGAGTATAATTCCGCTCCCTTAAAATGGTTGGGCTAGGATCCAACGAGTTCTTTAGAAGGAAAAACATGGAAAAAATTCGTTTAAAATTGAAAGCTTACGATCATCGTGTA
>JAFGVE010000028.1 GCA_016938175.1 Campylobacterales bacterium
ACCTTTTTCTTTTTTTACGAGCTCTTTAAAAATAGGAGGATTTCCATACTCATCAAGTGTTGGAATGTCAATTGGAATCATACGAAAAGCACAAGCAATACCATATATAGTTCTATAGTAGTTAGCACGGAAACGACCGACATTTTTTATCTCTATAGAGAAGTCGAGTTCATTATGCTCTTCAAATTCCTTTTTCTGTTTATCTTCAAGAAGTGAGTAAGCCATCTCTTCAACATCATTTGCACTTAGTACGGGAAGATTTAGAGCACGTAACTCTTTATCTATTCTAATCTGTGGTTCACTTCCTACCACGAGGTGTAGGTCTGATGATTTGAATGCCAAAACACTCTTTAACAGTTTTTGAATATCCAACTTTTTTGGTGCCGCCGTAGTTTGTTCTACTTCACTCATAAAAAACTCCTTGTATAAATTTCTTCATTAAAACCGACTATAACTTCTCCATTGTACTCTACAACAGGTCTTTTAATCAGTAAGTTTTCTTTACAAAGCCACTCTTGTTGAGCAGTTTCGTCAAGGTTTAACTCTTTTAAATTGAGTGCTCTATATGTTGTACTACGAGAGTTAAAGAGAGTTTTTATATCAACATTTTTGAGCCACTCTTCAACTTTTTGACAGGGAAGAGCCGCTGTTTTAAAATCGTGTAGTTGATAAGGCAAATCATGCTTTTTAAAAAATGTTATCGCTTTTTTTACACTGTCACAGTTTTTTATTCCGTAAACTTCAATCATACGTTTACTCGATAATTTTTGGAACTATGAAAAAGTGTTCAGCACTATTTGGAGCGTGTTTTAAAATGTCGTCATTAATTTGTGTGTTACATGAAGGTATGTCTTCACGTAGTGGTGTCTGTGCATCACTCATTGAAAATTTATCATCCACACCTTCAGTATCAAGTTCTGCAAGATTATCTACGAATGTAACGATTTCTGAGAGTTGTTCAATAATCTCTTCACGTTTATCATCACTTACTTTTAAAAAAGAGAGTTTTTCTAGTTTTGTTAATAGTGCTTCATCCACTTGCATACGGTGTCCTATATAATATTTTATAATTTGATGATTGATTTTATCATATATTTGATGAAACTTTAACTTACATGTAGGTAATATTGTGAACTTTTTAATTACAAGGAATGATTTTTGAGTTTAAAAAATGACATAAATATGGTGAAAGAGGAATTAAGTTCCGAAGAAAAGTTCTTTGAAAAAGCAGTAATCACTGAAAAGTTTGTAAAAAAATATAAAAATGTTTTAATTGGCTCTGTTGTTGCTGTGACGCTTTTTGTTGCAGGTAGTATTACATATACACAGATGGAAGAGAGCAGAGTTGCAGATGCTAATAGTGCACTTCATGAATTACAGTCTTCAAATAACAATACTGCTACTTTAGCACGTTTAGAATCACTGAGCCCTGTACTTTATGACGTATGGAAATACTCTCAGGCGATTGCTGAGAAAAACATGGATGAATTGGCAAAGTTACAATCTTCAAAAGCTATGTTTATTGCAGATCTCTCTTCTTATGAAGTTGCCCAAGGAGAAGATACTCTAGATAAACTTGAAACTTATGCACAAAAACAAGGAGCAGTCTATGCTGACCTTGCAAATGTGGAAGCGGCTGTAATTTTAATGAGTAAGCAAGAGATAGATGCTGCACATGATAAATTGAAACTTATTAGTGTGGATTCGCCTTTAGCACAAGTGGCACAGGCACTTATGCATTATGGTGTGAAGTAACTCTTGAAATATTATCTCGTATTTTTATTCTCTCTGCTTTTTTTGAGTGCGTGTAGTACAAAAGAAGTATACAAACCTAAAGTAGTTGGAGATGATTGGGAAAAGTATGCATCCCTTCCCGAAGAGATAGTGGATGTATCGTCTAATATTGCGCTTCTTGAAGACAGAAGTGTTCTTTCTACAGAGAAACACATTGAGGTTGAAATACCTGAGTCTCAAAGAGTTATTTCAAAAAGTAAAGAGTGGATTATTAGTGCTGCAATAGATGGCAATATGACTCTTACTTCTATAAATGATAAAACTTTGCAAGAGCATTTTGATCTTAAAAAAACTGTTGCAAGTGCAAATGTAGAAGGAAATAATCTAGCAGTTTTATTTGCAGATAATGAGATGGCTCTTTATAATATTGAGAGTAAAGCGGCACTTTTTAAAGAGCAAGGTTCTTCAGCATCTGTTGCAGACAGTCGTGTTGTACCACCGCTTTTTATGAAAGGTTTGGTACTTTACGCAACACTTGATGGAAAAGTTGTCATTGTAAATATAGAGCAAAAGAAGAGATTGAGAACAGTTATAGTCTCTTCTGAAGATACATTTAACAACATTATATATGCAGATGTATTTGATAATAAAATTATTGCAGCAACTCCTTATAAATTACTCTCTATGTCTCAAAAAGAGATACGTGCAAAATATGAAGTACGCAATTTAGCATTTGGGAAAGAGCTGATTTATATAACCACAAAGCAGGGTGAACTTGTCTCTCTTACATCAGATTTACAAGTAGAGAGTAAAATTAAATTTCCTTTTGCTCATTTCTTAGGAATGGTAGCCTTAGATGATAAACTTTACATTCTCGAAAAAGAGGGTTACATGATAGTTGTTGATGCAAAGAGTTTTGACTACAGTGTGCATGAAGTAGATTTAGACGATGGATTCATCTTTATCGGTGATAAACTCTTTTATGTGAGTGATGAGAAGATTTTAATTGAGTAATGTCAAAAGAACTTGAGGCGTTTATTGAGTATATAACTGTTACCAGGGCACTAAGTTTAAAGAGTGTAAATGCCTATAAAAGTGATCTTTTGGCAATCGAAGAAGACCTTTCTAGAGAACTTGTAACACTCGACACAAGTTCTCTTCTACAATATCTTTCTATGTACAACAACAAACGTACACTTAACAGAAAACTCTCCTCAGTCAATGCATTTTTCGAGTTTTGTCATAAGCAGTTGTTTACTCAAGAAGTGACAAAACTAAAATTTGCAAAAATTCCAAAATTACTTCCTAAGTTTTTAACGTATCAAGAGATTCTCAATGGATTAGAACTGATTGAACAAGAGACATGGATAGGAAAAAGAGATTATGCCTTATTGCTTTTTTTATATGCGAGTGGTGCTCGTATCAGTGAAGCTTTAGAACTCTCTTTAGGTGATATAGAAGGTGAGTGGTTACATATTCGTCATGCAAAAGGTCAAAAAGAGCGTATCGTTCCTTTGGCAAAAAGTGCTAGGAGTGCTATAAGTGAGTATTTAAGAGAGTCTCCTTTTGATAAAGAGTTTTTATGGTGTAACTATAAGGGTGGTAAACTGAGTCGAATTTCTGCTTATAAAATTGTGCAGAAGTATTTAAATGTTTCTCCTCATGTATTAAGACACTCATATGCAACATCACTTATAACTGGAGGTGCTGATTTAAGAGTCGTTCAGGAACTCTTAGGACACGCATCTTTACTTACAACACAGATTTATACACATATTCAAAAGCAGGATTTAAAAGATACTGTTGATGTCTATCATCCTTTAGCGGGTAAAACACTCTAATTATTTAAGTGAAAACTAGTTTTTCTCAGCTAAAATTGGCTTGAAGATTGTAAGGAATTAAGTTGCATAGTAGTAGTGATATACATAATAAAATTTTTTCAAAACCTTTTTTAAGTTCACTTTTTATTGTACAAAATAAATGGCATCAACATGGTGTTTTTGTGCATACTTTACGTGTTATGTTCTGCATTGCAAAAGCTGGGGATTATCGTATGCTGGCAGCTGGTCTTCTACATGATTTCGGTAAGCCATCAACTGCTCTTAAAAAAGATGCTGAGGATTATGAGTTTCATGAATGGAGTTTTACTGATCATGAAGAACGTAGTTATGACATAATTAAAAATTGGCCTTTTGTAAGTGAGTACACAAAAAAGCTTGTTCGTTATCATTACCTTATACGAGACATTAGAAAGTCTAAAAAAGAGAATTTGGAACGTTATGCTAAAAAGCAGGCTATTTGGGAGACTTTAGATGATGAGTTTAAAGCAGACTTAGAGATATTTTTAGCTCATGATGATGCAGGTAAGGGTAAAAAAAGAAGATAGGGCTATAATACTGTAATGAAAAAAATAGCTCCTTATTTAACTGTTGGCGTTATCGTACTTTTAATTGTTTTGCTTTTTTTATCTTTGGGAAAAGCACAAAAAATGGTTGTCATTAAAGAAGACAATTTAGAAAAAATTCCGCTTCAAATCGTTTTACATAAGTATCAAGATAGTGATTGTGGTATGATTATTGAAGATTTGACATACGCTTCACAAGTCGTGGCACCTGATGGAAAAACTTGGTTTTTTCATGATCATGGTGGCTTTATTCATTGGTTAGATACAAAGAGTTTTAAAGATGAGGCAGTGATTTGGGTTATGAGTCGTGATACTCATGAGTGGATAGATGCGAAAAAAGCATTTTATTCCGTCTCTGAAATAACACCGATGGGTTATGGTTTTGGTGCTTATAAAAAGAAACAGGATGGTTTCATAGATTATGACACTATGCGTCTTCGCGCTCTTAGAGGGGAGACGATGAATAATCCAAAGATTCGTAAACAGCTCTTAGGTGAAACATGGAAACAGTAAATTTACTCACTATTATCAGCATAGCATTTTTAGGTTCATTTGGTCACTGTATAGGTATGTGTGGTGGGATTGTGGTTGCTTATTCAACGATAAAGGTAAATCCAAAGAGTTCTAAGATATCACAAAGTGTTTCACACCTTCTGTATTCACTTGGACGTGTATTAACTTACTCAATTCTTGGTGCTATGTTTGGTGCTCTTGGTGGTGTTGTAGTTTTTTCAAATAATGCAAATGGTGGTTTACTCATTTTTGCAGGTGTGTTAATGGTTTTAGCAGGTCTATCACTTATGGGAAAAATTAAATTCCTCACACTCATAGAACACTCATTTTCTTCTTCCCCTCTCTATCAAAAAGCTTTTAAAAGTGTTTTAAATTCTCGTTCAAACAGTAGCTTTTTTATTCTTGGAATGTTAAACGGATTACTTCCGTGTGGTTTTGTATATTTTTTCGCTATTACAGCTGCAAGTACAGCTGATCCGCTCTACGGCGCTTTGGTAATGGCTCTGTTTGGTTTAAGTACAATTCCTGCAATGTTTAGTATAGGATTTTTAGCATCTTTAGCCTCTGCAACAAGTTTTAGAAATATGATGATGAGTCTCTCTTCAGTTGCAGTTATTTTATATGGTGCATATACCATTTACAATGGTTATGAGTACATTGCAAACCCACTTAAAACACTTAGAGATTGTCATTAAGTCTATTTATAAAACTCTTTGATATAATTGAGCTAAAAAAAGGCTTCTATAATGAAAAGCTCCATTATCGACAGCATTAAAGCGCTGCCACCTTTATCAAAAACCATCACTGACATCAACAGAATATATGCCGACGAAGAGGCTGGTATAAATGATCTTGCAAAAGTTATTGAGCCAGATCCAATGATTGTGGCTAACTTGCTTAAAAGTGCCAATTCTCCTCTTTATGGATTTGGAAAAGAGATTCACTCTGTAGTACAAGCTGTTAGTCTTTTTGGTATGAGTATGACACGTTCAATTGCTCTTGGAAATTCTGTTCGTAAGCTTTTAAACGTAGATATGAAACCTTATGGTATTACAAGTGATAAATTCGCTGAAATATCTTCTATGCAAGCAACACTTATTATGAAGTGGTACTCAAAAATAGACAGAGCAAAAGCAGAAAAGCTTTATCTTGCGGCATTCTTACAAGAGACGGGAAAGATTCTTATCTCTAGTGATATTATTCAAGAAGATGAAGATGTTTCATTTGCTTCAGAGATTGAATTGACAAATAACATTGCACAGGTTGAGAAATCTTATGTTGACGTAACTAGTGGAGAGGTAACGGCTGAAGTTTTTTCTCACTGGGGATTTGACAAAGAGTTCGTTGAGATGATTCGTTATGCGGACAATCCAAATGAAGCACCAGAAGAGGTAAGAGAGTTCTCTGCAGCGCTACACATAGTAAAAACAATTCTCCCTATGAATAAACCTCTCTCAGAACAAGCTATAAACTTCGGTTTACGAAAAGCTAGAGATGCAGGGTATAACTATGAAATACTTGAAGATGTTGTTGATGATATGTTAGATGTTATTGAAGGACACACAGGTATTGAGGTATCTGAATGAGTAAAACCGTTACGGTTATAGACACCTTTGGTTTTTTCTTTCGCAGTTTTTATGCGCTTCCACAACACCTTAGTAATAAAGAGGGCTTTCCTACAGGGCTTTTAACGGGTTTTACCAACTTTATTGCTACACTTCAAAAAGAACACGACAGTGATTATCTTATATTTGCCATTGATACAAAAGGCAATACTTTCAGAAATGAGATAGACCCTAATTATAAAGCAAATCGTTCAGCACCTCCGCCAGAACTCTCACAACAGTTACCAGTTGCTATAGAGTGGATAGACAAGATGGGTTATAAGACTCTTGGCATGCAAGGATATGAAGCTGATGATATGATTGCTACTGTTACACATCTCGCAAAACAAAAGGGCTATAAGGTTCGTGTTGTATCTCATGATAAAGACCTCTATCAGCTTATAGATGACGATAAAGTAACTATTGTTGATGCTATTAAACGTAAGAGTGTGAATGAGGCAATCTGTTTTGAGAAGTATGGTGTCACACCTAAGCAGTTTATAGATTATCAAGCTATACTTGGCGATAGCGCAGATAATGTTCCTGGTGTTAGAGGAATTGGAAAAGTCGGAGCTGAAAAACTTTTAAAAGAGTTTGGTTCACTTGATAATATTTATGCAAATATAGACTCTATTAAGGGGGCAAACCAAAAAAAACTCATCGAGTCAAAAGAACAGGCATATATGTCAAAAGAGCTTGTAACACTTAGACATGATGTATTTGATTCTATAGATTTTGAAGAGTATACAATGGATGTAGAACATCCTTTTTTAAATATCTATGATGAACTTGTAAAGTATGAACAAAATGCTATTTTACGTGTTTTACATGCAAAAAATATGGTGAGTGAAACACAACAGCAAGAGGCTCAGGCAAAAGCTATCCCATCACAGGATGAAAGTACTTGTGAACAGATAAGCGGACTTGATTTTAAAGCTACGCTTATAACAGATGCAAAACAACTAGATGATATACTCTCAAAGATTCATGAGAACAGTGTTGTGGCTTTTGATACTGAGACAACAGGACTTGATTATGAAAAAGACAAGCTTGTAGGTTTTAGTTTTTGTATAGATGAAGAAGAGGCTTTTTATGTTCCTTTTGCGCATTTTTATCTTGGCGTAGGGGAGCAGATAAGTGAAGAGAAAGTCAAGTCCGCAATACGCAAAATATTTACTGCTAATGTAATAGGACATAACATAAAGTTTGACCTTCATTTTGTTTCAAGATTTTTAGAAGATGACAATCTGAAGATTTATGCTGATAGCATGATTTTAGCATGGTTGATAAATCCCGAATCAGCACTCTCTTTAGACAAGCTAAGTGAAAAACTTCTTGGACATACTATGGTCTCTTTTAAAGATACTGTTAAAAAAGGAGATAACTTCGCTTCTGTCGCTTTAGAAGATGCTTGTGCATATGCCGCGGAAGATGCTTTTGTGACAGCTAAACTTTACAATCTTTTTTTGAGTAAGTTGGAACTTCAAGATGCTATGCATCTTATTGAAGAGGCAAAAGAGGTAGAGTTTCCTTTTATTGATACGCTTATGAGTATGGAGAGAGAAGGTATAGAAGTAGATGCTTCATTTTTAGAAGAATTTTTGGCAGAAGTACAGTCCACTTTAACAACGCTTACAAGTGAGATTTATACCTTAGCAGGCGGAGAGTTTAACATTAACTCTACAAAACAACTTGGAGTTATCTTATTTGAGACCTTGGGACTTCCTGCTGGCAAGAAGACAAAGACAGGTTACTCAACTGATGAGAAGGTACTTAGCTCATTAATAGATGCACATGAGATAATCCCTAAATTACTTGAATATAGAGAGGTATATAAGCTCTACTCTACATATATAGAGCCACTTCTTAAACTTTCAAAAGAGAGTGATGACTCTCGAATTCATACCTCTTTTGTACAAACAGGAACTGCAACTGGTCGTTTAAGTTCAAAAAATCCTAACTTGCAAAATATTCCAACAAGAACACCACTTGGTGCAAAGATTCGTCAGGCATTTGTGGCAGGAGATGGGAAAAAACTTATAGGAATTGACTATTCTCAAATAGAGTTACGTTTACTTGCTCATTTTTCACAAGATAGTGTTTTAGTTGATGCCTTTAAACACGATAAAGATATCCACTTACAGACTGCTATAGCACTCTTTGGAGAAGAAGAAGCGGCCGCAAAACGTTCAATAGCAAAAACCGTAAACTTTGGTCTTTTATATGGAATGGGACAGAAAAAACTCTCAGATACCCTCGGAATACCTACAAAAGAGGCAAAAGAGATTATAGAGAAGTATTTTGCTTCTTTTCCTACTGTCAAGAGTTACTTTAGAAGCATTGTAGATGGTTCAAAAGAGAGAGGATATATAGAGACTCTTTTAAAACGTCGTCGCTATTTTGACTATGAAAGTGCAACTCCAATGTTTAAGGCTGCTTATGAACGCGAGAGTGTCAACTCTGTATTTCAAGGGAGTGCTTCGGATTTAATTAAACTCTCAATGAATAAAATTCATCAACTGATAAAGAGAGAAAAACTACCAGCTAAGATGCTTTTGCAAATTCATGATGAACTTATATTTGAAGTAGATGCAAAAGATGCTGAAAAACTTGCTGATAAGTTTAGAGATATAATGGAGTCCATTATGGAGTTAAATATTCCCCTCAAGGCAAGTCTCAATATAGGTGATAATTGGGGAGAACTAAAATAGGTGAAACACCTCTTAGTTCTTTTAATGACACTTCTTTGGCTCAAAGCAGAGCCAACAGTCCTCTCCACTCCAGCAGACATTGCTAAAGAGGCGCATCTAGCAAACATCAACGCGCTTTTAATTTTTACTTCACAAGATGGTCTTAATACTGGTCTTTTTCATTTTACAAAAGTAAATGTTGATATGCAGATATATAATCTTCCTTTTATCTATCATTTTGACTCACACGGTGACTATAACTATTTTATAGTTGGAAATGTTGGGTATTCTCGTGTATTTACTTCTCAGGATTATGTTATTCCTCCAGGTACGAGATTAACTGCTGACTCACATTTACAAACCTATACAGCAGGTGTTGGAGTAGGGGTGAGATACCATCTTAAAGAGGAGCTAAAGCTTTTAAGCGGTGTTGAATTTATCTACTCTCGTTCAGGAGTAAATGTAGTTAAAAAAGATGGAACCATCATTGACCCTATAGAGGACTTTTTTAATAACAGTTACAATGATAACATAAGCTATAAACTCTTTTTTGAAGCTGAGTATGAGCCAAATATGCCATATATAGAGCCATATTTTAAACTCGGATATAAATTTTACGATACAAAATCAGACTTTTCCTTTGAAAAGCTTACTAACTTCTCTACACAGTCAAATGTCTTTTGGGCGAGTATGGGGCTTGAGAGTAGAAAACTTTATGAAACTAAAGAGGGTTACATAACTATAGAGGGCTATTTGGGTGCGAACTATCTTGAGGGTGATGTTGTAAAGTCTGTAGGTTTTGACAACTATATAAAACTCGGTGGAGTAGGATACTTCTATTTAGAAGATGAAGAGTCATGGATAGAGCGTTTTTTTTTGGAGACAAATACAATTAAAGCAGTTGGTTTAGAGGCTTATAATATAGGAGTTGGGTTTACTATAAACTACTAATATCACTTTAAGTTCTAGAATATATAATTCATTAAATGCAAATCATTTGCGTTTGTGTGGAATTACGAGTAATTTGGAAAATAGAATTGAGAGGTTTTTAGATGAATATCAGTTTTTTGGACTTAGATATCTATAAAGAGTCACAAATAGTTCCATACTTAGAGGGTGAATCTGGAATAGGAAAGACTTCCATCATCGAACAGTACGCTAAAGAGCGTGAAATGGACTGTATCATCATGGGTGTCGCTTCTTTAGACCATATAGAGTTTTACGGAAGAACTGTTGCAACAGATGTTGTCGTTGGTGTTAATGATGAGAAGTTTACAGTCTTTAAAAAATCCTTACCAAGTTGGGTGGCTCGTATACTTGAAAATGACAAAAATAATAGAGAAACGCTTCTGTTTATAGATGAGTTAAACCGTGCAGAACCGCAAAATCTTCAGAGTTTAATGAACTTAATTCTTAAAAAAGAGTTTGGTGCAGATAGTATACAGTTGCCGAACTCTTTATACATTGTTGCCGCTGGAAATCCAGTGGATGATGGAGAGTATCTTGTTGAGTCACTCGATAAAGCGATGCTAAGTAGAATGGCGATAGTAAAAGTCATTACGACTTTAGAATCATGGAAAAAGAACTACGCACTCAAGTATGACAAAAAGCACAATAGACAAAAAATACACCCGCTCATCATTACCTATCTTGATGACAACCCTCATGATTTTGTACTAGCTAGCGCAGAAGATGATATGAGTGACCCTGGAATGGATCCAAGAAGATGGGACATGATTTCAAGACTGCTTTATACTTACGAAAAAACTTCAAACAACTCTATAACTCTTGTGAATCTTCTCGCAACAGTCTCAAGCAAAGAGGTCGCTCCAAAACTTGCAAGCTATATTCACAACGCAAATGTTTTGACATTTTCAAAAATACAAAAAAAGCTTGAAGCCTTTTTAACAGCCAACAGTGAAACAGATTTCAGAGCCTATTTACTTGAAGAGAAAAGTAGTTCAGACTATGTTGCACTTATAGACTCTATTGCATCAGAGTATAAAAGTGCACAACCTGTGACTCAGGTAAATATTTTGCGGCTGCTTTTTATGCCTTTGAAGCTCAAAGTATCACAGACGATATTTTAGCTATTGTCTTAAAACTTAGCTCTTCTGAACACATTATGTCCATAAAAGTTGGACTTAATGGAGTTGATAAAGTAATAAATACTATTGATGAGAAATACAGCTTAGGTATTAGTAGTACAGTATCTGAGGGTTTAGTAGAACATATAGAGAAGACAAATCCTTTCATTGCATCACTTATGAAACAATAGAGAGATACAATGAGTGAAGCTTACTTGCATCAAAAATTGCTCCTTGCGTGTGGCAGTGGAAATATTGTAGCTGTCAAAGAAGCCTTAGATGCTGGAGCAAATCCAAACTTTAATATTAAAAAAGTGCTCAATCCTTTAGAAAAAGCTATTGAGCGTGATAATCATGAAATCATTACACTTCTGTTAGAACATGGTGCTATTGTGAAAGCAAATGTTTTGCAAAAGGCGATAGAAAAAGATACAAAATATTTAGAATTTTTACTTCCAGACTTTTCAAATTGTAGTGATAAAACACTGCTTATGGGAGTCTTACAAGCTGCTATAAATAGCTCCAATGTCTCACTCGCAAAAATGGTTTTAAACCAAGGAGCCAATCCAGCTTCATTACTCATTTATGATGTACGAAATATTGACTCTCCTGAGCTTTTGGAGTTGTTAATTCAAAATGGTTTAAACATACACGCTGAGAACAATATGCTTCTCTCTGAGTGGATGGGCTCTTCTTCTATGTCAGGAGGAGAGAAGTGGAAAGATACAAATGAGAAACTTTTAGCTTTTTTGTTTGAGTACTATATGCAAAGACCAGAGGCTATGAAAAAGTTTGAGTCTTTAAAATCCATAGATAAAAAACGACTCTTTCAAATAGGACTCTTCAGTAATAATCTGACAATGATGCAGTTTGCAATTCTTATAGGTGCAGATAAAAATGAAGCACTCAGTACAGTTTATTCGCAATACAATGCAAATAAAGATGGAAATATTGGAAGTATATATTCAATTCTTTATACGAATAATGAAGCCGGAATTGTTAATGAAGACATAGTCAAGTACATACTAGACTCAGGAGTAGAGTTTAGTAAAACAACCATCGCAAGAGCAGTCCAGTTTAGCTACCAAGAAGTTTTAGATGCACTAAGTTGTATGGATGACTTAGAGTATGGGTATGAGATGGCCTACAGATTTGACAATACTGCCTTAGGTAATTACTTTGTAAAGAGAGGAGTTAGCCCTGAAGTCCAAAGTTATGTAGCTATGAAAGTCTCTGCTATTACAGGAGATATACAATCCTTACGTAAGGCTATACATGAGGGTGCAGATGTTCAAGCATTAGCTAGTAGTGTAATAGTAGAAATACTCAATAAAAATCAAAGAGAGACATTAGAGTATTTGTATGATTCAGGAGTAATTTTTGAAGAGAGTTTGAGTAAACACCTGCATGATGCTCTAAACTATCACAGTGCTTATGAGAGTGTTGCCTACTTTATTGAGTTAGGTTTTGACATTAGCGGTGTAAAAAACATTCCACCAAAGTTTAAAGAGCGTTACAGAGCATATAGTGATATGTGGGAGAGACGAGTACGTGATGTGTATGCGTACACAATTTACTTGGTAAAAGATATCTATCCAAAGTTAGAAGGAAAAGAGCAAGAGCGAGTTTTAAATACAATTGCCCAGTTATCATCTCTACCTTATGTGATTCAAAAGTCTCAAGAGAGAGTAGAGCAGTGACAGCAGAGTTAGTCTCGAAAGCTTTAATGCAAGCGTGTGAAGAGGGCGATGTCGTAGCTGTCAAAGAGTCTCTTGCAAAGGGTGCTAAAACCACATCGCTTTTTAAGTACACACTTTTTAACCTTGAGAGTACAGAGATACTACAATTACTTTTAGAGAGTGGTTTTAACATCTATGCTGATGTAAATGAGATTGTGAGTCACTGGATGGGTGGATGGAGGGATAGTAGACCTACTAAACTTGTCTTACTTGATTTTTTCTGTAGCTATTATTTGCAACAAGCAGATGCACTGGAGAGGTTTAGCACACTCATCCTTAACAAGTCTCTCTTGTTTAGACTCGGTTTAGATGATAATAACATCAACATAATGAAGTTTGCGGTTTTAATAGGAATGCAAAAGAGTGTAGTCCTTTTCTCAGCCTTAAATAGATACTACACAAATAATAGTACTTATAAAAAAATTGACTATGAGATAATTGAGTACTTACTGAGTTTAGAGATAGAGCTCAATGAAGAGAATATAGCAAGAGCCGTTTGTTTTGGGTATACAGAGATTATAGAGACTTTAAGTTCTATAGATGAGTTAGAGTATGGGTATGAGATGGCGTATCTGTACAATAAAGCAGATATGTGTCAGTACTTTATAGGGCGCGGTGTATCTAAAGAGGCACAGAATTTTACAAAAATGAAAATAGCTGCTATGAGAGGAGATGTAAAAATTTTACGTAAGGTTGTAAATGATGGAGCAGAGTTAGCAATGATTGATGAAAAAAGTCTTGTAGAAATTATAAGGCAAAACCGAGCTGAAGTACTTGAGTATCTTTACGAGTCTGGTTTTGTTTTTTCACACTCTTTGCAAGAGCATTTTTATGAGCTTATGCACAACTACACAGCCTATGATGCACTCTCTTATCTTTTCTCTATCGGTTTTGATATTACTACTCTTAAAAGTTTGCCAAGAGAGTACAAAAAACACTCTCCTGCTTTTGCAGATATGTTTGAACGAGGTATAGGGGATGTTTTTGACTATACGCTTTACTTGGCAAAAGAGCTCTACCCAAATGTAGACCAGAGCCAAAAAGAGTTACTGCTTCAAAGAGTGGCAGAACTTTCAACACTCCCTTACGTAAGAAAAAAGTCTGAGGAAAAATCACGTGAGTAGTGACAAAGAGTATATGTTTTCAAAAGAGAGTATCACTGCTGCTATAGAAAATCCACAAAGTAGTTTTCAAAAAGTTTTTAAAGAGAGTGTTATAGCTATGATAGCCTCTAACAAAAATGAGCTTCTCTGGTATGTAAACTTTTTGAGTAGATGTGAGTATGAGTTTCATTTTAATGAGAGCTTTGTTTCATCACTCTACTTTAACGGTAAACACTTTGTTATAGCTATTAACCCCGCGATACTTAGCATACTGCACACAGATGAGGTCATAGCCATACTCAAACATAGTGCAGGGCACATCATAAACCATCACTTACGAAGAGGACTTGCGTATAGCAGTGTAGACAAAGATGTTGTACAAACAGCAAAAGATATAGTCATAAACGGAAGTCAAGATGTCCCATACATAAAAGACTTACCTCGTAGTGGAGTCTACAGAGACTCACCTGTTGGGACACTTTTTTATGAGACACTCAAAGAGAAGTACACCATTGAGAGTTATGAGGTTGGCAGAGAGTTTGAGTACTACATAGAGCTTATGTTAAATACCAAGCAAGAAGAAGCCTCTTCATGCAGTAATGATTTAGAGAGTGAAGAAGATGATGAATTAGACTTTCAGTCTGAGAGTTCAGATGAGCGAGATGAAAATAGTAAGCCCTCAGAAGATGAGGCAGATGAAGATGCACAGAATGAGGGGAGTGTAGATTCTGAGAGCTTTGAAGAGGGTGGTGAACAGAGTGAGGCTTCTGATGAGGGAGAAGAGGATGACTCAGATGAAGAGAACACCGACATAGAGTCCCTAGCACAAAGAACACTTGAGTCCTTACGTAAGGGTGAGTGTAGTTTAGATAGCCACGAGTTTGGAGAGCAACTTCAAGAGAGTGTTGGGTTGGATGATGCTACATTGGAGTCTTTTATGGACACAACGCTTCAAGAGATGATGCAGAGCTCCACAGAGTTTGCCAGAGGATTTACTCCAAGTGAAGCAAGTGAGTCTCTTACTAAAATAGAAAAAAGAAAAGCGCATAAAGATTGGAGAAGGGTCTTTAACAAAAGAGTGCGTAACCACTTAACAAACTCCACACGCTACAGACATCCAAACAAATCAAGACAGCATCCAATTTATCCAGATGACCTAGACCTCTACGGCTACAGCCCTGCTAAAAAACCAAAGATAGGCGTTGTGCTTGATATTTCAGGCTCAGTCGATGATGCACTACTTAGTGCTTTAATGTCTGAAGTCCAAGCTATCCAGAGAAAGTACGCCATAAAGAGTGTTACATTAGTGCAAGTTGATGCTGAGGTTAAAACCATAGAGAAGTTTGGTGTTCGTGATAAGTTTGTCGCAAGAGCTGGAAGTGGCGGAACAGTAATGGAGCCAGGTTTTAAAGCGCTTTTAAAACAGTCAAGCCGTAATATCCCAGAGATAATCATATGTGCAACAGATGGGGAGATAGAAGCAAGGTTTAGCGAAGTAAAACTACCAAGTAAACTCCAAGTCATCTGGTTACTTCCAAAAGGCAAAAAGCTTATGTTTGACACAAGTGCATACCCAAAACATCAGATGAGTGTTGTAGAGTTTTTTTAATGTAGATTATCAAAACTACTCTTCTTAGTGTCATATAGTTTGGATATATCTAGTTGTCTTGTATATAATGTTCGTTGAATAAACAGAGAGAAATATTTGACTTTGTGGCTCAAATATTTCTCAATTTAAATGTTAATAAAAGAAAGGAAATTCAAAGTTGCCTGAATGGATATATGTAGCAATAACTATAGTTATTGGTGTAGGAATAATTAGTTGGTCACTAACTGTAGTCTTAGAAGACATTTTAAAATTGAATTCGATTAAAAAATTTTCTGAAGATTTTAAAGCTAGTGTTAAACATTCTCAACCGAGTTGGGAAGAAATTAAAGATATAGCTTCAACAAGGGGTTTAACACAATCTGACATTCAATTTACAATAAGAAAATTTCATCGAGAAATTTTAGCTGGTAGAGAAGCTACTCTTAGCGACTATAAAGAAAAAGTAAAAAGTTACATTGACTTGTATAAAGAAGAAGAACCTTTTGAAGGTTTACCTAATGAAGTTCGTATTCATCTCGAAAGATTAAGAGAACAAATCGATGGGAAAGAACACCTATTGGAGCCATTAACAAGTCAAATTAAAGATTTGCTAACAATTTATCAAAAAGAAAAGCGTTATCAAAAATATTATACTACAGGTAGTTTTTTTATCGGTTTAATTGGATTAGGTTTTGCATTTTATACGTATTTTGGTTTACCGGCTTTAAATGAAAAAGAGCCCGTGAAGACAACAGTTAATGCTTTAGAAGTTAATGTGACTAAATAATTATATAGCTTTTGTTAACCAATCATTACATACTAATAAATACATGAGAGTTTATGTCAAAGGAGATAGCAGATGAGCAGTGTAGGTGTCATAGGTGCTGGAAATGTTGGTGTAGGTGTTGTTGATGCACTTGCTATGCTTGGTATTGCTAAAGAGATTTACCTCTACAACAGAACAAAGTCACTCGCAGAGGCTCAGGCTTGGGACATAAACGATGCCGTACCTCTTTTAAATGGAAACACAAATGTTACACCTACAGATGATTTAGAAGATTTACGTGGGTGTGAGATTATTGCTATTACAAGCGGAGCAAAACAAGAAGCAGGAGAGAGTAGGCTTGCACTTGTCAAGAAAAATACTACTATCATTATTGAATTGATGCAGAAACTAGATGTTATCAATCCTGATGCTATTATAATCATAGTCACCAATCCTGTAGATATTATGACACGTATTGCAAGAGAATATTCTACTAGAGAAGCTAAAAAACTATTTGGAAGTGGAACAGTACTTGATACACTACGTTTACGAGAAGAGTTAGGTTTACGTTTGAATATTAACAGAAAAAATATTCATGCTTTTATTGTTGGGGAACATGGAGATAGTGAGTTTGCTTTATGGTCTGTCGCAACAATTGGACCTGTACTATTAGAGAATTTTGGCATAGATAAGCTAGAAACAATGAAAGTGGAAATTCTTCAAAAAGTACGTGAGAGAGCATATAGAATTATTGAGAGAAAAGGGTATACAAAACAGGCGATTGGTGTGGCGGTTGCAAAACTTATTAAGAGTATATTACAGGATGAGAAACGTATATTTACACTCTCAACAAAACTTTCAGAGAAGTGTAGAAAGGTACAGAGCGATGTTGTACTCTCACAGCCTTGTGTACTTGGAAAAGAGGGAATTGAAAAAGTCCTGATACTAGAGTGTAATATAGCTGAGTATGATAGTCTGAAAAATTCTATAGAAGTACTAGATAAAACGTATAAGTCAATTAAAAAGGAGAGTTAATGAAGTATAGATATATTGGTAAAACAGGTTTAAGAGTGAGTCCTATATGTATGGGTACTATGACGTTTGGAACACAAACACCTGATGAAAAAGTGGCATTTAAAATTATGGATAAAGCATATGAAACAGGTGTCAATTTTTACGATACAGCCGAACTATATCCTGTACCTCCATCGGGTGAATTAGCAGGCTTAACTGAGGAGATAGTTGGTCGCTGGATGAAGACAAAACCACGTGAGAGTATTATACTTGCTTCAAAAGTAGCCGGAGCTGCAAATGGATGGTTTGTTCCACCTATACGTCAGGGGATGACGGCTATAGATAGCTTTCACATTGAAAGGGCCGTTGAGGGAAGTTTGAAAAGACTGCAAACAGATTATATTGATTTATACCAGATGCATTGGCCAGATACCGTTGTTCCCATAGAAGAGAGTTTAAAGGCTTTTGACAGGCTTGTTCAAAGTGGAAAAGTACGTTACATCGGAACATCCAACGACACAGCTTATGGTACTACTAAAGCAACCATGACAAGTGAATTTCAAGGGTATGCTCGTTTTGAGTCTATACAAAACAATTTCTCACTTCTTAATCGTCGTTTTTTAGATGAATTAGCTACTGTTTGTAAAAAAGAGCAAATTTCTCTTCTGCCATACTCTCCATTGGCAGGAGGAGTTCTCAGTGGAAAGTATAATCAAGCAGGAAATACACAGGGACGTTTTGCTACATATTTAAACTCGACAAATAAACGTCAACGTCTCATGGCACAACGATTTGCAAACGAAAAGACACTTGCCTCTACACAGAAATATCTCAAAATAGCAAAAGATTTTGGATTACATCCTGTGACTATGGCTACAGCATGGTCAAAACAGTTTGATTTTGTTGCTTCAACTATTATAGGTGCGACTACACCAGAACAACTCGATGCTACACTTGAAGCAATGAATTTAGAGCTAAGTGATGAAGTTCTTAAGGCTTGTGATAAAGTTCATCAAGAGATTTTATATCCTATGGGATAGAGACTATTTTTTTGTGATTTTGTAAAGAAAACTGAAGACTTCTGCTACTGCTTTGTACATTTGGGAAGGAACTTCTTGGTCGAGTTCGACTTTGGAGAGTAATTCTACTAAGTCCTCATCTTGTTTGAGCGGTACACCATGTTCTTGGGCGAGTTTTATAATATTTTTTGCACTCTCTCCTTCTCCTTTTGCAACTACTTTTGGGGCAGCATTTTTTTGTGCTTCATATTTAAGTGCAACAGCTTTTTGTCTCATACTTTTACCTCAAAACCTGCTTGTAGGTTTGTATCTGTAGTTGCATAGCTATTTGAATTGTTTGTATCTTCTATAAAACGAATTTCTCCAGGGGTTATACCAACATCGAAAAGTGCTTTTTTGAGTTCACTTAGCTGCTCAGTAATTTTTTCTTTTAACAACTTACTCTGCGTTTGTATATTTATATTTAATAGTTTTTGCTCAAAAAGACCTAAACGGAGTTTGAGCTCTCCATGCTCTTTTAGTTTTAAGTCAATATCGCAAAAATAAGCTTTCTCTTTGAACTGTTTTATAGTGATAACACCTTCTTCTAAAGCATCCCAAGAGTAGGGAACATAAAAAGCAGAACCATTACTCAGATGAGAACTGAGTTGGTAGTAGTCCAGTTGTAAGATAACTCGCTCCAATGCTCTCATAAGCTCTTGCTTATTTGGTGTGTTACCATTACTTATCTCTTCATATGTTTGTAAAAGCAGGGCTTTTAAGTCATTTTGAAGTAGAGCTTTTGTCTCTTGGGGTGTATTTGTTTGGAGTAGTTTAGATTCTAAAAATACTCCTGAGTTTTCTATTTTAGTTTTTAACTCTTTGGGGTTTATTTGATTGAGTTCTCCAAGAAAATTTTTTATATTTTTTTCTAACTCAAGAGGTGGTTCTTGTTTTGTAAGAAGTGTTTGAAGAGTTTTGAGTGAGCTTGTGAAATTCGCTAATTCTTTGAGTGTTGGATTACTTTTTAACAGTGTAAGCAGAGTCGCATTTTGTTCTGGGGAGTCAATACTTTTTTGCAGTATTCCCACTAAAAGTGAATTTAAATCTTTTGAGTTGGTAAGCTGTAAAAGCTGTGTAGGTGTTGCATCTTTAAGTACTTGGGCAAGTGCCTTGTTCTGATTTGGCAGTATTAACTGGAGCTTTTTTTCTAAAGAAAAATTAATCATTTTTGAGTATATCATACAATAGCTAAAGTACATTTTGTGTATAATCTTAAAATTAAGGAGCGGAGGGCATATTATGATCAGTATTTATAATGTTGGCGAAAAACGTCACTCCGTTATTGACGATATTCATTCACAAAATAATCTTCCTGTTCCCTTTAATATTCCAAATGTTTTAAACAACTTACTTTTTGAAGAGATTGGTATTGAGTTTAATAGAATGCAAAAAGATATGCTTGAAACTTTGCGTTTTTCCTATAATGCACTGATGAAAATGCAGAGTTCTTATATTGCAAAAACAGAAGAGTTTACGTCTAAATTGATTAAGAATCCAGATGATGAACAACTAAGAAAAGAGCATCAAGAGTTACAACTAGATATGCTTCAAGCACAGGCACAGTTTAAAGATATAGTTGTCGCAATGTCTGAACTTTTACAACGTGAGCAGTATGAAAAGCTCTTAGAATTTAGTAATATTCCCTCGTAAATGCACTCTTACCTTATAACTTCACAAAGTTTTTACAGCGACACTCCTCGTATTTTTGCACAGCGTTTAGAAGAACAGATTATTAAACATAAGCCAGACTTTATGCTGCTTCGGGATAAAGAGACGCAAAATTATGAAGCATTGGCAGAGGAGTTTCTTACTATTTCAAAGCGTTATCCTACTATAAAAGCTTTTTTACACAGAGAGATTGAGTTGGCATTTAGATTGGGTGCTTACGGTGTTCATTTAAGTTCAGATATGCTAAAAGAGATAGAAAAAGCGAAGGCTTTAGGACTGGAAGTCGTTGTGAGCACCCATACAATTGAAGAGGTTCTTTTTGCACAAGATGCAGGAGCAGACTATGTAACCTATAGTCCAATTTTTGCGTCTCCTGGAAAAGGAGAACCAAAGGGTATAAATGCTTTAAGAGAACTATTAAAGCGGGTAAGCATTAAAGTGTTTGCACTTGGTGGGATAGTCACTCAAGAACAGATAGAGAGTATAAAATCTACTGGAACCTATGGTTTTGCTTCTATCCGTTATTTTTACTAAAGACTAGAGAAGTTGACCTGCAAGATATCCACTGGCAAAGCTCCATTGTAGATTGTATCCTCCGCAGGGACCGTCAAGATTCATAACTTCGCCGCAAAAATAGAGTCCTTTGATAAGTCTGCTTTGCATTGTTTTTGGGTCTATCTCTTTGAGACTTATACCACCACGTGTAATCATCGCCATACGAAAGCCATCATGACCTGTAACATGTAGTGGTGTCCATGCCAGTAAAGAGATAAGTTTTGCTCTTTTAGCCCCCTCAATTTTTCCAAGTTTTTCCTCTCCGCTTAGTTCTGCAAGCTTACAAAGTTCTTGTGAAAGTGCTTGAGGAAGAAGAGTCTCTACAAGTTCTAAAATAGTTTTATCTGGTGAGAGAACTTGTTGGGTTTTTAGGTGCTGTAAAATTTCCTCTTCATTTTTTCCCTTTGTGAGGTTTAAAAGGAGTGGTACTTCAGAGTATTTTTTTAGTAGAGGAGTAACTTCTCGGGCAAAGTCTAAAACTACAGGCCCTCTGATTCCATTGTTTGTAAATATTAAATCTCCTTTGGCACGGAGTTTTTTATACTTTTTAATATCTACTCTAAGTTCTACTTTTGCTATCGTATCTGCTCGGCAGTTCTTGACCCACTCTTCTTTTGTTTTTAAAGGCATCATGGCAGGAGAGAGATCTGTTACTGTATGTCCATGTGAACTTGCCAGTTTATAACCATCGCCCTCAGCACCTAAAACCGGATAGCCTAAGCCTCCTGTAGCTACAATGAGATTCTCACAGTAAAATATATTATCAGCAGTTTTTGCGCCTATAATAGCACCGTTTTCAACGAGCAACTCTTCTACTCTCTGTTTACATAGCACCTCAATCCCAACTCTTTGCATCTCCTCGGAAAAAGCAGCGATTATTGTTGCAGAAGAGTGAGAGGTAGGAAATATACGAAAGCCATCAGGTGCATGGGTGTCAACTCCTAGTTCTTGCATAAAATCTATAAGAGCATGGTGGTCAAAAAGAGCAATTGCATCTTGCATAAAACGTCCATCTCTTCCAAAACGGGACATAAAATCTTCATTACTGAGTGTGTTTGTAAGATTGCATCTACCTCCACCAGTAGCTTTTAACTTTGAGGCAATGTTTGAGAGCTTTTCTAAGAGAAGTACACTTTTACCTTCTCTTGCAGCTACAATGGCACTTATCATACCTGCTGCACCGCTTCCTATAACTATAAGGTCGTACTTCTCTTTTTTCATGGCGTGATTTTAGTATAATTTCGTTTATGAAAACATATTACGGCGATCGTGAAAAGTGTTATGAGTGTTACAGACCTAAAAGTTCGTGTATGTGCTCTTATATAGATACTTTAGATACAAATACCAAATTCGTTATTTTAATGCATCCAAAAGAGTTTAAAAAAGTAAAAAATAATACAGGGCACTTTACACATAAAAGTTTGCGTAATTCTGAACTTTTTATAGGTATAGACTTTTCCAATCATAAACGTATTAATGAGATAATAGCAACACATGAGAGCTACATTCTCTTTCCTTCTCAAAATGCACTCTCTTTAAATGAAAAGAGTCTCTCAGTATCAAAAAAGCATATGGCTATTTTTCTTATAGATTCTACTTGGGGATGTACGAAAAAGATGTTCACTCTGAGTAAAAACTTGCAAGAGCTAAAGCATATGAGTTTTCAAACGAAACGAAAATCATTGTATGAAATCAAAATACAGCCTGAGGAAAATTATCTCTCAACTATAGAGTCTACGCATGTCGTTTTAGAGCTTTTAAACCAGAGAAATGTGGAGAGTCTTTCCAAAAAAGAGTTAGAGGGTTTTTTAAACCCTTTTAAGGCTATGATAGCCTATCAAAAAGAGTTAATTGCTAATCCAAAAAGTCATGCAGTTCGTTTTAAACGTGATAGAAAAAGAGTTCTATAAATTTATTATGTTACACTAACCGTATGAAAAAAATTATGTTAAAAAATAGTCTTTTATTCCTTTCACTTTTTCTGTTGGGTGCTTGTCAGGACCCTGTACCACAACTCCAAGAGAGTTCGTCGCAACCGTATATAGAACCTGCTCCAAGTATAGAAAAAGAAGAAGTAAAAACTGTAGAGTATTTGAGCGAAAATTTTGTAGAAAATGATGATTCAAATAGAGTTTTTCTGGAGTGTTTTGCAACAGGTGAAATCGCTTTACAGGCAAAATGTAAAAAAGAGATAGATGCATTTTTAGCACAAGCACCTCTACGTTCTAAACGAGAAATTTTTATTCAAGTGCATACAGATATGGGAAGCTCAAATACGGCAAATTTAACCATTTCACAAAAGAGAGCGCAGAAGGTGGCTGCATCACTTTTTCATAAAGAGTATATCCACTCAAAAGTATTTTTTCAGGGATTTGGTGAAGAGAAGCCACTCTATTTAGAACGCTCTTTAAAAGCTGACAAAGAGAACAGAAGAGTTGTTGTCAATATAAGAGAAAAAGAGAATAACTTTGTAAAAAAAGGGTATACGCTTTATAAAAAAAGCAGTGTTACAGCACAAAAGAAAGTAAAGAAAAAAACAGAAGCTAGAGTAAAAAAAGAGCCTTTACAAATCAAAAAGTTTACGGGAGAGGCAGATACGGGATGGATATATTTTGGAGCCCCTTCTTTAAAGAAAAAGTTTGATATTAGTTGTGCGCAAGATAAACCAAGAACAGCTAAATCAAGAGCAGTAGATGGACATAATGCTTCTGCTTTTCTCTCTGGAATAAATAAAAAAGTGCTACAGGCAAAAATGGGTAAAGAGACGCTATTACTCGCTCCTGTAACAGTCTTTGAAGATGGTGCTATAGATACAAACAGACCAAACCTCGTAGTGACGCAAAAAAACAATAAAAAAACTGTATTGGCTACAAAAATTAACACGTACAATGGTAAAAAAGGGATGCTTTACAGAGTTTTTGTTGATAAGAAAAATAGTCCCAAACACTCTTTAGAGTGTGTAGACATAGTGTTTGATTATGTAAAAGGGGATGTTAAATACGGAGTGGCTTATTTTCGTATAAATGGCAAGAGTATGAGTAAAAAACTCACAGGTTTCTAGCCTTATTTATTAAACATTATAGAGCCAAGTCTTACCATATTTGAACCGCATTCTATAGCTAATTCAAAATCTTGACTCATTCCCATAGAGCAGATAGTAGCGTTTGGAAGCGTTTTATATATTTCATAAGTAGTTTCAAAACTCTTTTTTATCAGTTCTTTATCTTCGCTATGTGCACCAATACTCATAACTCCTTTAAGACGTATATTTGGACACTGAGTCATTATCTGTTCATACGCTGCTTTTGCTTCTTCGGGTAAGAAACCGTGCTTTGACTCTTCATATGCAGAGTTAATTTGTATAAGACAATCAAGTGTCATCTCTTTAGCAGCAAGTTTTTTTTGTAATTCTTGAGCTAGTTCTATAGAGTCAAGAGAGTGAAAGAGAGTAGGGTTAATGTCTAGGAGATTGTTAATTTTATTTTTTTGTAGGTTACCTATAAAGTGCCACTCTAAAGGTAATTCTTCAAGTGTATGAGATTTTTTTTTCAGGTCTTGTACCTTATTTTCCCCAAAGGCACGTTGTCCAATGCTATAAAGCCTTGCGATTTCATCACTAGTAGAGTATTTGCTTACAGCTACTATTTTTACTATGTGGTGTCCGCTTACTTTAAGGCGTGCTGTTTCAACACGGCGAATAACATCGTCTATATATATTTTATATTCTATTTCTGTCATAAAAAGTCCCTTTTTGTTTGCAAAATTATAACTAAAAGATGATTTTAACTCTCTAAAGTATGCATACTTATGATACGTTTATAAGACTCGTAGAGAAGTTGATACTCTAGTTTATACTGTAGTATTTTTTTCTCCGCTTGTACTGTTGCAATCTCTCTTTGGTTGAGAAGAAAAAGTGTACTTGAACCAAGAGAGTATTTTCGTCTCTCAGCAGATTCTAGTGCTTGTAAAAGTTCTCTCTCTTCTTTTGCATTGGAGATATTTTCTTCAAGGGTGTTTAGTGTGAACATGATTCTTTGTAAGTCTGCTTTGAGTTCACGAAGACGAATCTCTTTATCACTATTTATAATTTTTATACTCTCTTGAATTTGAGCATTTTTTCCATCGTAACGGTTCTGCTCAATTGGAAAACTCATATTCAATGATAGTTTAAATCCTGTTTCATCATTGACATCATAAACACCATAGAGACCTATATCTAGTTTTGGATATTTCTTAAGCTCGTTATTTTTTTGTTCTAGCATAAGCTTTTCAATCTCTGTATCAAATATTTTAAAATCACTTCGCATAGTAAGTGCTTTACTCATTGCCTCTTCTTCACTTAAGACAAGTGGCGTTGGTTCAGGAAGAGTTGGAAGCGTATATTGTGCGTAAAAGCTCTCTTTTGAGAGATCCATATATTTTAAAAACTCTATAAAATTGCTCTCATATGCTCGCTGTATGTTGGTAAAATCTTGTTGTGCGTGAATGAGTTGTTGTTTTGCTTCATATAATGATATTTGAGGAAGAGTGCCTTCTTTTACTCTCTTTTCTAAAAACTCTTTACGTTTTTCAACTTTTAGATACATTGCTTTTGCAACTTCAAGGAGTGCATTATTATACAAAAGACGATAGTACTCACTCATAATTGTAAAATAGAGACTTCGCATAGACTCTTTGTATGCGTAGTCTGCATTTTTTATATCCATTTGTGCTAGATAAAGCTGAAGGCGACGCTCATCAATTCTATTTAAAACAGAAAGCAGGGGTACTTTTGCTCCAAGTAAAAACTCTCCATTTTTTCCTGTTTTAATATTGTTATACTCTTGAGTTCCTTCAGCATATCGATAACCTCCACTAAATTCTACACCAGATTCTGTGGCTTTTTCCAAACCTGCTGAGTAGTAGTTTCCATCAGTATAAGGGTAATCTTTTTCATCATATTTGGCAACTAGGTTAGTATCATAAGCCCCTTGTGCGTAAATAAGTTTCTGCTCATTTACAAACTTTTTTCCAAGGGAAGAGTAAATATATGGATTTTCAGGTGTCAGATAAGTTCGCATCTCATCTATAGTAAACTCTTCAGTAGCTTCCAGACTACAAAGTAGTAGAGAGAGTATAAAAGAGACTCTAAAAGCTCGCATATTATTTCTCTACTTTTGGTGTAACCATTTTGATTGGAAGTGCATTATGAAGTCTCCAGATTTCATACCAGATTTGTACTGTTGAGAGACGTATCCATGCTGAAGCACGAGTTCCTACTTTTAAAACTTCAATATCTGGCCATGGCTCTTGAGGCGTTTCTGTAATATATGCATAAAAGACTCCTTCTTCATGTGCTATAGGGTCTATTTTATCTACTACACCTGCAAAAGTTCCATAGGTTATTGTAGGCCAACCCGATACCTGTAGTGATGGCCAACCATAAAACTGAATACGCGTCTTAAGACCTTTCTTAATCAGTGGCATATCTATGGCACGTACTTTTACCAAAAGAGCTCTTTTGGTGATTTTTGGAGAGAAATGAATGAGTGGGTCTCCTTGTTTTACATATCTGTCTTTATCGTTTTTAAGTATGCGAATAGGGTAGCCATCTTTAGTCGCGTAGACTTTCGCATTTTGATTTCTAGATATGTTGATAGAAGCATTTGTAAACTCTCTATCTAATGACTTTAACTTGTTTTGTGCAGATATGATTTGATTTTCCAAGCTTTTTATAAGATTTTCTTGATTTTTTATAAAAGCATCTTTCTCTTTTTTCTGTATCTCTAGCGCTTTTTTCTCTTTTTCTATATTGATATTTGTCGTATCAAGAAGAGCAGTGAGTTTTATAAACTCATTATGTGCAAGCTCATAAGTTCTTTGTGATTCTATACCTTCAGAGTAGAGAGTTTTTATACGTTCGTAGTTACTCTGTGTAATTTCAAAGTTATTTTTTACTTCAGTGAGTTTGTTAAGTAGAGTCTGTAACGAATCTTCAATCTGTGCAATTTTTCTTTTATGGATTTCTACTCCAGTATTTAAATTGGCTTCGAGGTTTCTTTTTTGTTCTTGAAGCAGTTTCAGTCCATTTTGTGCATTACTTTGTTGTGTATTAATATCACTGCCTATGTTGTGTAGTTTTTCAAGATAGTCCGCATCTAAATCATGCATCTCAAGGAGTAAATCTCCCTCTTGTACAAATTTATCCTCTTCAACTTTATATGATTGTATAAATCCAGATATTGGTGCGTGAATAGTATAGTCACGTTCACTTGGATTATATGCAATGAGCTTTCCTTCAGACTTCGTTGTTTGTTCCCAAGGAAGCATCAGCATAACAAAAACACCGAAAATAAACATGAGGGTAATTGTTTTTGCTTTTGTAACTATAGTACCTAGTTCTATTTTTTCAAAAGAAGTTTTACCCATGGTGTACCTCGTGTGTTTCATCTGTATCTAAAGATGTAGAGAGTTTTTCTATTTTGTAAAAACCTTCTATTCCGTCATATATATAATCTAATTGTTTCGCAAATCCGTTTATTGCATAAATGAGAGTAACGACTATAATTTCTGAGGCAACAAACTCACCTACTGGGAGTGAACCATTAATAACGAGAAAACCTCCTAAAAGGAAGAAACCTGAAATAATGACTCCCTGAAAAAAGAAGCTGGTTATGAGTTGTCTGATACGAACTTTGTATTGACTCTCTCTTGCGTCAACATAGGCACTCATTTTCTCTTCAATTCCACGAAGCATCTCTTCTCTTGTAGTATTTAAAGAAGGGATTTTTTGTAAAAAATGTATCGCATTATGTTTGGTATCTGAGCGCTCAATCGCATATTTAATCCCATTATTTCCCATTACAATGATAAAAAAGAGATAAAGTAGTAAAACGATACTTGCTGCAGCAAAGAGAGTGACATCAAATAAAAGTAAAAGAAGTAAGGTCATAATAGTTTGAATAATAAGTCCTGCACCATTGAGTACTAAAATTGGAAATATTTTTTGAATAGTCGTAATATCAAAAAAGTAGTTCATTAGTTTATCAATAGGGTCATGAGTGGTTTTATGCTCTTCATTAAGTTTATATGCTTTATGTGCTACTTCATACCCCTCAGTTACGAAAACCCTCTGCTCAAACTTCTCTATAATATACTCTTGTAGAACTCTTACAATGATGATAAAAAGAAAAACTACTGATATTATGACTCCTAAAGTGATAAGAGAAATATATGAGTGTGCTATAAGTGAGTTAATGACAAAAGAGGATGTAAGGGGAATACTCAAAACAAGAACTCCCTCTAAAAGTGTATAGTATAAAACGTAGTAGATGCTGCGTTTGTCTGTTTTGAGTGTCTCTACAAATCCATGAAAGACCTTCTCTTTAATGTGCATCTTGCGTCCTTAGTTTTTTGAGCAGATTATATCACTCTAAATACAACCATTACTCTACAAGACGATTTATATCATTATAAAGACCGAGTCCCATCAGACCAAATAAGATAACCCATCCTGCTATTGTAAAGTTTACCATAACGGCTTCACTTGCTTCACGTCTAAATATAAGTTCGTAAAGGTTAAACATGATGTGACCACCATCTAGGGCAGGGATTGGAAGTAAATTTAAAACACCGAGGTTCACGCTAATAAGTGCTGCAAAGAAAAGAACGCTTATCCAGCCTGTATCTGTAGCATCAGATGTAAGTTTAACAATACTGATAACACCGCCTAACTCCTTTGCAGGGACCTCTCCAAATAGAAGTTTTTTCACACCTGTAAAGATCATAGTAGATGCAAAAATAGTTTGTTCTGTCGCATATGAGAGTGTTTGTGAAGGTGAGAGTTCTAGTTTATGTGTTACACCTGCAGCACCAATACCTATCATCTTTTTTTGTATCTTCTCTCCAAACATATTTGTTGATTCTGAATATCTCGGAGTGAGTGTTTTATACTCCATAAATCCATCTCTCTGTATAACAAGTTCTAAACTGCCTTCACTACTAGAAATCATATCAGCCATCTCATTCCAGCTCTCTACAGAAACACCATTTATAGACTTTATAGTATCGTTTACATCAAGACCTGCTTCATAAGCTGGAGAGTCTTTTACAACTGTTCCGATAACAGGAGAGAGAACATTTGGAGAGCCAAGTGCAATAATAAAATAGAGGAAAAACGCAAGAATAAAGTTAAATGCAGGACCTGCAAATAGGATGAAAATCTTTTGTGTGGGTGTTTTTGTCGTATAACTGTCTGCATCGTAGTTCTTCTTTGAAGGATCAGAATCATCCTGACCTTTCATTCGGACATATCCACCAAGAGGAATAGCACTTATACTCCACTCAGTACTCCATTTTTTAAATGTATACAAACGTTTTCCAAAACCTATAGAGAACACCTCTACATGTACACCCATAAAACGTGCTGCCAAATAGTGTCCAAGCTCATGAAAAAATATAAGTGCGCTTAAAACTAAAAGTGAGACGAGAATACCCATTATTTTTTATCCTTTATAAAAGCTGTTCTAAATCCCCAAAGATATTCAAAACCTGAGTAGAGTGTAAGAGCGACTGCAAACCATAAAAGTTCACTTCCAAATGGCCAGTGCATAAGTAAAAAACCAATAGCAACCATTTGTGCAACTGTTTTTACCTTTCCTGCCCATGAAGCTTTTATATCTAAGCCCTCAGAGACAGCTACAGTACGTAGTCCAGTTATGAATAACTCGCGAATTATAATTATATATATTGCCCAAGCAGAAGCTTCTCCTATGAGCATTAAGCCTAAAAAAGCCGCTATAGTTATCATCTTGTCTGCCAGAGGGTCTATAATAGCTCCAAGTTTTGTTTGTTGATTCCATTCTCTTGCAATGTAACCATCAAAAAAGTCTGTTACAGAGGCTATGACAAATATAAACGTAGCAAAATAGTACGCCCAAGTTATATGATAACCACTATCCGTAAAGAAACTCTCATTAAGTATAGTCCAAAAAAGAAGAGGTGCTAGGAGTATACGAATAAAAGCAAGTGTATTTGGCAGGTTTAGCAAAATATATCCTCAGATGTATAGTTGTGAGATTTTACCTGCTTAATGCTTACTTGGGTATAAACCAGCTAGAGGATATTTTCCAATTAATAATAAGTTTATAGTATAATAAATATAATTTTTAATGAAATATATAAGGATTTTAGATGAAAATAGTCGTAGCAGTAGGTGAAGATAAAAAAACTATAGTAAAAAGAACTGGACAGTGTGCTTATTTTGCCATATATGAAGATGCAAATCTTGTAGAGTATATAAAAAATTCTCATCATGGAGGAGGGCATCATTCGCATACACATAAGCATGAACATGATGCATCAGAAGAAGAACATGAAAATCACACAAATGAACATAAAAAAGATGTCGCTCAACTTCGAGGAAACGATGTTATCTTAGTACAGGCGATAGGTGAGAATATGCGTGAAGCTTTAGAGTCTGTAGGCTTAAAAATAAAAAAAGTAAGACAAAAAGACGGAGTGTTTGCCCAAGAGCTTGTTGAGAACTTTTTGAAAGCAAATTTGGCTTAATCTTGCGTTTATCTTCTTTGTTGTAGGATTGAAGCATGATATTTGATTTAGAGCAAAAAACGACAAATGAAAAGTACAAATTAATGGCACAAACCATTATTCCTCGTCCAATTGCATGGGTTGTGACAGAGGATGATGGAGTTCTAAATATCGCTCCATTTAGTTATTTTATGGCGCTCTCTTCTACACCTGCAACTGTTATGATTTCTGTAGGCCATAAGAGTGATGCAACTCCCAAAGATACACTCTTTAACATTCGTAAAAACAAAAAATGTACTATTTGTATAGTAGATGAAGAACATTTAGAGCAGATGCACTTTAGCTCTAAAGAGCTTCCAAAGTCTCTTAGTGAAGTTGAAGAGTTCAATATAGAAACAACAACAGTTTTAGAGGATTTTCCTCCGATGGTAAAAGGTGTTCCTGCAGCTTATTTTTGTGATTTTAATCAAGAGATAGATTTGGGTGGAGGCAATACAATTCCACTTATCTTAAACGTAAAAAACATATATGTAAAAGATGAAGCTATAACAAACCCGGAGCGTTTAACGATAGACTTTGCACCTATTACTCGTATTGGGAAGAGTTATGCACGTGTAGGCGATGGCATAGAGCCACCGAAGATTCCTTAAGGTTTATTGGAAAGAAGTTCCACCATCAACCACAATTACTTGACCAGTTAGCCAAGATGCTCCCTCTGAACAAAGAAATGCACATGCACCAGTAAGATCAGTCGCGTCACCCATACGTGAGAGTGGAGAACGTTTAACAACTTCTGCTTTTACCTCTTCATAGTTAGGGAAAGCTTTGAGTGCATCTGTATCAATTGGACCGCCACTTACAGCGTTTACACGGATATTTTTCTCACCAAGTTCAGTTGCAGCGTAACGAACCATTGTTTCAACAGCTGCTTTATTTGTACCGTGACCTGCATAGTTTGGAGTATAAACAAGATTACCAGTTGAACTCATAGAGATGATTGAACCTCCTCCAACTTTCTCCATTCTTTTTGCAGCCTCTTGAGCACCTACAACAAAAGCTTCAACAGTTGCTGTGTAGATGTTTCCTAAACCTTTTGGTTTGAGTCTCATAAACGGTGCAAAACCACCAACAACTGCACGACCAGAAATGATTGCATTTGAGATAAAGTAGTCAAGTCTATCAAAATCAGTATCGAATTCTTTATAAACATCTTTATACGTTTCAGGCTCTAAAATATTGAGTTTGTACGCTTTTGCTTTAATCCCGTATTTTGTTTCTACATCAGCTATTATTTCATTTGCAGCATCCGCACTTGAAGCATAAGTAAATGCTACATCACACCCTTTAGATGCAAAATCATAAACGATTGCTTTACCAATACCGCGAGTACCGCCAGATATAAAGAGTGTTTTGCCTTTCATTGTCTGTTCTGCCATTTTTTATAATCCTTTTATGTCGTAGTTTTTCATTACTTCTTCGATTTTTTTCATGTTCTCTAAACTCGGAGCAACAAGTGGAAGTCTATACTCTAATGTTTCAATGAGTCCTGCTATATACATCGCAGCTTTTATCGGCATAGGATTTGCCTCACAAAACATTACTGAGTTGAGCGGATAAAGTTTGTCATTTATAGCTTTTGCACCCGCAAAATCACCAGCTTGAGCAAGACGAACAAGTTCTGATTTCATATCTGGCATAAGGTTAGAAGTTACAGAAGTAATTCCTGCACCACCATTTGCTAAAATTGGAAAGTCTATTGCATCGTCTCCAGAAAATACTTTTAAGTCAGGTCTTCTTGAAAGCAGTTCAACTGTACGTTCTAGTGAACCTGTCGCTTCTTTAATACCGTAAATATTTTCTACATCATCAAAGAGTCTAATTACTGTATCTGCAGAGATGTCTACAACTGTACGTCCCGGAACATTGTAGAGCATAAATGGAAGTTCCGGTACAGACTGGGCAATTGTTTTATAGTGTTGGTAAAGACCTTCTTGTGAAGGTTTTACATAGTATGGAGCAACTGAGAAAATTGCATCTACACCACACTCTTGTGCATTTTTAGCGGCTAAAATTGCTTCAGATGTAGAGTTGCTTCCGGCACCTGCAAGTACCTTTGTAGCTGTTCCTTTACAAACTTCTACTGCAATTTCCATACATCTTTTATCTTCATCAGCAGAGAGTGTTGCACTCTCTCCTGTTGTCCCAACTGGACATACAGCATTCATGCCGTTTTTAATTTGACGTCTTATAAGAGCCGCATATGCTGCTTCGTCAAGTTTACCGTTTTTAAATGGGGTAATAAGTGCGGTTGAAGAACCTGTAACTAAATCCATATCTAGCCTTTAAACTTTATAAATAGTGACGGAATTATACCTTAATTAATTTAATACTAATTGATGTAAGGAAGGCAGGAGGTGTTTAAGTTTATATAGTATGCTATTTCGCTATTATATTGCCTTTTACAAATAAGTAAAAATTATAGTGGAGAGTTTATGAAGAGAGTAGATTTTTTATATAGCGGATTTGACTTTTCATCTACACAGGAGTTGTTGAAGTTTCAAGTCTTTATGCTCAATATGATGGGTTTAATCATCATTGTATTTAGTGCACTATTTGGCTTTATGAGCGATTTTGGCATTAATTACTTGGGTCCTATTCACTCGAAGGTAAATTATGTCTACTCTTTTTCTTCATTTTGTATTTTACTCTATTTAAGAGCTTCAAAAGAGCACTATGCAAAAGCGGCACATCTTCTTTTGCTTATCTCTTATTTGACTTTTATATCTGCACTTGTTAATGTTCCTCAGGATGAGTTTCGCATTATTTGGTTCTATCTTTTGGTCTATGTTGCATATATGCTGCTTGGGACAAAAATTGGTATGGCATATACCTTTGCATCTGTTTTAACTATTATAGTTGCGAACTATTTTATAGATTTACAGCTCTCGCAAGTTGCCATAAATTCTGGGTTTTTAGGTTTAATTATAGGGAGTCTTTTGTCAAAAGTATATACAGATAAAATTACTCAGTATGAATTAGCATTACAAGAAAAAAATAAATCTTTGGAAGATTTGGCTTCATTAGATGGACTCACAGGTCTTGTCAATAAAAGAAAATTCAATGAGCTTGCAGATGAGGCATTTAAAGAGTTTAAAAATAATAAAAAAACTTTTTCCGTATTGGTGTTGGATATAGATAATTTTAAAGAGATAAATGATGAACATGGACATGTAGTTGGGGACAAAATACTGCAGTTTTATGTCAAAACGCTCACGCCTCTTTTAAGAAAATCAGATATATTTGCACGTTTTGGAGGAGATGAGTTTACGATACTGCTTCGTGATACAAATAGTAATGATGCTACTTATGTAGCTCGTAAAATCTGTACACATATAGCCAACAAGTCTGCACTGTGTGAGGAGTGTGAAAACTCTTTTACAACGAGTGTAGGATATACGGAGGTTAAAGCTAGTGATAGGTACTTTTCGGAAGTTTTTGAAAGAGCAGATAAAGCACTTTATCAGGCTAAATCACAGGGAAGAAATAGAGCCGAGCAAATGCTCTAGACACTATTTTTTTAAAATTACAGTTGTTGACTTTGTAAAATCAAAATATTTTTTTGCAATCTCTTGGACGTCTTTGGCAGTCACTTTGTTAATATCGTCTTCATATGTTAGAAGTGGTGTAATATCACCTCTTACTAGATAGCTTCCATAGAGGTTTGCTACAGATGAGGAGCTTTCAAGAGAGTAGATGAAGTCTGATTTTGTATTTATTTTAACTTTATCTAGTTCTTCTTGAGTTACTAGTGAGCTTTTCATAAGTTCAATCTGTTCAATAAGAGCGCTCTCAACATCTTCAGCTTTTACTCCAGGGTTACAGGTTGCCATAAATATAAAAAGACCTGGATCGCTATTTTCCATGTTGTACGCATAAATAGAGTTTACAAGACGTTTTTTATCTACTAGCTCTTTATATAAACGTGAACTTTTTCCAGAATAGAGAATTTGTGAGATAACGCTGAGTGTAATTTGGTCAGGGTCTTTATAGTCTGGAATATGAAAAGTAATAGCAAGCAGTTCTACTTCACTCTCTTTGTGAAGCGTTACACGTTTTGCACCATCTTGTTTTGGTTCAATGAACTTCACTACAGGAACTTCTGTTGTATTTTCAATCTTTCCAAAAGCTTTTTCTGCTTTTTCAAAAACTTCTTTTGGATTAATATCTCCAGTTACCATTAAAATAGCATTATTTGGCTGGTAGTAAGTTTTGTGGAAATCTTTTATATCATCAATAGTCCACGTTTGAATGTCATTCATAAAACCAATTGGCGTCCAGTGGTATGGATGATATATGTATGCATTGTTAAAAAGTCTAAAGTAGAGATATCCAAGAGGATTGTTGTCTGTTCTCCAACGTCTCTCTTCTGCAACTACATCACGTTCAGGTTGAAACTCTTCATCTTTGAGGTTAAGGTTTTCCATGAGCTCTGCATAAAGCTCTATAGATTTGTTGAGATTATCACTGCTTGACTTGATGTAGTAGTGAGTATAATCAAAACTTGTAGAGGCATTATTAACTCCTCCGACACTTTTAACTTCTTTATCAAACTCACCTGCTGGAAGGTTTTTTGTACTTTTAAAATTCATATGTTCAAGCATATGAGCAATTCCTGTTTTGCCCATTACTTCATTACGACTTCCAACCTTATAAAAAATATCAGTGCTGATTACGTTTGTGTTGTTATGAAGTGGAATAACTACGACTTGTAGTCCATTTTTGAGTGTTTGTGTTTCATACTTTGGGAGTGATGATGCCATTAATGTTCCTATGAGTAGTGTAAAAGATAAAAAAAGTTTCATACTATTTTCTATCGGCTCCGATAGCTTGCGTAATGTTAGTGTAGCCATCTGCTTTTAAGAGTTCTATAAGTCCTTTGTTAATATTCATAACAAGATCTGGACCGTGAAATACGAGAGCACTGTATATTTGTACAAGTGAAGCACCAGCTTTAATACGTCTGTATGCTTCTTCAGCTGAATCAATTCCGCCTACAGAGATAAGAGTTGTTTTGCCGTAAAGCTCTTGTGCAATTGCTTCAAAAATTTTAAAACTCTTCTCTTTAAGTACTTTTCCGCTGAGTCCACCAATCTCTTTAGGCTCTTTTACAAGTGAATAGTCTATGGTAGTATTTGTTGCAATAATTCCATCTGCACCTTTTTCAACGGCCATTTTTGTAAGTGTTACAGCATCTTCAATCTCCATATCTGGAGCAATTTTGAGAAGAATAGGCATTTTTGTTAATGCTTTTGCTTCTTTAAAAAGTTCTGCAATAAAAGATTCGTTTTGCAGGTCACGGAGTCCTGGAGTATTTGGAGAGGAGATATTTATAACAAAGTAGTCTCCAAGGGCATCAAATGCTTTAATAAGATGTGTATAATCATTTATAGCTTCAGACTCAGGAGTAACTTTATTTTTACCAATGTTGATTCCAATTGGAGTTGTGAAAGGAAAACGTTTTTTGAGACGTTTGAGTACTTTGTATGCACCTTCGTTATTGAATCCCATTGCATTTTGTAGTGTCTCTTCTTCTATGTGTCGAAACATTCTTGGTTTTGGATTTCCAGGCTGTGGTTTTGGTGTGACAGTACCTATCTCGGTAAAACCAAATCCAAGTGTTTGAATTCCGCGAATCATCGTTGCGTTTTTATCAAATCCTGCCCCAAGTCCAACAGGGTTTAAAAAAGTGCGCCCAAAAAGCTCTTGATTGAGTATTTCATCATCAATAAAGTGTGACTCTAAAAATGCGTTAAAAGGGAGTTGACAAATATTTGGCAGTTGCAACACAGATGCCGCAACGTGGTGTGCATTCTCAGGTTCAAGCTTGAAGAGTAGGGGTTTTATAGAGTTATAGCTAATCATGTACAATCCATATCTAAAATTATGTGGATTATACTAAAAGAAAGGTAATAGATTCATTAGAGGTACTCTTGTGTTTGTAAGAGAACCTCAAACTCTTTTGATGGAAGTGGCTTTGAGCAGAGGTAACCTTGGTAGGTATCACATTCTATAGAAGTAAGGTACTCCTCTTGTTCAATAGTCTCAACTCCTTCGGCAACAACTTCTAAATTTAAAATTTTTGCTATTTTAACAATCATTTTAACAAAGGCTTGACCATTACTTGTACCTAAATCATCTATAAAGGCTTTGTCAATTTTAATTGTGTTAAATGGAATGTTTTTTAGATAAGATAAAGAAGAATAACCAGTACCAAAATCATCTAATGAAAGAGAAAATCCAAGGGTCTTAATTTGGTGAATTATCTCTTGCTGATGCTCTATGCTGTTTACAAATACTGACTCTGTCAGTTCTATATCTAATGATGCTCTATTTATATCTTGTGTAAACTCACTTAGCTTTTTAATGAGATTTGGATCTTCAAACTGTTTCACTGAAAGATTTATAGAGATTTTAATGTGTTCAAAAGGAGTATGTATCCACGATTTAACCTGTCTAACACTCTCTTTTATAATCCAGTATCCAAGTTCAATTATAAAGTTATTCTCTTCTGCAATACTGATAAATTCATGAGGAGAGATAAGTCCTTTTTTTGGATGTCGTAAACGAATAAGAGCTTCACATGCATACACTTTTTGTGTACGTATATCGATTTTTGGTTGGTAGTGGAGTTCAAAAAAGTTGTGCTCAAGTGCTTCAATAAGCATGTTTTGCATAGTTACTTTATACTGGATTTCATTATTAAGACTCTCTGTAAAAAAATGGTAGTTGTTTTTGCCAAGTTCTTTAGATTTATACATTGCAATGTCGGCATTTTTTAAGAGTTCATTTACATCTTTACCATCTTTTGGAAAAAGTGCTACACCAACGCTAGCTGTAATTGTATACTTGACGCTTTGGAGAATGAGAGGGTACTGAATGTTTTTTTTTACCTTGTCAAGTATTTCGATTATCTGCATATCACTCTCAATATTTGGTAAAACAATTACAAACTCATCACCACCTATACGAGCTGCGATGTCATTTTTTGAGATAGCGTTTACTAGGAGTTGAGAGGTCTCTTGGAGTACTTTGTCACCAATATTGTGTCCCATGGAGTCATTAACTGTTTTAAAATTGTCAAGGTCTAAAAATATAATCGCAAAATTCTCTTTAGTACGCTTTTTTTCAATACATAACCACTCTATTTTTTCTATAAGAGTACGTTTATTATAGAGTCCTGAGAGTTGATCACGCGTTGAAAGATTATAGAGCTCTTTTTGTTCTTGATGGAGTCTTTTAAAGGTCATTTCCAAAGAGTGTCTAATGCTTTCTATCTCTTGAATGAAAAACCTATGAGGGATTTTACTCTCATAGTATGCAAACTGTCTTAATCTCTCCAGTGGGTTTTTGATTATTTGTGAGAATGTTAACCATGTGAGAAAAAGTAGGATAAAAATAGTTGCGAAATACTCTAAAAAAAGTTTTTGCGTTTGATTATGCAATAGAGAATTGAGATACTTTTGTGAGATAATTATATATGTTGTATAGTAAAAAGGAGTCAGACCCCTGTAGAGCTTTGTATGGATAGTATAACAACTATTAGAAAAAACATTAGTTTGGGATATTTCAAAAATGGGAACACACTCTTTTTTATCAAAGTTTTTCAGTGTTCTACTGTGTAAGTAAAGGGTTTCATGCTTTTCATTGTCAATTTTAATATTGGCAATAATAGAGTTAACAGAGGTAATCGTGTCTAAATGTGAAACGATGTCGCTAACATTATCTACTTTAACGTTCTTATCTAGGTAGTGTTTTAAATTTAAAACGCTCGTTTGAATATGGGATTCTAAGAGCTCTTCTATATTTTTCTTCGATGTAGTATGAAAGTTGAAAAACACGAAAGAGAGTGCAATAAGAAGAAGAAAAACAATAGAAATAGAAAAAACTTTTATAGAGATAGAGTACTTCATAACAGTGTTCCTGTAGGATAACTAGAGGCGTTGATAGTGTCGAGTAATTCTTCAGAAGGCTTATTAATCCATTTAATAGTATTAAGCAGTTCATTAAACTCCTTATAACTAATATCATTGAGATATTTTTGCGTTAATTTATGTGCTGTGGCTTTATCTTGCATAATCTCTTTGATGGATTTTTCAAGAATAATTTGTAGTCGTTTTAATCGTTCTTGATGTTCATAAAGAAGCTCTTTTCTTGTAAAAAGAGCATCTATAACAAGTATGGCTTTAGGATTTTTTGTTGAAGCAAGTTCTTTAAAACCAGTATTTTCAAGTTCTATATTGTGTGGTGCGTAAGTTACTATGAGTATATCTTTTTTTGTAGAGTATTTGAGGTTTTGAATCTGTGCTTGATCTTTGTTGATAAACGTCATATGCTCAGAATCGAGTTTGCTATATGCAATGAAGTTTTCTATAATCTCTTTATTTATTGAGTCAACTTCAAGATAAACTTCAATATGTTCACTTTTTTTAAGTTCTTCAAGAGTTTTGTTAGAGAGTATCATATCTCCCCCATCTGATCTATCAAGAAGCATTATAGGAACTACAGAGTGCATCTCTTTATTTAAAAGGTTATACTCATGTTGTGTTCCTGTGAGCATATCGGCTTTAGAGACGAGAAAAATATTTACAGATTCTCCGAGAGAGACAGTAGTGATAAGTTTTATGTTTAGCTCGTCTAAATATCCCTTTTCATTGGCATAAAATAGAGGGGTATAGCCAATCCAAGAGTTTGTAGTTAAGACAAGTTGCTTGTCTGTTGGAGATGAACATGCACTAAGCAGTATAGCTATAAGTAATAGTAATCTTTTTCTCATGACTACCATTTTATAGCTACTTTTTTAAGTATTGGCTGAAATAATGTATAATCTGCACATATTGATACCAAGGAAGAACGATGCGCAGAGTTTTGGTTCCTTTAGCAAAAGGTTTTGAAGAGATAGAAGCAGTAACTATTATAGATGTTTTACGAAGAGCGGAGATAGAAGTGCTAGTAGTATCTTTAAACAGAGAAAAATTTGTTGAAGGTGCACATGGAATAACAGTAGAAACACCTTCGGATATCGCAAATATTTTATCTGATGAAATAGACATGATTATACTTCCTGGTGGATGGGGTGGAACTTATACTCTTGCTGATGATGCAAACGTACAGAGACTTTTAAAAGAGATGGATAGTAAAAATAAGCAAATCGCGGCAATTTGTGCAGCACCTTATGCACTCAATAAAGCGGGAGTATTAAAAGAGAAGTATACTTGTTATCCTTCTGTAGAAGAAAAAATAGAAAAAGAGGGCTATCAAGGTGATGTTAGTATGGTAGTTGAATCGCAAAATGTATTGACATCGCGAGGTCCTGCGACAGCAATATGTTTCGCTTTAGAAATTGTAAAAAAATTAGAAGGAAAAGAGAAGTATGAAGCTTTGAAATCAGGGCTTTTAGCGACTTTTTGCTAGGTGATTTATAATGTTGAGATTATTAATAATAGCAGTTTTTGCCATTTTCTTTACGGCTTGTTCACAACTTGATATCAAAATAGACTATGACACTGAATATGAGTTTAGTAAAGAGATAAAGTATACTGTCGTTCACAGCAGTAGAGTTGGTGATGATACATTAACAAACGATAGAATTAAAAAAGCACTGCAAAATACTCTTGATCTGAAAGGCTACACAATGGTAGAACAAAAAGATGCAGATGTACTTTTTGTGTTTCATGCGGATGTAAAAGATAAAACAGATATTCAAACAGATTATCAGATGGTTGGTTTTGGTGGTTATGGCTTTGCGAGAGGCTTTGGCGGTGGTATGGTTGCTACGACTAGCGCATATAACTATACTGAAGGAACACTTGTTGTTGATGCACTCAATCCAGACACACAAAAAATATTATGGAGAGGTATTGCAACAGATGAACTTAGTAAAAAAGATGCAACACCAGAAGAAAAAAGTGCTTATATAAACGTAGTAGTTAGCAAGTTAATTAATAACTTTCCAAGAGAGGCGAAATAACCCCTCTTGTAAAAACGAGGTTTTTTAAACTTCTCTCTTCATCTATACTTGCAAACTCTGGAAGGTTTGGAATTTTATCTATGTATTTAAATTCAGGTGCAAACTCTTGCATGAGCTCTATGAGAAATTCACTTGTCAGGTCTGGAGAGTTTAAACAAGAGAGTAAAATAGCATCTGGAGCTGCAAGTTCTGTCAATTTTTTTATAATTTTTTGATAGTCTTTAGTCGCTTCAAAACTTCCACGTTGAAAAGTTGGTGGATCAATAATAATTAGATCATATGGACCTTTTCTTTTAAGACTAGAGAAAGATTTTAAAATGTTATATGGTAAAAAACTTATTCCTCTTTGATCAATTTGATTGAGTGTATGGTTTGCTTTACCGGTTGAAAGGGCACCTTTACTCATATCGACGTTCACAATTTCTGATGCACCTCCGAGTTTTGCAGCTAAAGAAAATGCACAAGTGTATGAGAAGAGGTTAAGAACTTTTTTATCTTTAGCATTGTTTTTAACAAAACTTCTTCCATTTTTCATATCTGGAAAGTATCCGGAGTTTCTATTACTTAAGAGATTGAGTTTTATTTTCATACCGTTTTCAAGTACATAAAGATTTTCTTTTAGTTCTCCAATGAGCACTTCACTTGGTGAACCTTTTAAATAACGTCTTTGAACAACTAAAGTCTCATAATGGCTCGAATTTACAAATGAGCTCAGCATTTCAAGTACAGCTTTCTCATTCGTTTCTTCAAAATAGAGTGCTACACTTAAAAGAGTGTTGATAGAGTCGATGGTTATATGTTTAAAACCCTCATAAAGACCGCCTCTACCATGAAAAAGTCTTATAAACTCTTCTGGTTTATTCTGTGATTTTTCTACAAGATGAGTTTGTAATTTTTGAATATCCACTAAAAAAATTCCTTCTTAAATACTCTTAACATTATATCTAACTCAACTGTGATACAATATAAGATATTAATTCGTGAAAGAGAGTGTATGCATCTGAGATTTTTACATCTTTTTTTTCTTCTTTTTTGTGCTGTTGTCCTTGCTGATAGCAACATTCCGCAAAAAATATCTGTCCAACTCAACTGGAAACATCAATTTCAATTTGCTGGTTTTTACATAGCTAAAGAGAGAGGTCTGTACGCGCAAGCTGGCTTTGATGTGACACTCTTGGAGTTTCAACCAAAAGATGACATTGTCCAAAAAGTTCTTGATGGAAAAGTAACTTATGGCGTGGGATATCCTGGTATTATTTACGATAAATTGCAACAAAAAAAGATTGTTCTTTTAGCAGCCTTATTGCAACGTTCTCCACATGTTCTTGTGAGTATGAAGTCCTCTGATATCCGCTCTGTTAAAGACTTTAAAAATAAAAAAATCATGATTTCAAAGCATGGTGCTGAGACTATAGCTTTTTTAACCATGCTTAAATCACAAGGTGTCAGTATGTCTGACATGCAGAGGATTGAGGCAAGCTTTAATATTGATGATTTGATTAATGGCAAGGTAGACCTTTTTGGAGCGTATCAGAGTAATGAACCATATGAACTGGAGTTAAAAGGACAAAAGTATGATATATGGGATCCAAAAGATTACGGTTTTACTTTTTATGAAGATTTACTCTTTACATCACAAAAGGAATTAAATGAACATCCTGAAAGAGTTGAAGAGTTTTTACTCGCAACACTTGAGGGTTTTGAGTATGCGTATGCACACCCTGAAGAGACAGCAGAACTTATTTTAAAAAAGTACAATACACAGCATAGAACGAAAGAGGCTTTGCTATTTGAAGCAAAAAAGTTAAAAGAGCTTGCCTATATGTCAGGTGTTGCGTTTGGCGATATAGATGCATCGAAAATACAAAGAATAGTTGATATATATAACATTTTAGGTTACGGAAAAGAGAAACTTAAAATAGAAGAGTTAGTTTATAAACGTAAGCAGTATCTTGCACTTACCCGAGAAGAAAAAAGATATCTTTACAAGAAAAAAACTATTACTATGTGTGTGGACCCGTCATGGATGCCTTTTGAAAAGATTCAGGATGGAAAACATATAGGAATGAGTGCGGACTATTTTGCACTATTACAAAAAATGTTACCTGTTCCTTTTAAATTGCTTCCTTCTAAGAACTGGGAAGAGTCAATCGTATTGGCTAAAGAGAGAAAGTGTGACATTATGTCTCTTGTTATGTCAACACCTGAGAGAGAAAAATATCTTAATTTTACAGACTCTTATTTGCAAATACCACTTGTTTTAGCGACTAAGACAGATGCTCCATTTGTTGCTGAAATATCATCCTTAGAAGGAAAAAGAGTAGGTATAGCTAAAGGGTATGCTTTTTTAGAATTGCTTCGTAATGAGTACCCAAATTTAGACATCATTGAAGTTGAAAGTCTCCAGGATGGATTAGGAAAGGTTACTAAGGGTGAGATATATGGCTATATAGGAACTTTGGCAACTATAGGATATGCATTTCAAAAAAACTTTACAGGTGAGCTTAAAATTGCCGGTAAGTTTGATGGTAGTTGGAATCTTGGAATAGGGGTAAGGAATGATAGCCCGATACTCTTTAATATTTTACAAAAAGCTGTACGTGCTGTAGATGAAAAACAAAAGACTAAGATTATTAATGACTGGTTAGCTATAAAATATGATAAAAGTGTGGATTACAGATCTGTAGGAATGGTTATAGGTATTTCTATGATTATTGTTATGCTTATATCGATGTTTTACTTACGTGAAAGAAAACATAAAAAAGTGCTTCAAGTAAATAAGACTTTACTCGAATCTATAGTAGATAATATACCAGACCCAATGTTTTTTAAATCAAAGACTGGTATTTTAGAAAATGTTAATACTGCTTTCGCACAAACTATTTTACATATGAGTAAAGAACAGATAATAGGGAAAAAGCTAGAGGATTTTTCAGAGTTTTTACCAAAAGAGTTTATTGAACTTGAGATAGAGCATGATAAGCTTATTTTTAAAGGCGATGAAGCACAAGAGTATGATATTGAACTCAAGCTTATTGATGGGAATACAAAAGAGTTTAGAGTTAGTAAAAATATGCTCTCATTTAATAGTTCCGATTCATTAGGCTATATTGCGATTATGCATGACATTACGGTGCAAAAGCTAAAAGAGAGAAAGCTAGAAGAACTTGCTTATTTAGACCCTCTTACAAAACTTCATAATAGACGTTACTTTTTTACTATGGCAAAACAGCTGTTTTCAATTGCAAAACGTAATAATGAGAGTATGAGCGTACTTAGTTTAGATATTGACAATTTTAAGCGTATTAATGACACATATGGACATGATGTAGGAGACAAGGTTCTTGTAGCTGTTGCAGACTTATTCAAGGGTTGTAGTCGTACAAGTGATTTAGTTGCACGTTTTGGCGGGGAAGAGTTTGTTGCACTAATGCCAAAAACGGATGTATATGGTATAGAGATAGTGGCTGAAAAAATCCGCATTGCTATTGAGAACTTTTATATAACTGAAAATAATGAGTTGATTCATTTTACTGTAAGTATTGGTGTAAGTGAAATTAAAATCACAGAAGAAGAGGACTTGAATCTTGCGCTTAAACGAGCTGACATTGCTCTTTATAGAGCAAAATCTAAGGGAAAAAATAGAGTAGAAGTTTTTTAAATTTTTTCCCAAAAAGTTCCATTTGGTGTATCCATCAGTGATACTCCAAAGGCTAGGATTTCGTCTCGAATTGCATCAGACTTTGTAAAATCTTTCTCTTTTTTTGCCTCATTACGCAGTTCAATAAGTTGAGCAATTTTCTCTTTTGTCTCTTCATCAACACCAATTTGGAAATATTCAAAAGGATTTTTTACACCAAATCCTAAAATGCTTTCTATAAACGTAAGGTTTGAAACACTCTCTTTTTTGAGTTGTTTATGTTTCCCTACAGTATCAAGTGTTTCATTGGCTGTAGCTATCATATCATCTATGAGTGCAAGTGCAGAAGATACATTCATATCATCACTGAGAACTTCTAATAGTTGAGCTTGAAAAGCTGTTTTCTCACTATTTACAGGTATATCAAAGAGTCTCTTTTTTAGTCTATAGATCTTATCTAAACGTTTTTTTGCAATAGTAAGGTCCTGTGTGTTGAAATTGAAATTACTTCTATAATGTGTACTGAGAAGATAAAAACGCAGTATTTCTCCATCATACTCTCTTAGAGCATCTTTGAGGAAAAAACTGTTCCCCAAAGATTTTGACATTTTTTCCCCATCAATATTTACAAAACCATTATGTACCCAATAGTTTGCAAGGGCATGGTTCGCACTACAGCGTGTTTGTGCCGCTTCATTTTCATGGTGTGGAAAGAGTAAATCTGCTCCTCCACCGTGAATATCTACTGCAAAGGGCAGATTTGGTTTTGCTAGATGCTTTTCAATCATTGCAGAACACTCTAAATGCCATCCAGGACGTCCTTGACCGTAAGGAGAAGTAAAGCTTGTTGTAGTGTCTTTAACAGATTTCCAAAGCGCAAAGTCAGCTTGGTTTTTCTTAAAGGATGAGGATGTAACACGCTCTTGCTTGTCATCATCATCTTGATGACGCTTTGATAGACTGAGATACTCAGAGTCACTCGCCGTATCAAAATAGACATCGCCATCTTTTGTAGTATATGCATGTCCTTTTGCAATAAGTTTATTTATCATCTCAAACATAGCATCAAGAGACTCTGTTGCTTTTGGCTCAATATCTGGACGTTTTACACCTATAGCTTCCATCTCTTTATGAAACGCAGCAGTATAATAGTCCGTAATCTCTTTAATACTTTTATTTTGTTCAGCAGCTTTTTTAATTATTTTGTCATCTATATCTGTAATATTTCGTGCATATGTTACTTCATAGCCATTTGCTCTGAGTACACGAGAAAGCAAATCAAAAACAAGTGCGGATTTAGCGTGTCCTAAATGTGCATCATCATAGACTGTTGGACCACAAACATAAAGGGAAACTTTATTCTCCTCTATAGGTATAAATTCACGTTTTGTTTTTTGTACAGAGTCATATAAAAGCACGTATAAATTCCTTGAAATAGAGTAAAATCAGTGTCATTATTGATGCACCGACTAGTAGATAGATGGCATTTTTTGAACGAATAATAGCAAAAAACTCACTCAGACCAAATACTCTTAGTGTTAGAAGAAGACTTATAAAGCCGCCAGTAGTACTTGCAAGGGCTAAACCTGCTGCTCCTAGAGGAGTTATCAGTGAAAGTGCAAAAACTGTATATGTAAGAAGAGAAAATGTTGCAATTTTAGCGGCCTGCATCTGCATCTCTTTTGCATAGAGCCATAAAATAAAAAGTTTTTGAATTCCAAATGGGAGTAGTCCAAGTATATACATTTGTAGTACAAACATTGTGTTTTGTGTATCTGTCGCTCCAAATGCACCACGTTGGAAAAGTAACCAGATAATCTCTTCTGAAAGTATAACGCCTCCAATAGTGCTTGCAGTAAGTAAAAATGTTAAAAACCAGAAGGCTTTTTTCATATATTCCTTCGCTTCATTTTCATCTTTATTACGAATATAGCGTGCAACTTTTGGAAAAATTGCAATAGATGTTGCTATGGCAAAAAGTGCTAGTGGAAGTTGAAAAATTCTGTTTGCATAGTAAAGGTAAGAGATACTTCCAGAAACTAAAAATGAGGCTAAAAAAGTGTCTAAAAAAGCTGAAACCTGTGCAGTAGAATTTCCCCATATTGCAGGAAAAAAGTTGTTTTTAAATTTTTTAGTTTCAGTTTTAATTTTTTGTTTTTTAATTTTGTGATATTTAAAACCACCATATAAAAATTTAAAAAGACCGAGCCTCTGTAGTGCTACTAAGTGTGCTCCTAACTGTAAAACTCCTCCTATAACGACTCCAAAACTTAAATAATAAACAATTTCACTCTCTGCCTTACTTTGAGAAAGAAGTAGGGCAACAATCAGTGAGAGATTGAGTAGTGCTGTACTAAAAGCGGTTGTTGCAAAATGGTGTCTGTATTGTAGGATTCCACTTAAAAAAGTCATGGCAAAAATAAGAGGAAGATACCAAAAATTGATCGCTACATAAGGAGCAGCAACTGAGAGGGTATCGTCACTAAAACCAACTGCTATGGCTTTTGTAAATAGCTCTGGTACAAGATTTACAAGAAGTGTAATGAATAAAATAATAGATAAAAAAACTAAAAAGATATGGGCTGAAAAAACTGCCTTGTGAACACTCTTTGCAAAAGCGGGAATAAAGACTTGAGTAAAAGCACCTTCAGCAAAAATTCTACGAAAAAGATTGGGTAGTTTAAAGGCAATAAAAAAGATGTCACTATATATATTAGCACCGAGTGCAGATGCTGTAAGAAGGTCTCGTATAAAGCCTAAAATCCTGGAGATTAAAATTCCAAAACTGTTAGTAAATATGGCTTTAAACATTAGACTTCTTTATATGTAATTTTCAGTTTTACAAGATTTTAACAAATCTTTGGTTAAAATCAAGCTCATAAAGATTTTTATTGAGATTTAGCAGGTAGAGTATGGGATTATTTGGATCAAAGACGAAAAGCGTATCATCTAAAACTGTAAGACCTACAGTAGTAAGAACGCAAAATGTGGCAAAAGAGCTCTTTAGCATTGCCAAGTCTTATGATATCCAGCCTGAAACCTTAGATTTTAATATTTTAGACGTTCAGTCATATACTAGAGATGTTGAAAGAGACAGTGAGTGGGCTCTTGTCTCAAATGAAGATCTCTATGAACTCGATGATGAAAAACAACTTTTAAACCCCAACTTCCAAATTAAGCAGACCTATGAGGTAGAAGTTTTTTCTAAAAATATAGAGCATCAAATGCTCTGTAAAGATATGCGTATAGCTGTAGGTGCAAACGCGTCTAAATGTAAAGTTTACCTAAGTATAGCCGAAGGTTCTTCGGTTAATTATAATCCGGGTCTTGAAGAAGGGTTACTCACAGAAATTAAAAAACGTAAAATTCGTGCAGGTATTCTTATTAATATTTTTGATGAAATGGTTGCAAGTGTTGCATCGAGAATAGTGGCAAGAATACAAGTTTCAGAGAGTTTGGTATTTGATAAAAATGAAACTCTTTTAATCGCTGAAGCTTATGAGCCTACGGCGACAACAAATGATGCTCTTATATTTCATTATCAAAACGATGAAAGTGTAAGTGAAAATCAAAAAGTAGACTACTCATCAAGGGATTTTATACAGAGTGTTAAAGAGGGTGAGCTGCTTATTGAGTATATCAAACCAAAAAATGGTAAGCCGGGGCGTAACTGTCGTGGTGAATATATGCAACCTGAAGAACCAATCGTGCAAAATGAAGTTACATTCAACGTCGATGATACGATTCGCGTTGAAGATACACCTGATTCTATACGCTATATAGCTGCTCTTAATGGTTATATAGCACTAGAAGAGAACACATATACCATTAAAAAAGATGTTGGTGTTGGAGAAATAAGTTTTAAAACAACAGGTTCAATATCTAGTGGTGTTGATTCAGATGTAACTATAAGTGTTTCGGAAACTGATGCGGTTAAGGATGCTGTAGGTACTGGAATGCATGTAGAGGTAACGGAAATTGACATAGATGGAAATGTTGGTTCTAATGCGTTTGTAAAAGCGAAAAAGGCAACAATTGGTGGACAAACGCATGCAAGTGCCTACGTAGAAGCTGAAAAAGTAGATATAAATGTACATAAAGGAAAAGCAGTAGGGCGAAATGTACACGTCACGCGTCTTGAACATGGACACATTGAAGCACAAGAGGCTGAAGTGACACAGGCTGTTGGCGGTACTATAAGAGCACAAGAGGCAGTTATAGAACTCTGTGCATCTCACGTTAAAGTAACAGCAACAAGGCGAATAGAGATTAAAAAACTTCAAGGGAGTGAAAATATTTTCACCATTGACCCTCTTTTAAATGAAAAAATTCAGAGTGGACTTGAAGAGAATCAAGAAGAAATTGAGAAGTTAGAAAAAGAGATTAAAGAACTTCGAGAGAATATTGCTAAATATACTGCTTTAGTTAAAAGTGGAATGCCCGCTTTTTTAGACATTAAAAAACGTCTTATCCATTACAAAAAAAATGGTGTGAAAATGCCAGAAAGTTTTGTAAAAAAATATAAAGAGTTTCAAGCTATGCAAGAGGAACTTAAAGGTTTCACACAAACACTTGATAAAAAGCAGGATTTACTTACTTTACAAACGACAAGAACAGCTTCATTTCAAGATAATATTTTTGACGCACGAATTATTAACCATGATAGATGGATAGGATACAATGAAATTAAATTTAAACTTGTTGATCCTCCGATAGAGTTGGTATATAAACCAAAAGAGGGTAGTAAAGAGAAGATTTTTGGTCTTGTCGATTTAGGTGATGGACAGTATGAAATTCAGTCTATGGACGAATAAGAAAGGAAGTACAGTAGATAAATGATAGTTGGTTTAAAAGGTAATATTGTTCATAAGGAACCGAGTCTAGTACACATTGACGTACGCGATATTATATATGAGGTTTTTATCTCTTTACAAACATTTTCAGCAATTGGAAAAGAGGGTGTTTCACTCTTTATATCGCAAATTATCCGTGAAGATGCTTCTTTACTTTTTGGTTTTTTACAGATGAGTGAAAAAAGGCTTTTTGAGCGTCTTATAAAAATTAACGGTGTAGGTCCAAAAGTTGCAATGGCTATTTGTTCTACATACACTCCAGAGCAATTTGCAACCGTTATAAACAATAAAGACGTTAATGGTGTAAAAAAAGTTCCAGGAATTGGACCAAAGAGTGCTGGAAGAATCCTTGTTGAGCTCAATGGCTTTTCAGAGGAGCTTCTTGGAGATACAAGTTCTGAAGGCTCTCATTCTTTAGCATACAGTGAAGCGTCACAAGCTTTAGAAGCCTTAGGATTTAAAAAAGAGAGCATAAGTAAAGCGCTAAGTGCATGTGAAGGTGATGATACTGCATCCCTTGTTAAAGGCGCACTCAAATTATTACAGAAACTTTAAAAGGAAATATATATTGAAATTAACTATTTTATTTGGTGGGGCTAGTTTTGAACATGAAATTAGCATAGTAAGTGCAATAACACTTAAAGAAAAACTACATGATTTTGATCTTAGTTTTGTATTTTGTGATAGTGAACATATTTTTTACTCAATTGATAAAAAAAAGATGAAAGCGAATACATTTTCAAAAGGTGAGTATAAAAAAATGCCACAACTGCACTTGGCACAAGGTGGCTTTACACAAAAAAGTATGTTTAGCTCTATGCATCATACAGGAACTGTACTGAACCTTATTCACGGTGCAGATGGAGAAGATGGTACTATCGCTTCACTGTTAGATTTTTTCTCTATCAAATATATTGGTCCACGTATTGATGCTTCTGTTTTCTCTTTTGATAAACGTTATACAAAATATCTTGCAAATGCAGTTGGCGTCAAGAGTGTAAAATATGAAGTACTTTATGCAGACAGACACACAGATATTAAAATGCCTTTTCCAATAATCGTAAAACCTTCACGTTTGGGAAGTTCTATAGGTGTGAGTATTGTCAAGGAAGAGAGCGAGCTTGATTACGCTTTAGATACTGCATTTGAATTTGACAAGAGCGTTATTGTAGAACCTTTTTTAGAGGGTGTAAAGGAGTACAATCTAGCGGGTTATAAAGCAAACGGAGAGATGTTTTACTCTATAGTTGAAGAGCCTCAAAAAGAGGAGTTTTTAAACTTTGAAAAAAAATATATGGATTTTTCACGTTCAGAACAGGTTTTAAAAGCAGATATTTCTGAAGAGCTGATAGCAAAATTGCAAGCAAGTTTTGAAAAAATTTATGATGGACTTTTTGAAGGTGCCCTTATCCGTTGTGATTTTTTCGTAGTTGATGGCGATGTGTTATTAAATGAGATAAATCCTATTCCAGGTTCTATGGCGAATTATCTTTTTGAAGATTTTAAACAGGCTATTGAAGATCTTTCAGAGTCTTTACCTCACTCAAAAAGAGTGAAGTCTACTTATGAGTATATTCATTCTATTTCAGCAGCTAAAGGGAAGTAAATGGCTGTTAAGTCTATACAGTACAAACAGCACACTTTTGATATAAGCTATGAAATTATAAATCCTCATGAAAAAGTTGATTTAATTGTTCTGCATGGATGGGGAAGTAACAAAGGACTTATGAAAAGGTCTTTTGAACCTTATATGAGTGGATTTAGACACATTTACATCGATTTACCGGGTTTTGGAAACTCAACTTGCTCCATAGCTCTTGATAGTTATGATGTCGCAAGAGTTATAGAGCTTTTTATGATCCATATTAATGCCTCTAAAGATATTATACTTGGACACTCTTTTGGTGGAAAAGTAGCACTTATACTCGATCCTAAAATGCTTATTCTTGTCGCGAGTGCAGGTATATATATACCAAAGTCTCTTTTAGTGCAACTCAAGATAAAGGCAACAAAGGTATTTAACTTTTTTGGACTCAGTAAGTTTCGTTCTTTATTTGTGGCCGAGGATGCAAAAGCACTCTCCAAGCCTATGTATGAAACTTTTAAAACAGTCGTAAACGAAGATATGAGTAGAGAGTTTTCTGAGTATAAAGGAAAGGCACTGCTTTTTTGGGGAGATGGAGATAGTGCTACACCTTTGAGTTCGGCAGAGAAAATAAAGAGACTGGTTAAAGACTCTATTTTAGAGATTTATGAAGGTGATCATTACTTTTTCATGCAAAATGCTCAAAATATTTCTCAGAAAATTGAATCAACATTTTTATCAAGCTTGGAGCATTAAATTATGGAATCTTATGAAACACTTATAGCCTTTGTTGTCAATGTATCCTTTGTAACTCTTTTAGGATGGTATCTTATAACAAATTTACAGTGGTATGATTATAGACTCTCACGTGTTGTCTTAAAACATCATAAGCCACAATGGCATCTTTTATATTTTATAATTCCTTTTATAGCTTACTATACGACAGGCAAGTTTTTTACTATCTTTTTTCTTTTTGCATATCTTCCAGCAATGATTATTTGGCACAAAAAACTTGACAAAAAACTTGTTCTTACTTGGAGAGTAAAACGTTTTTTAATTTTGCTTATATCGTTGACTCTGTTCCAAGATATTTTATGTACACTCAAAGACGCTTGTGCTGTATATGGTGTTTTTATGCCTCTTGCAGTAGCATATGTAGGTTCTTACATAATAGAAAAATTTCTTTTTAATGTTTTTAAAAAAGAGGCAAAACAGAAGCTGGCTTCTATGAAAGAGTTACAGGTGATTGCTATTACCGGTAGTTATGGAAAGACAAGTATAAAAAACTTTGTAGCTCAAATTTTAGCAAGTAAATATAAAGTATATGCCACACCAAGAAGTGTTAATACTTTAGGTGGAATTATGGCAGATGTTAATAATGCACTCCCTGAAGATACAGAAGTATATGTATGTGAAGCAGGGGCAAGAGAGAATGGTGATATATATGCCATCACAAACTTTGTTGAACCCCAAACAGTTGTTGTAGGACGTGTTGGTGAAGCTCATATAGAGTATTTTAAAACGATTGAGAACATTAAAAGAACAAAGTTAGAAATTATTCAATCTCCTCGTCTTCAAAGAGCATATATTCATAACTCTGTAACAGATGAACCACACGAAAAAGTAACTTTTTTTGGGGATGAGATAAGCAATGTAAATGCTAGCTTGAATGGTACAGATTTTACACTTACTATTGAAGATGAAGTTTATAATTTGCATACTGATGTTCTTGGTGCATTTCAAACTATGAACATTGCTGTTGCTGTCCGAATTGCAAAAGGCTTTGGACTTAGCAAAGATGAGATAGAAAAAGCTGTTGCAAACTTAGAACCAGTAGAGCATAGGCTTCAACTGATTAAAGCAGGTGGAAAGCTGATTTTAGATGATGGTTATAATGGAAACATAGACGGTATGCTTGAAGGAGTCAGATTGTGTTCACTCCATCAAGGTGATAAAGTGATAGTAACTCCAGGTTTAGTTGAAAGTACAAAAGAGTTAAATCTTCAACTTATAGAAGCTATCAATGAGGTTTTTGATACAGTCATTGTTACTGGTTCTTTGAATGCTGAACTTTTTAACAAACATCTCAAAGTTAAAAATAAGACAATCCTTGCTGATAAATCACAGTTAACACAGCTTTTGGCTAAACAGACAAAAGAGGGTGATGTGATTCTTTTTGCAAATGACGCGCCCAACTTTATTTAGGAAGATATGATGATAGATAAAAGCATGCAACTTCTTTCTTATTTTACTGCCTTTATCTTAGTTGCATTGGTGGGTATTGTTTTTTATGATGCACTTGTACGCTACTTCTTTTCAGAAGGTTCTATTGCACTTCAGGAGTTGGAGTGGCACTTTTTTGATGTAGTCATTTTACTGAGTATAGCCTATGCATTAAAACATGATGCACATGTACGTGTTGACATTTTTTATGATGGGTTTTCTGAGAAAACAAAGGCACTTATAGATATATTCTCACTTCTTGTTTTCGTTCTTCCTTTTTCTTTTTTGATTATTTACATTGGAGTTGGTTTTGTAGAGATGAGTTATGTGCAACATGAAGCATCATCTAATCCTGGGGGCTTAAGCCATCGTTGGATTGTGAAGTCTCTTATGCCTCTTGCTTTTATATTTGTGGCTTTAAGTGCTGTGGAGAGAGTCATAATTACATTTAAAAAGTTGAAAGCATTATGATAGCACTATTTATATTTTTGGTTGCACTCTCTTTACTACTACTTGGTGTACCTGTCGCTTTTGCATTTGGTGGAGTAGCTATATTTTTTGCATTTTTGATACCTGAACTTGGTATGGATGTATTTAATGTTTTGCCGTTTCGAATTTATGGCATTATGAGCAATACAACACTCATGGCAGTCCCTCTTTTTATCATGATGGGACTTATACTTGAAAAGTCTGGCATGGCGGAGAGATTACTTATAACAATGAGTAGTGCTTTTAGAGGAATAAGAGGTGGTCTTGGTGTAAGCGTAGTTGTCGTTGGTGCAATTTTAGCTGCTTCTACAGGAGTTGTTTCCGCTTCTGTGGTCATGATGAGTGTTATAGCACTTCCTTTAATGTTAAAAGCAGGCTATGACAGTTCCCTTGCCTCAGGTACCATTGCCTCAAGTGGTACCTTAGGTCAAATTATTCCACCATCCATCATCCTTATTATTCTTGGTGATGTAATGAATGTAAGTGTTGGAGAGCTTTTTATAGCGGCTCTTATACCGGGACTGGTTTTGGTTGGGCTCTATATTACATATATTTTTATTCGTGCATATATAAATCCCAAAGTTGCACCAGCACTTCCAACACAAGAGAAACTCTCTTTTAAAGAGTTGTTTGGTGCTATAGTACCTCCTATACTCCTTATGGTGAGTGTTTTAGGAACTATTTTTGCAGGACTCGCATCTCCGACTGAGTCTGCTGCTTTTGGTGTAGTTGGTGGGTTACTGCTTTCACTTTTTAACAAAACACTTAATAAAGAGATGTTTTTATATTCACTGTATGAAACGATGAAGCTCTCTGGAATGATTTTTATGATTCTTATCGGAGCAACTGCCTTTAGCTTAGTCTTTAATGAGTTGGGTGGGAGTGATATAGTTTTAGAATTCTTTAGTGAAGATATTGGGGATGTCTGGATATTTATAGCTGTTGCTATGTTCGCTATTTTTATTTTAGGTTTCTTTATAGATTTTATTGAAATCAGTTTTATTATCGTACCTATTTTAATCCCAGTCATGCAGGCATTTGGAATTGATCCATTATGGTTTGCAATTTTAATTGCTATGAACCTTCAGGCATCGTTTTTAACACCTCCTTTTGGACTCTCTCTTTTCTTTTTAAAAGGGGCTGCAAAAGAGAGTGTGACAACTCTGCAAATTTATAAAGGTGTGACTCCTTTTATACTTTTGCAATTACTGGCATTGACTTTAGTAGTTATTTTTCCAGACCTTGTTTTTGCTTTTTTTTAAAGAGTGTCGCAAAAGAGCTTTTTATGCCCTTTATGCGATCTTCGATCAAGTGAGTAAAAATATGTTTTTTCGACAATTTTTTTCATTATAAAAGCAAAGTAACCGCCTATATAGACCCCAAAAATTCTACCGACTGCGTAACGTCTACCAAGTGCTATTAATATACCACGAGATTTGATGTTATGTGCTATCAATGCTTTATCTTGTTTAAATAGCTCAAGGTTTTTTGCACATAACTCACCCATCTGTTCTGCAACATCTGCGGTAGGTGCTATTACTTTATCTTCATTATATATAGTTGTACAATCTCCAATCGCAAAGGCATTACCATATGATGCAAGCTGGAGATATTCATTTGTTTTCAGGTAGCCTTTTTCATTTTTTTCTATGTTTAGTTTTGGAATAAGCGCATTTGGTTCTATTCCTCCGGCAAATATCATAAAATCTATTGGAAGTATCTCTTTTGAACTAAGTGTTACATTATTGTCTGTAATCTCTACGACTTTTGTATTGTTATAAACTTTGATACCTAATGAGAGAAGTTTTTCTTCTGATTTTTGTACTAGTTTTTCGTCAATTCCAGAGAGAATACGCGAAGTAGAATTAATCAAAATAATATTTAAAGCTCTACATATAAAGTTGTTACGTTTATAAAACTCTTTTGCATAGGATGCCATCTGTGCGGCAATTTCTACACCACTTAGTCCACCACCAGTTACTACTATATTAATTGGCTCACAGACTGTACCACTCAGTTGTACTTTGGTGTAAAGAGCCATTTCAAATTTCTGTTTAAAAAACATAGCCCTGTGGAGAACTTTTATTCCATGTGCATGTGTGCGCAAACCTTTAACACTCTCCACAAACTTAGTACGTGCTCCCACAGCTATAACAAGGTAATCATAAGAGAAGCGTTGTGTTTGGGTTAAGACTCGATTTTGTTCAAAATGAACACCTTCCACTTCCTCTTTTATAAATCTAACATTTCCATCAAAACCCAGACAAAACGTAAAAAGATCAACACTGACTTGTGCAAAATCTTCTTCATTTGCTATGAAGTCATAAACGTCTGTTTGCAAAAAATGGTAGGACTCCTTGTCAAAAAGAGTAATCTCATTTTGTGGATTTTTCGCAAGTTTTTCAATTACACGCAGACCAGCATAACCGCCGCCGATAACAACTATTTTATTTTTACTTTGCATGTCATACCTCTTAATGGGAAGTATTATAACATCTCCCAAAAAACTTGGATAAATTTTTAACTACTTTAAAAATGTGGAGTCTTTTTTAGTTATTCTTGATAAAATTTAAATAAAAATTGAGGAAAAGTTATGTTAAGTGTTTTAGTAGAGTTTAGTATGTTTCCAACATCAAGTGATGGACGTGAAGGCGCATCAGTTTCAAAAAAAGTTTCAAAAATTATAGATGCTATCGATAAGTCAGGAGTACCGTATCAGTTAACTCCTATGGGAACAGTATTTGAAGCTCCAAGTATGAGAGAAGCTTTAGATGTAATTGCTATGGCGTATGAGCAGGTTGGGGACTGTGAAAGAGTCTACTCTTCATTGAAATTTGATATTCGTCAGAATTGTGACAATAGACTCAAAACAAAAATAGAATCAGTCGAAAAAGTATTAGGTCGAGAGGTTAAACACTAAAAAGTAAGGAGTACACTATGCAAGATATTCTTTATGCCCCTTGGCGAGATGAGTATGTAACAAGTCAGAAAATTGAAGGGTGCGTTTTTTGTCATATTAGTAAGCATGATGAAGAAGATTTGCATATTTTGTACAAAGATGAGCACTGTTTCATGGTGATGAATAAATACCCGTATACACCTGGTCATTTTATGATAATTCCGCATTTTCATACTGATAAACTTGAAGAGCTAGACCCAAAAGTATGGTTACATATGTCAGGGCTTGCACAAAAAGGTGTGAAGCTTTTAAAAGAGGGTATGAACGCAAGAGGTGTTAATATCGGTATGAATCTTGGAGCAGCTGCAGGTGCAGGAATTGCTGAACATATTCATCTCCATTTGGTTCCACGTTGGGAACGTGATACAAACTTTATTACTTCTATTGGACAGACACGTGTTTACTCCACAGATTTTGAAAAAATTTATAAAAAAATTAAAGATTTAGTCTCTGAGTATATAGAGTGTTAATAAGAGTTTTTGCATATATTTTACTAATATGTACAACGCTTTTTGCTGAGTATCCAAAAGCATACTCGCAGCTTGGAACACCTCTTTTTGAGTCCTCAAAAAAACTTGCCTCTTTCAAAGATATGGATACCTTAACTCCAGAGATAGAAAAATTTCAACAATCTATACTTCTTGTTCAAGAGAGTGGAAAACAAGCTGATACAACTCAAGAAAAAGAGGCTATGAAAGCATACTTAGGGGAGTTAAGAAGCCTACAGAAGAGTTATGATTTTTTACTTCACCTTATCCATAAAGAGATTGTTAAATCGATTGAAAAAGAGGAGTACAAAAAATTTATACGTTTAACTTCAACAGAACTGCAAGGACTACTAGAAAAAAAGGTCATTAAAAATCGTGCATTAGAGTTTTATAAAAAGCATAGAGAAGAACAAAAGTGTACTTTTTTAGAAAAAAAGATAGATGAAGACACGCTTTTTGAAGCTACAACAGAAGAGTTCTATAATGAAATTGTTGCTTCCACTTATGACCCGAGTAAAGTTAAAGGAAAGGGTAAAAAAAGTGTTTCTATCTATACAACACGTGTTAAAAATCAGATAGAAGTTTATTTTTTAAATACGAATGTTTATGATGTTACAGTTGGTGTTGTACCACGTTATAAAAATATAAAAGCTCTTAATGTTATTGGAGACGAGTTTGTCCTAAAAGCAAAAGCAAGTCTACATTATGCGACGCTAAACTTACAAGGCTCAAGCTCTTATGGGTATTCATATTTTTGGATTATAGGCAATAAAGATGCTGTGCATAATGATGAATATTTTTATCGACTGCCTTATGCTAGAGGGAGTGCTCAACGTGTCTCTCAAGGCTATAACGGAGCTTATACTCATAAAGGGAGTTCACGGTATGCAATTGACTTTGCTATGCCAGAGGGAACAAAGGTATATGCTGCTAGAGAGGGAGTGGTAATCAGAACAAAATCAGACTCTAATACAGGAGGATACGACAAAAAATTTGCAAAAGATGGTAACTTTGTAACTATAGCACATGATGATGCTACCATAGCTACATATTACCATCTTAAGCAGGGTGGAGTGGTCGTAAATGTTGGACAAAAAATAAGCAGAGGAGAACACATCGGATATTCTGGAAATACAGGTTATTCAAGTGGTCCACACCTTCACTTTGCAGTCTTTACAGCCAAAAGTGCAAAGGCTACAAGAACTATAGCAGTACGTTTTAAAAGTGAGGAAGGAGAGATAGAAGAGTTACTTCAAGGACATGCGTATACAGCAAAATAGTTTTTTTCTTTTTAGGTTTACTTTCATTTAAATGAAAGAGGCTATAATCGTAAGATTAATAATTATGATAAGGAACGACTATGAAAAGAAGAGATTTTTTTAAAACTTCACTAGTAGCATCTGCAGCTGTATTAGGCACAAATTTAGCTGCTGGGCAAACAACGCAACCTAGAGACGACAGACAAGTTTCAGCAATGGCTTTTCCTGAAAAACGTCCTCTAATTACTTACTCTGATAGACCACCTCTTTTAGAATCTCCAAGAAGCACTTTTACAAAAGGAATTACTCCAAATGATGAGTTCTTTGTAAGATGGCATCTTCCAGATATTCCAACACACATTGATCCGGATGCTTATACTATTAAGATTGATGGTCTTGTAAAAAATGAGCTCACACTTTCACTCAAAGAGTTAAAGACTCAATTTGAGCAGGTAGAAGTGACAGCAGTTCTTCAATGTGGTGGAAATAGCCGTTCTGCATTTCATCCTGTAGCGGGTGGTATTCAATGGGGTAGCGGTGCAATGGGTTGTGCTAAGTGGAAAGGTGTTCGTCTCTCTGACGTACTTAACCGTGCGGGTCTTTCAAAGGATGCGAAATTCATTGGTTTTAATGGAAAAGATAATGCAGCTTACTATGAAACACCTAACTTTGTAAGAGAGCTTGAAGTAGAAGAGTTAAATGATCACGTAATACTTGCGTATGAGATGAATGGAGAAGATTTGCCATATCTTAACGGGTATCCTCTACGTCTTGTTATCCCTGGATACTACTCTGACAGTTGGGTAAAAATGCTTAGTAATATTACAGTAACCAATAAATATAAGTCTCTTTTCTTTATGGATGTTGCTTATCGTATACCAGATAATGAAACAGAGAGTGAATCACCTGATAAACACTTTAAACCTACAAAGCCAATTACGTTTATGAATGTAAAATCTATTATTGGCTATCCTGAAAACAATATGAAGATTTATCATAACTCACATATCGTGATTCGTGGTGTGGCGTTTGATGATGGTCATGGAATCTCTAAAGTTCTTGTCTCTACAGACGAAGGAAAAACTTGGAATGAGGCTATTTTAAAGCAAGGGAATGGACGTTACGCATTTACAGAGTTTAGATATGCATATAAACCAACAGAGTATGGAAAAGTAAAACTTATGGCAAAAGCTGTAAACAGACTTGGTGATGAACAACCTCTTGCAAAAGATGTAGGATGGAATCACGGTGGATATAAATTCAACGGTATTGATGTCGTAACGGTAGAAGTGGTTTAAGGAGAAGATGATGAAAAAAATATTATTATTAAGTGTTTTAACGTTTGGTTCACTTTTTGCACAGGTCAATAGTGAAGTTGAAGTTCCATATATTGCTTATGAAATCAAAATGGGAAAAGGCTTTGATGCTGTTCAGGCGAACTGTCTCATGTGTCACTCTTTTGGTTATATTATTAACCAAGGACCACAATCTAAAGAGTTCTGGGCAAAAAAAGTTGAAAAGATGATTGTGCATTTTAAAGCACCTATGACAAAAGAAGATATTGTAACTGTTACAGATTATCTTTTTGAACATTATGGGAATGGAAAGTTAAAATAGAATTTTAAGACTACTAAAAAGGGGAAAATATGGTAGATTTAAAATCTGTATCTATAAGTAAGAAGATTCATATTCCGTTGATTCTTTCAATAATAATTGGCTTTATAATTATTTTGGCCAATTATTTTTATTCAATTGAAGAGTTGAAGTCTGATGTATATAAAACAGAACAGAGTGCTTTAACAAGTTCTTATGCAGAGGCTATAGAGGTTAAAAATAGTATAGGACTTACGAACGCTATTAATATCTCTAAAAACTATGATGTAGTTAGAGCGCTTAAAGAAGACAATAGAAGTTTTGCGATAAAAGGACTTAACACTATCTCTAAAGAGTTTAAGGCATATACTGAGTATCAGAATGTAAAGGTACACATTCACGATGCAAATGTACACAGTTTTTTACGTGCATGGGCACCTGAGAAATTTGGTGATGATCTTGCAGGTTTTAGAAAAACTATTGTAGATGTAAAAAATACACAAAAGCCTTTAGTTGCTATAGAACTTGGTCGTGTAGGTTTAGTTCTTAGGGGAATAGCACCGGTAGTGAATGATGGAGAGTACCTAGGTTCGGTAGAGTTTATGCAAGGACTTAACTCTATTGTTGTTGAAGCAAAGAAAAATAGTGGTTACGATATCGCTATATTGATGAAAGATACTTATCTTTCAACTGCTACATCCCTTAAAGATGCTCCATCTGTTTCGAGTTATAAACTTGCCGTTAAAGAGAGCAATGTCAATAAAGAATTTTTTAATGACTTAGCAAATATTGACATTGCAAATACAGATGCGTATCAGATGAGTGCAAAGTATTTTGTTGTTTCAAAGCCAATTGTAGATTTTTCAAATGAAGTTGTTGGTTACGCTCTCATTGGTGAGCCGCTTGCTAAAGTCAATAATGTAGTCGATAAGTCAGAAGATTCACTGTTAAGACAAGTTTATATTATGGCAGGTCTTGATTTGTTTATTCTACTCTTTTTAATGATAATCATTAAGAAAAGTATTTCTGATCCTATTGTAAATCTTGCAGAGGTTGCAGATGAACTTGCACAGGGTGATGCTGACTTGACAAAACGTCTTCCTATAAAATCAGGTGATGAAATAGGGCATGCAAGTAAAAGCTTTAATACCTTTATAGATAAGGTAGAAGCAATTGCAAAAGATGCGCAAGAACATGCGAAAAAGGCCGAACAGGCAAATGTGAAAATTTATGAAGAGGCAGAAAAAAATAGACTCAATATCGTCCTTTCTGAGGAGATGCTTCATGGAGCTATCGCAAATGCGGACAATTTGCGAGCAGGTATGGCTGAGAATGTTGAGAAAGTGAATATCATCAATAAATTAAATGCTAAAACAAGTGAGGTTATTCACGATGTGACGAGCTCAACAGAAAATATGAAAAGAGCTATCGGTAGCATTACTGAGATGGTTGGTGATTCAAGACACTCGGCCGAAGAGCTTAATTCAAATGTTCAAGAGATATTTAGTGTTATAAACCTCATTAAAGATATCTCTGATCAGACAAATCTTCTTGCACTCAACGCTGCTATAGAAGCGGCACGTGCTGGTGAGCATGGTCGTGGATTTGCTGTTGTTGCTGATGAAGTTAGAAAACTGGCAGAACGTACACAAAAAGCGACGAGCGAAGTTGAAGCAAATATTAGTATACTCAAACAGAACTCTGTAAATATGAGTGAGAACAGTGAGAAGATAGAAGAGTATGCACTTGAGTCTCAAGATAAATTAGATGAATTTATTCATATTTTACAGATTCTTATTGATAATGCACAAGAGATTTCAAGAGATAATGAATTCACAGGTCATGAACTCTTTGCTAATATGGCAAAACTTGATCATATGGTGTATAAAAATAGAGCTTACTCCTCAGTCTTTAAAGGTAAGTTAGATATTGAATTAACCTCACATACTGAGTGTCGCTTTGGAAAATGGTACGATACTGAAGGAAAAGCGGTTTTTGGAAAAAATCCTAATTTTCAACAGATGGTTATACCGCATAAAGAGGTACATGAGTATATTAAAGAGGCTATGTCTCTTATTGAATCTAATGAGTTTGATAAAATTATTGAACTTTTCAGAAAAGTGGAACATGCATCACACACACTTTTCGATGGACTCGACAATATGTCTAAAGAGAGATAAGCTCTCTTTAGTTACTTCTCTTTTTTCTGCTTTAAAATAACGAAAAAAATCCCCGCAATAATTAAAAATATTAACATTCTGATTGTTAGTGTTGTTATATCAGTTGTATCATTCATCTGGTTTCCTTATTCTTTCACTACAAGTATAGCAAAATCCCTTCAAAAGGACTGTGATATAATGTCAAAATTTTTTTGAAAGAGTCATATGATACAGCTACAAAATATCTCTAAAAATTTTGCTTCTCAAGAACTTTTTTCCAATCTTTCCTTTAAAATAAACAAAGGAGAAAGAGTTGGCTTAGTTGGCAGAAATGGAAGTGGTAAATCTACACTTTTTAAAATAGTTTTGGGAGAAGAGCACCCAGATAGTGGAGAGGTGATAATTCCAAAAAATTATAAAATCGGTACATTAAAACAGTATCTTGTTTTTAGTGAAAAAACACTCAGGGAAGAGGCTGCATTGGCTTTGAGTGATGAGATGAAATATGATGTGTATCGTGTTGAAAAAATACTATTTGGTCTTGGATTTACTCAAGAAGATTTAGAAAAAGATCCTTTGTCTTTTTCTGGCGGTTATCAGATACGTATTAACCTTGCTAAGCTTCTCGTAACTGAGCCAAACTTGCTTTTACTTGATGAGCCGACGAACTACCTTGATATTGTTTCCCTGCGATGGTTAAAAGCTTTTTTACGTGCTTTTGAGGGAGAGGTTATTCTTATTACTCACGATAGAGACTTTATGGATGCTGTTTGTACACATACAATGGGAATTGTACGTAAGGGTGTAGAGCTTGTACAGGGTTCAACTGAGAAATTTTATGAACTTTTGGCTTTAAATGATGAACTTTATATGAAGCAAAAAGTAAATCAAGATAAGAAAGTCAAAGAGCTTGAAGAGTTTATTGCAAAAAATAAAACAAGAGCTTCTACCGCATCACGAGCACAGTCAAAAGTGAAACAACTTGAAAAGATGGAACTTCTTGAAGATTTATCACATGAGAGTTCCTTGGCATTCTCTTTTAATTTTAAAGATTCACCTGCAAAGGTAATGCTTGAAGCTCAAGAGTTGTCCTTTGGTTATTCCCCTGAAAAGGTACTTTTTAAAGATATATCTTTTCATATTAAACGTGGAGAGGTTTTAGGGATTATAGGTAAGAACGGTAAAGGAAAGTCGACTTTATTGAATGTTTTAGCAAAAGAACTTACACCTTTAACAGGAACTATTGATTCACATCCTGCTGTCGAGTTTGCTCATTTTGGACAGACAAATATTGCCCGTTTACATCCAGATGTTACTGTTGAAGATGAAATTCATTCAGCAAATAAAAAACTCCCTACACAAACTATACGCTCGATTTGTGGTGCTATGATGTTTAGTGGCGATAGTGTAGAGAAAAAAATATCATTACTTTCAGGTGGTGAAAAATCTCGTGTTATGCTTGGACAAATTTTGGCAAGAGAGGTAAACTTACTGTTTTTGGATGAACCAACAAACCACCTTGATATGTACTCAATTGAAGCACTCATAGAGGCCATAGAATCTTTTGAAGGCGCAGTAATAATTGTTACACACTCTGAAGAGCTATTGCGTCGTGTGTGCACAAGACTTATTGTGTTTAGAAAAGATGGAGCTGAGTATTTTGATGGTACTTATGATTCTTTCTTGGAGAAAATAGGCTGGGAAGAGGAAGAGGTAAATACAAACGTAGAAATAGACAAAGATGTATCAACTTCAAAATCAAACTCAAAAGAGAATAAAAAGCTCAGAGCAGAACTTATACGACAACGAAATAAGGAGAGTGCTCCTTTAAGAAAAGAGGTTGAAGCTTTAGAGACTTTAATTATGAGCCTAGAAGCGCAGTTAGATATTCAGCACAAGGCACTCATTGAGGCTTCAAACAATGGAGATAGTGCAACTGTTATGGAACTTTCAAAAAAAGTATCAACTATGGAAGAAAATATAGAGGAGAATTTTAATGCTCTTGAGTCTGCACAAACAAAACTTGATGAAATAAATGACACATTCGATAAAAAAATAGAGGAGTTAGAGTGAATAAAGAGCTGTATTTTTTACGTTCAAGTGAGCAAAAAATTGTAACGGATTTATTTGCTCATGCACATCCAAATCAAGAAGAATTACGAGAACAATACACAGGGTTTTATGGCTTAACACGAAAAGATTTAGGTCTATATGCAATGGTTGATGGCAGAATTGCAGGAGCTATCTGGTCAAGAAGATTTGATGGAGATGGGGTTGCGACATTGAGTGTAGCTATATTACCTGAGTTTAAAAAAGAGGGTATTGGCTCTTTTATGATGGAACAGTTTTTACAAGAGGCTGCTACGCATTTAGATGAACTGCGTATAGATATATCTGCAAAGCCTATGTCAAGGAAGTTTTATGAAAACTTTGGTTTTTACGCAGATGGTGATGAAACTCTGTTGACAAAGCATTTAGAGAGGCAGGAGATAGTTCGACCAACTGATGGATATGATGCAAGCAGGTGGATGGATTAAGCTATTGTGCTAGCCTATTTTTTTATGCTTAGGCTCAATTAAAATCGAGTATTATACGCGCAATTATGAGTATGATGAAGAGAAAACAGGATTAAAGAGTAGAGATAATGACAGAAACAGAAGCAGCGGTAAAGGCACAGGTTCAAAAGTACGAGAAACAAGAAGAGGACTTTAGTGGACTTGATGTCGATACAAAAAATAAGATTGCCTTCGCAAAACATTTAAGAGTAGAACTTACAAAAGAGCTTTTTGGACAAAAAGAGGCGATTGAGACTGTTGTTAACAGTATTAAAAATGACCTAACAGAAAATAAAAAAGCGCCCAAAGCAACGTATCTTTTCTTAGGTTCTCCAGCCACAGGTAAAAGTTATCTTGCTGAGCTTATGAGTGAGCATATTCCAAAGTACAGAATTATGTCTTTTGATATGACACAGTATCATCAGCAAAATGGTGGAGAACTTTATGGCTATCCAGCAGGTTGGAAAGGATACGGTGTTGGTCAGCTAACTGGTTTTGTTCATAGAAATCCAAAGTCAATTATTGTTCTTGATTCTTTTGAAAAGTGTGACTCTAACATTCAAAGTAATCTTCTCTCAATCTTCCAAGGCGGAACAATGCGCGATGGATGTGGATGGGATAAGGTGACAGATGAGCCATGTAGTGAAGATCCGGACATTATCTATACAGATGAAAATGCAAATTATATTGTGGATTTTACACAGTGTATTTTTATTATTACTACGAGTTTAGGTAAAGAGCTTTATACTGACAACCGTTTTAAAGAGCTTGTAAAACAGGACTATATTCAAGCGGAGTCTATGATTTTAGAAGCAATCCGCCGTGAAACAAAACGTGATAGTCGTAGTGGAGGAGAGCAACAAGCGATTATTCCTGAACTTGTTTCTCGTTTTTCTCAAGCGCACATTGTCCTCTTTAACAAACTTGATTACATCGCTTTTGAGAAGATAACTAAAAAGATATTCTTAGAGTATAAAGATGGTTTTAAATCGCAGTACGGGATTGAGTTTGTAGAGTCTAAAAATTTAGATAATTTTTTAAAAATTCAGATTTTGAACTTTGCTCCGGAGCTTGATGCACGTCGTTTACGTGATAAGGTCAGTACGACATTTTTTAACCGTATTACTGAGTATATAATAGATACGGAACGCTCGACAAAACAGTTTAAACAGATAAAAATAGTGCTCTCAAAAGAGTGTGTAGAGTATTTAAATGAATTTGTTAATCCGCTCATTGAAGACGAAATGCTTGTAAAAGAGCTATTTAGAAAAAATATGACGCTGAGTATTGATGATAAAATCAGTGATAGAGCTGGAGTACTTACTTACAAGGTAAACAGTTGTAGGTTTAAACAAGTAACCAGAATTAAAGACTTTAGTGAAGATGGACTTGTATTTGATATTCCAAAAACTTCATTCTCTGATATTGCAGGGCACCATAAGGCAAAGCAGAGGCTCAATGAAGTTATTAACTTCTTTAAGTCCCCTAAAATGCTTGATAGTTTTGCAATTGAACCTCCAAAAGGGATGCTGCTTTACGGCCCTCCGGGTACAGGTAAAACTATGCTTGCAAAGGCTTTTGCAAAAGAGGCTGATTTGCCATTTATCTCGGTCACTGGTTTGGAACTGTTGCAACCTGAAAAGACAAAGAGAATTTTTGCAAAAGCAAAAGAGTACTCTCCTTCCATAGTTTTCGTAGATGAGATAGATACTCTGGGGAAACGTGGTGGTAGTGGAACACGTGAGATTGCTATTAATACACTTTTAGCAGAGATGGATGGTTTTTCTGGAAGAAAGGGTGAAAATGTTTTTGTAATCGCCGCAACTAACTATAAAGAGAACATTGACAGCGCTATTATTCGTCCAGGTAGGATAGAGATACATATCGAGATAAATAATCTTGATAAAGATGCTCGTCAATATTTTCTGGATAAAACAATAAAAGAGAAGCCGACAAGTGGTGACTTTGACATGAAAAAGCTGCTTATGTATACGGCAGGCTTTACAGGGGCACAGTTAGAGTTACTGAGTAAAGAGTCCTCTTTTTACTGTTTACGCCATTCACTACCTGCAATAACGCAGGAAATACTTATCGAACAGATAAATGCAATTAAGTATGGAGATAAACAATCTTATCTATCAATAGAACAGATGTTTGAAGAGACTGCTGTATATGAAGCTGGACGTGCTGTAATTTCAAAAATACTTATGCCTCAGGTACATATAGAACATGTAAGTCTTACACCTCGTGATAATAATGAGCGTTTTGTCGCACATAATTATAGTGATGTACAAGATAATATGACTATCAAAGACTTTAAAGATAAAATCTGTGTCTCCTTAGCAGGAAGAACTGCACAGGTAAAAGCATTCGGTGAAATTGATGGTATTGACACGGGAGCATCGAATGATCTTCAACAAGCAACTCGTGATGCTTATACTGCCATTGCACACTACGGTATGGATAAAGAAGTAGGATACATTAACATTAAAGGTGTTGTTGATGCAAAAGGCAATGCTTTTGATGGTGATAAGGAAACAAAACATTATCATCAAAAAATAGATGCTGCGCTGGAGCGTTGGATGTTAGAAGGGCAGAGTAAAATAGAGGCTCTTGTAGATGAAAACTGGAAAATTATAGAGAAGTTATCAAAAATTTTATTAGAGAAAGAGATAATTTATGAGGAAGAGTTAGAAGAGATTTTATCTCTCTAAACTCTTGTAAAGATTAGCCAAGGTGAGGAGCAGCCTGTGTATCCCACTTTGCAATGTGTTGTGTATACCATTTTTTGAAGTCTTTTTCTAAAAAGCCTTGAACTTCAGTAGGTCCTTTTAAAACATCCCAACGTTTTTTGAACTTCTCTAATTTTTTTCTGATGGCATCATGATCGTTTTTATGCATTTGCGCATCGCCGTACGCCACTTGTTCCATCATCTCTTCTTCTGTTTTAAAGTGAGTTTCTACTTCTGCTAAAAACTGTCCAAAAAGCTCATCTGCAGCTTCAATATCTTTAGATTTAATAGCATCATAAAAGTTGTTGATTACTTCAAGTTCATCTTGATGTAACATATTCATCATTGCGTTTGGAACTTGTTGTACTTCATGTTCTTGAATTAACATCATATCTCCATAAAAGAATTAGGTTTAGAAAAATTATTATAGCTATAAAAAGTTTAGAGTGGCTGAAACTTTTTGTACTCCCTTAAACACAAGTCTATGACAAGGATATATAGAGTATTATCTCCATCGATATTTCTAGAGGAGAGAGGCGTGATAGTACAAGAACAACTACCAATGGTGGCAGTCCCAAGTATGAATGATACACATTTAGAAGAGATGATAATAGTCAATAGATTGGAATCTGCTGCACGAAGTGGTGATATACAAAGCGTGGAAAAAATCCTTCAAGAGTTCCATGAGCACTCTATAGAGCACTTTACTAGTGAAGAGACACTGATGAAAGAGAGTGGATTTCCTGCGTTTCATGTTCATAAAGCAGAGCATGACAGACATTTACATGAGCTTGAAGCATTACGAAAATACTTTGATACAAATAGAGATACCAAGGCAATTGTCGCTTATTTAGATGGGAATCTCGTTAAGTGGATTATTCACCATATACAGACTATGGACACAGTAAGTGCTATGCATATTCAAACACATCTGAATTCATAGAGAGGCTTAAAGTTAGGCTTTGGTATAATTTCGCTTCTAAAAAACTGTGAGGGTAATGCCATAGAACTCCAAAGCCAGATTACACGAGAAAATTTACGAGTGCTTATGACACTTTTTTATGAAAGAGCAGTTGAGGATAAGGAGATAGGTCCTTTCTTTACACATGAGCTTGGTGATGATATGCAAGAAGAAGATTGGGTAGAACATATAGAGCTTTTGGCTGATTTTTGGCTTGCAAAACTCAATGGTGAAGATACTTACTATGGAAATTTTGTTGGAGCACATGTGAAACTGCCTACAATCAAGCCACACCATTTTACTATCTGGTTAGAGCTTTTTTCAAAGACTGCAGATGAGATATATACTCCTGAAGTTGCAGAGCGTTTTAAGAAAAAAGGTATTACTTTTTCAAAACAGTTTATGAATACCACGAAAAAAATTTAAAAGGTTGAGTTATATGAGTAAGAAAAAAACAGCAATTTTTGTCGAATCAAAAAATACAATATTTGACTATACAAGTGCAGATTTTAGCCTTTTTGATTCTATTGAACGCATTAGCGATGAGCAAAAGGCTCTTAAACTTATTTATGCAAATAGCTATGATGTAGTTATTAGTGATGTAAGCGGTGATGTGATTGAGGGAACAACTTTTATGCTCCAAATTAAAAAAATGAAACCAGAACAAGAGATATATACACTTGTAGCTATGAAAGATGAGGAAAATATCGGTGGTTTAATTGATGGCGGAGTTCACAGTTTTGTTCTTGAAGTAGAACAGTTTGCTCAGGCTATAGAGACGATAGCGGACTTATAAGTCTCTATACCTGTTCAAGAAGACAACGTAAAGAGAAACGTTTATTTTTTGCCTCTTTTTCTAAGTAGGCAGCTTTTGTTTCAGCAATCTCAAAAGTATAAACACCACAGATTGCTTCTCCATGGTCTTGTAACTCTTGAGCCAAAGAGTATGCCTCTTCTTCACTTTTATGAAAAAGTTCAATAAGCATATCCATACAAAACTCCCACGAAGTATAATTATCATTTAAAAGAGTAAGAAGATATATCTTAGAACCATAAACTTTTTGTGAAGGTTCTGTTTTTGTTTTTATGTGCATTTTTTCTACTTTTAAAATAGTCGTCTAGGTTTTTCCATATTACGACTTTTTGCTATACGTTCTAGCATAGCATCTAGTGTTCCTGTAGAGCGAACCTCTACTGCTGCATTTACAACGCTGTGTAGTGCTACATATTTTAGGTATGTATTTATATCTTCACAGTTGCTCTCTTTAGCATTACTTTCAATTTGTGCTTTTTGTGCTTCACTGACTGTAAAAGCAAGCTTAATAGTTATCTCTTCATCAGAAAGTCCTGCCGAAGTGAGCGCAAAAGGCTGTGCTTTGAGTGCAACAACTTTGAGATAGACTGTAATGTCATCAAAGCCATTTTCAAGAGCACGTTGCATAATAGTTTCGTTTTGCGAATCTGTTACAGCAAAGCTCATTTCAATAGTTTGTGCCATCTTTGTCCCTTTATTAAAACTAATTGAAGTATTATATAGAAAATTGACTTAAAAGAGGAAGTATGCGTAAGACTACTCTGATTAGTATGGGAATTATAGTGTCAGTTTTAGTCGCTATAGCATTTAAAAACACAGAAATGAGTCATAAAGAGTTTTACGTGGGGAAAAATAGTGTGATATTAGCTTTTGGGGATAGTTTGACATTTGGATATGGAGCTCAAAAAACTGAAAGTTATCCAAGTTATATGGAACAAAAAACGGGAGTAAGAGTTATAAACGCAGGTATTAATGGAGAGTTAAGTGCTACAGGTTTAAAACGTTTGCCACGTTTACTCAAAGAGTATGATCCAAATGTGGTGATTTTATGTCATGGAGGTAATGACATTTTACAAAAACGCTCACAAGACGAGTTAAAGAAAAACCTTTTAGAAATGGTTGCACTCATAAAAGAGAGTGGGGCGGATGTCTTACTTGTTGGTGTACCTGAGTTTTCAAGTTACAGTTTTGGCGTTTTAGATATTTATGAGGAGATTGCTAGAGAGAGCAGTCTTGTTTTAGAAGATTCAGTATTGACAAAAATAGAGCTAGACAGAAGATTGAAGAGTGATTATGTTCATCCTAATGCAAAAGGATATGCTTTAATGGCGGAGACATTTATAGATACATTAGGTATTAAACGCTTAGAGTGAAAAGTTTGCAAATGCTCCCTCAACACTGAGGACATTTTTATAACTTGTTTTACTGATAGAGACATGTTTTGTCTCTAAGTCACATACCGCTATACGGTAGTTCGACCCCATATACGGTTCAACTATACAAATGATTTTATTTTCTATTTGTCTTGTTGCGTGTATGTTTCCTTGGAGTGTATGAAAAAAGTATTTCGGATAACTTAGAGGAGTGATTTCAACTACTTCTGCATAGAGTTTTTTTGGAAGCTCCTGTGCTATGGCAACTGCATCTTCGTAGTTTTCAAATTGTACACACCAGTCATCAAAAGACTTATTGAAACGTTTTAGGTCCTCATCTAAAAAGCCTCCTGCAGGAGACTGAAGTGCAAAAATAGCCATCTCTTACCTCTGAAATTTATTATAAATTGACATATGTCAATCTCTTAATTATACGCTTTTGATAGACTGCATTATATACTTTAATACAAAAATCATTAATGAAACTAAGAGGTATATTATAAAAATTAAGGAGTGAGGTTTTGATAAGCTTAATTGATAAGAATAATTTACCGCAGGTTGCGATGGAGTTTATGAATGATGTGCATAACGAAGATGTTGAGATTATAAATGAGCTCTATAATCTCATTTTACTATATGAACAAGAATCAAATCAAAAAAACAAGGAAGCTATAGATAAAAAATATGAGGATTGGTTTGCCCATACTACAGAGCATTTTAGAGGTGAAGAGGAGAAAATGAAAGAGTTGCAGTTCCCTCCGTATATGATGCATAAGGGAGAGCATGATAATGCTTTATATATAATGGATACTATATTTAGAACCTGGAAAAAAAGTAATGATATAACAGTACTCAAGAACTATATGCAAAATGATTTGCTTCCATGGCTTATACATCATATTCAAACTATGGATACTGTTACAGCACATTTTTTCCATTCAGGTATGAGTCCTTGCTCAATTCATTAGATGGAAAAAGAAATAGTATGAAATATCCAGATTTTTTTAGAACTATTGAGACTATTAAGTTACAAGATGAACTTTCAAGTTTTTTAGGAACATTTGAAGATGGTTTCATTGAGTTTAGTTATTTAGATGTAGTAAAGTCGGCAGGTCATAGTTGTCCAACGGTCGCAGGTGCATATATAATGACATTGGTTGGACTACAAGAGTTGTATAGTGATGAACTCCCTAAGCGAGGTGATGTGATTTTATCTTTTCAAGAGGGCTTAGAAGAGGCAAATACTGGTGTCTTTGCAAATGTGATGAGTCATATTACGGGAGCGGCTTATACAATGGGATTTAAAGGTATCAATGGAAAGTTTCAAAGGTCTGGTTTGATACAATTTAAGGAACAAATATCATCGAGTGTAAAGCTTGAGAGGATAGACACGAAAAAGAGTGTTGAACTCACCTATGATGCCAGTTGTATTCAAATAGATGTGAGAATACCTGAATTAATGAAAAAAGTATTGACTTCCACTGCAACTAAAGAGGAGAAAACTCTATTTGGAGAGTTGTGGCAGCAAAGAGTTCAAGCAATATTTCAAAATATAGATAAAGTGATAGTAAGAGATGACAGAAGAGAAGTTTCAAAGTGAAATTAAAATTTTAGAGGTGTTTTTTACACACTACTGTCGTGATAAACATCAGTTTCAATATATAAAAAACTATCATTTAGAGTATAAAAAGAGTGCTTACACATATGAGTTGAATCTTTGTAAAGAGTGTCATGAGCTTATATCATACTCATATGCTAGGCTAAAAAATTGCTCTCATAGTGTTAAGCCACGATGTAGAGAGTGTGATGACCCCTGTTATGAGAAAGAACAGTGGAAGCGTGTTGCAAAAGTCATGAGATACAATGGGATTAGAGTAGGAACCGAAAAAATACTCAATAAACTATATGGACTACTCTTTCAAGAAAAGACTCTTTAAGAGAACGCTTTATTTAACAGTTCCATAACCTTTGTCTATCCAGCCCCAGTTAATACCGCCGTCTAGTTCATAAACATTTTCATATTTTAATTGTATAGCGAGAAATTCAGCAACCGATTTTGTTCTTCTTGCATGTGCACATACTAAGATAAAAGGTTGTTCTTTATCTGTAACAACTTTTGTAAATTCTTCTAAAAAACTTGTAACATCGTATGAGCCTTCTTCATCAAAGAAGGTGATTTTATGACTTCCCTCAATGACGCCATAGTAATGCCACTCATCAGCTCTTCTAATATCAATGATTTTATAGCCTTCTTCTACTTTCTCATGAAATTCATCTGTAGAGAGAGATATAAAACTTCCATAATCCGTCATAAGTATCCTTTTCTTAGGTAGTTAATTATAAATTGGATTTTAGAAGAGATAGACAAAATATTTATACACTTTATGAAGATAATAACTAAATTAAAGAGTTCTGTAAGAATAGGGAAGTTAAATAGATATGAGCGCTAACTCCCTTTATAAAAGGAAGTTATTTATGGGAGTAAGAGATTTTTAGTGAAGGTGCTCACGTTTAAAATACTCTTGAGGAACCTTACATAAAGGACATGCTTTAGGTGGTTTTTTACCTCTGTGTACATGTCCACATACTTCACATACCCAAATTTCTTCATCCTCACTTTGAAAAAAGCCATCATCTATCATGGCTTGTTTTAGCGCTGCATATTCACGCTCATGTTCAACTTCTACTTTTGCAATTGCATTGAAAAGTCTTGCAAGCTCTTTGTGACCTTCTGCTTCTGCAATTGAAGCAAAGTTAGGATACATAATTGTGTGCTCGTAATTTTCACCATCCATACCAGTTTCAAGGTTTTGCATAGTGTTTTCAAGTTCGTGTCCATCAATAAGTTTATGATAAGCCTTGTACTCTGCGCGTGCATGCCATTTTTCGTTTTCTGCTGCTTCACGAAAGTGACGTTCTATGGCATGCCATCCCTCTTCACCTGCAATATCAGCAAAAAGGTCATATTTGTTTCTAGCCATACTTTCACCTGCAAATGCTTTCATAAGATTTACAGCAGATAAGTTGTCTGTTATACACTCCATCTCTTGTCCACAACACACCAGTGTTCCACCACCAACGTTTTGAACTTCTACCTCATTACCACATTTATTACATTTATACGTTTCGTACTGTCTCACATTTGCTCCTTATTAATGCTGAATTGTTTCTTCCAACATTATATCTAAAGTTGTAAAGAGCTCTTTACTTGCTTCTTCCATAGTTGTAAAGTTTTCTATAATTATCTCTTTGTTTGTCATTACCGTTTTATTTTCTACATACTTGACATTTTTTTGAACCACATTATGAACAACTTCATGAGGGGCATCAATGCGAGAAAATGATTTTGTATGTCCAAACGTCTCTTTTCCTTTTCCATCATGCCATCTTCCAAGTCTACATTCATGGTGGTTTTTGAGTGCAACATCGGACATGCTTTCATTCATAATTGATGAGTACGCGTTTGTTTTGTACACGATATGGTCTATTTTTACCAGTGTAATAAAGTTTGAGTTTTCAATGTGTGTTGCAAGTTTTGCATTTTGGTTAGCACTTCTAGTCACATTCTCAAGTGTCTGTTTGAGTCCTTGGATTCCATCATTTGACTCTACAGCAATTGCCTGAATTTCAGAAGAGGCTTCTCCAATGCTGTTAGCTTCTTGTTGTAAAGTTTTTGTAGTGACAGATATTTCTGCAGTTGCCTTTTGTGTTCTCTCTGCAAGTTTTCTTACTTCATCAGCAACAACGGCAAATCCTCTTCCATGTTCGCCTGCACGTGCGGCTTCAATAGCAGCATTAAGTGCAAGTAAATTTGTTTGGTCAGCTATATCTTGAATGAGATTTAAAACTGAAACAATGTCGTTTGATTGTTCATTAAGTGTATTGATTGATTCGTTACTACCTACAATAAGGTTTGCCAAATGGTCTATTTTGGCACTCAATTCGTCAATGGATAGTAGACTTGCATCTGATTCTTTAGCCATGTTTTTTGATGAATTAGAAACTTCACTAATGCTTTTGACACTCACGTCAAGTGCTTGTTGAATTGTATTTAAACTTCCCTGTATACCACCACCAAGCTTTTGAAACTTTTGACCCATCTCACCACGAACTTTTGCCTCTTGTCCAAGTATGATTCCCTCGACACCTTTAGATACCAGTTGTGCATTTTGTATAAAAGCACCTTTGAAACCAGAAGATTCTACATTTCTATGTAAAAGACCTTCATTGGCACTATCAATAGATGTTTTTGTTTCTCTCATAAAAGCTTCAGTTTGGTCTAACATATTGTTTAGAGCCCATGCAGCCTCTCCAAGAGGATCATCATCTGATATACCTGTAACACGTCCTTCTAGTTTTCCATTAGCAGCATCTTTAATGACTTTAACAAGACTAGTAAAAAGATCTTTGTCTACTTCTATCGTATTTGATTTACGTCCGAACATCATACACCTCCATGCTGTAATGAATTGATAAACTGATCGTAACTTACTCCCTTGTTTTCAAGGAAGTTTGTAAGATATGCGTGAGATGCTTCAACACCTCCACTTCTTTCTTTTTCAAGGAGGTTTTTATACAGCTCTTTAATGGTACTTAGAGAGTTGTGACTAGGTTTTCTTCTTACAGAGTAGTAACCAATAATACTATTGTTACTATCAACAGAAGCGGTGACGTTTGCATATGTTAAAAACCTCCATCAGCAGAGAGATTTTTAACATATGCAAAAATTTCTTTTTTATTTTGTATTCGTTCCCATAACAGTTTAAAAATAACTTTTGGCATATCAGGGTGTCGTACAATACTATGAGGTTGTCCTAAGAGTTCACTCTCTTGTAAGCATGCAAATTCCATAAAAATCTGATTACAGTATGTGATTTTTCCTTTTGTATCTGTCTTAGATACAATGAAATCATCTTCCTTCATCACTCTTTCCTGGTTGTTTGGAATGATAGTTTTCATTGAAATACCTTTTGCTTGAAATGTACTCTGTATAATTAATTTTTATATAAGATTCTAACTATATTAACCTTAAGTAAACTCTAACCCTTAGAGAACTTACTATCCATGAGATACAAAAATATCATAAGATTTTTTTAGATTTAAAAAATATGTATAAAAACACAAGACTTGCATAAACCATTCCTACAAATTTGTTCTAATTTATCTCTTTTGTCGTATTGATGTAGCTTTTAGAGTGTTAATGTATCCAAAAATTCAAGAATACCATTTGCAATAACTACAGCGAAGTACGAAGGCACTTTCGATTTCATTGGCAAGTCATGAAAAGTGTTTTGAAACTAAGGAGATAAAAATGGCTGAATTACGTCAAATTGCGTTCTATGGTAAAGGTGGGATTGGTAAGTCTACTACATCTCAAAACACGTTAGCTTCTATGGCTCACTACTTTGATAAAAATATTATGATTGTTGGTTGTGACCCAAAAGCGGATTCAACTCGTCTTATTTTACATGAAAAAGCTCAGTCAACTATTCTTCAGCTTGCTGCTGAAATGGGAACAGTTGAGGATTTAGAACTTGAAGATGCGATGAAACCAGGTGCTGGTATCTTTGCTCCTGATGCACCAGGTGGTTGGATTAACTGTACTGAGTCTGGTGGTCCAGAGCCAGGTGTTGGTTGTGCAGGTCGTGGGGTTATTACTGCGATTAACTTTCTTGAAGAAGAGGGTGCATACGAAGAAGAAGGTTTAGATTTCGTTTCTTATGACGTACTTGGTGACGTTGTTTGTGGTGGATTTGCTATGCCGATTCGTGAAGGTAAAGCACAAGAGATTTACATCGTAATGTCTGGTGAGATGATGGCAATGTATGCTGCAAATAACATCTCTAAAGGTATTTTAAAATATGCAAATACTGGTGGTGTACGTCTTGCAGGACTTATCTGTAATGCACGTATGACAGACTTTGAGTATGACCTTGCTTGGGCACTTGCTCGTGACCTTGGTACACAACTTATTCACTTCGTTCCACGTAATAACATCGTACAGCGTGCAGAGATTCGTCGTATGACAGTTGTTGAGTATAGTCCTAAATCTGACCAAGCGTTAGAGTACAAAGAACTTGCTCGTAAAATTATTGCAAACGATATGAAAGTTATCCCAACTCCACTAGAGATGGATGACCTTGAAGCTCTTATTATGAAGTTTGGTCTTGAAGAAGAAGCTGATGAAGATAACATTGGTAAATCAGAAGGTGAAGCGTAAGCTTCAAAATTTAAGTTACCCTTTTTAGGGTAGTTATTCTCATAATGAAAAGAAAACAATAGATAAAGAAGGAGAATTTTATGTTTATTTTAGGTTTCCACTTCCCAGCAGATATGGGGAATACAGTTCCAGATGAAAAAGTAGTTGCAAAGTTAGATGAAGCAGGTATTGATGTTGCAAGCATTAATGAAATTAAAATGACAACAGAATATCATGGGCAGATCGAAGAGCTTTCTTATACGAACAAAGATACTTTCATGTTTAAAGCTCTAGCGCATTATGCAAAAACTTCTGAGACAGATTATATGATCTATACAAATCGTTATCAAATTTCTGAACTTTCAAAACGTTTAGATGGTGATGATGAAACAATGGCTCTTTGTAAAAAGCTAGATTCTATGGCTCACTTCAAAATCACTGCTGCATAAGCAGTGGTGAGAGATTTTTGAGTCAGATTGAAAAATAAAAAGGAGACATTATGGGTCCAGAAGCATTAGAAGCTAAACAAAAAGCAGCCATAGAAGAGGTACTTAAAGCCTATCCTGCAAAAGCTGCAAAAAATCGTGCTAAACACTTAGGTGTTGGTGCACCGGAAGATGAGAGTCAAAAAACATGTGGTAATGTTCGTTCGAATAAGAAAACTGTTCCAGGTGTTATGAGCCAACGTGGATGTGCTTATGCAGGTTCAAAAGGTGTTGTATGGGGTCCAGTAAAAGATATGGTTCATATCTCACACGGTCCTATCGGTTGTGGACAGTACTCACGTGCAGGTCGTCGTAACTACTACATTGGTACAACAGGTGTAGATACATTTGTAACAATGAATTTTAGTTCTGACTTTCAAGAGAAAGACATTGTATTTGGTGGAGATAAAAAGCTAGCAGTTTGTTTTGAAGAGATAGACGCACTTTTTCCATTAAACAATGGTATTACTGTTCAATCAGAGTGTCCAATCGGTCTAATTGGTGATGACATCAATGCAACTTCAAAACAGTATGCTAAGAAAACAGGTCAAACGATTGTACCAGTAAACTGTGAAGGTTTCCGTGGGGTTTCTCAATCACTTGGTCACCACATTGCAAATGATACAGTTCGTGATTATGTTTTTGATGGTAATCCGGAACTGCTTGGTGAACCTATAGCAGAGACTGAATATGATGTAGCTATCATTGGTGACTACAACATTGGTGGTGATGCATGGTCAAGCCGTATTTTACTTGAAGAGATGGGTTTACGCGTTGTTGCTCAGTGGTCTGGTGATGCTACACTTAAAGAGATGGCTGCAACAACAAAAGTAAAATTGAACTTACTTCACTGTTACCGTTCAATGAACTACATCTCTCGTCACATGGAAAAAGAGTACGGGATTCCTTGGGTAGAGTATAACTTTTTTGGTCCAAGCCAAACGATTAAGTCGTTACGTAAGATAGCTGCATTCTTTGATGAGACTATTCAAGCTAAGTGTGAAGAGGTTATTGCTAAGTACCAACCAATGGTTGATGCTGTAGTGAACAAATATCGTCCACTTCTTGAAGGTAAACAAGTAATGCTATTTGTTGGTGGTCTTCGTCCTCGTCACGTTATCGGTGCGTATGAAGATTTAGGTATGGAAGTAATCGGTACTGGGTATGAGTTTGCTCACGATGATGACTACAAACGTACAAAAGATGAGATTTTCCGTTCAACGGTTATCTACGATGATGTTAATGAGTATGAGCTTGAAGCCTTTGTTAAAAAACTTGAGCCAGACTTAGTTGCATCAGGTATTAAAGAGAAGTATGTATTCCAAAAAATGGGTCTACCATATAGACAGATGCACTCTTGGGATTATAGTGGTCCTTATCATGGATATGATGGGTTTGCGATATTTGCAGCTGACATGGATTTAGCTATCAACTCTCCAGTATGGGGTCATTCAACTGCACCATGGGATAAAGAAGGAGAAGCGTAATGCAAGAAGTCGACAATATAATGAACGGACAAAAGCTTTTTCAAAGACCTGAGTACCAAGAAGTACTTAAAAATAAGAAAGAGTTTGAAGGTGGTATGGGTGCTGTAAACCCAGAGAAAGTTGCTGAAATCGCTGAGTGGACAAAAACATGGGATTACCGTGAGAAAAACCTTGCTCGTGAAGCTATTACAGTTAATCCTGCTAAAGCGTGTCAACCGCTTGGTGCTGTTATGGTAGCACTTGGTTTTGAGAACACTATGCCATACGTGCATGGTTCTCATGGATGTGTTGCATACTTTAGATCATATTTTACACGTCACTTCAAAGAGCCAACACCTTGTGTATCTGACTCTATGACAGAAGATGCTGCGGTATTTGGTGGTCTTGTAAATATGAAAGATGGTTTAAAGAACTGTGCGGCTCTTTATAAACCAGAAATGATTGCTGTGTCTACTACATGTATGGCTGAAGTTATCGGTGATGACCTTTATGCTTTCTCAGTAGCTGCAAAAGAAGAGGATGGTGGTGAGTTCTTACCTGAGGATTATCCTATCACTTATGCACATACACCATCATTTACTGGTAGCCATATTACTGGTTATGACAATATGATGCACGGAATTATGTCACAACTTACAGAAGGTGTTGAAGTTGTTAAGAACGAAAAAATAAACATCATTCCAGGTTTTGAGACATACATTGGTTCTATGCGTTCAGTAAAAGCTATTGCTGAGAAAATGGGAGCTGATTTTACTATGATTGGTGATCACTCCGATCAGTGGGATATGCCAGCTGGTGAGTACTCAATGTTTAAAGGTGGAACACCTATAGAAGAAGCAAAACAATGTAAAAGCGCTAAAGCTACTATATCTTTACAGAAGTATGCAACAACTAAAACTATGAAAATGGTTACAAAACGTTGGAAACATGCTGGTGGTACTTCTAACCCAATTGGACTTAAAGGTACAGATGAATTCGTTATGAAGTTAGCAGAGCTTACTGGTAACGATGTTCCTGAGTCTTTAAAAGTTGAGCGTGGTCGTCTTGTAGATGCTATGCAAGATTCTTATCCATATATGCATGCGAAAAAGTTTGCTATCTGGGGTGATCCTGACTTTCTTGTAGGTATGGTTTCATTCTTACTTGAAATGGGTGCTATCCCAACTCATGTTCTTTGTCACAATGCACCGCGTGGTTGGGAAGAAGAGATGAGAGCTATGCTTGATACTTCTCCAAGAGCTGAAGAGTGTCATGTTTGGGCTGGTAAAGACTTATGGCATATGAGAAGTTTACTTTTCACAGAGCCAGTTGACTTTATGATTGGCAACTCTTATGGTAAAGAGTTAATGCGTGATACTGGTACTCCGTTAATTTATATCGGTTTCCCAATATTTGACCGTCACCATTTACATAGATACTCTATCTCTGGATATGATGGTGCTATAAACTTACTTACATGGATAACAAATAAAGTTCTAGATCAGTTAGACGAAGATACAAAAGGTATCGCTTCAACTGACTATTTCTTTGACTTAATTCGTTAATTCAGATTACATTATTACTCCCTTACACAAGCCGCCCTCATTGAGGGCGCACTCCTAATAATAACTTCTAGTACGAAAAATGCATTTATCTTTTAAAAAGGATAAATGCATGAGCGTACAAAAACAGATAAAAGAGAATCTCATTAAAGAAATCTATACTGATATAGACAAGATGTATGACTTTTTAGAGCAGCATTATGTTTTAAGTGAAACACACCGTTCTTTAATCATTAAACACCTTAACAAGTTCAAAGATCAAGTCTATCTTATATCTGAAAATTCAAAGTTGTCGTAATGCTTTATCATGTAGTGCTTGAAAAGTTATGTGTCTGTGCTTTGAAAAGTGATACAGAACAGATTCGTAGTTTTTCTTCCAAAGAAGAGGCTCTCTTAGAAGCTCATGAATGGGCTGAGAGTTTAAGTAACTCATTTTGCGGTAAACACGCTTTTGATGTTGTGGAAGTTGAAAATAACTATGTTATTTCAGTTGAAACAGGTGGTTTTAGTGAACCATGTGTGATTTAGAATAGTATATGCAGATATAAAAAATGTAAACTAAATTTTTAAGAAATAAAGGATTTGAAATGGAATATCATGTTGTAGTAGAAAAAATGTGTGGATGTGCAAAACGTAAAAATATGCCTCAAATAAAAACTTTTGATGATAAAGAAAATGCACATAGAGTGGCAAGGGCTTGGGCACAAGAACTCAATGAAACATTCTGTGGCAAGCATGAGTTTGATGTAGTTCCAGTTGATGACAATTTTGTCATTGCTATGAGTGAAGGGAGCTACTAATTATAAGCACTAAAATGAGCTAAGCCCATTTTAGTGGCAGGGACACAATGTCCCTACAACCCCCTAAAGCTACAAAAAATAAATTTTTTGGTTTATATAAGTGGACTATTTAAAGGAGTTCCTATGAAAATTGGAGTACCTAAAGAGATTAAGACAGATGAGTTTCGTGTATCTATGACTCCAGAAGGGGTCGTAGAACTTGTAAAATTAGATCATCAAGTATATGTACAAAAAGGTGCTGGTGATGGAAGCGGTTTTAGTGATGCAGAGTATGAACAAGCTGGTGCTATTTTAACAGAGAGTGCTAAAGAGGTTTTTGATGCTGTTGAGATGATTGTAAAAGTGAAAGAGCCTATTGAGTGCGAGTATGAACTCTTTAAAGATAATCAGACACTTTTTACCTATCTTCACTTAGCTGCGGACAAGCCACAAACTGATTTTTTACTTGAAAAAGGAATCCGTGCATTCTCTTATGAAACACTTGAAGTTGACAGACGACTGCCACTTTTGGAACCTATGAGTGAAGTTGCAGGTAAAATGGCTGCATTAATGGCGAGTGTACATCTTGGAAAGTATCATGGTGGCAGTGGACTACTTGCAGGTGGTGTGGTAGGTACTAGCAGAGCTAAAGTTATGGTTCTTGGTGGTGGCGTTGCAGGTAAAGCGGCTGCGGAAATTGCTTCTGGTTTGGGTGCTGATGTTGTCATACTCGATATAAATACGCAAAGACTACACTACTTAAACGACACAATGCCAAAAAATGTCGCTACGCTTTATAGCTCTTATGACTCCATTGTATCGCTCTTACCGACATGTGATATAGTCATAGGTACAGTTCTCATTCCCGGTGCAAAGGCACCAAAACTCATTACCGAAGATATGTTGTCTCTGATGAAAAAGGGAAGTGTTCTTGTAGATGTCTCAATAGATCAGGGTGGCTGTTTTGAGAGTTCACATCCAACTACGCATACAAACCCGACCTTTATAAAAGAGGGTGTAGTTCACTACTGTGTTGCTAATATGCCTGGAGCGTACCCTCGAACATCAACCTATGCACTCACAAATGCTACTTTGAAATATGTAAAAGATTTAGCGAAGTATGGAGCAGAGGAGGTTTGTAAGCACAATCCACACATGATAAGCTCTTTAAATACTTTTGATGGTGTTTTATATAACTCGGCAGTTGGTCTTGCACACTCTATGCAGACACAAACATATACTCTCTAAGAGTGATTGAAAATTACTAGTGGTTTTCCAAAAGGAACCTGTGCTTTTCGTGAGAGTGCCCAGAGAACTTCGTAGTTTGGTGGGTACTTTGGAAACCACCCATCTCCATCGGTAAAGTAAAGTAACATAGTACTCATAGGAAGATTTGCTTCGATGTAGTCAAAAGTAGGGCGATAGTCAGTTCCACCACCACCTTTAAGAGCAAAGTCCATCTTCTCTGCACCTTGAAACGTATGATGAGCATGTACTTTTGCATCCGCGATGATAAGTTCTATCTTTACAGATGGAAAGTTTTGCATGATGTTTTTAAACTCCTCCATAAATGCACCCAAAAGTTCATCATCTATGGAGCCTGAAGTATCAACCGCTACACAGAGACTCAAAGTGTCACTACTTAGTGATGGTAGAGCAAAACCACGATAGATGTGCTTTTTGTTTGGTGGCATAAAGGCATAATTGTTTCTCATGTGGCGATTTACCGCATTGTAGAGTTCAAAACGCCAGTCAACATCGTTTGACTTTACTTTTTTAGCAAGTCGCTCAAGCCCTGAAGGCATGGAACTTTTTCTTTGTGCCACCTCTTTGGCGACTGAAGCAGCGTACTCCCATTGTGACTCAGCTTCTGGATCTAAATCTTCATCTATATTTTTTGTGTTTGCAAAAGCATTTTCATTGTTTTGTTCTGTAGTAGAGTCTTGTGTCTCATTAAAAGCGTTATTAACTCCACTGAAGTGTTCCTCTTTTAGAAGTTCATAAATCTCTTCAGCATACATACCTTTAAACTCTTCATTGTAGTTTGCACCTTGGGGAATGTAAAGACCGCTGTTGTGAAGTAGATTGTTGATGGCATAATCAGTAGCAAGTTGCCATAAAGAACCCTTACGTAACAAGCGACGTTGCTGATGAGCTAGTACATGATGCATGACACAGTTTGTGAGAATGAACATGAGCTCTTCGAGTGTACGTTTTTGCATAAACTCTTCGTTATAGATAAAACGTACACCATTACTTGCGTAAGCTCGTATTTCGTTGTTTACCTCATGTTTCAAACGCGAAGCTAGCATACCGAAGTAGGGGTGTTTGAGTGTGAGTTGGTTTTTTGCTTTTAAAAAGAGTTGTTCATTAGTTAGGATTTGCATCATTATCTAAGCAGTGTGTTAAATTTTTTCATCCAAAGCGTCCAGCTATCTACATGGTCAAGCTCTATATTTCTCTCACGTAAGTCTTGAACTATCATGACTGCAAACTCTCCGGGCATTTTAAGTGTATAGTTTATAAGGTTGTTGAGTTTTTTTGAACTAGTTGCATCGTCTATACGCATCGTAAGTGCGGCACTTAATATGTGCAGGGCAGATGTGTCACTTGGAACATCACTACAACTTCCATCAAGTATGGCATCTAAATCTGGTAAATCATCCGCAACAGCTAAAAAACCAAGAAATGAAGCAGCAAGTTCTTCTCCAATGGCACCTGAGACCATAGGTAAAACTAAGTCTGGTTCAGGAGTAGAAGCGATGATTTCATTTACATACTCCCAAGTACGAGGTGTTGCAAAAGAGCGACTCTCATCTACTTGACCAAAGGTAAAAAGAGCATCAGGACGGTGTGCAATGTAGGCGATAATGGCAGGGTGAACATCAGCACTCACAGCCCAGTTTTTCCAATCTTCCACACTCGCTTCCATCTCTAGGTGAACAAAACGGTTTGCAAGAGGTGCTGCCATACGAAAAACTACACCTCTGTCACTCTCACGGTTTCCAGCTGCGACTATAGCCCAGCCATCAGGAAGAGAGTACTCACCTATTTTTCTATCGAGTATGAGTTGATATGCTGAGGCTTGAACCATTGGTGCGGCAGTATTAAGCTCATCTAAGAAGAGGATGCCTTTTGGTTGTGAGCCATCTGGTAAAAAAGATGGAGATGCCCATAAAGCTGTTTCCTCTTTAGTGTTGAAAAATGGAATTCCTCGTAAGTCTGTCGGGTCAAGGAGTGATAGACGTAAATCTATAAAACTAATGCCTTGTTCTTTCGCAATTTGAGCGACGATGGAAGATTTACCAATTCCCGGAGGTCCCCATAAAAAAACTGGAACTTTTCTTTCACAAAGATGTGCAAGTGAGCGTTTAGCACTTTGAGGATTCATATGTAGCCTTTAACTATTTTCTATAGAGAAGTGCAATTACTATACGAAGCAATCTGTTTTTGAGCACAATGCGACAAAATTGTCGCATTTTTGCTTTTTTAGTATGAAAGTTGCAGGAAACTAAACTTTTTTTAGAGAATGAAATATGTAATTAGTTTTATAAATAAAGACGAAAGCTAAAAAGGATGACACAATGTATGAAAATGACATAATCGAAATGGAAGATTTCAACTTTAACCACTTTATTCATCACTTTGAAGATGATGAAGAACAGATTCACTACAATGTAGAGTACCAATGTCTAGATGTTGTAACGGAATGTATGGAAGATTATATATATGAGTAAAACACTTAGTCTTGGCGAGTATTTTACTTACTGTTTATAGCAAGTAAAATGCTACTCCAATACAATCTCTAACATTCACATCTAATCTTATCTCCCATAATATCAAGTAATTTCTTTGCCATTATTCACTCCTGATATATTTAACATTTTGCTAAATTATTACGATTTTCGCTTCATATTTTTACATCACTTTTCCTTACTATACAAATTCAACATAACTTAATAGCATTAAACTATAAATGATGAAATATTAAGTGGTTTTATAGCTAAACTATATATAATTTAGTACTAATAAATAGTTATAGATCACATAAATAGGAAGGGTTTTATGGAAATAATTGTTGGAATAATAGGGGTTATTTTAGTTTTAGGATTTATAGGTTGGTTAATTGAAGTGGTAAATGATTGGAAAAATTCTATTGACTGGGGCAAATTCTTAGGAACATTTTTACTAGGTGGAATTGCATTAGCTGTTATATTTAGCTTTACAGCGGAAGGTGTACTTGTAATTATTGGAGCATATATTGTGCTTGTTATAGTCGCATTAACTTTTGGTGCATTTAAAAAATCTAATGACAATTAAACAAAAAAAGTCTAACAAATTAAAGGAACCAATGAATTACCCTGCGGGCAATTTATTGGTTATTTTAAATGTTAAATGAAATAAAGGTGTATCATGAAAATTATTGATTTAAGAGAATACGAAGAAGAAGTTGTCCTCCACTTTGGTGGTGAGAGAACAAAAATTAATGCGTATACATTAGCTTCTTCTTTAGTCTCTTTAGCTGATGCTATAAAAGAAGCTAATTCAATTATAAATCCAGGTTATGAAGTAGAAGTTCTTGTAGAAGCTTTTGGTAAAGGCAGCTTTAGGGCTAAAGTAAAAACTACCTACAATGGGCTAAAAAATTTATTTAATGCAAACAGACTAGAAGCTATTGCTATTGGAATTATTACATCTTTCATTTACCAACATACTCTTGCTCCTGATACAGATGTTAAAGTTATTGTGAATGATAATCAAGTGATAATTGAACAAGGTGATAAAAAAATAATCGTACCAAAAACTGTATATGAAGCACAAAAAGAAGTGGAAAAATCTGAAAAATTTAGAAAAAGTGTATCTAAGACTTTTCAAGCAGTTGAGAAAGATAGCAATGTCACTAATTTTGGTTTCACAAAAAATATTGACGACAAAGAACCTGATATAATTATTCCACGGGATAGGTTTGCTCTTTTATCTGAACCAATTGAACTAGATGAGCCACTACGTGAAATACAAGAGGTTGCAGAACTACAGATAAAGCGTGCAATTTTAGAGAAATCAAAAAGGAAATGGGAATTTATTTGGCGTGGCATTAAAATTTCTGCACCAGTCCTTGATGAAAATTTTTACAAAGACTTTTTTGCTCATAAAATTACTGTTGCTCCCGGTGATTCGTTTAAAGCTTTACTAAAGGTTTATCAAAATAAAGACGAAGATACGGGAATATATACTAATTCAAAGTATGAAGTTATTGAAATTCATAATCATATTCCACGTTATAATCAAAGTCAGATTGACATTTGATACATTTAATAAAACTTTGGAAAGAAATGTTTGACCCTGCGGCTCAAATATTTCTAAACTCAAACGTTAGCATAAAGTATTAATAGAGGATAAATATGCCAAAAGAAAATAAATCACAAGAAATCGGAAGAATTGCTGGTAATATTTTTGAATACAATATTCCTAAAAATTGGATATCTAAATCTATAGATGGAGACAGTGATTTTGGATTAGATTATTTAATACAAATTAAAAACAATCTCAACATAGTAAAATATAACTTTTTTGTTCAATTAAAGGGTACCGAGGATACGACAAAAATAAAAGATGATACAGTCATTGTAATATTAAAGGCACATACCTTAAATTATTATAGAAATAATTGTTTAGTTTTACTTGTTGCTTGTGACAATAATTCTGAAACTCTATATTATGAATTTCTACATACTATTTTGAGAAAAATTTTTGCTAATCAAAGATATATTGATGAAGATGAGCAAACAGAATATACAATTCATATTCCGAAAGAAAATATTTTAAATAAACAAACAAATATAAATAATGTATTAGAAAGTTATGCACATGGAATTTTTGATATTCAAAGAAAACAAGATATTCTAGAAACACATAATATTGAAGATTCCTTTGAAGATAGTGAAGATGATTATATTGAAAATAGAGATATTTCTAATAATCATTATTTAAGGAAAAAAGGTAGAATATATTGCGATGCATATATACCAAATGATTTTGATTTTAGCATCAGTTGTTTAATAACATTTAAATTGTCAAATTCAAAAAATGCAATGATAACACCAAATGAAAAAACAATTATTCAAGATTTATTTAGTGGTTATAAATCGGAACCTTATTCTGTGTCTAGAAAATGGTTAGTTGGTAAACATGAAAATGAATTTGTAATTCAAATTGGAAATGTCAGATTAACAGTTCCACCACAAGTTATTATAGATTTAAGTGATATATTAGATGATTTATTTGAACTATATGCTTTAAGAATTAAAGGATTTGAAGAACAATTAAAATCAATCAAATTCCCTGTTTCAAAACAATATAATGAAGGATTTAAATTAATTAAAATAACAAGAGGTCTTTGGTATCACATACATAAATTTGCACAAGAACATGGCTTTAGAGATAATAATGGAGAATGGGATGTGTTTGGATATGATAATTTTTTTTTAAGAGTCAATTTTAGAAATAAAGACTTCGTTTGGTCAGGCAATATTGTAATAGCTCCAGAGGTTGATAATAACTATAGAAATTACAAATCATATGATGATGAAATAATTTTAGTATGGAATAACTTACCGAATGAAAAATATACAAGAAAAGATGATGTAAATAAAATTCTTAATGTCGAAGAAACTTACAATTGGTTAATAAATAAACTTATTCCTCAAATTATTTTTAATATTGAACAAAATAATTATGAAAGAAGCTTTTTAGATAAGCTTTTAAATAGAAATGAACTCTTAACATATGAAAACTTTTTAAGTACTTTTGATATATCAAAATATATTGTATCGGATTATAATGATAATTCATTTAATATATTTGAAAATGATTTGCTTAAAATAGTTAATGAGCTACAAAGTTTTTATAGATTGCAAGATAATATTTTTATCAATATAGATATGCTTAAAAATTTGTATACTGGAATAGTTGAATTGTTAAAACATACAAAATACTCAAATTTATCATATTTATCTGGAAATTTAAATGACTTAGTAATCAATGAAGAATTAAACAAAGAAAATCTTATTAAAGCAATACAAAATAAAATTATAAATATTCAAGAAGGTACTACAAACACATTTAGAATAGATTTGCTTTTACGATGTTATATTGTAATCATAGAGGATTCGTATAATTACATCGATAATAAGCTTATTAAAACTATTTTCTCATATTTAGATAACCTAATAAAATTGATGGATTTACTAAAGATTAGACAACGACAGTTAAGTAGATTCAAATGCTAACAAAACCTAGCACCGAACAGCAAGATGTCGATGAAATCAATCGTTAAATTTCTAAATCCTCTTAATTTTAGAGCATACGTAAAAATTCCAAGTTTACCGTGTTTCACAAAGAGTTCAAAAATTAAAAATATTAAACCTTTGCTCGTAACATTTTCAGTATTTTCGGAGTTACTGCAAGCTCTAGTGCTGTAAAGTCATCTGGATTTTTTATAGTGACATCAGCTCCAGCATCTAGGAGCATTTTAACCATAAGCTCCTTACCACTAGAAGCGACATACATAAGTGATGTCACACCATTTACATTTGGAGTGTCTATCTCTATGCCTGCATCTATGAGTAGAGAGACTACTTCAGGATTTTCACTAAAGCATGAGAGCCATAAGGCAGTATTTCCATCTATGTTTTTTAGGTTAACATTTGCCCCTGCATCTAAAAGTTCTTTTACGATGTCGGTTCTACCTTCACGTGCAGCTTTCATTAAAGCAGTATTTCCATAGTTTCCTTTGGCGTCGATTTGTTCAATTGAGTAGTTATTCTCTTGAAGCCATAAAGCTGTATTTTCTCTCATCTACTCTCCCTCTTTTGCGTGTACTTCTTTTAGGTTCGTTAAGTCTTTAAAAAAACAGCCGTTTGTATAGTAGTAGGTATTGTTCGCAAATCTCATCTTGTGGCTATTATGTTTTTTTACAAGATTTACATTGTCTAAGTCTACTTTATAGTACTTATTGCAGTGTTCACAAAATAGTCTAGAAACCACACTTTATCCTTTAAGTTTTTATACTAAATATGCATATTTTATACTCGACATAGTATAAGAAATGCATATCTGCTTTATATATGAACAAATGGAGTCTAATATGGAAGTATATTTTTATTGTCAAAACTGTAATGAGAAGATTACAATAGATCAGCTTGCGCTGCTTAATGAAGGAAAGTGTCCTAAGTGTGGAACTATAGAGGGGTTTTCAACTGCTCCTAAAAGTGAAAATGATACTTTTGAGTCTTTAACTGTCATAAACGATACGGAGCTCTTAGAAAAGTCTTTTCAAGACTAATCTTAGTTGGGGCTCTTTAATTGATGAAAACTCTCTTGAAAATAATTTTTATTCAATCTTATAACATCATTATCGTATCGTATTTTTTGTGCATGTGTTAAGTTCTCACTATAGTTTGATGTTTTTTTAGAGATAATGTCAAAACTTTTTCCTATAAGCTCTTTGGTTGTAAAAGTATTTGTCATCTCTTTGACACCCTCTAGCCCAGATTTTGGCATGGGTAAATCACAATAAAAATCCCCCACACTATTCACTCCCCAATATATAAAGCCTAATGAAAGGTAAAAATCAAGAGAATTCGATATACAAGTAAGTCGAAAGCGTTTTACTTTTTGAGTCAAAGCGAACTTAAATATAAGAAGTAGAAGTGTCTCAGCATAACCATGCCTTCGTTTATTTTCAGGTGTAAAGATGTTATGAATAGTAAGATAGTTGTTGTAGCGGTCTATTTTATAAAAAAGGTAAGAAAGATGAATATTCTTCTCACTACTTAATACAACACATCCTTTTTCATACCAGCCAAACTTTTTGTCCCACCATTTTAGGGACATATCTGCAAACTTTATACTTCTTTTATCCTCTATATTTGTTGTTGAAGATATATACTCTTCTCTACTAAGGTACTCTAAATGATATGTTGACATAGTCTCTCTCTTTACACATAAATAAGTAAAAAAGTCGAAGAGAAACTTCAATAGTTAAATAGATGATATATGTTTTTTATAAAATAATTTCACTCTTTTTGATAAACATTGCCAATTGCGAGTCAATGTTTATGATGTGGCGTTTAAACTTATCGTAGGCGTATTGGTGAATGTATGACTTACCAAATGCAGGAATCTGTTTAGACTTTTCATAAAAGTATTGCATCTCTTCAAGAAGAGCAACGTGTTCATTAGAGTGTTCTTGTTTGTCATAGAAATCATGTATCCCCATAATCTCTTCTTCAACACTAAAATGATCTTTCGTATGCTCTATCATATTTTCAAAAAGAGTGATAAACTCACTTGGTTTACAATCTTTTATTTCATTAAGAAGTGCTAAAAACTCATGGTGCATAGTATCCATAACTTTAATGTCTAAGTCTAAATTATCACACATAACAAACCCTCCAGATTAAATTTGTCTATACAAATGCATAAACTGTACTAGAGTGTGTTTAGAGTAAGTTTTCTATTAGTTGGTATTCGGACTTTTCAAGTGTAAAATCAAATGCCGCTACATCTTCTTTCATGTGTATTTGAGAAGTAGTTCCACTGAGGGGTATGATATTTAGAGAGTGCAAGAAATTAAAAAATATTTGAGCTTCACTTTTTTTGTATTTTAATGTCAATTTTAGGATGTTTTCATCAGCTAATATATGAGGATTTGCAGTAAGACTCCAAAAACTTTGGTATTGAATATGTTCTTTTTCGCACCAAGTTCGGAGTTTTTTATCATAGTCACTATCAGCATAAAATCTATTTTGCACAAATGCAGGTTTTATACTACTTTTTTCATAAAGCTTTTGTAATACCTCTAAGTCGTAACAGTTACTTATGCCAAGATTTAGGGCTTCTCCACGTCTATAAATACTCTCCATAGCCTGCCAAACTTTTAAAAGTTCGGAAAAAGGAAAAAGTGGTGAGTGAAGTACATAGGAGTCAAGGTACTCAGTTTGTAAATTTTTCTTTGAGACTTCAAATGACTCTAGTACTTGTTGGTCTAAAGGAGCATTTTTATCATAAGGGATGGAGTTTGGATCTTGTCCACCAAGAGGTGTGAACTTAGTCTGTAAAAAAAGTTCATCACGTTTTATTCCCTCTTTGTAAAGAGTGGCAAGTGCATCGCCAACTCTTTTTTCATCATAGTGTTTTGGCTGACATGCTGTGTCTATAGCACGAAACCCATTCCTAACAGCTTCAACTACAAGCCGAGTTGTAGCCTCTTTTTTCCATGCGGTTCCGTAAATAATATCTGGTAAATTCAAATTCATACTCAATCTTTTTATTTGTATTATATGCAATATTGATACTAAACACTCTATGTCTAGAATAAAACTTGCAGATTCTATTTTAACTTGAAAGATTCAATAACTCCAAAGGAGTCACATTATGGTTAATAGAGCGAAGATAAAAGAGTTGATGAATGAGAGTGCGTGTTCGCACTCAAAAGATAAAAAGCCAGGAGAGGGCTGTGATATGCCAAAACCTGGTTTAGCAGCTGGTGGATGTGCCTTTGACGGTGCGCAGATTTCACTTTTTCCTTATGCCGATGCGGTGCATTTGGTACATGGTCCACAGACTTGTTTAGGTGCTTCATGGGAGACAAGAGAGACACTGAGCTCTTATGAAGGGCGTGACCATACCTATATGGGTTTTACAACGGGTATAACGACAAATGATGTTATCTTTGGCGGTGACAAGCGTTTGGAAGATTCTATTAATTATGTCATGAAACATTATGCTCCTGAAGCTATATTTGTTTATTCAACTTGTGTGACTGCTATGGTTGGTGATGACATAGATATGACCTGTAAGTTAGCGAGTGAAAACCATGGAGTTCCTGTAGTTCCAGTACATGCTCCAGGATTTGTAGGTGGTAAAAATCTTGGCTCACGTTTGGCAGGTGAGGCTGTTTTAGAACACTTAATTGGAACGAAAGAACCAGAAAAACTTACACCATACGACATTAATCTTATTGGAGATTACAATGTCACGGGAGATATGTGGCAGTACCTTCCACTCTTTGAAAAAATAGGCATCCGAGTTTTAAGCTCCATGAGTGGTGATGGACGCGTAGGTGATATAAGAGGTGCACACCGTGCAAAACTCAACGTAATTGTATGTGCTAAATCACTTGTAACGCTTTGTAGAAAGATGCAAGAACAGTACGACATTCCTTGGATATCTGTTTCATTTTATGGAAAACGCGATACTACATTTGCAATTCGTGAGATTGTAAAGGCTCTTGGTGATGCAAAGCTTATAGCAAAAGCCGAAGAGGTGATAGCCCAAGAAGAAGCTAAACTAGAGAGGGATTTACTTCCATATAGAGAGCTTTTTGCAGGGAAAAAAGCGGTGCTAAACACAGGTGGAAACAAGGCTTGGTCTATTGCTTCTGGACTTCAAGATTTGGGTGTAGAAGTAGTTGCAACTTCGATTAGAAAATCGACTGCAGATGACATAGAAAAAGCCAGAGAGTACCTTGGAGAAAATGGGGTACTTATGAAAGCACCAGCCTCTGAGCAGGCAAAAGTAATAGATGAAAGAGGTGCTCACATACTTTTAGCTGGGGGAAGAAGCCTCTATACTGCCATAAAGAAAAAAATCTCCTTTATAGATGTAAATCAAGAGAAGAAAGTGAGTTATGGTGGTTACAATGGTCTGTTGAACCTCGCTGAGGATTTAAAGTACGCTTTTGCCAATCCGGTTTTTGCAAATGTTTCTAAAAAAGCTCCATGGGAGATGGTGTAATGGAAGCAAGTTATCAAGGGACTGATGAAAGAATAGAACTTTCAAAAAAAGAGCATAAACCACTACAAGTAAACCCTATAAAACACTCCCAACCTATGGGAGCTGCACTTGCATTTATGGGCATACAAAATTGTATGCCTCTGATGCATGCTTCACAAGGATGCGCTTCTTATACAAAGGTTTTTTATACACGACACTTTAATGAGCCAATCCCTATGTACAACACTTCTGTAAGTGATATTACAGCTGTTTTAGATGGTGGTGATTACTCTATATTAATGGCTATAGAGAACATTACTAAAAAAAATAAAACAATGAAGCCAGAGTTGATAGGACTTCATACAACAGGACTTACTGAGACAAAGGGTGATGATGTAAGAAGTGTTGGAACACATATAGAGATACCTTACTGTTATGTAAATACACCTGATTATGAAGGTGGGATGGAGAGTGGATGGGCACTCACAGCCAAGGCACTCATAAAACAGCATACAAAAGAGAGTAGAGAGATAAAGCCAAATAAGCTTCTGATACTACCAAATGTTAGTATGCAACCAGTGGAAGTAGAAAAGCTAAAAGAGTTTTGTGAAGGCTTTGGCTTTGAGACCTTGGCACTACCAGACTTATCGACCTCTTTAGATGGCTATTTGAGTGAGGGGCAAGGAAAGTTAGGTACAGGAGCAATCTCAATAGAAGATATATATGAACTTGCTAACTCTGGAACTGTGGTAACTGTTGGAGAATCTATGAAGATTGTAGCAGATGCGCTTTTAGAAAAAAATTCAAACATTACTCATCTTCACTTTAAGCATCTTATGGGACAAGACATGAGCGACAATTTTGTAGCTTCTTTGATGAAAATACGACAAATTGAGCCAAGACCTTTGGTTAAACGTTGGCGTGGAAGATTACAAGATGCAATGCTCGACAGCCATTTTTTAATAGGCTCTTCACATTTTGTAGTGACAGGTGAACCTGACATGTGTGTAGGAATGTGTGAGTTGCTTCAAAGTGTAGGAGGGACTATAGATGCCGTTGTATCGACAACTTACAGTCCAGTTTTAGAGACTATAGATGCGAGTCATGTCTTTGTAGGAGACTTAGAAGATGCTCTGAAACATTTTCAAAAAGCGGATTTGGTTATTAGTAATTTTCATGCAGAACGATTATTGCACACTCAAGAAAAAGAGACAGCCTTAGTACTAAGGGGTTTTCCAAATTATGAAGAGCTTGGAAATCAACTCAAAAATGATTTACTTTATGAAGGGAGTACGCAATTTCTTTTTGAGATAGCAAATGCTCTTCGTAAGGTGAAACACCAACATTAAATTCAAAAGAGGACTTATTATGAGTGATAGCACAAAAATAACAGTTGAGAGTAGTGACTCTTTAGAAAATGCGATGAAGGTTGCATTTGCTTCTAAAGATATGGAGAACATAAATGTACATTTTGGTGGGGCAAAAGAGTTTGTCATTTATGACATTTCAAAAGATGGTTTTAAACTCAGTGGAGTAATTAAAACAGATACTTCTAAGCTCAATGGCGATGATAAAACAGATTTTAAAGTCAAAGCGCTTCAAGGCATTAACATTATGTACTGTGAATCTATCGGAGGAACAGCAGCTGCGAAAGTAATTCGTGGTGGTATCAATCCAATGAAAGTTCAAGAACCTAGAAGTATTGAAGAGGTTGCAGCAGAGCTTGTTGAGATGATTAACGGAAATCCTCCGCCGTGGGTCAGAAAAATTATGAATATTCAAACAGCAGAAGATCCACGTTTAGCACGTTGGGCTGCGGAATAAAAATCAAATTAAGGAAATAAGATGAGTGAAGCAATACAAGAAATAAGTCCATTTACAGAAGAGTTAATTCGTCAACTACGAGCAACGGATCAGTTTGGAAACTGGTCTAAGATGAGTGATGAAGAGTTACTGATAAAAAAATATGTAAAAACAAAAGAGGACTTAAAAGCACTCCCTATCATAGCGGATATAGATGAAATGCTTATTGGTGAAATCAAAATGATTTTTAAGGCGGTAGCACTTCAGTTTGAACGCAAAACAGGCGTGATGTGTAATGTTGTTATGGAGATGAGCCATGAAGGGTTTGGGCGATGTATTGTTATCGCTGGTCGTATTGTTTTAGTAGACAAATACTTTAAAGATGCTCATAGATTTAGTTTTAGAACGATAGAAAAACTTTATGAAGAGGGTGATAAGTATCTTGAAAATGCTTACAAAACATATACACAATATAAGCCTTGTATAGCTTAGAGGAGATAGAGATGGCAAAAGTTGGAATATTTGTAGGAAGTAGCGGTGGTGTCACACAGAGTGCAGCTGAGAAATTAGAAGAGATGTTTGAAGATGCTGAGCTTATTAACATGGAAGAGGACTATGATGATTTAGAGCAGTTTGAAGAGTTTGACATTCTTCTTATAGGCTCTTCAACTTGGGGACAAGGTGATCCGCAACGTGACTGGGTTGACCCACTTTATGAGATGGATAATGATGAACCAGACTTTAGTGGAAAAAAGGTTGCATTTTTTGGGGCAGGTGATCAAGATACACACGGTGAATTTTTTGTAAGTGCTTTGGGGAAAATGGAAAATATCTTTAAAAAATGTGGGGCAGAGACAGGTTTTGGTTACTGGCCAACTGAGGGATATAGCTATACGTTTTCAGATGCTCAAAGAGATGATAAGTTTTGTGGACTTGCCATAGATGACATAAATCAAGAGGATATGACCGACGCACGTTTATCTGCTTGGGCAGAGCAAGTAAAAAAAGAGATGGGTATCTAAGTCTTCTTTAGACTTCGTTGTAAACGGAGTCATAAGAGGATTTAGACAAAAATGTAGCATTTTGTATCTCTATATTGAGATTGAAAATTGCATTTGAAAAAATATATATGACACAAAGGATATAAGATGAGCAGATATGAAGAGTTTAAAAGCTTGAGTGATACTGAAGATTACTTAGATTTTTTTGATATAGAGTACAACGAGCGTCTAGTATATGTAAAACGCTTTCACATAATGAAAAAATATGGCGAGATGATTGCTAAAGGTGAAGAGAAGCTTGAAGATAAAGAGAAGCTTCTTGAATTTTACAAGTTTGCCCTTTTAAGTGTCTATAAAAACTTTGAAAATGGATACTCTCCATCGGCGGCTGATATTTGGAACACATGGGATAATCCTAGTGCATGTTCTACATGTTCAACATCGTCAAGTTGTAATGATATAGAGGAGGTGTCTAATGGAACTCACTCATGCACAAGCCAGTCAAGTATCAGCTTCAACTAAAGATGAAATCCTTCCAGTTTTTCGTTTAGGTCAACGTGTTCGTATGACAAAACCCATCAGAAATGATGGCTCAAACCCTTTTAATGAACCAAACGAAATTCTTGTTCCTGCCGGAGCTGAAGGATATGTCAAGCATATAGGCGATTGGTTACAAGTAATCCGTATATATGAAGTACATTTTATAGAAGAAGGCGATACCTATGGATGTCGTGAAGCTGAACTTGAAGCTATAGATGATCTTGATGGCTACGATGAAGTGGAAGAAGAACTTCGTTGGTTACGTGAACATAGAGCCCAAAAAGCAGCTAAAGAAGCCGCAAAAAAGCAATCTCAAAAAGAAGGAGAATAGAAAACTTTTTGTGCATTGACAATCATTGAGAAGTTAGACCATGACGACTTAATGTGAGAAAGAAAAGGAGATAGAATGGTAAATGTAATATTTTGCGGCTTCGGTGAAGACATGGACAAGCGTGTCATAGCAAAAGAAGGCGACTTACTACTACGTGTAGCTCAAAACAATGGCGTAATCATCCCAACCGAGTGTAAAGATGGAATGTGTGGAAGTTGTGCTGTAAAAGTTGAAGAGTTAGATGGAGAGCTTGTTGATACTGGCTTTAAAAGTGAAGTAGACCCAGATGGTTGGGATAAAGATAAATACACTACTTATATGGAAGATAAAGAACTAGACACTCTTGTTGAGATGGGTGCTATTAGTAAAAAAGAGGCTGAATCAGCACAGCAGTATGCACAGCAAACACCGATTAGACTTGCATGTCAGTGTATTATCAAAGGTTCACTTCTTGTGAAACCATTTGAATAAAAAGTACTAAATTTAACTCAAGGAAAAAATAATGACAACACGTGTGGAAATTATAAATGATTTTTTAGCTTTAAACGTAAAGCCTGGAAAAACGATTCAAGACATTGTTGAGGCATCAGGGAGTGCACTTCCTTTTGGTTGTAGAGATGGTGAATGTGGTACATGTATAGTGACAATAGAGTCTGGAATGGAGTTTTTAAGCGATGTAACTGAAAAAGAGAAAACAGTTATGAAAATGCTCAATGAAACAAGTCCAAAAGCACGTTTATCGTGTCAAATGAAAATCGTAGAGCCAAATGGTTTAGTACGCCTTAAGTACTAATCTTCTCTCCCTCTTTTGAGGGATTTACATAAAAAAATCCTTTATTATCTTCAATAATTATTTTCTAGAACAAAATATGCAGTGGTATAAAAAATGGACATTCAAAGAGGTTTTTATGTCCAATATGTAATATACTACCCTATAGAGAAGATAAAAAAATGAAACAACAATTTAATTTTAAGCAAAAACAGCTTCCAAGACTCTCCATGCAAACTTGGCTCCCTTTATTGCAGTGTTCATTAAGTGACTTGGAAAAGCACATTCAGGTCATTACAAATGAAAATCCTTGCTTAGAAGTCGCATCTGGATTTGAAATGCCTGAGAGTTCCTCTTCAAGTTCACATAATACATATATGGAGTATCAAAACCATGTTTCTAACTCTTCAAGTGATGAAATAGAGTGGATGAGTGTCTCAAATCAATCTTTGTATGAGAAACTCGATGAACAGATTGTTGCACCACTTTTTCCTACACCAATCTCTCAAAAAATTGCAAAACAAATCATCTATTACATCAATGATGAGGGTTACTTTGAAGGTAATGTAGAAGAGATAGCAAAGCAGTGTGAGGTGGATGTTTATAAAGTAGAACAAGTACGTCAACGTTTTGCATACTTAGAGCCTATTGGTGTTGGGGCAGTCGATTATAAAGAGTCTTTTTTATTTCAGTTAAACGAGTTTGATTTGGATGATGAACTAAGTATTCTTTTGAGTGCTATGATTATCCAGTTTGAAGACATAGAGAAGTTTTTAAATCATGCTCGTGCACATGATGCCAAAGAGATTATAAAACATCTAAACAATCCTCCTGCCATTGCATATATGGAGAGTGAAGCTGCTGTACTTCCAGATATTTTTGTAGAGTTTGCAGGAAATGATCTCAATATAAAAATCAATAACGATTTTTATCCCAATCTTATGGTTAATCAAATAGACAAATATGATAATTTCGCAAAACAGAAATTTAAAGAGGCACGTGAACTGGTAAAACTTCTTGATCTTCGTAAAGCTACTCTTTATAACATCGCTCTTGTTTTGATAGAGAAGCAGTATGCTTTTTTTATGGGGAGTGAGTTAAAACCTCTTAAACTGCAAGATGTTGCAGATGAGCTGGGTTTTAATGAGTCGACAATTTCACGTGCTATCAGTGAAAAGTACTTAGAGTGTGAGAGAGGAGTTTTTGCTTTTAAAGATTTCTTCTCAAACGCTATAGGTGAAGTTTCCACTTCCGAGATAAAACAGTTTTTAAAAAGAGTTGTTGAGAGTGAAGATAAAGAGAAACCATACAGTGATAAGTATCTCCATGAAAGCATAGAGTCACGTTTTGGCATAAAAATGGTACGCCGCTCTATAGCGAAGTATCGCCAAGAGATGGAGATAGCCTCATTTAAAGAAAGAAAGTTTTTATATAAACTAGCCACCTTATAAAAGAGGACAAGAAAGTATTTTTAACATTACAATTTTGTCGCTCTTGTATCTGTTGAACAAAATTGTCACCTCTACAACTCTCCTGTTATAGATAATCTATCAAGGCACTCCAAAAAATCTAGAATACTAATTGCAATTGCTTTTGTAATATCTGTAAACTTTTTAAGGAGTGGTTATGGCAAGAGATGATTTGATAGGTGGAGCGTTATGGGAAGAGTACTCAAGTGAAGTACAGCGTCGCATGGACAATCCATCAAATATGGGTGAAATTACTGAAGCAGAAAAGGGCAATAATGAATTAGTTATTGCTGATTTTGGGGCTGAGAGTTGTGGAGATGCTGTAAGACTTTACTGGCTAATTGATCCAAAGACTGATACTATTAAAACTAGTAAGTTTAAGAGTTTTGGTTGTGGTACGGCTATAGCCTCATCAGATATGATGGCTGAGTTATGTATGAACAAGACTGTAGATGACGCCTTGAAGATAACAAACATTGATGTTGAAAAAGCCCTCCGAGACAATCCTGACATTCCTGCTGTTCCCGGTCAAAAAATGCACTGTTCTGTAATGGCATATGATGTTATTAAAAAAGCTGCTTCTATATACAAGGGTGTTGATATGGATAGCTTTGAAGAGGAGTTCATCATCTGTGAGTGTGCACGTGTAACTCAAGACACACTTCTTAAGGTGATTAAGCTCAATAAACTCTCTTCTATTGAAGAGATAACTGATTATACGAAGGCAGGTGGTTTTTGTAAGTCATGTATTAAACCAGGTGGACATGAGCAAAAAGATGTTTATTTGGTAGATTTACTCTCAGAAGTAAAAGAAGAACTAGAGGCAGAAGAGAAGTCTCGTAAGATTATTGAAGCAAAAGGAAATGGTGATTTTGCATCTATGGGACTTGTTCAGAAGATAAAATCTGTCGAGTCAATTCTTGAAGAGTATATTCGTCCTACACTTAAGGCTGATGGCGGAGATGTAGAACTCATAGATGTTAAAGAAGATAATGATAGCTTTGAGGTACTTATCAAGTATCAAGGTGAGTGTATGAGTTGTTCAATGAACACGACAACAACTTTAGCAGGTATTCAAGATATGTTGGCGTTTAAATTAAAAGCAAATATTAGAGTTATCGTAACATAATGAGCTTTGCAACAAAAGAGGGTACTTTTGCATACTTGAAGCAGTTTCCAAAGTATGCAAAGGATTTTTATCGGTTTAATGGTGACTTTTTTGTCTCCTCAATTGGTTTAGGTACTTTTAGAAAAGAGCCATATAGAGAAGAGAATTATGTAGTGAACTACAAGAACTCTGTAAAGATGGCAGTGCTAAATGGAATTAACCTTATTGACACAGCAATAAATTACCGATACCAAGTGAGTGAAGAGGAGATAGGTGAGGCACTAGAGGAGTTGTTTAAAGAGAACAAAGCAACAAGGGAACAGCTTATTATTACCTCAAAAGCCGGTTTTTTACCTTTAGAGTTTCCTTTTCCAGATAACCCTTATGAGTGGATTGAAACAAATGTTGTAAAACGTGGTCTGGCAAAAAAAGAAGAAATTGTAATTGATCAGCACTGTTTATCTCCCCAGTATCTTAGATGGAGTATAGAGAAGTCTCTTTCAAATCTCAAGTTAAAGACACTTGATATTATGTTTTTACATAATCCTGAAACACAGCTAGGTTACATAGAGTATGAAACTTTATTAGAACGTATAGAAAAAGCTTTTGAACTCTTTGAAACAATGGTACAAGAGGGGAAAATTAAAGCTTACGGTATAGCTGCATGGAATGGTTTTTTATATGAAGATACGCATAAAGAGTATATAAGTTTGGGTGACGTGGTATCTATAGCTCAAAAAGTTGGTGGCAAAGAGCATCACTTTAAGTATATACAATCACCATTTAATCTAGGTAAGCCAGAAGCATATAACTTCAACAACCAAAAAGGTCCTGATGGGCGTTACTACACGCTTGTTCAAGCAGTACAGGGATTTGGATTGCAGTTAATGGCATCTTCATCTCTATTGCAACTCAATCTATTTAAGGCGAAATTTTCTCAAAGCATTGGTGAAACATTGGGAACGAGTGATTTTAATGATGTGATTTCTGCACTGCAGTTTGCCCGTTCAGGCGGAGCAGTGAGTGCACTTTTTGGAGCAGTTGATCCAAATCACGTTGAAGAAAACCTCACACTTGCATATCTTCCAAGTGCTACGAAAGCGAGCATGAATACTTTGACTTTAGGAAGTACAAATGCTTTATGATGTCATAGTTGTCGGAAGCGGAATAGCTGGTCTTTTCTCAGCTTTATATGCAAAGAAGTCCGGTGTTAAAGTTGCCGTTCTTACAAAAAGCAATCCTTTTCGCTCAAACTCAGCAGTGGCTTCAGGTGGTATAAACGCAGTCATAAATATAAGTGAGTATGATTCAATATTAAATCATATCAATGATACTATCAATGGTGCAGATGGATTAATAAATGAAAAAAACATTTCAGATATGTGCCATGATGCTCCTGAAATAATTGAAGAGCTAAAAGAGATGGGAGTGGGATTTGACTCCGATGAAGAGGGTAATGTATTACAGCGTCCTTTTGGAGGCTCCAAGGCAAATAGAACATGTTATATAGCAGATAGAACAGGGAGTGCCATTGTTCAAAAACTTCTTTTGGAGTGTAGAAATAGTGGTGTACATATCTTAAGTAATCATCAGTTTTTAAACATTACCAAGTTTCACAATAAGCTTAGCGGCGTAACGGTTTTAAGAAGAAGGGATTCACAGGTTATCGCTTTAGCATGTAAGTCTCTTGTTCTTGCAGGAGGAGGTTATGCAGGTATTTTTAGGGGACACTCTACAAACTCTCAAGAGAGCTCAGGTGATATTATAGCAGCCGCTCTTCGTGCAAAAATGAAACTTTCAAATATGGAGTTCGTACAGTTCCATCCTACTACTTTAATAAATAACGGAGCATTAATTAGTGAGGCGGCACGCGGAGAGGGTGCATATATTGTAGATGAAACAGGCAGACGTTTTACAGATGAGCTGCAAACGAGGGACAAGCTCTCCATAGAGATAGCACAACACATTATAGACGGGCACAAAGTCTATCTTGACTTTAGGCATATGCCAGCGGAGACTATAGAGAAGAAGTTACCATCAACTCAAAAAATTGCTCTGAGTGGTGCAGGTATAGACATTACAACGGAGCTGTTGCAAATAACCCCTTCTGCACACTACAGCATAGGGGGGATTTGGACTAGAGGGGATACCTCAACTGATATAGACGGTGTATATGCCTGTGGTGAATGTGCTATGACTGGTGTTCATGGTGCAAACAGACTAGGAGGAAACTCTTTACTTGAAGGTGTCTACTTTGGACGCTTGGCTGGATATGAGGCATCTAAAAGAGCTATAAGAAGAGATTTCTTGCCTATAGATTACGCCATTATAGATAAAGAGATGCGTAGAATAGAATTAATAATAGAGGGGGAGAATTATTTCAACGTCAATGCAATGCGTAAAAGCTTGGGAGAGTCGCTATTTCAAAATGTAGGTGTATTTCGAACTGAAGAGTCACTTACAAATGCGTTTGAGTATATAGGATATCTCTTTAAGAGACAGTATGGAATACACTGTGTCAACAAAGAGAAGGAAAACAATGTAGAGCTATCTTCAATACTCGAGTTTAAAAATGCACTTTATATTGCAGAGGCAATGACACTCAGTGCTTTAAAACGCGAAGAGAGTAGAGGTGTACATCATCGTAAAGATTTTATCAAAAGGGATGATAAAAGATTTTCTTCACCATCATATGTAAAACTATTAGATGACTTTCTCTTTGAAATCACTTTTGAAAATCAGATGGTAGGCGACTTGTGGTACAGACTCAAAAAATATTTATTTCATTAAAAGGATACAAAAATGGCAAAGATAATGTTAAGAGAAAATGATGCAGGAGAGATTCTGTTTTATTTGGCAAAAAGAGATATGGAAGAGATTATTACTGAGCTAGAGTTTAGTACGGATGAGAAGTGGGGCGGTACTGTTAAACTTACTAATGGTGACACTTGGTATATAACTCCACAAGAGAAATTGCTTCCTGGTGAAGTAGTTGCTAAGATTGTCGAACGTGGCGATGCAGACTAAAAGAGTTTCCTCTTTTAAATATTGATATCGTATTTTTTGATTTTATATCCAATTTGACGGGCAGTCATTCCTAATTGGGCAGCTGCTTTTGTCTGGATACCACGGTTGTCAATAAGTGCTTGAATAATGGAATCTTTTTCCATTTCATGCAGACTTTTATTAGTTATGATTGGATTAGCTTGCTCAGGCACATCTTTTTGTACAGTAGGTTGTGTGTTTGACATAAGAGTTGTTTGTGTATTTGTATTCTCTTCTTGCATAAACATTTTTTGGTAGTTAAATGGCAGTACATGATTTAACATTTCAGGCTGGATAACACCATCAGGACATATAAGGACAATTCTCTCCATAGTGTTTTGCAATTCACGAATATTTCCAGGCCAAGGATAATTGAGTAGTGCTTCAAGAGCCTCTTTTGAGAGAACCATTTTTTTCTTATGCTCTTTCATGAACTTGTTAATGTAGTGCTCTATGAGTAGTTTGACATCTTCATAGCGTTCTCTAAGCGGAGGGAGATTAATAGGAATTACATTAAGTCTGTAAAAAAGGTCTTCACGAAACTCTCCTTTTTTTACCATCTCCTCAAGATTTCTATTTGTAGCGGCTACTAAACGTACGTTTGTCTTAATGGTTTTCGTTCCACCAACTCTTTCAAACTCCTGCTCTTGCAAGAGACGTAAAAGCTTTACCTGAAGAGCAGGGGATACATCACCTATTTCATCTAAAAATAGTGTACCGCCATCTGCTAACTCAAACCTTCCTTTACGCATCTCTTTTGCATCAGTAAAGGCACCTTTTTCATGTCCAAAAAGTTCACTCTCCAAAAGTGTCTCACTAATTGCCGCACAGTTTAGTTTTATAAAAGCCCCGTTCTTACGTTTACTGAGGTTGTGTACCGCTGTAGCAATAAGCTCTTTACCCGTACCGGTTTCACCTCTGACCAATATAGTCGCATCCGATGGGGATACAGTCTCTAACATGCTAAAGACCTGTTTCATTTTAGTACTGTTACCGATGATATTTTCAAATTTATACTCATCGAGTATCTCTTGTTTATAGTATGTTTTTAGTTCTGTTAATGTCTCTTTTTCTCTTGCATGTCTACGTTGGGTTGCGAGTGTTCCTCCAAAGAGTGAACCAACTATGGTTAACATTCTTACAATGTCATCAAAGTTTAAAACACAATTTTTTTGAATATTTGCAGAGATAACACCAAAGAGTCCTTCATCTTGAATGATTGGAACGGCTATATAAGAGATAGAGTTTGTGTTGAGTTTACCCATTTTATTGAGATAGTTTATGTTGTTGTGTACATTCTCAATAACTACGGGCTCACCACTTTGTGCCGCAAGTCCAGTTGCACCTTCACCAATTTTATATACAGCCATTTTTTGTTGTTGTGGTGTTAAGTCTATGGAGGCATACAGTTCAAGTTCGCTAAGATCATCGGAAGCTAAAAAGAGTGTACATCTTTCAAGATAAGAGTTGTGTTTTAAGATTCGCATCACTTTTTCAATGCACTCTTTTATCTCAACTTCATTTGTCATTGAGAGTAAAAGAGCAATGTCATAAAGAATTTTAATCTCTTCATATGCAAAGGTTAAGGCACATGTTTGACAATCTTCATTATCGGGTATTCTTAAATCGGTGTACATCAATTTTTCCAAATTTTTTCTTTTTCGAACACACTATTATATATTTAATTTCCTTTAAAATGAACAAAAAAATGTATGAATTATAATCATATATATGGACTATTTTTAGAACACATTATGCACTTGTTGGTTAAAAAAAGAGGAGTTACAATGGAAATCACAGTGCATGGAACACAAACGCCATTAGGTGGAAAAGAGGTGAGTGTTGGAGCAGAAGCACCTGCTGCAAGAATCACAAAACTTGACGGGAGCCAAAATGTTATAGGCATGATAGCCCCAAATACACAGTTGATAATTGCAATTCCGTCATTAAAAACCGAAGTATGTTCTTTGGGCGCTAAAAAGTTTAACGAGCTTGTCAAACAGTTTAAAAAACTTGACACTATTATGGTTACAACAGATGATTTGGAGTTTGTAAAAGAGTATGCTCAAAAAGAGTCCATAGACGCAGCACAAATTGTTATAGATACTGAGAGACAGTTTGCCAAGAAGTTTGGACTGCTCATTACAGAAGGAAAGCTCAGAGACCGTCTGGCACGCGCTGTATTTGTTATAGATAGAGAAGGTATAGTCGCTTATAAAGAGTTGGTAGGAGAGATAGTCGATGAAGTCGATTATGAGGCTTGTGTCAATGCCATAGATTCTATAGTCAGTGTGAAACAAAAAGGGCATACCCATGAAAACTGGATGTCCGTATAGTACATACAGATGAACTTTATTTATGAAGATACAAGTCTGACTCCAAGGATTGTCGCTAGAACAACAGGATATTTGGACTGGTCTTCGCAACCATCTCTATTTAAACACTACCCTGAGTTTTTATTTCGTTACTCTTTTGGTGATATTGAGGCATTACGAGTTGTAGAGCTAGCGCGTATGATTAGTGCTACTACACAGATTGCATCAAAGCCCTATCATAAACTTACATCTCCTTCAGCAGGCAATCTACACCCCGTAGAGTTATATGTTCAAATTCGTGGCATTAAAGGGGTGCTTAGCGGTATATACCATGTTGATGCAGGGCGTAGTGAGTTAGTACTTATACAAGAAATTGAAAAAGATGGGCTAGAGTCTTATGTAGGCATTGAAGGTTCTTTACATGGAATGCTCTTTGTTATTAGCACTGTTCCTTTTAGAGCCGAGTGGAAGTATAAAGAGAGAGCCATACGTTATTGTTATTTGGATGTCGGGCATCAAGTGGCTACTTTAGGGAGCAGTTTAAAACTTTTTGGACATAAAATGACAATTTTGTCAGAGTTCAATAAAACAGATTTGAATGAGATAATGGGTTTTAGGGATGAGGAGTTTGTTTGTGCGACAGCATATATTGGTGATATACGCGAAAAAAATACCACTCTCATTAAAAACAGTTTAATGCAAGTATCTCCGACTGATTACTCCGAGTTAAATAGTTCACTTGTAAAAAGTATAAAGAAAAATGAACTGCTTCGAACACAAGAGCTAACGATAAGAGCAAATATTCAAGAAGAGAGTATTTTAAAGAGACGTTCAGCCCGTAAGTTTGATGCTGGTACAGGAATGAAAAAAGAGTACTTAGAAGAGTTTTTAAACTTTTCAAAATATGTAGAGTACCCTTTGAGCTTATATACGATAGTGTTAAATAGTGAACATATCAAGGCGGGTATCTATAAAAAAAGTATCTGCATGAAAGAGGGTCTATTTATAGAGGAGATATGCTCACTTTTAGTTAATCAAAAATTTGTCAAAGATGCAGACATTGTCCATATATTTACATCGAAATATTTTAGTGCAAACACTTTAATGAAGTCGGCAATATATACACATGATATATATATGCAAGCAGAACAGATGGGTGTTGGATGTACGGGAATAGGTGCATTTTATGATAAGCAGATACAAAAGTTTTTTGAAATAGATGAGTACATACTTTATGTAAGTGCAGTAGGAGTGACCCTTACGTAAGGGAGATATGGTGGATATATGAAAAAAATAATAAATGAAGAAGCAAAACATATTTTAAACATCTATCGTTTCTACCAAAAGGATGGGAATCTGTATCTAACTACAGATGATGAGAGTCTTGATACACTTTATGAAGCTGTTGTTGATGCTATTAATGCTTCAGAGGTACTCAAAACGCAACTACCATACAATGAGTTTGTACATCCATGTAAGATGGTAAGAGAGAACGATGCGGGTTGGGTAGGGCACTTTGAAGAGCGTGATAATAGACGTTTTTTTCTTAGTGATATACACGATTACCTCAAATTACTCTACGGATAGGCTCTCTTAGAACAACTTATGCATATTTGTTTGTAATAGTCGAGGAAATATGTATGGTAAATCTATATTTAAAAGATGACAATATAAAAGTCAAAGTCTCAAACTCTAAAAGCTTACGTGAGATAGCCAGAAAATCTGGCGCTTCCATGGAGTTTGGCTGTAGAGTAGGGGATTGTTCTACTTGTGTGGCTAAAGTTGTAAAAGGTAATGAGCTACTGAGTCCAATAACACAAAAAGAGATTTTTGCTCTAGAGGCTATGGGTAGTAGCGATAAAGATCTTCGTTTGATGTGTCAGTGTAGTATTAATGCAGATGAGGGCGAGATAGAGATCTCGTATTTTTTTTAAGATGAGTCATTTAGTTGCAAAGCTCTCAAAGAGTGTTGACTTTATAGGTGCTTTTGATCCAAAGATACGTACCTTTGACATTATTATGAAGACAGCTAATGGAAGTTCGTATAACAGTTATGTTGTTCGTGGCTCAGAAGGCGTGGCAGTTATGGACACTGTAAAAAAAGAGTTTAGTGATGAGTTCTTTTTACGTTTAGAGTCGGTGTGTAAGTATGAAGAGATAAAGTACATAGTACTGCACCATCTTGAACCAGACCACTCTGGAGCCTTGGAAGAACTTATGAAAAGAGCTCCAAAGGCAAAACTTATTATCTCTGGACGTGCGGTTATGATGCTCAAAGGCATTATAAAATCCGATGTTGCTTTTGAGACAGCCAATACAGGTAAAAAAATCTCTCTAGGAGATAAAACAATAGAGTTTTTAAGTACACCATTCTTACATTGGCCAGATACCATGAGCTCTTACTTGCATGAAGAAAAAATTCTTTTTAGTGGTGATGTTTTTGGAAGTCACTACTATGATGAACGTCTATTTGATGATGAGGTCGGAGACTTCTCTTACGCATTTAAGTACTACTATGAGCATATAATGCGTCCATTTAAACAGTATGTACTCCAAGCACTAAACCTCTACAGTCGTTTTGAAATTAAGACTATAGCACCACTGCATGGTCCAATTCTTAGAACAAATCCACAGTACTACATTGACAAATATGAAGCTTGGAGCAGTGAAGACAAGTTTAGAAAAAGTACTTTTGGCAAGAAGATGTTCTCTGTGTTTTACATGTCAAGTTATGACAACACTCATAAAATGGCAGAAGTAATTATGGAGGGAGCTGATACGGTAGAGGGGATAGTTGCCAGTATGTACGACTTAGCCTCTTTAGATGAAAAAAATATGATAGACCTTCTTGAAGAGAGTGATGCAGTAATTGTGGGTTCTCCTACCATTAATGGAGATGCAGTAAAACCTGCCTGGGATTTGCTCTCTTGTATGGCTTACTTAGAGTCTCAGGGAAAAATAGGTGCAAGTTTTGGCTCTTATGGTTGGACGGGAGAAGCTCCTGAGATGTTGCATGACAGAATGAGGTGGTTAAAGTTTAGACTACCAGTACAGCCCATAAAAATTAAGCTCATCCCAACAGAAGAGGAGCTTAACGACTGTTTTGCTTTTGGAAAAGAGATAGCAGAGATAACAATGGGAAAAATGGTGGAGATGGAAATATGAGTGAATTAGAATATATGGAAAAAGAGATAGCCGCTTTACTGCATCACTATGGTGTTAATGCTTTTGCACAGACAATACTCGGAAAATGGGTAGCCTACGAGTCACTTAAAATGAATCACCTTTATGAAGATTTAGGTTTTCACAGTAGAACGGAGATGGGACGTTTTATGAAAAAAAACTATCCACGTTTAGCGAGTCAAAAACCAAAAGATATACTCTGGAAGAAGTTTCTTTATGACAAGATAGGAAGAGTTGCACCAGCATGTATAAGTTGTAATGATCAGTTTAGCTGTTTTAAGTGTATGGTGAGTGAGGTCAGTGCATGAGAACACCCTCTATATCTACCACCGAACTCTATAACAGTATAGATATGCTGCTTGAAACAGATACACCTCTTTTTATACATGGTAGTCCGGGGATTGGAAAGTCTTACATAGTTGCAGACATAGCACAAAAAAAAGGACTTGAACTTGTAGATGTGCGCTTATCTCAAATGGATCCCGTTGACCTGCGTGGTGTTCCCTCTATACAAAATAATCAAACTGTATGGATGCCTCCTGTATTTTTTCCAAAAGATATGGACTCAAAGGGTATTCTCTTTTTAGATGAGCTAAACTCTGCACCTCCTTCTGTTCAAGCTGCCATATATCAACTAGTGCTTAACCGTCAGATGGGTGAGTACAAACTTCCTGATGGATGGAGAATCATCTGTGCGGGGAACCGTGTTAGTGATAGGGGTGTGGTATTTCGTCTTCCATCACCGCTTGTAAACCGTATGGTGCATCTACATGTTGAGGCAAGGTTTGAAGACTTTAAACTCTTTGCCATTAAAGCTGGGCTACACCCTTTTGTTATAGGTTTTTTAGGTTTTAGACCCGATTTACTCTCTACAGAGCCGGTTGTAGAAGATGACTCAAACCCTGCATTTGCAACACCAAGAAGTTACCACATGCTCTCAAATATATTAAAATCAAGAGATGACATAAGCGCAATCGCACCAATCATTTACGGAACAATAGGCTACAGTTCAGGGATAGAATTTACCTCTTACGTAAGGGTGTACGAAGAGCTCCCTGATGTAGCTGCTATATATGAAGGACACTATCCAGAGATAAAAAATCAGCCGGCACTTCTTTATGCTCTTGTTTCTGCTCTTATTGAGTACTACAAGGGAAGTGATAGCCATAAAGAACACCTTTTTGCATTTAGCGAAACTCTACCTACTGAATTTGGGATTATGCTTATAAAAGACGTTATCGTTAAAGATGAGTCTTTAGCACTGCACAGTGCCTTTAATGAATGGGTGGAAAAGTATGGTGAATATATCATCTGATTTTCTCACGAAACTAGAGAAGATACGGGTACAGTTTCTTTTTGACCACCCCTTTTTGAGTGTTTTGGCACTCTCTCTTCCAATGGAGTTTAGAAAAAACAAGCATGAGGCGTTTGAGACTAATGGTGTGTGCATTTATGTTGATGTCTCTCTTTGCGAGCACATTCCCCAAGAGGAGTTAAAATATATATATGCTCATACACTACTACACATTCTTTTAAAACACCCCTTTCGTATGAGAGATAGAGACCATGGAACGTGGAATCGTAGTAGTGACATAGTTATAAATCTCCTTTTGAGTGACTTTGAGCGTGTTGGAGAGCGACCGGAACATGAAGTAATGCTTGAGAAGTTTCGAGACAAAAGTGTTGAAGAGGTTTACAACATCCTCTATGAAGAGAATGAAAATGGAGAGGGCACACCTGATGAGAAGAACCCTCAAGAAGAGAAACTTGACCTCATAGAACATGAGGGTGATGACTCTGCTGTCATGGAAGAGATAGACGCACTCATAGTCCAAGCGATGGGTGCAGCGAGTAAACAAGGAGACATTCCCAGCTCGTTTTTAGAGATGATCAAAGAGGTCATCCGTCCAAAAATAGACCTTGAAACACTTTTGCATACCTACATGAGTGAGAGCTTTTTTGACAAAGAGGTGGACTTCTCTTACCCCAACCGTCGTTTTATCCATCAGGGAATATATCTTCCCGGCTATAAGCATGAAAAAAATCGTCTGAGTCTTTACATAGCTCTTGATAGGTCTATGAGCATACATGTAGATACCTTCTCTAAGTTTTTGGGCATCATCGACTCTGTTTTACGAATGAGTAGTGACTTTAGTGTTACCGTTGTTCCTTTTGATGAGAGTGTGGATGAAGCAAAGATTGTTACCTACGATGCACAAGACAACCGACCAACGATTGCGTTTGAAAAGGGAAATGGAGGCACACTCTTTGAACCGGTTGTGAACTACTTCAAAACACGAAGTGACTCACAAAGTGCTCTTATGGTACTAAGCGATGGACTCTTTAAGATAGAAAAAGCCCCAGAGATAACAACGCTTTTTTTAATAAGTGATAAACGAAACATGAAGAAGCTTGAGAGCTTTGGTGATGTTTTTTATTTTGACCTGTAGGAAAAGAGAATGGATGAGTTGAGTTATAAAGAGGAGATAGAAGAGCTTCAAAACGAGGGTGATTTTGAGGCTCGTGGTGATGCTTTGTACATGTACCATGAGGATGATGCAGCACGGCTTGAGTGGGCTTTTTACAGACCATCTGGCTCTCATCCAGCTCAGATTCAAGATAAAAACCACCTAGTAGCCATAATGGCATTTAACCACTCTCGTTTAGGTGCTTTAGAGCGTTTTAACCTCATAAGTTCTGAGATAATCAATGATGAAAAATTACGACATAAGATACGAAATCGTAGTCGTATGCTTTTTAGGGCGATGATTGACAATGATTTTGAAGACTTGGTAAATGTTCTTAAGAAGTATCCGGTGTTTTCTGACTTGGCGTATGACCAGATGATTAACGGAAGAATATGGAATGAAACATACGCTAAGCCTGAGTATGCATCGGAGTTTTTAGTACTGAGTGAGGCTTACCTTGATGATGCGTTACGTAAGGGTTTAAAACGGAAACTACAACCGGTAAATAGCTTTTCATACGATGAGGCAAAGGTCTATTTTGAACTCTTAGAAAGTCAAGCACAAAAGTTGCATATTGTCATTAGAGAACATTACGCAAATGAGTTTGAAAAATGGTTGCAAAAAAGAGACTTGCATCCACTTCAAAAGATTCTCTGGAAAAAAAACATCGAACAATTGAGGAGTGAGTAATGGCAACAAGTATTATAAAAAGTGTTATGAAGGCTATTTACAATTTGAGTGATGAAGACAATTACAATCTCTATGACTCTTATGATATAGCTGAGTATTTGGGTTTGAGCATCGAAGTTGTTGAAAAGACTTTGCAGACACTTGAGGATGGAAGGTTCATAAGTGAGTGTATGAACCTACATGATGATGGTATACAAACATACTGTTTGACAGACAAAGCCATTGACTTGGTTGAAGTTGGATGAATTTAATAATCTTTTACGAAAAACCCGGCTGTAAAACAAATGCGAAACAAAAACAGTCTTTTCGCGAAGCTGGGTGCAAGGTTATAGAGAGAGACTTAATCAATCATGGGCTTGAGAGAGAAGAGCTGCATGAGTTTTTTAAAAATATGCCCATAACAAAATGGTTTAACCCCAGTGCACCACTCATAAAAAATGGCAAAATAAATCTTTCCACGCTAGATAAAGAGAGCGCACTTGATATGCTCATGGAAAACCCAATCTTAATTAGAAGACCTCTGATGATAATAAAAGGGCGAAAGCTCTGCGGATTTAACAAGTGGTTTGTCGAAAAGCTTCTAGACATAAAAATGCCACTAAAACCATCTATGAAGTGTGAAACATTTTCAAAACCTGATGAATGTTAACACTTTAGACTTTTTAGCGTTTTATATCGCTAGTTAATAGATTCTAAAATTTCAATATAACTTAAATTAAATCCAGGAAGTACAGGTTTCGTAACAGTGTATTTTAGTGTAAACATTCCATTTTAGTTTAAATTATTTAAAATGTAATTGCGGTGTTTTTAGGTAGAATAGCCAATATTTTACTAATACAGGTATTTAGCATGCGAAAAATTCCATTTACAGTATCAGCTAGAACAGCGAGATTAATTGGTAGAGAAAATATTGCTTCATCTAAAGGCGCTATTGTTGAGCTTGTAAAAAATTGTTATGATGCAGATAGTCCTATAGCAATAATATATTTTAAAAGAATAATTGAAACTGTTATTGAAAAAGAAGTTCAAGATGGAAAAGAAGTAGACGTAGAAAAGAAAGTTGATAAGAGTGAATTGTTTATTATTGATGCTGGTGAAGGTATGACGGAGCAAATAATAAAAAAACATTGGATGACTATAGGAACGAATAATAAAGAGTCAGATTTTTTTACAAAAAGTGGAAGAGTCAAAGCTGGAGCTAAAGGAATAGGAAGATTTGCATTAGATAAACTTGGTGATAAATGTGAAATGGTTACAAAGTTTAATACTAAAGTTCACAAAGACTTTGATGATGATGGGAAGGAAACAAATTTAAGAGCTTATCAGTGGGAAGTAGATTGGACTGATTTTGAAGGAGATGGAAAAACTATTGATCAAGTCAAGGCTATTTTATTTGGTTCTGAAGATTTGGATTTAAAAGATTATATTTTAAGTGAAATAGATGATGATAACATTAAAAATATTTTAGAAAAAGAGAAATTTGAAAATGGAACAATTTTTAAAATATCTAACTTAAGAGATAATTGGGAAGATCATTATGTTAATGAAGTGTTTAAGGATTTAGAGGTATTAGTTCCCCCTAAAGAAAGTAATCCTTTTAAAATATCTTTATTTAGTAAAGAATATCCTGAAAAGTATGGAGAGGTACTAGGTTCAATTTGTGATGATTATGATTACAAGTTATCTGTCACAGCTAATGATAATCAATCTGTTTCAATAAAGATTTTTAGAAAAGAATATATTGTAGATACAATTCCTCCTAAATTTTTTATGAGAGATTTTTCTAAAGAATATCCATATAGAAAAGAAGACTTTGAAAAAGGTTATTGGGAAAGAGAAACAACTTTTAAAGAGCTTTTGGCAGGATATAATAAAAAAGATGAAGATAATACATTTTCAAAAATAGGAAATTTTCAGTTTGATTTTTATTTTATGAAAAAAACTTATATGACAGAAGACTTGTCAAAATTTTATTATAAAAAGTTTGTCTCAAGGGATAGAAAAAACTGGTTAGATAAATTTGGAGGAATAAAATTATTTAGAGATGATTTTAGAGTTAGACCTTATGGAGAGGTTGAAAATAGTGCCTTTGACTGGTTAGGACTAGGGATGAGACAAACAAAAAGTCCTGCTTCTATTGCTAAGAAAGAGGGAGGATGGAAAGTCAATCCTGAAAATGTAGCAGGAGCAATAAATATCACAAGAGTAGGTAATGTAGATTTTCAGGATAAATCTAGTAGAGAAGGACTTCAAGAAAATAAAACTTTTTTAATTTTTAGAAAATTGATTTTAAGTGTAATAGAGGTATTTGAAGAAGATAGAGCAAAAATAGCAAGTGAAATGAAATTGTTCTATGAAGAGATTGACGATAATTCAAAAGGGAAAAAATATGTAGATGATCTTGCTAAAAAAATTTTAGAGAAAGAAAGAACAAAGAAAAATGAAGAATTAGAGAAGAATAGTTCTTCCGAAAATCATGAAAAAGAAGATCCTGATAAAATCTTATTATCTAAAAGATTAGAAGATAAAAATGAAGAGATAGAAAATTTAAAAGAGGAGCAAAAACTATTAAGAGGAATGGCGAGTAGTGGAATTGTTGTTGCTTCTTTTAGTCATGACTTAAGTAAAATATCTCAAAATTTAAATTCTCGTGTTGATAAATTAAAAAAAATACTTGATAATTATATTAGTGAAGATGATTTACTAGATTTAGAAGATAGAAAAAATCCTTTCTATATTTTAGAAAGAATAAAAAAACAAGATGTAAAACTACAAAATTGGCTACATTTTTCATTAGGTGTAGCAAGAAAAGATAAAAGAAAAACAAAAACCTTAAAGTTTAAAAGTTATTTTAGTTTATTAAAAGATGATTGGGAAACTATTTTCAATAATAGAGGAATAGTCTTTAATATTGAAGAGGTAGGAAACTTATCAATGAGAGTATATGAAATAGATATTGATAGTATTTTTAATAATTTAATAATTAATACTATAAATGCATTTATTGAATCTAAAAATGATATTGATAGAATCATCAAAGTAAAAGTTTATGATAATAAAAATGAATTATTTATTGATTATATTGATAATGGACCTGGATTATCGGAAGATATATTAAATCATGAAAAAATATTTGAACCCATGTTTACTACAAATCTAAATAAGCATACTGGTGAAGAAGAAGGAACGGGTTTAGGTATGTGGATAATTAAATCAATAGTCGAAGATAATGATGGTGATGTAAAGTTAATTTATCCACAAGATGGAGGATTTGGATTAAGAGTTATTTTTCCAAAAAAATATGAGGGAACAAAGGAAATAAATGTTTAGAATAATATATATAGATGAATATCAAGATGATATTGATGATTTTTTAGATTATATTGAAGACAAAGATAGTGAAGGTATTTTTAAGGTTATCCCATTATTTCCAATGAGTTCTCTTGATGAAACAATTGAAAAAATATTTGAGAATAAACCTGATGCAATTGTTTCAGATTATAAACTAAATGAATATAAAACAGATATAGAATATAATGTCCCTTACAATGGAGTGGGACTACTTGAAAAGGTCTTAGAGACAAAGAAAGACTTTCCTTGTTTTGTTATGACCTCATATGATGATGAAGCAATAAAATCAAGTCAAGATGTAAATGTAGTTTATATAAAAGATATCTTACATGGGAGTGAGGATAATACAAGTGCAAAAGCAAATTTTGTAGATATAATCCAAAATCAAATTATTCATTACAAAAAAAGAATTAAAGATGCAGAGAGTGAATTAGATACATTGATTTCAAAATCAGAACTAGAACCTTTAGATTCTTTTGAAGAGGAACGAATATTAGATTTAGAACGTCTGATTGAAGAGTCAACTGATAGAAAATGTAAAATTCCTAAACAGTTAAAAGAACTACCAAATTTGAATAAAATTCATAAAATGATTGATAATACCGATGAACTCATTAAAGAATTGAAAAAAGAGAGCTAAAAGTATGTATAGTGTTCATAAAAAAAAGCCGATACGTACTTGTAAAAAATCTTTAGAAAGATATACTTCTTATAGATCATATATTAAAGAAGATTTTCACCATAGTTGTGGTTATTGCGGTGATTCAGATGAGTTTTATGGACATTATCATATTGATCATTTTAAGCCACAAGGAGATGCTCGTTTTGTTCATTTAAAAACTGAATATAGTAATTTAGTTTATTCATGCCCTTTTTGTAATTTATCAAAATCTGATACATGGTTAGATCAAGATGAATTTATTGACCCTTGTTGTGCTACATACGACAGTCATTTAAAAAGAAATGACAAAGGTAAAATTGAACCGATAACAAAAAATGGAAAAAATATGTATAAACATATGAAATTATATTTATTAAGACATGAACTAATATGGGTAATTGAGAAAATTCTTGTTCAACAAGAAGAATTACTAAAATTAAGAGATACACTAGAAGAAGATAGTGATAAGTTAAAAGTAGCAGATGCTTTTATAGAGTTACAAAATACTATTAAAAGCTATACTAGATTGTATATGGAATAATATTGAACCAATCTATATACAATTATTTAAAAAATTATGACAACAATATACTGTCAATCAATAGACTTTTAGTATCTACCTTTACAAAAATAAAAAATATTGAAGTTAAGAATAATATAAATTTAAAAAAACTAATTATTTCAGAAGATAAAGATGTTGAATACGAAAAACTTCAAGAGTTTATTAATTTAATAAATAAAATTGATAAAAAATTTTGTTTTGAAGAACTTCTTGAACTTTTTGAGTTTGTTATTTCTCCTTCTGATAAACTTGTAAATGGTGCGATTTATACCCCAGAAAATATTAGAAAATATATAACTAAACAATCATTTAACGAACTATCCAATAAATCTATTAGTGAGATTAAGATAGCTGATATTGCTTGTGGATGTGGAGGATTTTTAATAGATGCTAGTCTTGAACTCAGAAAAAAAACAAATAAATCTTTTAAACAGATTTTTCAAGAAAATATTTTTGGCCTTGATATTCAAAAATATAGTATTGAAAGAACAGAAATATTACTTTCTCTATTGGCGATTATTTATGGTGAAGATGAAATACAATTTAATTTTAATTTATATGCTGCTGATTCATTAGAGTTTGAATGGAAAGAAGAAGATGAACAAATTAAAAAGAATGGTGGTTTTGACTTAATATTAGGTAATCCTCCTTATGTTTGTTCAAGAAATATGGATAATAAAACAAAAGAACTTATGAAAAAATGGAGTACAAGTAAAACAGGACACCCTGATTTATATATTCCATTTTTTGAAATTGGTCATAAATTATTGACAAATAATGGTGTCTTAGGCTTTATAACTGTAAATACATTTATGAATAGTGTAAATGGCCGAGCAATTAGAGAATACTTTAGTGAGGAAAAAGTACTCTTAAAAATAATAGATTTTAAAGATGAACAGATATTTAAATCAAGAATGACATATACTTGTATATGTTTATTGGAAAAGAAGGTGTCAGATTTTGTGTATTATACTAGTACTAAGGAAGAAAATTTACAAGATGTTTCAAGGCTTGAATTTAACAAGGATAGTTATGAAAGTTTAGATACTCAAAAGGGGTGGAGTTTAAAGAATAGTCAGTTAGTAACAAAATTAGAATCTATTGGAAGACCATTCGGAAAAATATATAACACTAAAAGTGGTATAGCAACATTGAAAAATCATGTCTATATTTTTAAATCAATCAAAGAAGATAAAAAACATTTTTATATGCAAGATGGAACAGCTATAGAAAAAGATGTATGTAAAGAAATTATAAATTCAAATAACTTAAATAGATATGATGATATTGAGAACTTGAAAGAAAAAATTATTTTTCCTTACACCCACAATAAATATAATCAAGCAGTTATTATTGAAGAAGAAACATTTTCATTGAAATTTCCTAAGACATATTCCTATTTACTTACAAAAAAAGAATTACTAGCGACTAGAGACAAGGGAAATGGAAAATATCCTGTTTGGTATGCATTTGGTAGAACACAATCACTAGATAAGATTAAGCACAAATTATTTTTTCCACAGCTTGTTAAAAAAGGTTTTAAAGCTGTATTGAACAGTGATGAGAACTTGTACTTTTATAATGGGATGGCAGCATATTCAGAAAATAAAAGAAACTTACGCATACTTCAAAAGCTTATAGTTTCAAGTGTGGTATGGAGTTATATAGAAAATAAATGTAAACATTATGCATCAGGATACTTTGGATTAGGCAAAAATTATCTAAAAGACTTTGGAATATATGATTTTACGGAAAAAGAAGTGAAATTTTTACTTGATAAAGTAGATGATATAAAACTTGATAATTTTATTACATCCAAATATACTACTTAGTAATGTATTTAGAATATTTTGTCAATAAAACTATTACAATTTTAAAAATTATACTCATCAAGGAACACAATGAGTTTTATAGCAACCATCACAGTTTTAACTTTAATTATTATGGCATTATTCCATTTTTACTGGGCATTTGGTGGTAAAGTTGGTTTGGATAAAGCCTTACCAACTAAAGATGGAGTAAAACTGCTAAATCCAAGTAAGGCTTTGACATTTTTTGTTGGTTTTGTTTTAATTGTCTTTGCATACATCGCTTATGGTTTAGGGTTTTATGATTTTACAGTTTATGCAAACAGAAGTTTTTATGTGTACTCTGGAGTATTTTTATCAGCCATTTTTACACTAAGAGCCATAGGCGAGTTCAATGCCGTTGGCTTTTTTAAAAAGGTAAAAGATACAGAGTTTGCAATTTACGATACAAAGTACTTTTCACCATTGTGTTTGCTCTTAGGTGTTGTATTTGCTCTATTGACATACAAGGTCTAACAAAATACAGAGTTTAACACTTAGTTCGGTAAAGACTTTAAACCCTCAAGTGCAGAGTTTATCTGTGCAGAAGCTAGAGTTTTTGCATTTTCCTCTTCATTTGCAGACCACCAGTACTCTATTATCTCTTGTTCTATGGTACCTAGTAGTGTCATTGACAAGTTTGCAAAGACTTCGTAAGAACTTACGTTTTCTATGGGTACACCGTTTTGTTTTGCGAGTACTTCTATGAGTTCACGTATGGACTTTTCAACATCTGTAGGCTCTGGTAAGACCTCTCCCTCTAGTGGAGTTTGTATGACTCTTGCGTAGTCTATCCAGGTCTTTATCTCATCTTCGAGGTAGTTATGCCCATAAACCTGATAACACAACAATTTTGTATGAGTATAGACTATCTCCTCATTTTCATCTAAGACATTTGTCATTTTTGCTTCGCCATTGTCAAGATAGACTTCAACTCTTTCGTTTTCATGTAGTGTACATGCTATCTCAAAAGCGTTTCTTGCCTGTTTCAGTAGCTCTTTTTTCTCTTTTTCGTACATTGTCTCTTCTCCATTGTTGATTTAAGTTTTAGTTCATGTAAGGTATGTCAAGTACAGCATCTCTGTCTTCTGCTTCATATTCATAGGTCTTTATTTTTGGTATTTTCGTTATTTCCTTTGTTAAAATAATTTTTTGCAAAGGGTGCAAGTTTAACGCCTCACTTCTAAGCAAAATAGTTGCTATAAAGTGGTTTGTGACTATTGGGTGCCACTCTTTATGCTCTTTCATTAAAGAGTTAGAAAAGGCTATAAGTTCTTCGACACTCATATCATCGAGTTTTGGTAGTTTTCTTACTACATTTCTCACAAACTGTTTTGAGAAGTAAGGCTCACCAAGCTCTAGTAACTCAGATGCTGCGTTTATGTCAGCATAATTTTCACTGTAGCTGTATGCATACCTAAAGTGTTCACACACCCACTCGGTATATTTTGGGTAAGCATTTAAAACTTTTACCAAGTCTTGTAAGTCTTGGTCTATAAGCACCTGAAAGAGAGTAATGGCATTTTTGCTAATACGTCTCCAGTGTGGCTCACTTTGTTGAAAGTTGTCCTTTTCCAATATAGGACGATACTGGTCTATATCAGATATATTATCAATAAGTCTTGCCTTGTTTTTATGCTTGTTTTGCATAGGCATCTGCGTTGTTAAAATCCCAAAGATTCTTGTACATCAAGTCAAGACTTGAGAGTGTAGAGTCTATTAACATGAGATTTTTCATCTTTGGAAAATGTTTTCTTGGGTATTTGTTATACCACTGCTCCATCTCTACCTTTAACTGGTTTCTTTGTATGACTGTCTGGGCTATCATTAGTTTTATCTCACTCATCTCAGGAGTGATGGTCTCTTCTCTTAACTGCATCCGCAAGTGCAATTCTCTGTTGCAGTACCCGGGTCAAGATATTGTGTAGCGTTGAGTGCATCTACTTTTACGAACTTGTTGTTTTGAAACTCATTTACAATCTCAGCGAGTCCCATAGGCTCTTTACCTATGTAAAAAACGCTTATACCACTTTTGTTTAGTTCCTTAAATGGTCCATCACCCATGAAAGAGTAAACCGCTTTTGTAGCACCTTTCTCTTTTAAAAATTTTGCAGTTTTTATTCCGTTACCGCTTCCGTCATTTTTTACAAAGCTAAATGATTTTTCTTTCTCTTCATAAAGAGCAAACATATCTACATTGCCAAAAAGTATGGATGATTTGATATCGCTCCCTTGAGAGTCGATTGGTATTGCAATCATATCTATCTCCTTGTCTTTTGAATTTCTCTAATGATTTTCAAACTTTAGAGTGCAACTTTAGTTCTAGAATAAGAAATGCATTTTTGCTTACATAAAGCATGAAGCATGGAAAAGGATAGAACATGGTAGTGACGTTTGACAGAGCTATAGAAGAGTTTGAAAAAAAGAATTACAATGAAGCGTATGTACTTTTTGAAGAGTCCGCTTCCTTCGATGCAAAATCCATGGTTAATTTGGCGATTATGCATATGAAAGGTCAGGGGTGTGAAAGAAGCAATAAACGTGCAAAAGAGTGGTTTTTAAAAGCTGCGGAGCATGACAATATACAAGCATTAAATGCGTTGGCGATTTTTTATGAAAAAGGCATGGACGGGGAAGTTGATGCCGTAAAAGCACTTGAGTACTACAAAAGAGCCGCAGACTTAGGGAGTGTAGAGTCACAACTTAAAGCAGGTATGCTTTACAAAGAGCAGGGCAAAAATCTACAAGCAATGCGTTACCTTATAACTGCTGCACATAACAATAATGCTCAAGCGCAAGCAATAGTTACCTATGTTAGTAACGCTTCAGAAAATAATATGCTCAACAAAGAGTTTAGAGTTTTAGACGGTTTAGCACAAAAAGAGCTTATAGACACTCTCTTAGATACAAAAATACGTCCTACTTTAGCGGTAGACGGTGGTGGGATTGAACTACTCAACTACATTCCTGGTGAGAGACCACAGGTATGGATGAGTTATACAGGTTCTTGTTCGGGGTGTCATCTTGGTTTGACTTCAACAGCTGACATGCTCTTGGACAATTTTCAAACAATGATTGACAAAAATGTCATACTTTATTTAATGTAGGTGTAGAGATGAACAGTAAAGAAGCAGTTGTTACAGAGATTAGAAAAACGGATATTGTGACATATATAGATGTTCAATGCGGTGATGAGACACTACGTTTAATTAGACAAAATGCCCCTATATGGCTAGCTGTTGGTGACAGTATATATTGTAAGTTTCAAGAAGTTTCTGTATGTGTCAGTAAAGAGTGTCAAGGAAAGGTCTCTATTGAAAATAAGATACCAGCAATATTGAAAAATGTCAGACAAAACAACTCCTTGTGTGAACTTACTTTTGAAAGTAGCATGGGAACTGTCATCTCACTTATAACACAAGATGCGTATAACTTGCTGGGCTTAAAGATAGATTGTGAAGCGACAATGTTGTTACGCGGTGTTGATATAACAATTGAACCGCGACTTGACTTATCTAGAATAAAAGATGCAAGTTGAAAACTATATAACAAAGAGGAGAACAAAATGGCTGTTATGATTACTGATTTATGTATAAACTGTGGAGACTGTGCACCAGAGTGTCCTGTCGCTGCAATTCTTGAAGATTCAAATGAGAAAAACCCACATGAAGGTCAATACTTCTATGTAAAACCTGAGACTTGTGTAGAGTGTGTGGGACATGCAGATGCACCACGCTGTGCAGACGCTTGTCCGACGGAAGGCTCAATTGTGTGGGATATGCCGTACACAACTGATTATGAAGAGTACTATATGGCTGGAAATGAAAATGGTACTTACAAAATTCGTGAGCATAAGAAAAAAGGTCTGATGCTACCTTCTGTAAAAGCACAACTGTTTATGGATGAGATTAGTACAGAGATGCGTGAATCACATTCAAACGTAGCAGTGTAACGTAGGTACATTATGAATATCGCATTTGCATCATCGGATGGAGAGGCTATAAATCAGCACTTTGGTTGGTCAAAACAGTTCTATCTCTATGAGGTTGGCAAGGATACTTCACAACTTTTAAAAGTGATAGATTCTTCACAAGAGCCTGAGGGTGAGAAAGAAAAGCTGAATTATAAAATAGGAACGATTGATGAGGCAGACATTATGTACTGCACGCAAATTGGACCTACTGCTTCTAAGATGATACAAGCTGCGGGCGTGCACCCTGTTAGAGTTGCAGAAAATGAGACAATAAAAGATGCAATTGTAAAACTACAAGATATGTTGGATGATGCACCCGCACCATGGTTGCTGCGTATTTACCATAAAGCTGAGGCTAGAAGCGCGTAGCGTTTACTAAATACAAAAATATAATTAAGGAGACAAAAATGTCTGTAATAATAGATGAGAGTTGTATAACGTGTGATGCGTGTTTACAAAACTGCCCGGTAAATGCCATAGTTGACGACGGTCAAAATCCAACTGGTGAAAATTGCTACTACGTTCAACCAGAAAAGTGTGTAGAGTGTGTAGATATATACGATGATCCACAATGTGCCGCAATATGTCCTAGTATAGGCTGTATAACATGGGATATGCCTTTTACGCAAGAGTTTGAAGAACATTTTGTAAGTGCTGATATTTATGCATTGGCTACGACTAAAGATGGTGTTTTAAAGTCTCCAGCTTATAGAGAAAAGAAGTATCGTAAAGATATTCCTTTGACACAAAGAGGTGTAAAACATGTAGTACAAGAAGAGCCTGAAGATTTAGAAGTAGGCTGATTTGTACCAACTCGATAGATTATCTGATATAGCTAATAATCTGAGTGCATTTGAGAGAGACTGTTGTATAACAGTAGCTCTTAAAATAGCTGATAGTTCATGTAAAATGGATGCATATGAACAGTCTGTTTTTCTCTCCTTGTTTGACGCTCTAGAAAGAGTTGAGAGTGAATTTTTTTCCAGTAATGTGTATGAGATTGTGATGTTGGGGAGGAATGCTCCGAGTGCTGCAATTTATGCAGAGATAAAAAAACTCAGAGAGTCTGCCATGGAGATGATAACACGGCCAAAGATGAAAGCTTTTAAGGCTTCCATACGTGAGAAACTTCTCACATAGGGTATAGAGCTTTATACAGCTCCAAATAAAATCTTACCTTGTTTGTTCTGTGCAGATTTTATCTCTTCGTAACTTTTTGTTGCAATTCTGAGTGTCGTGTTTTTTATCTCATCATAAACAGTGTCTATTTTCTCTTCTGCAGAAGACTTTTTCAAATCACCTTTAGAGAGATTTGCATGCTCAAGAAGTTCATTCCAGACAGAACTTTCATCAAGTGAAAACATATAAAATGTAAAACCTTCGTATTCAATCTTTCCATCTGTATCTAAGTCTGCTACAAAAAAGATATAAAGACCATCAGGAGAGAGTACATCTTTATATACATCTATAAATGGCTCAAAAAAATTCAATGTAGAGAGTTCACATGCTAAAAAGTCGATTTTATCACTGTCTGTAACTAAAATTGATTGTGTGCACGTTGCTTTTGGAGGCAGTTGTTTGTCTGCGGACATAACTGTACCTGGAGTAATGATTAATGAACCACGATAGCCATAGGCATGTGCATCTGTTTTATCATTAAACGTTGGCTGCCATTGCAAGTTGTTGGAGTATATAAAGTCTTGAATTGTTGACATAAGAGTCTTCCTTTGTGTTAATGTTTGTATTCTCAATGCAATTTTGGTTCTATAAAAATTTGTAGAATGAAGAGATTAGTCTTCAGCGAATATTCCGTAAGGCTCAGTGTCTAAAAAGGATTTTGGATCTATTTTTATGTCATCTATATGACATTTGTCTCTTTGATTTGGAGGTAAACGAAGAAGGAGTCTCTCTTTTGCCTCCTCTTCATTTTTTGCATTAATGTTGTAAGTGCGGGTTTCTTTATCTAAACGTACATTTACGATATAGCGCATAAAATTTTATTTATCCAACTTCATTTGTATACGCATAGGTTGACGAGATAGAGCGTAAACGTAGAACAGCAGCTTTAAAAACATCAATAACATAGTCTATCTCTTCAGCAGTCGTAAAACGTGATAGACTGAGTCTCATTGCAGTATGTGCAAGCTCAGGGTCTTCTCCGATTGCACTCATGACAGGATTTGCTTCAAGAGACTCAGAGGCACATGCACTTCCTGTTGAGGCCGCAATTCCAGATTTGTTCAAATCCCAGAGCATAGACTCTCCCTCAATTCCACGAAGTGAAATGAGAATTGTATTTGGTGTACGTTTATCACGAGGACCTACGACAATGGTATCTGGTATCTCTTTGAGTGCATCTTCAAGTCTATCACGAAGAGTTCTTACATAAGTGTTCATAACTTCTACATGATTAGCCGCTTGTTTCATCGCTAGTCCCATACCGACTATATAAGCAACATTGAGCGTACCTGCACGTTTCCCACCCATCTGTTCACCACCGTGAAGAAGATTTGGAAGTTGTTTTCCTTTTTTTACATATAAACCACCAATTCCTTTCGGTCCGTGGAATTTATGTGCTGAAAATGTAAGATAATCTACGTCAATTGCACTTAAGTCAACTTTGATTTTTCCTATGGCTTGTACAGCGTCAGTATGAAATAAAATATTTTTTTCCTTCGCAAAGGCACTTACTTCTTCCACTGGAAAAATCATTCCAGTCTCATTATTTGCCCACATCATTGTTATAAGAATTGTTTTATCGGTAACGGCGTTTTTAATATCTTCTGCATTGATAGCACCGTCTTCATCAACATCAACATATGTTACATCAACTCCATAGTCATTTAAAAACAGTAAGGTTTCTAAAATAGCGGGGTGTTCAACCGAGGTTGTAACAATGTGGTTTTTTTCAGGATTTTGTAAAATGTACTTGAAAAATACACCTTTTAAAACTGTGTTATTACTCTCTGTAGCACAGGATGTAATGAGTATATCATCAGTATCAGGAACACCCAGTGCATCATACATCTCTCCAAGAGCTGTGTTGAGTGCTGGACGCACATCCATTCCATATTTGTGAAGAGAGTTCGGATTTCCGTAGAGCTCTTCAAAAAATGGTTGCATTTTTACTTTTACCAAGGGATCTATTTTCGTTGTTGCATTGTTGTCTAGATATACTCTCATTGTTTATCCTTCTTGTTGATTTTTAAATGTAAATATTGGGTCTTTTGTTGGATCTTCAACTACTGCGGCAGTGATGGTACAGCTCTCCAAGTTCTCTTTTGAGGGACAAGAGTATTGCAGTGGAAGCATGACCTCTTCTATAATTCCACGAAGACCACGCGCTCCAACACCACGTTCTGTAGCTTTAGTGGCGATTGCTTCGAGTGCGGCATCTTCAAACTTTAACTCTATGCCGTCCATGTCAAAGAGTGCTTCAAACTGCTTAATAAGAGCATTGTCAGGTTCTTTGAGAATTTGAATCATCTGTTTGTTCGTAAGCTCTTTGAGTTGAGCAATTACAGGAATACGACCGATAAACTCAGGAATGATTCCATAATGTACGAGCGCTTTTTGGTCGACTTTAAAATCTTTCATTTCGGCTTTTTGTACAGAACCAAATCCTACTTTATTTCCTTTTTTTGTATGTATATCTGGAACAAGTCCTACAAATGCACCACCACATACAAAGAGTATATGTGTCGTGTCTATGAGGATAGTTTCTGTTGTAGAGTTTTTACGGCTTCCTTTGACAGGAACATATACCTCTGAGCCCTCTAAAATTTTTAGTAAACCCTGTTGAACCCCTTCGCCTGAAACGTCACGTCCCATACTTGAAGTCTCACTTTTTCTTGCAATTTTGTCTATTTCGTCTATGTAGACAATACCACGTTGAGCAAGCTCTATATCGTAGTTGGCAGATGCAAGTAAACGTGAAAGAATACTCTCTACATCTTCTCCTACATATCCGGCTTCTGTGAGTGCTGTTGCATCAGCAACTGCAAAAGGTACATTCATAATTTTTGAGAGGGATTTTGCTAAAAGTGTTTTCCCGCTTCCTGTTGGTCCTAAGAGTAAAATATTACTTTTTTCAAGCTCTACATCATTATAAACAGGATTTTCAATACGTTTATAATGGTTGTACAGTGCTACTGCAAGGACCTTTTTGGCATCCTCTTGACCTATAATATGCTTGTTGAGATACTCAACAATCTTTTCTGGTTTAGGCAGTTCTTCATGCATTTGTGCACGCTGTTGGTAGTTTACTTCTTTTTGAAGTATTGCAGCACAAGTTGTTACACACTCATTACAGATATTTGTTTTCTCTGAAGAGAACATCTTTTTAACTTCACTCTGTTTACGTCCACAAAATGAACAACTTTTCTCTTCACTCATCATACATCCTTTGAAGATAGTTTAGTTAGTATTGTGTCGGCCAATCCAAACTCAATCGCTTGAGCTGCCTCAAAATAGTTATCGCGATCACTCGCTTTTTCAATAGTCTTAACATTTTTTCCAGTCGCCTTTGCAATAATTTTGTAGAGTCTTCTTTTCAGACTTATAATGTGATTTGCTTGAATCTCAATATCACTCGCTTGTCCTTGTGCTCCACCTAAAGGTTGGTGAATCATCACCTCAGCATTTGGCAAAATATAACGATGCCCCTTTTCTCCACAAGTAAAGATAACTGCTGCCATAGAAGCTACCATTCCCATCGCATAAGTATGTACAGGTGCGGTTATGAGTTGCATAGTGTCTAGGATAGCAAGTCCTGCCATTACCGAACCGCCTGGGGAACTTACATATATGTGTATCGGTTCAGACGAGTCTTCTGCTTCGAGATAGAGTAGTTGAGAGACTATAATGCCCATCATATGGTCATCAATCTGTTCGGTAATTATAATTACACGGTCATTGAGAAGTTTCGAGAAAATGTCGAAGTATCTCTCTCCTTTTGGTGAACGATCTTTTACTGTTGGAATTATTGGCATTGTGGCTCCTTTGAAATGGTGTTATATAAACTCTTTGATAAACGCTTCAAGAGACATATCAACTACTTCGAGATTATGTTTATCTATAAACTTTCTCTCTTTTTTTCCTAATGGTTTATCAGTTATGACATATCCACCCTCCAAGTCAAGAGTAAGTTCGTTTGCCACCATTCTGTCCGTATCTCTGTCGAAGTAAGTTCCTAAAAAGAGATACTTTTTTGTTTTTCTGTATGTTTTAAGCACTGGAGGAAGTGCGAATCCACCCATTGCTTCGGTAAGCCAGTCAACGTAATCTGCATCAGAGATGATAAACGTGGGGTCAGGAATCGTTGAGCCCATTGGTTTAAAAAGTATCATGTTCGCATCATCAAGAACTTCATCTTCAACTAAAAAGTACTTTTTGTTTTCTACATCATACTCGTAGGTTTCATAGCGGTTTTTATCTGCCATTACTCTTGATTTGCCTATGATGAGACAGTGTGGCGTATATGCTAAAAGCTCTTGAATTTTTGAATCCCGATTTGTGTCAATAATATAACGCGGAAGCATATTTACAATGGTTTTTTGTAAAGTGGTCGGCTCGAAATCTTTTGTATAGATATGATTTACAAGCTGGTTGATATACTCAATACCGCGACGTTGTTCAAGGTGCATTACAGCACGTGAATACTCAAACATCAGACGTTCACTCATTGGACGACCATTGTTCATCTTTAGTATCATAGAATCAGAATCATAAGGCATCTCTTCACCGTCTTTTGTTTTCACACCTGCAAAGATTCCAAGTCCAAAGTAGGGGACTGTTGTCTGATTGCGTAACTCTTTTTTGATTGTTTCAATTATCTCTTTCATTAGTGGCATCCTTTACCCGTGTAGCAGAGTTGTGCTGCAAGGATTTTTCTGTAGAGTATGTCTATGTTAAACTCATTTTCTAAGTTGTCGCAGAATTGATCGTAAAAGATAGCACCATCTTTTGAGATAAGTATGAGGGCTTTTGTCAACTCGTTATCGTATGGCATACCTTTTAAACGTACACCGTACATATCAGCAAGTTCTTCCTCTGAGTCTATGAGAAAGTTAAACTTACTCAGTTCTATTTCTGGGTGTGAACTATTGGCAACGACAATAGAAGCCGTTAGCTCATAAGTGCTTGATATTGGAATGATTTCATCTATTTTTTTCATTTCATGAATGAAGGTGTCATTAATATTTGGTGTAGTAATGATTAGTTGGGTTTTACCGTTATGCCCACCAATTACATGTTGCTTCCCATTCATGTCAATTAAATGCACAACTTCGGATGCATAACCAATATCAAGCGGCATATCTTCAAGACGCATTACATGTTCGTTCAATCTTATATTCAAGGTATCCTCCTATAATGAAATTTTTCATTGCTATTTCTATCTGGCTTATAATAGGCGGTATTTTATAAGTAGCTATACCCCCTAACTTCAGACTTTTCTTTGTGTTTTCACAGCATGTATATGCAAGTAAATAAGAACACTCTCCTATAAATTCAAGTAGTGCAAAATGTTCACATCTGTGTGGAAAAGAGTTTTTCTTTTGAGAATCACATGTACACATCAGCTCATGTGAACTAAATAGATTGTTTTTATGCTCACATATTTTATTTTCAACAATAGAATGAAGTGAAAATTCAACCTCATGATCAACTTTTGTAAGATCGTAGATTGCAAACTTTGGTGCTGTGTGAGGGTTATACTTATAGAGTGTAAGTATTTCACTGACGGGTACTGCAACTTTCATATGACTCTTCCTAAAATGTATTTTGTTGAATTTATAGAGTTTGTTGCATATTGTATTCTAGGGTCTAAAAGTGATTATGAATACAAAATAGGGGGTAAGTGACATAGAACTACAAAGAAGATACAAAAATGTAGTTCTAGGAGTTTGAAGACCAAGAAAATAGCTAGAACATAACTTGCACAAACACTTTTAATAAATGATTATAGCTACATGATGCGAGATCATTTGAATTCCAAAATCAAAAATAAACTTATGTATAGTATTAATAAGGAGCTAAAATGAGTTGTAGTTCAAGTAATCCAGCTGAGGCTATGCTGCCTGAGGATATTCAAGCCAAAATACATGATCATCCATGTTATTCAGAAGGAGCACACCATCACTATGCACGTATTCATGTTGCGGTTGCACCTGCCTGTAATATACAGTGTAATTATTGTAATAGAAAATATGATTGTTCAAATGAGTCTCGCCCTGGTGTAACTAGTGAGCGTTTAACACCTGAAGAGTCTGCAAAAAAAGTTATGTACGTCGGTGGTGAAGTGCAAAGACTAAGTGTACTTGGTATTGCAGGGCCGGGTGATGCTCTTGCAAATCCAGAGAAGACATTTAAAACTTTTGAATTAGTTCGTGAAAAAGCACCGGATTTGAAATTATGTCTTTCAACAAACGGTCTTGAACTTCCAAAGTTTGTCGATGAGATGGTTAAGTACGACATAGACCACGTAACTGTAACAATCAACAGTGTTGATACAACGGGTGAAATAGGTTCACAAATTTATCCATGGATTTTTTATAACAATAAAAGAATTTATGGAAAAGAGGCAGCCAAAATATTATTGGAACGCCAATTAGAGGGAATGAAGAAGTGTGTCGAAAACGGGATACTTATAAAAGCAAACTCTGTATTAATTCCAGGAATTAATGATAAGCACTTGCCAGAAGTAGCAAAAAAACTCAAAGAGATAGGTGTCTTTTTACATAACATTATGCCAATCATCTCTGAGCCTGAACATGGTACTAAATTTGGACTTGACGGTGTTCCTAGTGCAACTGACCAGCAACAGATGGAAGTTCAAGAAGCTTGCGGAATGGATATGAAGCTTATGCAACACTGTAGACAGTGTCGTGCTGATGCGGTTGGACTCATTGGTGAAGATAGAGGACAAGAGTTTACAAAAGATGTCTTCTCTGAGATGAGTTTTGATGCGCTTGAACAACATTATAATGTTGCAGCTCGTCAAGAGGCTCAGGCGAAGATTGAAGAGTTCAGATTTTTCTTAGATCGTGCAAATGAACGTGTTGTAAAAGAAAAAGCAGAACTTGCATCTGATGGACAGACTATATTAGTAGCAGTGACAACTGCCGGTGAAGGAATGATTAATCAGCATTTTGGTTCTGTTAGAGAGTTCCTCATCTATGAAGCTGGTGACAGAGGGATACGATTTATTCATCACAGAAAGCTTGACTATGAGTACTGTGCAGGACCTGATGGTGTAAATCCAATGGAGCCAATTTTAGAAAAGTTAAAAGATTGTAAGCTGATTTTAACTGCAAAAATTGGTGGCTGTCCACAAGATGATTTAAAAGCGGCTGGTCTTATAGCAGATCAGAGTTATGCTTATGAGCCTATTGAAGCTTCAGTACTCAAAGCAACGAGAAAATATTTTAACCTTTCTGAAGAGTTAGAAGGGAACTAGGCAAAACAATGCTCATTAATGACACGACTCTACGTGATGGAGAACAGGCACCATATGTTGCGTTTAACACTGAAGAGAAACTCTCTATAGCTCGCGGGTTAGTAGCCTGTGGTGCTGATGAACTCGAAATTGGAATACCTGCGATGGGTACGAAAGAAAAAGAGGACATTAAAGAGCTTTTATCTTTAGGACTTGATGTACAAATGATGACCTGGAATCGTGCAAAAATGAGCGACTTGGATGCTTCACTGGAGTGTGGTATTAAAGCAGTAGATCTTTCTATTCCTATCTCGGATATTTTAATTGACATAAAGTTTAATGGAAATAAAACACTGATGCTCAAAGAGCTTGAAAGAGTTATTCTCGCTGCAAAGAGTGAAGGGCTATATGTCTGTATTGGTGGAGAAGATAGCTCACGAGGTTCCCTTGAGTTTATGAAAGAAGTACTTTTACTGGGAAGTGAACTAGGTGCTGATAGATTTAGATATTGCGATACAGTCGGCATTATGACACCTACAAGAATATATGAAGATGTAAAAGCATTAACATCTCTAAATCTCCTAGAGATTGAAATGCATACTCATAATGATTTTGGTCTTGCAAATGCAAACGCACTCAGTGGAATTGATGCTGGAGCAAAAAGTATAAATACAACAGTTATCGGTTTAGGTGAGAGAGCTGGAAATGCATCTTTTGAGCAGATATCCATGTCTTTAAAACATCTCTATGGTCAAAAGCGTTCTTGTGATGCTTTTGAGATGCGAAATCTTGCCCTAGCCGTTGCAAATGCAGCTGGTATAAACCTTTCTCCAAGTGCTCCAATTATCGGTACACATATATTTTCACATGAAAGTGGTGTACATGCTGATGGTATGATGAAAAATGGTTCTGCTTATGAGCCTTTTGATGCATCCGAAGTTGGTTGTATACGTGAGTTCCCAATAGGGAAACATTCCGGTACGGGAACAATTCTATATCATCTACAAAACTTAGGCATACAAGTAGAGAAACATACTCTTCAAAATCTTCTTCCAAAAATACGTGAGATAGTGACTTCACGTAAACGTGTTCTCGATGAAGTAGAGTTATTAACTCTGTACAAGGAGAGCTTATGTTTATAGGTTGGTTGAAGTTTTCAGATGTAAATGAGCTTGTCAAAATATCTGAAAATATAGGTTGGCTTCTTGATGGTTACCACGTAAAGTTAATGATGATGCACTCTCCACATCTCTGTTATGGTGCTTATGATAACGGAAAGCTAATCGGTGCCGTTATGGCTGTAGAGTACCAAAAGTCAGCAATGATAAAGTACTTTATGATAGAAAAATCATATCAGAGACAAGGAATAGGCAAAAGAGTATTTGAGACTCTTTTTTATACATTACAAGCAGAGTATGAAACAATTCATATTCATGCAAATCCCGACTTAGTAAAGTTTTTTGAGCGATATGGATTTACTTCTGTCATGGAAGTAGGGCGGTTTATAAATGTTGGAAAAGTTCCACCTTTTAACTTTACAAATGCTCATGCCAAAGAGCTTGATGGAGATAATTTTGACTCTGTTATAGCAAAGATAGATAAAGAGACATTTCACGAAAACAGGATGGACTTTTTACTTGATGAAATGGAGAGAAACAGTTCTTTAAAACTCTCACTTCCAAATGGTTTCCAACACTCAAGCATAGTCAATGCAAGAAGTGTGTACTTAGGTCCTTGGCAAGTTCGTTACGGACATGAGGAAGAGGCGGAGAAAATGATGAGAGGCGTTCTCTATTTTAGAGGATTGAAAAAAGTGGTTGCAGATGTTCCACTAGGTCAGGAACATGTTGTAGATTTATATAAACGTTACCATTTTCAAAGCAAACAGCGTTTTATTCATATGCTCTATGGAAAAAATAATGATGTTCGTTTTGAAAATATCTATGCGTATTCTTTGTAGAGGAGTTGGGTATGTGTTTACTTGAGATGAAAACTGGGGAAATGGCGTCTATTGATGCCTTAAATGTAAATGGTGAGTTGAAAAATCGTCTAAATTCACTTGGGTTTATTCGCAACAATGCTATCTGTGTAAAACATTTTGGTTTGTTTAAAAGTACAGTCCAAGTGATGGTAAATAGATCTCTCGTAGCTCTTCGAAAAGATGAAGCAAGGCTTATAGAGGTCCACATTATTTAAAGGAGAAAAACAATGTCAGAAGAAGAAAAAAAAGAGTTAAAAAAAGAGTTGGCTAAACGTAAGAGAATGGCGGTAGAAATAGCATCAGAGATTCACGATATCGTAGAAGATACACTCTGGACAGACTACATTAAAATGTCAGAATTAAGCGAAAAGCTAATAGTTGCTGTAGAAGAAGCAAATAGCTTTAAAACAGAAAACGGTCTTTAAATGTGGCTGCACGCCACGTTTTGACACTTTATAAGAGAGTAATACTACTTTTTTATAAGGTGTCAAAGGAAAACAGATGAGAGATACTCAAGAAATATTAAATATGGAAATATGTGAGTGTGGCGAGAAGAGTGTCGCACAAGCTATAGAGATATTTCAAAACACCTCTCTCCCTTTTAAAAAAGCAAAAAAACTTGTGACAGAATGTAATAAAAGCTGTTGCAGAGCCGCACTATTAAAGCTCTATGATATGAAAGATTTTGGTCGTTTTGATTATGATGAAATCGCATATATGATTGAACAGCGTTTAGAGAGACTAAAAAAATTAAATGAGGAATCATAAGATGTATGATTATGAATGGGATAGACTCAAAACCTGGCTTAATCAATATGGAGCTATAGATGATTCTATAGAGTCTCCTGATAGTATTACACGACTTGACTTAAGTGCTCAGTCGTTAAAAGAACTACCAGATTTCATAGGAATCTTGTCAAATCTTACTGCTTTAAATGTATCAAATAATAATTTAACATCTCTTCCAGACTCTATGAAACATCTTAGCTCTTTGAAAAATTTAGATTTACGACGAAATAGTTTTGATATTTTGCCAGAGTGCATTAGGTTTCTCTCACTAGGTTCACTAAATATAAGTGGAAACAGACTTACTGACATCTCTGCGCTTCAGTCGTGTAAAGAGTTAAGAGTTTTGGATGTCAGTTCAAATATAATCGCTAAAGTATCTAACTTCTTGCCTATGAATAATGAGCTTAGAACATTAAATATCTCTTCAAACCTTTTAAAAGAGATGGGTTCGTTTTTACCTTCTCTCACTCATTTAGAGAGATTCAATATAAGTAGTAATTTGTTGGTTGAAATTCCAAAAGAAATAGAGAGCTTGAACTCTATAGTGGAGTTAGACCTCTCTTCAAATCAAATCAAAAGAGTAGATAGTGCTTTTTTGACTTGGATGTTGAAGTTGTTGATTTGAGTTTCAATAGTTTGCGAGAACTTCACTTACACTCTTTAGAATCCCTCGAAGAACTTACACTAGATGAAAATGACTTTAAGGAGTTAACATTAGATGAGAGTTTTGCTCCCTATCTTAGAGAATTTTCTTGTGACAGTTGTTCTTTAAAAGAGTTTTTACTTCCTGTATCAAACTCACTAGAACTGCTTTGTTACTCATCAAACAATATAATAAAATTGCCAGATGAGATATCTAGATACACTCAACTTACCCACTTAGATATTGAAGAGAATGATATAGAAGATTTACCTGATTCTCTTGCAAATCTTGTCTATCTTCAAACATTTTATGCTAGAGGAAACCCATTAAATGAGCATGCAAAAAAAGTTGTAGAAGTGCTCTCTCCAAACATTTGTGACTTAAACATGAAGCTTGGTATAACAATAGAGTATGCCAGTGAAGATGATTTAACACAAATGGCAGATTTGCTAGCAATACTATTTGCTATAGAAAAAGATTTTACTATAAATTTTGAAAAGCAGCTTATGGGCATAAAAGCTTTATATAAGTCTGAAGGCACAGATTTGCTTGTTGCAAAATATGAGGATAATGTTGTTGGAATGATTACCATGCAACGCCTCATCTCAAGTGCTGAAGGCGGTTACATTGGACAAATTGAAGATTTAGTAGTTCATGAAGAGTATAGAAAAATGGGAGTAGGTAGTAGACTTTTAAATAAAATCAGGGTAATCGCTCAAGAGTACGCTTATAAGCGCATTCAACTTGCAGCAGATAGAGATAACCCTAATGCGTTAGAGTTTTATAGTAGACGAGGTTTTAATAGAACAAACTTGAGTGTGTATCACTATCTCATTTAAAAGAAGTTTGAGAATGTAACTTATTAACTAATTAAATGAGCATTGCCATAGTTTATTTCACATGTGTGTAAGACATAAAAGTTGTTGTGGTAGTATGGTTCTTAAATTTTAAACCGGTGAGAAATCCAATGAAACAATATCTTACTTTCCTCCTATGTGTTGTGACCTCTTTTAATCTTGAAGCCAATGATGCGACGTCATCTAACGCAGTACTCAGCAGTGCAGAAGCATCAGAAGTGATGAAGCTTTATGCCGCACGACCACTACAGGAGTGGAAAAGTAGTTATGGGGATATTACAAAAGAACCTAACTATAAGCAGTTAGAGTACGCTGTAGCATTGTTGAGTAATACTGTTGGCACTATTGGACCAAAGGTACAAGATCCAAAAATGCGCTACTCTGCGAACTCGCTCAACTGTACTTCTTGCCACCTTAATGGGGAATCCAACCTCCCTGGTACAAAAAAGTTTGCTGCTCCCTTTACCAATGTGATGAATGATTACCCTAAATTTGAAGCCAGAAGTATGAAAGTCGAATCTATAGCCGAGCGAGTAAACGGCTGTATGACCAGAAGTCAGGGCAACGGTAAGCCACTTCCACTAGAGTCTAAAGAGATGAAATCCCTGATTGCATATTTTAAGTTTCTTGCTAAAGGGACGCAACCACATAGTGCTATGAAGGGAACTGGATTGCAAAAAGTGGCATTCCCTGACAGAAAAGCTAGTGTGAAGGAAGGAAAAGATTTATATTCAATCTATTGTATGGAATGTCACCAAAAAGATGCTGTAGGATTACGCTCGGCTACTTATACGAAAGATGCAAGTTATAATTTTACTCCTTTAGCAGGTAATGATTCATTTAACAATGGTGCAGGTATGAGCCATTTAAAGACGGCTACACGTTTTATCTACACAAATATGCCTCTGGGTGCTTCAGAGTCAGACAAGCCTATGTTAAGTGTGGAGCAAGCTTATGATGTTGCTGCCTATGTGCTTTCCCTAGAGCGTCCCAATAAACCGGGCAGAGAGTATGACTTTCCAAATCCAAACTTTAGGCCGGATGATTATCCAGTACCTGCCTATTTTCCAGATGATGAAGTCGCATTGGAACAAGCTAAATATGGACCATTTCAGTAAGAGCCGCTCCATGCTTGGCCTGTTTTTTAATTAGTAGTTCAGATATATCATGAGGTTTGATAGGCTTGAGAATTAGCATTTCAAAGTGAAAATAAGATTTTTGATTTAGTAAAGATATAATTGATACTTAAAATAAGAATGTTTGTGGATGGGGTAGAGGGATTCGAACCCCCGAATATCGGTACCAAAAACCGAGGCCTTACCGCTTGGCGATACCCCAATATGTTGTAGTTAAAAAATTGGTTGCGGAAACAGGATTTGAACCTGTGACCTTCGGGTTATGAGCCCGACGAGCTACCGAACTGCTCTATTCCGCGGTGTTTCAAGCAAACTACTGTTTGTTTGTGAGCCGAAATTATAGGCAAAAATATTTTCAATGTCAAGGATATTTTAAAAAAAATTAAAATTTTTTGTATTTGGTTATAATGATGAAAAATCAGTATAGTTTTAGGATATTGGATGCTTTTAGAAGAGTATATACTCAATTATGTCTTACTTTATTTTTTTCTTGAAGCCTATGAAGTGTGGTGGCAAAAAGCAGAAACACTTTTAGGTATTCTTGCACGAATGTTTCATTACTACAAACGTAACGTTTGGCTCTTTTTTCTTATGCAACCTACTTTTTATTTTGCAATGATTTTTATGATGCTATGTGATTACAATATATACTCTGTAATTTTATTTTCGTTAAAAGGCTCTGACGTACTGACAAAAATTATCCTAATGAAACAGGTATTTATAGACAAGAGAGTGTCCCTAGAAGTCTCTCAGATTATTGTTGCACCAATTCCTCAGGTACTTTTATATTTAGGCTTGGTACTTTACCCGGTTCTAATAGTTTTAGCACTTTCATAAATACAAGGAGCAGTAGTGGCAAAGGTAATTATATTTAGTGGGGCAGGTGTGAGTGCTGAGAGCGGGATATCTACATTTCGTGATAGTGATGGATTGTGGGAGAATTATGATATTCGAGAGATATGTAGTGCTGGATGTTTGAGTTGGAATAGAGATGAAACCATAAAGTTTTACGATATGCGTCGGGAAGACATCCGTAATAAAAAACCAAACTATGCACATCAAGAAATTTGCAAACTAAAAGAAAAATATCCAAATGATATAGCTATTATTACCCAAAATGTAGATGATATGTTTGAAAAAGCTGGCTGTAGTGACGTTTTACACCTTCATGGATTTTTGCCAGAAGTTGTATGTGAGAGTTGTGGTTTCAAAGAAAATATAGGGTATGACAAATTAGACAGTGCATATAGTGAATGTCCTTCATGCGCTGTACTTTTACGACCAAACATTGTATTTTTCGGTGAGGCAGCACCAAGGTACGCCGACCTTTATGAAGCATTTGATGATTGTGAAGTTTTTGTAGTCATTGGAACAAGTGGTAATGTTATAAATACCGATATGTTTTTAAATAGACAAATAAAACTCTCCATTTTAAACAACCTTGAACCAAGTGCTGCAATTAACGATAGGCTCTATTCTAAAGTGCTCTATAAAAAGGCGACAGAAGCTATTGATGAGATAATTATGGATATAGAAGATTTTTTAGCTTAAATAGTTTTTGATACCCACGTTTCAATCTTTCCGTGAGTTTCCATATGTGTCAAATAGAGTCTTAAGTCAAACTCAACTTGATGATACTCCTTTTGCATATATGTACAGAGTTTGTAAAAGGCTTTGTTATGCTCTTTTTCTTTAAAGTGGGCAAGCTCATGTACAACAATCATCTCTAAAAATTCCAAGGGAACATTCTTAAAGAGTGAAGCAATACGTATTTCATTTTTACTTTTGAGTTTTGCTCCCTGAACACGAGAGACAAAGTGGTGCGTTCCAAGTGCATTATGAATGACGTTTATCTTTCCATCAAAAACTACCTTGCTTAGTGGTGATGATTTTTTAAGGTAACTGTTCTTTAAATCTGTAACATAAGAGAATAGCTCTTTATCATTTGTAATTGTATGAGGAAGAGGGTACTTTTTGAGTAGGTATTTTTCTATAGCACTTGATTTTATGAGTTCTAAAACCTGTTTTTTTGTCTCTTCGCTATAGTGGTTTAGGTACTTTAGTTTATTCATTAGAAGCGATTATACCTACATTTAATGAAGCTTTTACTATAATCGCATAAAACTATAAGAAGAGAGAATCATGACGCCTATAGAAAGAGTTGTACAAGCCATAGAAGAGATTAAAAAAGGCAATATGGTCATTATGATTGATGATGAAGACAGAGAGAATGAAGGCGATTTAGTTTATGCCGCTGCATTTAGTTCTCCTGCTCATGTCAACTTTATGGCGACACATGCTCGTGGATTGATATGTGTAGCAATTTCAAAGCAGATTGCTTCAAGACTCGATTTAAATCCTATGGTAAGCTCAAACACATCTTCTTATGAGACGGCGTTTACAGTGTCTGTAGATGCGAAAAATGCACTCACTGGAATATCTGCCAGTGAACGTGATGACACAATTAAAATCCTTGCAAATCCAATTTCAAAAGCGGATGAACTTGTAAAACCTGGACATATTTTCCCTCTTATAGCTAAAGATGGAGGTACGCTTATTCGTACTGGACATACAGAGGGAAGTGTCGATTTATGCCGTTTAGCAGGACTCAGTGAAGCGGGTGTAATCTGTGAAATTATCAAAGAAGATGGAACGATGGCTCGTCGTGATGATTTAGATATATTTGGCGAGAAACATAACCTTAAAACTGTTTTTATTTCAGACCTTGTTGAGTATAGACTGGCAAATGAATCACTTGTACACTCGACAAAAGTTGAAGAGATAGAATTTTTTGATGTCAAAGTGAAACGTCATACATTTCTTGACCATGACGGAATTGAGCATACTGCTATAGAGTTTTATTCTGCTGGGACAGTAGCAAACGTACGTGTTCACAACATTATCCCAGATATTGAGCTTCTTTTACATCAAGAGAAGTATAAAAACCTTGTAAACTCTATAGAGTACCTCAAGCAAAACAGCGGTATTCTGGTCTTTATCAATAAAACAAATCATCAGGATAACTCTGCGCCAAAAGAGTTCGGAATTGGTGCGCAAATCATTAAATCTTTTGGCATTTCTAAAATGAATTTACTCTGTTCAGTAAAACAGATGGACCTTGTCGGTCTAAGCGGTTTTGGACTAGAAGTGAATGAACTTATAGAGATTTAATACAATGAAGGCGCTTCTTTGTGTAGCGTTTATGTTTCTCATTGCAGATGCGCAGATGCTTACCCGCACAAAAGTGCTTATGGGTACTTTTGCAACTATCTCTTTAGAGCCTGTAAACAAGTCCTATTTTGCACCTGCATTTTCAAAATTGCAAGAAGTAGAAGATGCACTCTCAACTTACAAAAATACTACACCCATTTATAAACTCAATGAGAATAAAAATACCACATTAACACCACTTGCCTATGAGGCACTGCTCTTGAGTAAAAAATATTACGAAGAGAGTGAAGGGTACTTTAATATAGCTATTGGGAGTGTAACAAAAGATTTATATAAGTTTGGAAGTGATGAAAGAGTTCCAAGTAAAGAGGAGTTATTAAGCAGTAGTACTCAATTTGAGAAAATTATTATAACTCCAGAAAAAGCTATAATACCAAATAATATTAAAGTTGATTTAGGTGGTATGGGAAAAGGTTTTGGGGTGGATAAGGCGATCTCTTTTTTAAAGTCAAAGGGTGTTCATCGTGCACAGCTTGGACTGAGTGGAGATATACGTTGCCTAGGAATTTGTACTATAGAGATACAAGATCCTTTTGGAAGTGGAGTTTTTGCAGAGTTTCAAACACAAAAAGAGGAGATGGGAATCTCTACAAGTGGGAATTACAACCGTTACGTTCAAAATAAAAGCAATAACCACCTTATAAACCCTAAAACGAAAGCATCACAAGGTAATTTTGCATCTATTACATTGGTTTCCCAGCTTTCTAACAGTGACTTGGATGCTTATGCTACTGCAGCCTCGGTTATGCCTAAAGAGAAAGCATACGCTTTTTTAAATGCTTTAGAGTTGGCGTATATAGTTGTTGAGACGGATGGAAAGATTGTACAAAGTCAAAATGTAGAGTTTTATATACGATTACACTTTTTGCATCAGGGAGTGAAAGAGTAGGTAACTCAAATAGACTTGAATAAAGCTCATTAGAAAAAAGGCTGCAATTTTCACGTATGCAAAGAATTCTATGCCAGCAAGTATAAAAAACGGAGAAAATAACTCAGCTGCAACTGTTATGTACGCCGTATATATTGTGTAGCGCAACTGTTTAGAGTTTCTGTACTCTGTAAAAACTAGAAAATGGAGTAGAACCATCATAAAAAGCCCAAAGGCAAAAATGTGTGGAAGAATGATTTTTAAGATGCCTAGAGCTGTTTTCGCTACTATAAAGTGCTCTGCATCTCCAAGATAGTAGTGTAAAACATCAGCTTTTGAGAAGCCAATTTTGAGAGAAAAAAGAGCAATAGCAGTTGCTAAAAGTGCTAAAGTGAAGAGTAAAAAGTAAAATATTGAGACTTTATAAACTTTAGTCAAAATAGAGCCTGTAGAGTGAAGAGATACTCATAAAAATTGCACCTAAATGCCAAGTGAAATAGCTCACCACATAGAGGTTTATAAAGCCTATTGAGCTGTAGTAAGAGAGTGCCAAAGCAAGAAGAGAAAGTAGGGCGCTTAGCATCGTAATATTAAGTAGTATGAGTGCGAATGGAGTAGTGTGCCAAAGGCGCATAAAAACAGCACTTAGAGTTAAAAGAATCATCATGAGAAAAAATGTTTCTGTGTGGAGATGCTCTAAAAAAGAGGCTTGTGTTATTGGGTCTAAAAATTCATCAGCATTTCCAAGCAGTGTGTGTGTAAGTGTTTCACTAAATAGACCAATGCTAGCATACTTGACAAAAAAGTCCGCCAGTAGATAAAGAAGTATAAATATAAGGAGTCCACTCATAATAGGGCGCATAGCCCTGTCTTGTTTTAAATCTTTTATGAGTGTAAAACGCAAGCTATTTTCCTTTTAATAGTGTGTTGTAGAGTGCAAAAGCAAGACGAGAACCATCGGTAATACTTCTGGCACTGAGTGTTGCACCTGTAATGGTTGGAATTTCACGGTTTAGTTGCAGGTACTTCTCTGTTGAAACATTGTTAAACTGCTCTTGCCATGTTGTAGTCGGTACGTATTCTAGGGGTTCATTAAAGGCAATAATGTCAATAGTTTGTAATATGTCATCATGAATAGTGTAAAGAACCACTGCCGTATTTGCACGTACTTTTCTGCTAACTAAAACACCGTATCCAAGGATTTTGTCTCCTTTTCTTGCAGTGTATATACGATAAATCTTTGTATCTAGTTTCAGTTGTGCAAGTTTTTGTACCTCTGCTGCTTCATCAGCATGGAGAAGATAGTTCTTTTTACTCACCTCTATATCTGCACCATAGCTCTCTTTCATAACATCAATAGGGGATGTCAAGATTTGTGCTTGAAGGCTTAACAGTGTTAGTAGGAGTAGGAGGGTAAACTTTTTCATATTCTCACTTTTATATTTTTGGTTGCGAATTATAGCAAAATCCGCAACCCATAAACTTGCATAATTTTTTAGAATATGAAGCCCATAGAAAGACTAAATACATCTGAATTTGTCTTGCTGTTTGAGTAATCATTATCTGACATTGCATAATCGGCTTTAAGAACAACTTGCTCATGTGGAAAGAAGTTTACACCTATAGTTGTTGTATTAACTGGATTATAACTTGTTCCATCCGCAAATTTTGCCTGTGGATTAACACTTTCATATTGTACAAAAACTGGAAGTGAAAATTCAGACTGCACAGATGTTAAAACATCATAACTTAAGTTAATATAGCCACCATTTGCTTCTTTTGTAGCAGTTGGTGGAGTTAGTGAAGTTGCATCAATTGTATTTGTTTTGGAACGAATAGCTTGTGTATAGATCCCGTAAGCTCTAAAACCAGAATTTTTATAGTCCGCATGAATATCATACATAAATGTTGATGAATCTTCTCCTATTCCTGAAGTACCATAGTATGTAGATGCACCTACATAAAGACCGTTAATACCTGTATAATCAATTCTTGCTACACCAGCATATTCTGGGTTTTTTTGCGTCCAAGAACCACCGCGACCATCTCTGAGCCACTTAGAGCCATTTACACCAGTACTTAAAGCTGTAACCATAGCTACTTTATAGCTTATATCATCAGTAATGTTACCAAAAACCATTGCACCGTTCTCTTGCCATGTTGATGGGATAATATTTTTCTCAGTATTTGGGCGCTGTACAGTGTTAAAGAGTACAGGCTCATGTTTCTCATTTACAAGACCCATTGGTACAAGGAAATTACCAACTCTTACATTAAAGTTTTCATTCATTAAAAAGTCTAAGTACATAAACTCAATTACAACATATCCGTCATTTGTATTTGATGGGTCACCATCAGCCCCACCGTGTTCAAACTCTAACTCAGTGTTTAAAATGATATTATCTGAAAACTTATACCCGATGTAAGGAACAAATCTATATACATCAATTTTAGATTCTCCAGCTGTAGCTCCATCTACTTGAGAGTTTGAGTAGTACATCTCACCATATCCACCAATACTTAATGGTGATTTTGAAAAGTAAACCTTCGAAGCTGCAGGACTTAATCCCGAGAATGTTTTTTCTTTGTCAACAGTTGTGTAGTTAAAACCTGTTTTTAAATCACTTGTCTCATCTGTCAGTGTTTGCGTTATCTCTTGAAGCTCTTTTATCTGCTGTTTAAGCATCTCGATATCTGCTTTGTCATCTGCAAAGAGTCCACTTGCAAGTAACATAGTTGCTGATAGTGCTAAAGTTGTTTTTTTCATTTAATTTTCCCTTTTTGCGATTTTGGTATTTGTTATCAAAATCACTTAAATTTTGCCGAATTATAATAAATGATGATTTAACTATTAATAGTTATGAGAATTAGTATCATAAATTAAGAAAAAATATAGTTTATCGGTAATCACTTTGAAGCCTGCATCTGTTATAATAATTGAAAAATTACTGCGAAGAGCCTATGAGAGAGATATTTACACGTTTAGAAGAGAATGAGTTAGTCTATATAGAAGTGGACATGAATGCATATGCATATGTAAAAAAGTTTGCATGGCTTTTAAGTGTTTTTGTAAAATTTAATGCTTTAGATAGTGAAAATGAGGCTTATGAAGAGTTTTTAGAGACAAAAGAAGCACTCATTATCGCACTAGAGCATCAAGAGAGTGCAAAATACGTTGGTATGAGAGTCGTAGATGGTTGGAGTGAGCTCTATTTTTACTCAGACAACTCCAAAGAGTTAGATACTACGGTTGCTAAAATATTAACCCCTTCAAACTATAAGTATGAGAGTAGTGTTGTGAAAGATGCTAAGTGGGATTTTCATTATAAAAATATATTTCCAACTGAGTTAGAGTTGTGCCATATTGAGAGTGAGAAAATTATTTATGCACTCGATGAAGAGGGAGATGCACTTGAAGTTCCAAGAGTTGTTGAGCATTATGCTTCTTTTGAGACACCTACACAAAAAGAGAAATTTATAAACTCTCTCGAGCAGACAAGTTTTACTTTCAAAGATGATATAGACAGTGAAGAGTTCGCACACGGTGTTGCAATGGTAAAAGAACATGCAGTAACAAGTGAAGCAGTACGAGACGCTGTTGAAGAGTTATTTGATGTAATTAAAAAACATCATGGATATTATGAGGGTTGGAGTACTACTTTAGTTGCTCAAGAGACGGGCGAGTAGATGCAAAAGGAGAGACTATTTGCAATTGTAGGCAGTATAAATTATCTCATAGTAGTTTTTTTAAATGCTTTTAGCGATCTTGGACATAAAATAATTATTCAAAATACAATTTTTAAAGTCTATGATGGACAGATGCAAATTGTGCTGACAGCTGTTGTCAATGCACTTATACTTCTCCCATTTATTCTTGTCTTTTCTCCATCAGGTTTTTTAGCAGATAGATTTGCCAAGAGTAAGATTATGCAATACTCTGCACTTTTTGCTGTTTTTATAACTTTGTGTATTGTATATGCTTACTACAAAGGTCTCTTTATAGAAGCATTTGCTTTAACATTTCTTTTGGCTTTACAGAGTGCGATTTATGGTCCTGCAAAATATGGCTATATAAAAGAGCTTTTTGGAAAAGAACATATTTCAGAAGGAAACGCAGCTGTTCAAGCGGTTACAACGGTTGCTATATTGGGTGGTATAGTTTTTTATACACTTCTGTTTGAACTACGTTATACAGATGCTCTTTCAAGTGAAGCCGAGATACTGCAAGCAATAGCTCCTATAGGATGGTTTTTAGTTATAGGTTCACTTATAGAGTTCTATCTTGCTTTAAAATTGCCAAATACAATGCAAGAGGCAAGTACACGAAATTTTAAGCTGAGACGCTATCTTAAAGGAGCGTATCTTCTTAAAAACCTCAAAACTATCAGACGTAAACGTGAGATTTTTGATGCCATTCTCGCTTTAGGGATATTTTGGTCTATATCGCAAGTAGTTTTAGCTATTTTTGGAGAGTATGTTAAAAGTAATTTGGGTGTAACAAATACAATTTTTGTTCAAGGGGTTATGGCATTGGCGGGTATAGGTATAGTTTTTGGTGCTATTTTTGCCGCACGTTACTCTTTACACTATATAAATATGGGACTGGCGACAGTTGGTGCTTTGGGTATTACAGCTATAGTGGCATCTATTACTTTTGTAGAGTCTATGGCAATATTTGCTATTTTATTTGCACTTTTTGGTATCTTTTCGGGCTTTATTATGGTGCCTTTAAACGCAAAGATACAGATGCTCTCTCCAAGAGTTCATTTGGGAACCATCTTGGCGGGAAATAACTTCATTCAAACAATCTTCATGTTCTCATTTCTCTGTTTAACAACTCTCTTTGCCTATTATGGGATGAATGCAACAAGCTTATTTTATCTGATGATACTGCTTGGTATTTATCTTTCATGGAGACTCTTTAAAAGATACCTTGTCGAAACTTTTTGGGCTTTTATGGGGATTTGTGCAAGTTTTGGACATAGATATACTTACCATGGCTTAGAAAATGTTCCACAAGAAGGGTCTGTTTTATTACTCAGTAATCATGTAAGTTGGGTTGATTGGATTATTATACAACTCCCTTTTGAGAGACATATAAATTTTATGATGGAAAAAGATATTTACTATTGGCCGTTTTTCCATGCTTTTTTTGCTAAAGGAAATGCAATTCCAGTCTCTCCAAAAGCTTCAAAAGATGCTTTTGGCATAGCATATGAGAGATTGAAGTCGGGTATGATGGTAGCTATATTTCCTGAGAGTTATATAAGTAAAGACGGACAAATTGGAAAGTTTTATAGAGGCTATGAGATGATGCCTACAGACTATAAAGGCGTTATAGTTCCTGTATATATAGATGGAGTTTTTGGAAGTGTTTTTGCAAAATATAAATCAAAAGGGTGGCGTAATATTTTTAAAAGACGAGAAGTAAACGTCTATTTTGGCGATGCTTTAAGTATGGATACTCAACATCATGAAGCACGAAACATAGTAATTAATATGAAGGAAAAATATGGAAGATAAAAAGCTCAATAAACCCAAACATTCACTCTTTAGAAACGGCATATACGCTTTGGAAGGTTTTATAGACATTACAAAAAATGAGACATCTTTTAAATGGCAACTGCTTATGTTTGTTGTCTTGGGAACTCTAGCTTGGATACTGCCTATAAGTTTTGTTCATTCAAGTATTTTGTTTTGTTCCCTTTTTATTCCTGTTTTAGCCGAAGTGGCAAATTCTGCCTTGGAACGTGTTGTTGACTTAGTCACTACAGACTATCACATACTTGCAAAGCAGGCAAAAGATGCGGGTGCGACACTTGTCCTTTTAAGCCTTATACTTCTTGCTTGTATATGGCTGAGTGTTCTAGCGGTGGCATTTCATCTTATATAGGGGTTTTGCATGAGACTTATAGCTCTTCTTTTACTTTGTACTATTTTTGTAAGTGCTGCACAAAGACCTAAAATAGCGCTTGTTTTGAGTGGTGGTGGTGCACGTGGCGGTGCCCATGCAGGTGTATTAAAAGTACTAGAAGAGCAGCGTATACCTGTTGATTTGATTATTGGAACAAGTATGGGCTCTTTTGTGGGAGGACTCTACGCAAGTGGGAAAACTCCTCAAGAAATTATGCAGATGCTAGAGACGACACCTTGGCAAGAGTATATCCGTACAGATTTTCAACGCCAAGAGATGCCTCTACGTAAAAAACAGATAGATTATAAATACCAGGGTAGACTTGGGCTTGGTGTGAACTCTGAGAATGAGCTTGTACTGCCTACAGGTGTTTTGAAACGTCAGCCTCTTTTACTAAAGTTCATGGAATTAACTGCAGATACACAAGATATAGATAATTTTGATGATTTAAACATCCCTTATAGAGCAATAGCTACAAATATTAAAAACGGTGACAGTGTTATCTTGGACTCTGGTTCGCTTGCAAAAGCAATGTATGCTTCTAGCTCCATTCCTGGAGGATTTCAGCCAATAAACATTGACGGTATAGACCTTGTAGATGGGGGAGTGAGTTTAAACTTTCCAATTGAAGTTGCAAAAGAGATGGGTGCTGATGTTGTAATAGCTGTTGATGTAAGTGAAAATTTTGATGAAAATCTTAATGTAGATTCCTATTTTGTTGTCATGGGACAACTTGTAAATATTTTGATGCGTAAAAATGCGAATGAATCTATCACTAAACTCTCTGCAAATGATGTCTTAATGACACCAAATCTTGAAGGTTTTAGTGGTTTGGATGCGGATAAATATGCAGAGATAATACAAAAAGGTGTAGATGTTTGCCTACACTCAAAAGCGAAGCTGGAACAATATGCTTTGAGTGAGCAAGAGTATTCTGAGTACAAGAAGCATTATAGGGAAAAGCATGTTTATCAAACACCATTCATAGACGCAATTGTCATAGAAAATTCAACATATATTTCAGATGAAATAATACGTAATGAAATTTCTCAAAAAATTGGCGAAAGATTGAATGAGCAAAGACTCGCCAAAGATATTATCTCACTCTACAACACAACACTTTTTGATAGTGTAGACTACTTTTTAGAGAAGAATGATTTTAACAAAAGCATACTACACATAAAAACCACGCCAAGCTGGGATACTAAGGGAGAAATACGTTTTGCACTCGGGTTAGAAGATGACTTTAAAGGACACTCCGCTTACTCTTTAAAGTTTGGTTATGCAATGTTTGGACTCAACTCTTATGGAGGTGAGTGGAGGAGTGACTTTGCTATAGGAAGGACAGAAAAGGCAAGAACAGAGTGGTTTCAGCCTCTGGATTCTCTACAGCGTTTTTACATTAAACCATCATTGGAGTATAACTCAGGAACCGAAATACTCCCTTCAACACTTTTAGACCCACAGTTTACGGCTATAGGCCTTGGTTCTGTTGGCAATCAAGAGATGGATTTAAGCCGTTATGGTGGAACTTTTGCAGCAGGCATACATCTTGGAAGGGATTTTGAGTTTGAAGTAGGCTTATCTGCGTATAGAGATTATATAAATATAGATATATTAAAAGTAGAACCGCTCCCATCTTTTGGAGTGGTTTCAAGTTATCATTATGATGCACGACCACTATATGCTGCTATAAACGTAGATAGTCTTGATAATGTGAATTTTCCAACTCAAGGCTTAAAAACAGAGCTTAAATGGACAAAAGAGATGGAGGTTTTTGGAAGTGATTATGCTTATGAGCAGGTTTTCTTTGACATTGAAAAACCTCTTAACTTTTATGCAAATAATTTTATTTTTTATGCCAGATACGGATACACATATAAGGAAGATGATGTTTTTAGGATTGAAGGACTCTATAAACTTGGAGGACTTTTTAATCTTTCAGGTTATGCCCCATATTCTTTTGCAGGAAATAATGTAGCTTTAGCAGTTTTAAAGTATACTTACGAAATTAAAGATGGTGGATTTTTCGGTACCCTTAATGCACCTTTATATCTTGGCTTTTCACTGGAAAGTGGAAAGGTTTGGGATAAAGGTGATGACTTGGGATTCGATACAGTTCATAAGTCTGGTACGCTCTATGTTGCCGCCGATACTTTTTTAGGCCCACTCTATTTAGCATACGGAACATCCACAGATGGTCAACAGAGTGCTTATTTATATTTAGGAGAAAAATTTTGAAAAAAACAACTTTAATTATTGGTGCTGGTGGTGTAAGCCGCGTTGTAGTACATAAATGTGTAATGAATGCTGATGTGTTTGGAAAAATCGTACTAGCGAGTAGAACAGTTTCAAAGTGTGATGAAATTCGTGCTGAACTTCCAGATGCAGACATAGAGACAGCAGCATTAGACGCAGATTCTACAGATGCAGTAATTGCGCTCATTGAAACTATTAAAGCTGATATTGTTATAAACGTGGCACTTCCATATCAAGACCTAACTATTATGGATGCGTGTATAGCTACTAAAACACCATATTTAGATACAGCAAATTATGAACACCCAGATGAAGCGAAATTTGAGTATAAATTACAGTGGGAACGTAATGAAGCATTTAAGCAAGAAGGAATTATGGGACTGCTTGGAAGTGGTTTTGACCCTGGTGCAACAAATGTATTTTGTGCATATGCACAAAAACACTATTTTGATGAAATTCATACTATAGATATTTTAGATTGTAATGCAGGTGACCATGGATATCCGTTTGCAACAAACTTCAATCCAGAAATAAATCTTAGAGAAGTAAGTGCAAAAGGACGTTACTGGGAAAATGGTGAGTGGATAGAGACAGAACCTATGGAAATTATGCAGGTTTGGGACTATCCAGAAGTTGGTCCAAAAGACAGTTATCTGCTTTATCATGAAGAGATGGAGTCACTTGTAAAACATATTAAAGGCCTCAAACGTATTCGTTTTTTTATGACTTTTGGTCAAAGTTATTTAAAACATATGGAAGTCTTACAAAATGTAGGTATGCTTGGTATTGAACCTGTGCAGCATAAAGGAATGGAAATTGTTCCAATAGAGTTTTTAAAAACACTGTTGCCTGACCCTGCATCACTTGGGCCTAGAACAAAAGGGAAAACAAATATTGGTATAGTTGCTGAAGGTATAAAAGATGGTGTTAAGAAAAAAATTTATATCTATCAGGTAAAAGATCATGAAGAGTGTTATGCTGAAACAAACTCTCAAGGTGTCTCTTATACGACAGGCGTTCCTGCTATGATAGGAGCAAAACTGATGCTGAAAGGTATCTGGAGCGGGGAAGGTGTATTCAATATGGAACAACTTGATCCAGACCCGTTTATGCAAGAAATGATGGAGCAGGGGCTTCCTTGGAAAATTAAAGAGCTGTAGTCTTAAGAGGCAGATAAACTTTCAATGAACTATGAAGCTCTTGTAACACAGATAGAGTGCTTGCCTCCACTTTTAGATACTGCGCAGATAGTACAAACCCTCTATGCAGAGGGTGCACAAAATGTAGATATAGTGAGACTCGTACGCGCTATTGAGTCTGATGCACTTCTTGCGGCAAATATCTTGCGTATGATTAACTCCCCGCTTTACGGTTTTTCCAAACAGATTACATCAGTAGCACAGGCGGTTACTCTATTTGGAACACAGATGGTTTTTGGTCTAGTTGTCCGCTATTCCATTAACTCTGTCATTATTGCCAATTTAAGACCTTATGGCGCGAGTAATGAGCTATTTAATGAGATGTGTCATCTGCAAAGTGTTTTGATACATGAGTGGTATTCAAGAGTACATCTTGAATATGCTCAGTTTCTGACACCCTTAGCACTTATAATGGAGTCCGGTAAACTTGTTTTTGCAAAAGAGATTACAAATCAGGGAACTATAAAAGAGTTTTCAAGTGGTTTGAAAACAAGCGCAAATATTTCTTTGTATGAAAATGATACATTTGGAACTTCATCATACTACATTAGCGGATTACTTTTTGAACATTGGAACTTTAATTCACTCTATGTAGATATACTAAAAAGTTTAGATTATGAACAGCCAAATAGCTTAGAAATAGCAGAGTACATAGATGCTCTTGACGTTGTACGTACCGCAGTTAATGTAAAAGAGATGCTTACAGAAGCGAGTATAAAAGATGCGAGTATAATTGTTGAAGAGATAGGTTTAGATGTAGAGGTATTTGTTCAAGCAGCAAAGAGAGTAAAATCAAGAAATGAGAAAATAAATAGATGAATATAAACAGTATAAAAACACCGGCTTATGTATGTGAAGAGAGACTTTTAAAAAATAATTTAGAGCTTTTGGATGATGTGCAAAAACGTAGTGGTGCGAAGATTATTTTAGCTCTTAAAGGCTTTGCTATGTGGAGTACGTTTGATATTGTGTCACAGTATCTTAAAGGATGTACTGCAAGTGGACTTTATGAAGCAAGACTCGCTAGAGAAGAGTTTGCAAAGTTCTCAAGCGATGCAGAAGTGCATACATACTCTCCTGCATTTAAAGATGATGAGATAGATGAGATAGCAAAAATTTCGGATCACATTGTTTTTAATTCACCAAATCAACTAAGTAGATATATACAAAGAGTAAAAGAAATAAATCCAAAAGTAGAGGTCTCTTTACGAATTAATCCTGAAGTTTCTTCTTCTCCGGTAGATATATACAACCCTTGTGGACTTTACAGTCGTTTAGGTACTACTTTGGCAAATATAGACGAAACTGTAATGTCACAACTTGATGGATTGAATTTTCATGCCTTGTGTGAACAAAATGTTGATGCACTTGAAGAGGTACTTGAAAAATTTGAAGAGAATTTTGAAAAATACTTTACAAATCTCAAATATATAAACTTTGGAGGAGGGCATCATATTACTCGTAAAGATTATGATGTTGAAAAACTTATAAGTGTAGTCAAAAAATTTAAAGAAAAATACGGTGTAGAAGTTTATTTAGAGCCTGGAGAAGCTGTTGGATGGGAGACAGGTTTTTTAATTGCAACAGTTTTGGATACTTTTACAAATGGAATAAACGTAGCAATACTGGATACTTCTGCTGAAGCACATATGCCAGATACACTCTCTATGCCTTATCGTGCTGCTGTGAGAGACTCTGGTGAAGCTAATGAAAAACAATATACCTACAGACTTGGTGGCAATACATGTTTGGCTGGTGACATAATGGGAGATTACTCTTTTGATAAACCTTTAAAAGTCGGAGATAAAGTGATTTTTGAAGACCAAATACACTATACCTTTGTCAAAAATACGACATTTAATGGTATTAAATTACCATCTTTAGTTATTAAGCGTGATAATGGAGAGTTTGAACTCATAAAAGAGTTTGGATATGAAGCGTATAGGGATAGACTATCGTAATTTTTTTGTGTATAATCATTTACGATGAAGAAGATACAGAGCAATATTTGGAACCTTTTTACTGTCTTAGTTCTACTCTCAACAGTGGCGTTTTTGAGTGTACTTTACTTTGACTATAGGCACGTAATGAAAAAAGCTGCATATGAGTTAGAAGCAAATGTGCAAATTGTTGCAAATAGTCTGGGGTATAAGTTTGCAGAACAAGACTTAATGCTCAGTTATGTTGGAAGAGAGCTTCTCTCTGGCAAAAAAAGTGTTGCGCAACAAAGAAAATACTTAGATTTACTTGTCAAAAATTATCCTTCTATGGCTGCATTTGGACTGCTTGATGTAAATGGAACTTTTTTAGTTACAAGTTCAAATATACATGTTCCAAAGGGAGCCAATCTTCTAACAAACAATACAGTTCGATACTACTTTGAAAAGACTCTCCAAAGTAATGATATGGTCATTGGAAAAACGGTTTTCTTTAAACCTCTTGGTAGATGGGTTATTCCTATCAGAAAAGCCATTAGAGACGACAACGGCAATATTTTAGGTGTTATGGCAGGTGGTATTTTAAACGATAAAAATCAAAACTTTATAGATCAATTACATTTGTTGAGTAAATACAATATCCTTATTATAAAAGGTTTTGATAACAATGGAGAGTATTATCGTCAATATGTAAGTACCTTTGATAGTTTTTCAGAAGAAGAAATATATCTTTCCCCTTTACAGAAAAAGAATGTAAACCAAATCAAACATATGCTTTATAAGAAGTATCAGCAAAGTATTGAAGACATACAAAATGAAAAAACAATAGTTAGTTTTGAATCTGCTAGTTTACTTGGAAAAGATCAGTTCGCAGGTATGATGTACAATAAAAAATATGACTTGTGGGTAGTTTTAAAACAGGGTTATAAATCTATAAATGAAGCTATACTAAGAAGTGCTGCAATCTATTCAAGTATATACATAGTTCTTTTTGTACTTATGTTTTGGTTATTTAAAAGATTGGCAAGCTCAGAAGTTAAGAGTAAACGTGACCTTATTTATCAGGCAGAACATGATGAATTAACAAAATTACCAAATAGAAAATATATGTATAAACATATTGACTCTTGGATACAATCTCATGAACAAGAATTTTATGTACTTTATCTTGACTTGGATAATTTTAAAAACATTAATGATAAATTTGGACATACTATAGGTGATAAAATTCTTCAAGATGTAGCAAGGAGACTTTTAAAGTTTTTTTCCGTATCGGAAATGATTATCAGACAGGGCGGTGATGAGTTTATTATATTCTTAAGAGACATACAGCATGTTGATATGGATGAACTTTGCAGGGAACTTATTGAAACTATTTCAGATATATATTTGGTAGAAGGCAATGAGTTTAGAATCGGTATGAGTTTGGGATTGTCTTGTTACCCAAAAGATTCACGTAATGTAAATGAACTTCTTAGTTTTGCAGATACAGCAATGTATAAAGCAAAACAACATAAGAACTACTATACATTTTTCTCTGAAGAGATGCGCCACGAGAACGTACTACGTTCAGATGTTGAGCATGAACTACGTGCAGCTTTAAAAAATGAAGAGATATTTTTAATGTACCAGCCGCAAGTCGATGCGAAAGGTTGTCTTGTGGGTGTTGAGGCATTAGCACGCTGGAAAAATAGACGACTTGGCTTTGTAAGCCCTGATATATTCATTGAAGTTGCAGAACAGACTGGAATAATGGATGATATTGGAGAGTTTATAATCCAAAAAGCACTCAAAGAGATAAAAGAGGTTCAAGAGAGTTTATCTGTGAGTTTTTCACTCTCTTTAAATATCTCTGTAGTGCAGTTTATGAAAAACGACTTTTTAGAAGAGTTAATGAGAATTGTAGAAGAAGAGAAGTTTGATAAGTCATGTTTAACTTTAGAAGTAACAGAGAGTCTCTCAATAGCTGACTTTGATAAAATTGTTCCTCTATTGGAGAGCATAAGGGAAGAGGGCATAGAGATTTCTCTTGATGATTTTGGTACAGGGTACTCTTCACTTAGTATACTGCGTAAACTCCCTCTTAATGAGCTAAAAATAGATAAAAGTTTCATTGATGGTATTGTTTACGATGTAAGTGAGCGTAAACTTGTTCAGAGTATAGTAGAAATTGCTAAGAACTTTGAGATGGAAACAGTTGCTGAAGGTGTTGAAAATCAAGAACAGCTTGAAATTTTAAAAGAGCTTGGCTGTAATGTAATTCAAGGATATTACTACTCTAAGCCACTAACAACTGACCAGCTTGTGCAGTATATAAAAAGAGAGTCTAATGATTGAAGATAAAGAGCGCTGGAACAAACGCCATGTAGAGAAGCCAATGCGAAGTGCTGTTGAGCCAATAGTTGAGAAGTATATAGGTTTGGCGATTCCCGGCAAAGCACTAGATATAGCTTGTGGCATAGGTAGAAATACTCATTACATGGTCGAGAAAGGATTTATTGTTGATGCAGTAGATATAAGTGACTATGCACTTGGTGAAGTAAATCAAAACTCTTGTATCAATAAAATAGAGACAGATTTAGATAGTTTTAACATTGCGCCTAATAGTTATGATCTTGTTATAAATATAAACTACTTAAACAGAAGGCTCTTTCCCCAAATCAAAGAGTCTCTAAAAAGTGGTGGAGTTGTTATATTTGAGACATTTATTGTAGCACATGGGGATTTCGCTCAACCGGCAAATCAAGAGTTTTTACTGAGAAAAAATGAACTGTTGCATGCCTTTATAGGACTCGACATTGTTTACTATGAAGAGAGAGACGACGTTAATTTACGAGGCGAAAAAACGCGAGTCGCATCTCTTGTAGCATGTAAAGCTTAGAAGCATAGGTTTATATTGCTATTTTGATTCCAACTGGACAGTGGTCTGATCCTTCTATATAGTCTAAAATAAAAGCATCTTCTAGATTTTCAGCTAAGTCTTCACTTATAAAAAAGTAGTCAATTCTCCAACCAACATTTTTTAGTCGTGCACTTGAACGATATGACCACCAACTGTATCTATCTGCTTCGTCTCCATTTACATAGCGAAAAGTATCTATATAGCCGTGGTCTAAAAGTTTATCTATCCATTCTCTTTCAATAGGTAAGAAACCAGATGTTTTAGAGTTTGCTTTTGGGTTTTTCAGATCTATCTCTTTATGTGCTGTATTTACATCACCACATATAATAATTGATTTGCCATCTTCTCTTAACTTCTCGCAATAGTCTAAAAGATCATCGTAAAACTTCATCTTATATGAAAGTCTTTCTTCATCTTTTTGCCCATTTGGAAAGTATATATTAAAAAGTACTATGTCATCAAAGTGAGTTTCTACTATTCTTCCTTCATTCATAGTATCTATATGGTTTGCAGTAGATGTAAAGTCAGATTTTAGTGTTGTATACGTTGCAGTGCCGCTATAACCTTTTTTTTCTGCAGGGTTGACATGGCGTTCTAAGTACTCTTTTTCAAAGAGATTATCTGGCATTTGACTCTCAAGTGCTTTTATCTCTTGAAGGCATAGAATATCACTTTGTCTTTCATCTATCCATTTAAGTGCATCTTTGTTGGCTACAGCACGAATTCCATTTACATTCCAAGATATTATCTCTAGTGAATCTGACATAAATTGCCTTGTCTATTTTTTGAAAAAAATTATATCGAAATAAATTGAGTGAAAATTGAGAAGAATAGGAGAGTGTGCCACTCTTAAGAGTGGCTAAAAAGTATATTACTATATAGTAAACTATATAAAGTTTACTTTTGTTACGTGGTGCTTAAGACCAAGAGACTCTTGAGGACATCCAAGAGCAAGTCCAAGCATCTGTTGCATATGTAAAACAGGAAGAGATACTTCACGACCAATAGCTACAGAAGCATGGTGAGTTTGCGTATCGAGTTTTAGGTGACAAAGAGGACATGGTGTTACCATCCAGTCAGCATTACCATCCATTGCACCTGCGATTGCATTACCCGTAAGAGTTGCAGCAGTTTTTGGTGCTTGAAGTTCAGCATGGAAACCACAACATTTGTTTTTTTCCTCATAGTCAACATTCATACCACCACATGCGATAATTAAATCATCAAGTGAATTAGGGTTATATGGGTTCTCAGCAGTCTTATGAGATTCATTTTGAAGTTCAGAAGGACGGATATTGTGACAACCGTAAAATGGTGCAATGTTAAACTGACTTAGTGGTGTTACAACCATCTCTTTAATTTTATCTAAACCAATATCGTCGATTATTGCATATAAGAAGTGAGTTACTTGGGAAGTACCTTTATACTCAAGTCCAACTTCTGCAAGTTTTTCATTGACTCTTGCTTTTAATTCAGCATTGTTATCAAGACGGTGCTTAGTCATAGCAGTATTTAGTTGACATGTATTACAGATAGTAACCATTGTAAGTTCATGTTTCTCTGCATATGCAATATTTCTTGCATTTAGTACAAGAGATAAAAAATCATCATAATCTTGAAGGTGAGAAGCACCACAGCATGATGCTTCAACAAGTTCAACAAGCTCAATACCTAGTTTATCAGCAACTGCCATTGTTGACATCATTTGTTCTGGAGTACTCTGTTTTGCAGTACATCCAGTAAAAAGTGCGTATCTTAATTTTTCCATTTTTAATACTCCTAGAACTTAGCCGTTGATGAAGATTTTACGAGTTTTTGAATCTCATCAAGGTTCTCTGATTTTGTAATGCCCCATGGTGGAACAATTTTACCTTTTGTAAACATTTTAAATGCTACAGGTATATGTTTAACAATTGAAGGACCTTCTGAGTAAAGAACAAGTCCACCCTCGTCAAGTACACCATTTTTCACAATTGAGTGTTTAAAACCTACTGCGTGACGTGTAGCTACATTTGATGTCGCAACTCCCTCTTTAAAAAGCATATTGTGTAGTTTTGTAATTTTGCTGATTGGGTCTACATCTTTTGGACATACTTCCGCACACTCCATACATTTTACACAGTCCCAAACACCCTGTTTCTCTTGGTGTAATGCTTCAAGTCTCTGTACGTGAGCATCATCACGCACATCAGCTTCAAAACGGTAAGCTTTTGCGAATGCTGCTGGACCAAAGAAATCTTCATTAATTTCCACAACTGGACAAGCATAGTGACAGGCACCACATTGAATACATAAATCAGCTTCATTGAGCTCTTCAGCTTCTTCAGGCGTTACAAGGTGCTCATGTTCTGGATGCTCATCTACATCAGAGATGAGATATGGTTTAACAGCATCGTGTTTCTCCCAGAAATCACCTTTGTCAATAATCATATCTTTTACTGCACGTTTAATACTTAGAGGTTCAATTGTTAGCTCATTACCGAAGAATTCAACCATTGTATTCATGCTCTCTTTACAAGCCAGAGTCGCTCTGCCATTTACTTTAATAGCACAAGCACCACAGATACCATGACGACAAGAACGTCTATACGAGAAGCTTCCGTCATGATCCCATTTAATTCTATTTAATATATCTAAAACAACTTCTTCAGAAGTTACTTCCATATCGTAATTTTCATAGTATGGAAGATAATCTTCATCTGCATTAAAACGAAATACTTTGAAGTTTACTTTTTGTGTAGTTATTGTATGCTCCATGATCTCTCCCTTCTTAATAGTTTCTTGCTTTAAGTTCGTGTTTGCCAAGAACAACTTTCATATAGTCAAGTGTAATATCCCCATTTTCATCCATATATGCCATAGTATGTTTGAGGAAGTTTTCATCGTCACGAGATTCGTAATCTTCTCTGTAGTGAGCACCACGACTTTCATTTCTTGCAATTGCACTCTCTACGATGAATGCAGAGTAGTCAAGCATATGACCAAATTCGATTGCTTCTTGAAGTTCTGTATTGAAAACTTTTGATTTATCATTTATACGAATATTTTTAAATCTTTTGTGTAACTCTTTTACTTTATCAATTGCTACTTGAAGTGTCTCTTTAGTTCTAAAAGCACCTGCATTTGCAGTCATACACTGCTGTAACTCTTCTCTAAGGCCCGTAATAGTTTCACTACCATTGTTTTCAAGAATGAATTGCATCTCATCAAGAGCTCTTTGTGCATCTTCTGGAGTAGCTTTACGCAGTTCTATATTATCGATTTCACTTACCATTGTTTTACCAACAAAACGACCAAACAACAATGCTTCAAGAACTGAGTTTGCTCCAAGGCGGTTTGCACCATGAACAGACACACAAGCACATTCACCAGCAGCATAAAAGCCTTCTACAAGCTCATCATTGTTTTTACGAACATTTCCAGCAATGTTAACTGGAATACCACCCATAGAGTAGTGAGCAGTAGCAGAAATTAAAATTGGCTCTTTAATCATGTCAAGACCAAGGAATGTAATTGCTAAATCACGAAGTTCAGGAAGTCTTTCCATGATTAAATCTTTACCTAAATGTGTAACATCAATGTAAACAGCATCTTTTCTCGGACCAACGCCACGACCTTCTCTAATCTCATTTAAAATTGCACGAGAAACAACGTCACGTGAAGCTAGCTCCATTGCGTTTGGAGCATATCTTTCCATAAATCTTTCACCCTTTGAGTTAAAAAGACGTCCACCTTCACCACGTGCTGCTTCAGAGATTAAAACACCATTTCCAGAGAGTCCAGATGGGTGAAATTGCACAAATTCCATATCTTCTAATGGAAGACCATGACGTGCAACGATTGAGAGTCCGTCACCAGTATTTGCATGAGCATTTGAATTAATCTTGTATGCACGAGCATAACCACCAGTTGCAAACATTACAGACTTAGCATTAAAAATAACTGTTTGCATATCACGAATATTAAATGCAACTACACCAGAAACTTTTCCATCTTTATAGATAATGTCAGCTGCATACCATTCATCCCAGAACTTAACACCTGCACGGTGAGCTTGTTCATAAATTGTTTGTAAAAGCGTAAGACCAGTTCTATCTTTTGCATAACATGCACGAGGAGAAGATTGTCCACCAAATGGACGTTGAGCAATTTTTCCATCAGCAGTACGGCTAAATGCGGCACCCATTCTCTCTGCCCAGCGAATTGTCTCAGGAGCTTTTGAACACATAAACTCAACCGCATCTTGATCAGCTAAATAGTCAGAACCCTTTACTGTGTCAAATTCGTGAAGCTCAACGCTGTCTTTATCGCTAAATGCTGCATTAACACCACCTTGAGCCGCTCCAGAGTGACTTCTTAGTGGATGAAGTTTTGTTATAACAGCAACTTTTTTACCTGCGTTTTGTAATTCTCTTGCCGCCGCACATCCTGCAAGACCCGCACCAACAACAACCGCATCGTAAGTATAAATAGGAATACTCATTAACCCATCCTTCAATTATAGAACTAAAATAATGTTGATTATATCGTGAATAGTTTTAGTAGAGTTTAAATTGGGGATTTGGAGACATGAACTTTTTTCATGTTACCAAATAGGACATTCAAGTTTTAGGAGAGTGAGAGAAATTGTTACATCTCTTTTTCAGCCATGTCTCTCATTTGCAGAATTTTATTTGTACCTGTATTTTTAGCATAGAGTAAAACTTCTTTTGCTTGCTTTGTAGCTTCTTCAAGATTTGTATTGTTTGGTTTAATTATGAAACCACCACTTACTGTAATGTTTGCAGTACCTTGATCAGGTACATTAAAACGTAACTCTGAAATGCTCTGTCTAATAAGATCTACATCTTTAAATGATTGTTCTTTAGAAGGGCGAGATAAAATCAGTGTGAACTGATTATAGTCCGTTCTAGCTATAACATCTACCGGTTGTTCGTGTAAAGAGATAGTATAAGCGACTTTTTTTAGAATTGCTTGTGTAGTCTCTTGTGAAAATGTACGTTTACTTTTTGAAAAGTTATCAATTTCTAAAACTGTAACAGATGTAAAATTACTGTTTTTTAAGCCTTTTTTCTGTGAGTAAGCGTTTATCATTCCTTTATGATTATTTATTCCTGTAACAGGATCAAGCATTGCAGGATTATCACTATTGACAGCTTTTCTATTCATTCTTAGTGATATGGCATCAGCTTCTAAAGAAAAAATGTCATACGAAGACTTACTTTTTTCCATTTGGTAAAGATATTCAATGTCTTTAAAAATTTTGTTAAGTCTATTTCTGTAAAGGAGAGTACCGAAAAACGCTATTAAAAAGTAAACTGCCATTGCAATTTCAGCTATATAAAATTTTGTTTGGTCATAACCTGTATTTTTGAAAAGCATACTGTTTATATGTGTAATGAGTTGCACAAAAGTACTGTCAAGGTTTGCCTTCGTCTCTTTTTCAATTTTTGGATCTTTTGTTTCTGTTTCAACGTAGTATTCATGTGCCGCATTATTAAAGGCTTTTGTAAGTGATGTTAGAGTTCCAAGATCTCCTAAGTATTCTTGAGAATTACCAAAAAGGAAACGGTCACTGAAGTTATATTTGTAAAGATTTCTTAGTTTGTCTATTTCATTAAGTAAGTAGGTACTCTTTCCATTGAATTGAATAAGTGCTAGTTCTACATCATCTCTTTGTAATGTTGTTAGTTTTGTAATAATCTCTTTTTGTTCATTGAGGTTGTTGACTTTTTCAAAAGAGAGCCTCTGCTCAAACGTTAAAACCATAGCCATAAATGCAATAAACAGGACGAAAAAAAGATAAGTATTTAAGTTCTTGAAAATCGCTTTAATAGAGTGTTTCATACATGTTTCCTAATCTGTTATGGTATAATCACACCCATTTTATATTTACAGAAGTTAATTACAGCTTAAAGAAGTTTTATTGAATCTAGAAAATTATTTTATAACACAATTTGGTAATAAGCACATAGGAGATGACGGAGCACTTATAGATGGCTACGTTTACTCCAAAGATGCTTTTTTTGAAAATATTCACTTCAAACGTGAGTGGATGAGCTACTTTGATATTGCCAAAAAATCAATGCTTGTAAATATATCTGATGCGATAGCAATGAATGCAGACCCAAAGTATATTCTTTTAAGTGTGGCAATGCCTAAAGATATGTCTAAAGAAGATATGCGTGAGCTTGCAAGAGGATTTAAAACAGTTGCTAAAGAGTTTGGAGCAGAGATTATAGGTGGTGACACAATTAGTAATACAAAACTTGATATTACTATTACAGTTATCTCAAAAACTAAGAGACCTCTTTTACGTTCAAATATCCGTAACGGGTATCTTTTTGCTTATACTGGAGAACTTGGAAAGTCTGCTAAAGAACTGAAGAAATTACTACGTGGTGGTTCCATTCATTCACGTTCTAAGTTTGTAGATATTCACCTTAGAACTCAGTTTGTAAAAAATGCACAGCGTCATTTAAAAGCTGGCATGGATATCTCAGATGGGCTTTTTAGTGACATTGATAAAATTCTTGTGTTTAAAAAACTAGGTATTAAATTTTTGAAGAAAATACCTAAATGTGTAGGCTGTAGCGGTGAAGAGTATGAAATGCTTGTTGCATTTGACGCAAGAGATAAAAAAACTATGATGAGACGTGCTCAACAGAGTAGGTTAGGTTTACATGTCTTTGGAAAGGCACAAAGAGGTCGTTATGTCAATAGATGTAAGGCACACCATTTTTAAGGCTTAGGTATTATGGATAGATTTTACTCTCTTGCTCATGCAAGTATAGATTTTCACTTTAAACAGTCTCCACGTGATTTTGTGGTTGATGAGATACCTCTTTATGAATTTTCAGGAGAGGGCGAACACCTTATAGTACATGTTAGAAAAAAGTTACTTACCACGAATGAAATGATAGGTATTTTAGCACGCTATTTAGGTATAAAAAACAAAGAGATTGGTTATGCAGGCTTAAAAGATAAGCATGCAATGACAAAGCAATACATCTCTTTACACAAAATACACGAACAGAAACTTCAAAGTTTTGAACACGAAAATATAAAAATTCTCTCAACTACATATCATAACAACAAGATACGTATCGGGCATTTAAGAGGAAATCGTTTTTATATTCGTCTGAAAAAAGTGACGCCTACTGCTGCGCTCAAAATTGATGAAGCACTCAAAAATATAGAGGCTTGTGGTATGCCTAACTATTTCGGATATCAGCGTTTCGGAAATGATGGTGACAACCATATACTTGGAGAAAAAATTGCTAAGGGAGAGGCTAAAGAGAGAAATCCTCGTGTTAAAAAGCTACTCATAAATGCTTACCAAAGTCATCTTTTTAATTTGTGGCTATCGAGACGTTTAGAGATAAATTCTCTTGTTGAGAGTTTTGCTGTTCATGAGATTGAATCACTTTTAAATATGCCAAATGATTCTGTAAAAAAGATGAAGCTTCAACAACACCCTTTTAAACTTATAGTTGGTGACGTGATGGAACACTATCCTCATGGAAAACTCTTTACATTTGATGGAAGAGAAGAAGATATAGAACGCTTTAATACAAGAGATATTAGTGTTACTGGTCCACTGATTGGCAAAAAGTTTAAAACTGCTACTGATTTAGCGGGCGATATCGAAAAAGTCTACTTTGATGAGATTAAAGAAGATGGTAGTAGGCGTTTTGCATGGATTTATCCAACAGAGATTGAAGGTCGTTTTAACCAGATAGAAGCTCAATATGAGATGAACTTTACACTTCCAAAGGGTTCATATGCAACTGTACTTGTGGAAGAGATAGCAAAACGCAAGCTTCTTTAGATAAAAAAATATTTGAAGTATTTAGGAGAAAAAATGAATAAAAGACATATAACATCTGCGTTGTCACAGGCTTTTGGGAAATTTGCCTCAAAAGAGTTTCCACACATAGTACAAAACTTTGTTAACAATACATATGTAAAACTTATGGGATTAAATATGGATGAGTTTCACTCTCCAAATACCTATAAAACTCTCAATGCACTCTTTACACGTAAACTCAGAGAAGATAGAAAATACTCACTTGACGCCCAGGATTTTATTTCACCATGTGATTCTCTTATAACTGAGTGTGGAACGATAAGTGAGGATTATGCTTTACAAATAAAAGGAATGCGATACAAGTGTGCAGATTTTATTGGTAGTGCATTTACTGATGAAGAAAAAGCAGTTATTTCTGAAGGTACATTTATTAATTTTTATCTTTCACCAAAAGATTACCATCGTTATCACATACCAACAAATTTAAAAGTTATAAAAGCAGTACATATTCCTGGAAAATTTTATCCAGTAAATATTCCCTCATTAAAAAAGAGATTAAATCTTTTTATAGAAAATGAGAGAGTCGTTATTCTATGTGAAGCAAGTAATGGAAAGCGATTTTATATGGTACTTGTAAGTGCTTTGAATGTTGGAGTTATGCAAGTTGCTTTTGAGAGTCGTATTCAAACGAATGCTGATGCAACAGAAGTACAAAGTTATGAATTTTTCGATAAGTACTTAGATAAAGGTTCTGACTTTGGCTGTTTTGAAATGGGTTCTACTATTGTTGTTTTAGCAGAAAAAGATATGTTAAAACTTAATATTCAAACCGGTGATAATGTAAAATACGGAGATACAATAGCTTCTATGTAATTGTTATTACCTGTAGTTTAGCAAGTAATTTATCATTTTCTTTATAGATATCTATTTTTGTATCTATAGGGAATTTCTCTTTTTTCAAAACTCCCTGAACTGAGTGGAGAACATGCACAAACTTTGGATACATTGGAACGATAACGTAGTCTATATGGTCTTTTTTTAGTAACTCTGCGAGTACACCCCTATTGTACAGTAATAAACACTTTTATTAATAGCTCTTTGAACTAAATAATCATGCATAATATTGATGTTGTTTTCAAGAGTAATTTTTTCTTCTTCTGTAAGAGTTTGGCTATCATGAGCTCTTTGTAGATTCTCTTTTATTTCATCTTCTACATCGATATTTTCATGCTTTATGAGCTCTGGTAGATTGGGGCAAATAAGACGTAGTTCATTCATAAGTTCACGAGCACTTATTTGTGTACTGTCTGTTGTATAGGTGTATTTTCTATCTTCTATGTATTCGTGATTGACAGCTTTTATAAGCTCAATAACTATATGAAGATAGACATATTTGTCCTCTTTATTTTGATCGAAGTCTATACCTGTGTGGAAGATGTGTGGCTTTGGCCCTGCATACTCAAGCATTGTGACTCCTTTAAAAGTGGTTGCTTGGTTTAAACGTTAAATCTAAAGTGCATGACATCACCATCTTGCACTATATACTCTTTCCCTTCAAGTCTCATTTTACCAGCTTCTTTAGCTTTTGTCTCGCCTCCACAGCTTATATAATCATCATAAGAGATAACTTCTGCACGAATAAAGCCTTTTTCAAAGTCATTGTGGATTGCTGCCGCTGCTCTTGGTGCTGTTGAGTTTTGTTTAATTGTCCAAGCACGTACTTCTTTGACACCTGCGGTAAAATAACTCATTAGTCCAAGCTTATTAAAGCCTTTTTGAATTATTTGCTCAAGTCCAGACTCTTCAACACCTAAGTCTGTTAAGAACTCTTGTGCCTCTTCCTCTTCAAGGCCTATAAGTTCTTCTTCTACTTTTGCACACAGTTTTATAAGTTCACAATTGTTTTTTGTAGCATGTTCTTTGAGTGCTATTACATATGAATTGTCTTCTAGCAGACCATCTTCGTCCGTGTTTGCACCATACATAATCTCTTTATCTGTCAAAAATCTCAACTCTTTAGCAAGTAGTTTATACTCGTCGCTGTCTGCTTTTGAGAAGTTTCTTGCAAGGTTTTCGTCACCAAGATATTCGAGTAACTCTTCTGCAATACTTAAAACAGCCTGCACTGATTTATCTGACTTTGCTTGCTTTTTTAAACGTTCTATTCTATTTGAAAGTACTTCGATGTCTGCAAGAATAAGTTCACCTTCAATAATTGCAACATCACGCAGAGGATCAATATTTCCTTCATTATGTACAACATTATCGTCATCAAAACATCTAACTATTTGTAGGATTACTTCTGTTTCGCGAATGTTTGAAAGGAATTTATTTCCAAGACCTTCACCTTTGCTTGCACCTTTTACAAGGCCTGCAATATCGACAAAGTCAAGTGTTGAGTGTTGAATACGTTCAGGATTTACAATTTTAGCAAGTTCGCCTAAGCGTTTGTCAGGAACTGGAACGACTGCTTTATTTGGTTCAATTGTACAAAATGGATAGTTTGCCGCCTCCGCGTTTTGTGCTTTTGTAAGTGCATTAAAAGTTGTTGATTTTCCGACGTTTGGAAGTCCTACGAGGCCTATTGCTAATCCCATTCTTTCTCCGATACTATGAATATATTAAATAAAATTTATTCGGGATTATAGCACATTAAACTAAATTCTAAAGGAGTAAAAAAAGAAGGTGGTACCGATGGCCGGACTCGAACCGGCAAGCCGTGAAGCGGTTGATTTTGAATCCGATAAAATCAAAGACATAGCTAAATATAA
>JAFGVE010000029.1 GCA_016938175.1 Campylobacterales bacterium
TCAATGGTGCCGACACGAGGATTTGAACCCCGGGCCTGCTGATTACAAATCAGCTGCTCTAGCCAACTGAGCTATGTCGGCATTGAAATTGAGCCAGAATTATAGTGCATTATTTTTTCAATGTCAAGAGTTTTTTTTCAAAAAGTTATAAAATCTCCATCTTTTAACAAAACTGGCTTCCATTTTCCTCTATAACGCTCTAGCTCATCCACTATTTTTTCAAAATATGCCGGTTTAATGTGATTAATATAGAGTGTTATATCCTCTCTAACTAATCCTTCTAACTGCTGAAATAATAACTTAGGAGTAAGATGTTTACTAACAATTGCAAGCTCTTGCATGTCGTCTGAAAAGGAGCACTCTATTACAAGAGAGTTAATTGCTCTATTGTGATTAGCTTCTTCAATTATATTTTTAATAGAGTATGTATCCTGCGTTATCAAAACCGAACTTCCACTTTTTGTATAAACATAACCACAACTCGGAACAGTATGATCGGTTTTAATAGGACGGATACTCTCGTCTTTACTAAGTTCATACTCTTTATCTAATTCTATTTCGGTATAAGTTACAGCCATCACATCTTTTTTATAAAGTTTGATTTTTGAAAAGTCTGGCCATATTGCATTATTTAAAAAATGATTTTGTATTGCTTTAAGTGTCTCTGGAAGACCTAAAAGATTCAGCGGCTTATCTCTCAAACTAAAATAACTGTCAATGAGTGAAGCTATATCCATAATATGATCAAGATGTGCATGTGTAATCCAGATATTTTCTAACTCTATACACTGTTGTTCAAGTGGGACAATTAAGTTCCCAGCATCTATCACATTGTGATTGTCGATGTAAATAGTACTTGTCGCACAATTTTTGGCTTTCGTTCCATAAGCGCCTAATACTTTAATTGTCTGCTTATGAGTACTTACCCCTAGACCCATCACTCTTTCTCCTGCACTTGAGTTCTTCCATATATTTTTATCAGAACTTTTCGGGATGCTCCAATTATACACTACTTCTGTTCATATTTGAAAGAGATAGTTTTCTTTTTTTCCCTCCATAAAGATAGAAGTGATACAATGCGGCACTTAAACATTGAAATAAGAAAGGTTCCTTATGTTAAAAATACTTTTTTCTCCATCAGAAGGAAAAAACAGTGGTGGTACACAAGAGTCTAAAGAACTCTTTGGAGCAATAGATGCAAGAAAAACAATTTTAGACAAATATAACGAAATTGTTTTGGGAAATGATGAAGAGGCTATAAAAGAGCTTTTTGGCATGAAAAAGTTTAGTGATTGCCAACCCTATATAGATAACATTTTTACAAGTAAGCATATGAGCGCCATTGAACGTTATCAAGGTGTGGCTTATGATTATTTAAAGTTTCAAGAACTCCCACCTTCTGCACAAGAGTATCTTAAAAAGAACGTCATCATATTTTCAAATCTCTATGGACCTATTTTAGCAGGTGACTTAATAGCAAACTATAAAGTTAAACAAGGGAATAGTATAGGCGACATTGCACCCGAAAAGTTTTATAATGAACGTTTTTCTTATCAACTTGACCTTTTTTTAGGAACAGATGAAATTTTAGATTTACGTGCAGGCTACTATGATAAGTTTTATAAAACGCAGAAACCTTACACAACACTCAAGTTTTTAAAAGGTGGCAAGAGTGTCAGTCACTGGGCAAAAGCGTATAGAGGAATTGTTCTTAGAGAGTTGGCTAAACATGGTGTTACATCTCTTAAAGAGTTTACAGCACTCAGTATTGAAGGCTTAAAAGTTCAAGAGATAAAAACACTCAAAAACAAAACAGAAATTGTTTATACAATAATTGATTAATTTAACAACATCTCATTTTGTGTAGGTGTTTGTGGAACAATCTCTCTATGCACACTCTGGTCTAGAGGCTTAGTATGTGCCTCACGTCCATAAATATAACTCTGTTCCTCAACAATGACTTTATACGCTTTATTGAGTAATAATGCTCTCTCTTTTGATGGAATCATTAAAAGGGAAATATCATCATGCAAGGCATCTAGTTTACTATTCTCTAACACTCCATTCGTAAAAAACTTCTCTTTTACTTCTTCGTTAGCTCTAAACTCATCTCCTGCCCTATTAACTCTCAAGTAACGGCTATACTCATACTCACCACTCTTGTCTAATGGCTCTTTCATGCCCTTAAAGCCCTCTGCTGATTGACTCCAATGATACCAACCCATCTGTTGTGTAGAAGTATCAAGTTTTCGCCCAAAAGCAAATGTACTGTCTTCAATAGCTCCGACTCCACTATGACAACCTATACAAAAGAGCGTCTCTTCATAACTTTGTGGTCTCAGCGCTCCATTTGCATCTTCTATAAAACCTTGATAGCGCCAGCCAAGTCCTGTTTTAAGCCCTTTTTCACTATCTCCATCTATCTCTCTTAATCTATCTGGGAAAAGATCTTTTTCCATAATCTCTGCCATCGCAGCATTTTGCATCTGTGCATAAGAGTTCCAACTCTCTTTTTTAGCGTAACGTAGCTCTTTAAGTCGAGCCGCCATGCTAACTTTCCCATTTTCTACATTTAAGTAACGTACACTATGTAAAAATTCTGTACCTTCAGGATAGAGTCCTGGTGCTATAAGAAGTGCATTATCTTCCAAAAGTGCTTTTGCCTCTCCAACATAGCTCATAGAAAAGTTTGTAATCTTACGAGTTTGTGTACTATAAGATGGTTTAATCCACTCATATTTAATGAAGGAACTTGTATTTAAAATCCCATCTCTATTTAAATCAACACCATACTTTCTCTCATCTACCTCATCTATAGCAATATCTTCTCTTTTAATCAAAGCTTCTACAATAGCAAGATTAATTGTATATACTTCAAGGCTAAAAGTGCCATTACTATCTTGTTGCATAGAGTTTGGAAGTCGTATGAGAACATCATCAAAACTACCGTTAGTTGGCCAAAAAGTACCTAAAAAAGGTGCATAAGCAAATGCTCTCCACCCTGTATAACTCTCATTTGCATCTCTATCAAATCCTTGTGCATCGAAATTGAACTGACAATCAGGCAAGTAACCATTCCACGCTCCATCCCCATTAACATCCCAAGCATCAGGAAGCTTCTTAAGTTTTTCTCTTAAAGCTATATTCCCATTACTGTTTTTATAATTGTCCGCTTGCACATAGGCTAAAATAGACTCATCTGAAAGAGACTCTATATAATCACTACGATCTTTAAAAAGATTTGCAAACTTATTTTTCTTTGTAAACTCACGCATATCATAAACAGTCTGTAAATCAGGGTCATCTATATAGTTTGGAGCCATGGAGTTAATGTGACATGCAAAACAAGGATTGTGTGATACATTATGTTCATCTACTGTTTTTGTATAACATTGTGCCGTGACATAAGCAGCAGGATTATAGAGCGCTTGTGTACTTTTCAAATCTATACTAAGCGGTGTTATGCTTTGAGCAGCGTTTGCAGTTTGAGACTCTTCATCACATCCAAAAAAAATTATAGCGGTGATAATTATTACTCCCAAAACTATTCTCATAAACACTCCTAAAAACATAGTAAACTCCCCAAAAGAGGAGTTGTGAACTTATTTAATCTCATAAATTGCAGTTGAACCGCTAACTTCATAAGAGACTACTAAAAGATTTTTACCATTTGGCGACTTAGACGCTGGAATAAATACCATACCCTCTGGTGAAACATCATTTTTATCATGTGTTACAAGGTACTCAACAAAAGTTGGTGAATAAGGGTTTGAGATGTCATACATTAAGATTGCACTCTGTCTTTCAAGACCGATAAATGCATATGTTTTACCATCTATCATTCCTACTGTAAGTGCTTCAGGCTCTGCACCTTTATTACCACTTCTACCGTCCATAACACCTTCGTCTTGATTGAAAAGTTTTGGTTCGTACTGTGCTACTAAACGTGATATCTCATCTCCGCTATCCCATACAAGCTCACCATCTTCATCCCAAATAGCGAAACTTCTTCCACCATAAGTGTAGATAGTTGTATTTGTAGATATATCTGCCATAACTTTTAAGTCTTTGTATCCAGTAAGTGATGCAGGAGGAGTAACTCCAATGTCACCAAGATTTTTAAGTTTTATCTCGTCAACAAATACATCATTATCACTACTATCAAGATACTCTCTACCGTCACCTTCATTTGCCGTTACTAAATATGTTGCTCCACCAAATGTATACGAAGTGATTGAGTCTGGCTGGTAAAGTGCTTTGAGACCTGCATGATTTTTGAAGATGATTTTTCCATCTTCTTCTATATCAATTTTATTTTCACTAGCATAATCTTTAGCTCCCAAAGACTGTACAGCATCAACTGTTGGTACTGCGCCGCTAATATCAATACGAGCAACTGCGTTATTCTCTTGAAGAGTTACATACGCTTTATTGCCAACTACGCTAATATACTCAGGTTCCAAGTCAAGTGACGTAGAATTACTTGGTGTACCACCAAGTCTAACAACTGTTCCATCTTGTGCATCATTTAAATCTCCATCAACAAATCCAACTTCATTGTAACTACCAGTAGCTACATCAACAATTCCAACTGTACCATTTACGTCTACATATACACCAGTAGATGCATCTGGTTCACCTTCATTTGCAACTATAATTTTTGTCCCATCTTCATTAAACGTAACCATATCAGGTAGATAACCAACAGTTACGTTTTTATCGTAGCTACCATCAGTATTAAAGATAACAACTTTCCCTTTTTCAGCTGTTTTGTCAGCACTTCCAACTGCAACTGCAACTTTTCCGTTTGCAACTGCTACACTTTGTACACCTGCACCATATGACGCAAGACTGATAGAAGTAAGTAATGTAGGGTTTTGCACGTCTGCAAGACTTACTACATCAAGCTTGTTCTCTCCACCATTTGTAATAAATAACTTTTTAGTCGTTGTATCATATGCAGAAATTTCACTTCCACCTTCTACACCACTGTTATAAGCACCAAGTTTCACTAAAGAGTTTCCATTTAATGTATCTAGGTTTTTAATTGGTCCCATTACACCGATTGACGACTCACCTACCTCAGCAGTATCTGCATCAGGGTGTTGTGTAACTGCTGTCATATAACCATAACCATTAATATTCTCATACCAGAACGGTGATGTAGTCTCAGCACCAAGTGGCGTTGTAAATGTTCTTACAAGAGAACCATTTTCAATGTCGTATGCCCAAATCATATTGTTAATGTGACTTGAAGTATCTTCACCGATAAAGAGTAGATTTGAACCTTTTAAGTATGTTACGTTATCAGGATTTGAAATACCATTAACATCACATTTATTTCCTGCATACTCTGAAGTTGCATCATATGTTTTTGGTATACCGTTGATAATTGAGTACATATTATTTACAACATAAGCACTTTCAATATCACCACCGACACTATCCTTTTGTGTTGTTGAAGCTACGTCAAGAGCGTATACAGCACCACAACTGTTTTTTGCAAGTCTAATGTCATTATTTCCACCTACATCACTCGAAGAGTCATCTTCCATACCTTTTGCAACTTCACTCATTGCAACAAAAAGTTTGTTGTGATCAGCAGAGAAAGTAATTCCTTCTTCTTTTCTAAACTCAGTAGTTGCACCAAGATATGCTGCATAACGACGAGGCTCTAAAAATGCTGCTAACTTCTCTTGTCCAGCTTTAACTTCTAAACACTCATGACCAGCAGATGTATTTACAGAAGTAAGTGTTGCACACGCACCATTTTGAGGTTCTTCAGTTGTAAAAATGTCACTAAATAAAGGAGCATCATTTGTAGCTATATTATTATCTGCATCAAGAATTGCTTTAATCTCTGCATTTGTAGCGTGTCCTAATTTTACCCATGATAGGTCAGCACGTCCACCATCTGCATCAGAGTTTTGATTCCATTTCGCTGCATATAGAGTACCAGCGCTAAGGTCTTCTGCTTTATCTGCAACAAACATAAATAGACCTACGTTTGTACCGTCATCTGAAAGATACACCGTTTTTCTATCTGGCATAACGTATGAGAGCTCGTGTGACATTCTTCCCATAGCATAGTGTTTTGTATATACTGCACTACCATTAGCATCTATAGTAATCTCTGGTGTCCATCCATAATAATATGGAGACATTTTTGTCGCATCCCCTTGCCAGAATTTTGCTGTTTCATCATAGTACTTACTTCCTGTAAGACCTGTAGTTGCATTTGCATCTTCTTCAACAAAACGTGCATTAGTTTCATACTCTTCACTTCCTAAGTGAGATTCCCAAGGTGTTCTTTGACCAGCACAGTGTACAAAACCACCAAAGCCATCTTTTTGCGAAATAAATTCAAGTGTATTGTCTTTTACACTCAGTGCACCTGTTGTAGTGTCTTGTGCAAGCTCTGCTTTATACATTGCACCCACTTGACACTCAAATTGTGATACAAGATATAGTTTATTGTTCTTCTGTAGGATTGAAGAGTAATCAAGTCCTGAACCTACACCATCATTAGTACCATTACAGATATATGGACTTCCATCGTCAAACGTAATTGCTTGATCCATATAGTCTTTAACTTGACCAAATACTTCACCGTTATTACTCATACCAGTTGCTAGTAATTTTGTAAAACCTATCTCTTGCGTTGTATCACCAAAAGTTACTTTTGTAGATGTCTGTATAGACTTCTGTGTATCCCCTAATGGTGTATCTATTTGTTCAAACTGAACCTTTGTCGCCAGTGTGCCAACTTGTAAAGTAAGATCGCTACCATCAACCCCATTTGTTCCTGCAGAACCTGCAACGCCATCCTCACCATCACTAACACATCCGCTCAGTGCTGCCAATAGAGCTGTAGCCGCTGCTAAACTCATCCATTGTTTCATAAAACTCTCCTAGAATTAAAAAATCGTCGCAATGGTAACTATCCATCATTACATACTCATCACCACAGAGTTACGAATAAACAACAAGTTCATTACAAAAAATGCCTTCATTGTTTTTTGCAGTTTCCTATTTGTAATTTTTACTCTTGAAGAAAATTAGTGTAAAATGCCGAAGAATAAAAGGAGTCTCAATGGGTAATGATTCAAAAGAGTACAAAGACAAAAAAGCATTTTTTGAAAAGGTCATTACCCTTTACGGGCGTAATGTTGTCTTGGAAGCTTTGCAGGATAATTCAATTGAGATACATAAAGTACATATGGCAAACTCAAATAAAAATGAGGGTGTTATACAGACTATTATCTCTCTGGCAGAAAAACGTGGTCTAACAATAGTCTATCATGATAAAGCTGCTCTCTCACGTATTAGTAAAAATGCAAAGCAAGACCAGGGTGTAGCACTTGACATTATTGCCCAAAGCTACAAAAATGCAGAAGAGATTTTAAAATTTAACTCCTACAAACTTATCGCTCTTGATGGAATTCAAAATCCACAAAATCTTGGTATGATAATCCGTAGCTGTGCAGCAGGAAATGTAGATGGCATCATTTTACCCAAGAAAAACTCTGCAAAGATATCCCCTTTGGTAATAAAGGCGAGTGCAGGTACTCTATTTAAATTACCAATATACTACTGCGATACACTAGAAGATATACTGCCTAAACTAGAGGGAAGTAAACTTTATGCTCTCTCATCACATGCAAAAGAGAGTATTTACACACTTGAAGCATCTAAAAAAAGAGTATTTATTTTAGGAAACGAGAGTGAAGGAATTTCACAAAGCGTAAGTAAACTCTGTAATGCTTCTATATCAATTCCAATGCAAAGAGAAGTCGAGTCACTTAATGTTGCAGTAACGGCATCACTGATAGCATTTATGTTATAAACTATACTGAAGTCATAATGTCATATGGACGTTTGATCTCTCTCATAACCTCGTCAACAGACATGTGGCGGCTTTTACGCAAAAACTCTTTGCCATCTAAATATACAAGCACTGTAGGTATAGTGTAAACTCCAAAACTTGGTGCTATATCCTCTTCTACTGAGATATCTACACTCTCTACTTTAAATTCAGGAAAGTTTTTATCTAGCATGTCAAGCAGTTTGGGTTTTAAAGCATGACATACACTACAAGTTGGAGCTGAAAAATAGACCATTACTGCTATATTTTCTTTAATTGTTTTATTTATATTTTCTACTGTTTGCATATGAAATTATAGTAAAATTCAAATATGAGTTCAATTATTTTTAGCCTTATCAGTATCTACGTTTTTATTCTTTTGGGATATATATCAAAAATGCAGTTTAAAGAACGTATAGATGATACTACTATTACTCTCATAAATGTCTATTTCCTACAAGTTTTTCTTACTTTTTGGGGACTGCTTATTCGTCCTATTGATGTAACTTTACTCTATGCACCTTCACTTTATCTACTTATAGTTATATTTATTGTTATTCTTGTAGCGTTTTTGGCACGTTTGCTTTTTAAGGATAAAAAAGAGTACTCAATTGCTACTGTTGCTGCAATAATTGGTAATACAGGAAATCTGGGAATCCCTATTAATATAGCAATTTTCGGAGAAGAATCCATTCCCTATACAACAATCATTAATCTTATGAATATTTTTGTAGTCTATACGATTGGAGTTTTTTACTATTCTCGTGGAAGCTTTGATACAAATACATCTCTACTAAATATTATCAAACTTCCAATTTTATGGGCAGCACTCATAGCAATTTTACTGAGCCTTTTTCACATTAAAGTACATGACTCTATTATGAATGTACTTATGATGGGTGCGTATGCTTCAATGACAATGCAACTATTTTTATTTGGAATTTATCTCTATGGAACAAGAATAAAAGAGATTAGTAAACTCTTACTCACCTGGACTCTGAGCATCAAATTTTTACTACTGCCCTTCATTAGTTTTATTATACTCTCAATGCTCGATATAGATAGGATGATTAAAGGGATTCTTTTTATTGAATTATTAATGCCTTTAGCTGTTGCAAACGTAAATTTAGCATCTTTGTATGATTGCAAACCAAGAATAGTTACTGCATTAGTATTTGTCTCATCTTTGCTTTTTTTAGGTGTAATTTTTGTAGGTGTAATTATTCTAGAATATCTTTAAAACTCTTCTAGCTTAATAACCTCATAAGCAACCTCTTCATATGGATGTGTCTCTTTAAGTATTTTTATTGCCTCTTCTATTAATTCACCTTTGCAAATCATTTCAACTCTGTACTCTTCAACTCTCTCCAATGTATCAATACTCCCTATACTTGGATTAGCATCTTTTACAGGCATAAACTGCCCTGTTCCAAGAACTTCCCATGAACATTTCATATACTTTTCAAAAGAGCCAGCACCGACACTAAATAGTGCATCTTTAGTTCTCTCTTTTGCATCAACAGGCACAAAATAGATGATTTTATACATTATTACTTCTGTAACTTTCTTTTATACGCTGCAGCGGAAAGATACTTACCATGTTGGTCGTTTGTACCTGATTCTGATTCATAAGTAATTTTATTGAGTTTTGGTTTATACTGTGTGTGTTGTTTATACTTTTTGACTCCATCACACTCTATTTTAGTGATAAGCCCATCTTTAAGATTCTCAAGTATATTTAAAACTATTTCAACATTATGCTCATGTACATCTAAAACTATTTTACTCATGTCTATATCCCACAATTAAATTAAGGAATTATAACATTTGTAACTATTGAGAGTTTGGAAAAAGTGAATAATGAAGTAAAAATTAAAAAGAGCGATTAAAAGTACTCAGGCAAAGCCTGAGTAAAGTGTGACTTAGTCTTCGTGACCAGCCATCTCCATAGAGATACAGTTACGGTCAAGCATGTCTGTACAAACGTACACACATAATGCACAACCTTTACATCTGTCTTCATCTACCCATGAAGTATTTCTAACTTTATCGAACATTAGCGTATTAGCTTCTGGACAATATAAAGTACAAGTATTACACTTATACTCTGCACACATATCTGCGTTTACTTTTGCTACGTAATACATTAATATCCTTCCTTATATTGAAAATCTAACGATTAGTTCAGATCCAGAAATATCAACAGAATCTGCCATTTTGAAAGTTTCATTGATAACTTCCATGTTTTTCGCAAGTAACTCTTCTTTTTTCTTGAATTTTTTCTCGATAGCAGAGTCAAGTGCAGCCGTACCACCTGAAGAAACGAAAGAAGTTCCAAGGAATCTCTCTTTAACCGCTGCTTCAATGTTCTCAGTAGTTACAAGCTTAGTAAGACCAAGAAGCATACCCATCATTGCCATGTTTGTTGCAAGCTCAGTACCAGCAATTTTAAGTGCAAGTGCAGTAGCATCAAACTGAACAACAGTAGTATTTAAATCTTCAAGAACTTTAATGTCATCTTCATTAAGAACGTCAAAGTCAGTGTTAATAATAATTAAACTGTTTGGTTTAAGTCCTGTATAGAATGGCATTGTATATGATTTACCGTGTGTTACAACTTGTGAGTGATAAATCATAATAATATCTGGATAAACAACCTCACCAACTTCGTAAATTGGTTGATTTGAAGCTCTAACATAAGCCTCAACTGGTGCCATACGCTTCTCAGAACCAAAAAATGGTACTAGAGATGCATATTTACCTGCGTTGTCCATAGTAGAACCAAGGATGTGAGCTGTTGTAACAACCCCTTGTCCACCTAGACCTGAAATACGGATGTTATATCTTTGTTTTTCAGTTGACATAATTACGCCTCCACTGCTGCAGCTTTTTTCGCTTTTTTCGCTGCTTTTTCTTCTTCTTCTACTCTTTCAATAACTGCTTTAGCTTCATCAGTCATATACTCAAGGAATTGGAATCTTGTTTTTTCTTTCTCTTTTGCATCTGCAAATACATCTTCAGTTGGAATTGAATACTCAATGTTACATGAAGTATAAGCGTGGATGAAAGTTGGTCCAACTTCTCTAGCTACGAAAATTGCACGTCTAATGATTTTTGCAGCTTTTTTGATGTTAGTTGGAGACATTCTTACAATGTACACACAACCAGCAGCTTTTGCAAGCTCAGTAGCAGGCATTTTCTCACCTTTTTTACCAAGTGGAGCCATTTTAAGAACAGCACCTTTTGGAGACATACCAGACTCTTGTCCACCAGTGTTTCCATAAACTTCGTTGTCAAGCATGATTGTAGTAAATTTCTCACCACGAATCCATGAATGCATAGTCATTGAGAAACCGATATCCATAGTACCACCGTCACCAGCAATAGTAATAACATCTTTATGTTTCTCTGGGAAACGAATTCTAAATGCACGAGTAAGACCTGAAGCCATTGCATTTTGGTCACCGTAGTTACCATAAATAAATGGAACTGCAGCTTGAGAAATTGCAAGACGACCACATCCAGCAGTACCTAGTGTTACTGTTTCTTCCGGATTTGGAAGTGAAGCAAATATAAGTCTGATGTAGTATGCCATCCAACAACCAGAACACATTGGGTGCTCTTCGATTAACTCTTTAAACTGACCCATGTTACCTGGACCAGCTTCATCTTGAGTTTTTCCGAATGGACCGTAGTCAACTAACTCAACATAATCTTTTGGTAAATATTTTTTAAATCTCTCTGCTGGAGTTATATATTTTAAACTCATTTGTATCCCCTTCTTATAATTTTAATTCGTACTCTAAACCAAGAGCAGTGTAAATTTCTTTCATGATTAGCTCAACTGGAAGTGTCATACCACCATAAACACGTGGACCATCAACAACGATACCACCGTTTGGAATAGAAGCTTTAACTTCTTTAGCTAACCAACCAATAATGTTATGCTCAGGAACGATAAGCGCTTTAGCGTTTTTCGCAGCTTCTCTAATTTCATCAATTGGGAATGGTCTGATAGCTCTAACTTTAATTAGACCAACACTTAAACCTTCATCTTGACTATATCTCCATGCCTCTCTAGCTTGTGCAGCAGCACATCCAGATGCAACAACGAATACATCAGCTTCAGGATTTTGAACCTCGATTGGTCCTCCAAGATACTCATAGATATACTTCATCGCACGTCTATTTGAATCCCAAATCTCTTGTTGCCATACTGAGTGAATCAGGTAAGACATAAAGTTAGATTTTTGAACTGGTGCATCACGTTGAATACGTGCCGGAGGAGTTTCATTATCCATTGCAGGTACCGGAGCAGCAATTGGATCAAATGGTTTAAGAGCCATATCCTCTGGAGTCATCTGTACATAACCTTTTGCGTGAGTTACGAAGAAACCTTCAGTAGCTACCGCAACTGGAATATATACATCAACTTTTTCAGTAATAGCAAATGCCGCAAGTGTGAAGTCGAATGTATCTTGCTGATTTTCAGCGTGCAACATTACCGCACCACAGTGCATCATATAAGCCATTTCAATATTATCTGGTTGAATTGAAAGTGGTGCGTTAACAACACGAGTCAAAATACCAAGTACAGCTGGAACACGGTGTCCTGGCCAAGAAACGATAGCCTCTAAACCACGTAAAAGACCTGGTCCCGAAGTTGCTGTAAAAAGACGTACACCTGCACGAGCAGCACCAGCGATAGCTGACATTGTTCCAAGCTCTTCTTCAGCTCTATAGTACTCTTTAATGTGACCTTGTGCATAAATATCACCAACAAGGTGCATTACCTCTGATTGTGGTGTAATTGGGTATGCAATAGCCATATCAACGTTAGCTCTTTTAACAGCCTCTGCCATTGCCTGAGCACCTGTAATAAAGTTTCTCTCTCTTGGAGCTTCTTTTAATAGGTATCCGATATCTACTAGTGTTTTATCTAGTTTTTTTGTTACGTTTGGGCTCATCTATATTCTCCTTATTCTACTTCAGTAACGTGCTCACCTTTTCTTGTCATGATGAGACTTCTATACTCGCCATAGTCTGAAGGTGATAATGCTGCATGATCCTCTTTTTGTAAAGATGGATTTTCTGGTGGTAAAGTAGGTTCCCACTCGATGCCTAATTTATTTCTCTCTTCGATCACAATTTCTTTAAACTTGTGAATTGTAGAAGCGTGAAGATCTCTAATAGATGCCATAGCTTCTTCGTGTCCCATGTAAGCACATAAAGCGATTGTATAACAATCAGTACCTGCACGAATCATTCTTAAAGAAAGGTTAGCATAGTGACAGTGTACACCAACAAAAATCGACGCTTTGATTCTATTATCTAAAATTGTTAAGTTAGGGTGATTTGGATTAATCTCAGCCTTAACATCAATTTTTGGATATTTTGGTCTGTAATCTGGCATTGGAATAATTTTACAGTTTGGAATTTCCGATGCAAGTTCTAAAATAGCTGCAGCTTTATCTGCAACATCATCTTTCCAGTCCCATAATACTTGAGGACCGGGGAAGATAGTAGGATTATCTCTTGTGAGTAATGCTCTAGCAGCATCTCTCATCGCCTCTTCTTCAGATACAATGTTTCCGTATAGAAGTGCCTGTCCTTCTGGTGCAAGCTCAACTCCCATAGACGGTGCTGACTGCGGCATATAACCCGCTGGGCCTTCTGTGATTTTTTTCAACATAGTTTACTCCTTACATTTATGAACGAAAAAGTTTCGTAAGTATTATACTTAAAAGGGATTAGATTTAATATAATATTTCTTCTAAGATGACCTCTTTATGTAATTTCGAAACATATTTACAATTTATGTTACTTATAGTATCAGATTAAATGGGGGTTTTTTTTGAAAAAAGCTTTTTTTCTCTCCTATCTACTGAAGTTCAGTCGACTTTAGAGAGAAGATGGTAATTTTAAATGTTACATATTGTAACTCATTACATCTTTGTGCGAAACATAGGTAGCATTAAAAATGGATAATTTTTTACTATAGAAGCAACATCTTCTTCGATATTTTCACCTATAAAAATTAAAATTGACTTTTCATTATAGTCCCTGAGCTCTTCATATGTTGCATCTCCAAATGAATAATTTACAAAAAGTGGGTTTCCTACATCTTGTAATAATACAACACCTTTTACACGATAAATATTTGTCGGTAATGTACTTAATAAAGAGTCTATATCTCTAAAATCAACACCCTCTTTTACATAAACTACTTTTTGCGTAATAGCATCCCTACTTGTATGGTCTAAATGAACACTATCCTCTCCCATCTCAACAATTTCATCTATCTTGTAAACACCGTCAAATACATCTTTTGAAACAATACCCTGAGTTGCATTTTTTAAAATATAGTGATTAAATATAGCCTTTCCTGTAAGATTATTTTTAATATTGTACTGTTTTTTAATAGCTTTAATCTCTTTAGTTACATGCTCAAGCTCTTCATCATTCACTAAATCAGTTTTATTCAGAATTATAATATTTGAACCACCAATTTGGTATTTTGCAGTTGAATTTTCCTTATATGAATCAAAGTTTTTAACATCCGTTACACATATTATTCCCTCTACAGATATTCCTAAATTTTGTAAAGATAAAAATATAGGAAATGGTTCAGATGCACCAGAGGTCTCAACAAAAATGATTTCAGGATTATACTTATTAATTATTTCTGTAACACCAGCTTCAAACTCTACTGCAAGTTTACAACATATACATCCTTCTGAGATTTCCAAAACTTCACTATGTACATTTGTTAGTATTTTACTATCAACACCTACATCACCAAATTCATTAACAATAATCGCAATTTTTTTATCACTAAAATGTTCTTTTACTGTATTTGTCAACATAGTTGTTTTACCAACACCTAAAAATCCTGTAAGTACAAATGAATGTATCATGTTAATTCCTTAAATTTGGAGGGAAAATTAAATTTTAATTGTGGATATTTTACAAAGAAGATGTAACTGCCACATTAATTGTGACAGTTACAGAAGAAAGTTTAACTATTTTTTTGGTGCTTCAAGCATTGGCTCAAGACCAACTTCTTTAGCCCAAGCAGCAGTTAAATCAAAAGCTGCAGATGCAGTGTCAAGATTTTTCTGGATAAGATCCATTTTTTTCTTGAATTTTTTCTCAATAACAGAATCAAGTGTTGCTGTACCACCAGAAGCAGTATATTTTTTAAGGAATCTATCTTTAATACCTTCTTCAATAGCAGGTTTGCTAACAGTACCAAGAGCTCCAAAAAGTGCACCTAACATTGCCATATTTGTTGCAAGCTCTGTACCTGCTTCATCAATAGCAAACTGTGTAAAGTCTTTAGTAAGAACTTTTACATTTAAGTTATCTAAGATTTTTTTATCTGTATCTGTTAAAAGATCTACATCACTGTTAATGATGATTAAACCATTTTCTTTAACACCAGCATAAAAAGGCATTGTATATGATTTACCCATAGTAATAACTTGTGGGTGATAAATCATAACGATATCAGGATAAATTACTTCCCCTCTATCGTAAATTGGCACAGTACCGATTCTTGCATAACTTTCAGAAGGAGCCATACGTTTTTCAGCACCGAAGAATGGGTTAGAAACCGCAAAATATCCCTCTGTATCTGCTGCAGTTGCTGCAATGTGAGCAGCTGTAACTGCACCCTGCCCACCAAGGGCAGGCATTCTGATTTTGATTGAATCTTTAGCCATTATAATAATCCTTCCTCTTTACATTTTTTAAGATACGCCTCTGCTTCTGGAGAGATGTGTTTGTAAGATGCAAAACGATCTTTATCTTGATCTTTCATCTCACCAAGACCTTCGTTAGCACTTAGTCCAATCTCTAGAATACAAGGTGTATATAAGTTGATGTATGTTGGTCCAATTTCTCTAGCAATTAAGATTGCTTCTCTCACAGCTTTAGCAACAGCTTTTGGAGCTGATGCAGTCATGTTTATAGAATAGTGACAACCAGAAGTAGTTGCAAGTTCCCACATAGGTACTTTATCGAACTTTTTACCAGTTGGAGCCATTTTAAACACTTGACCTTTAGCTGTCATACCAGACTCTTGTCCACCTGTATTTGCATAAACTTCATTATCAAAACAGATAGTTGTAATCTTTTCTTGTCTAAAGAAAGATTGAAGTGTGTAGTCAAGACCAATATCAACAGTCGCACCATCACCTGCAAGTACAACAACATCTTTTTGAGTATCTGGGAATCTCCACTCAAGAACTCTTTTGATACCAGATGCAACAGCATTTTGATTACCAAATAGCGAGTGTACAGTATGTAACGCAATATGTGGGAACATTAAAGATGTACAACCAGTTGAGTTTACAATTACAGTATCTTCAGGTTTTGGTAGTGCTGAAAGAACATATCTTAATGCAGCAGCTTCAGGACAACCAGCACATAAAGAGTGCTCTTCTAAAAGCTCTTTAGTCTCTGGAAGTTCTTTAATACCACGTGGTTTATTCATTTTAGTAGACCATGTAGCATTCTCTTCTAGCTCAATGATCTCTCTTGGCATAATATCCTTGAATTCCGGATTGATTTTGTATATATCAAGTCCCATCTTATGCTCCTTTTCCTGGGTTAATTTTTTCCATTACTTCTTTAATGATTGCTTCAGCTGGCATTGACATACCACCTGCAACACGAGGACCAGCATGAATGTCCATATCAAGCTTACCATAAAGTGCTGATTTAACTTCATTTGATAACCAACCAACAACATTGAATTCTGGTACGAATACATATTTAACACCTTTAAGTGCTTCAATAATTTCATCTGTTGGGAATGGTCTAATAGTTCTTAATTTAAGAACTTTAGTTTTAACACCTAGTTTTTCAAGTTCTCTATTCGCTTCTTTTGCTTGGTGAGAAGCTGTACCACATGTAATAAACGCGATTTCTGCATCTTCTGTACCAGTAACATGAACAAGACCTTTAAGGTAGTGTCTAGCATATGGTTTAGATCTCTCAACTGCAGATCTAATTTCCCACTGCCATGAAGCGTGAGTTGCATATGAAATATAGTTTGACTTCATTACGAATGGATCTCTTAAGAAACGTCCTGGAGGCATTTCAGAGTCAATTGGAGGTAATGGAGCTTTATATGGATTGTACGGGAATAATGCTATATCATCTTCTGGTAGCATTACTGCCTCACGAGTGTGAGAAACGAAGAATCCGTCAACTGCTGTAATAATTGGAACGTGAACATCTGGTTGCTCAGCAACAGCAAATGCTGCTAAAGACATATCAAATAATTCTTGAACATTTTCAGCATACCAAATCATACATCCAGTTTCTAAAAGATACTGAACTTCTAAGTTGTCTGGTTGAATTGTAAGTGGAGAGTTAATACCACGAGCCATAAGTACAAGTTGCATAGAAGCTCTTGTTCCTGACCATTGTGCAAAGTTTTCCATCGCACGAAGTGTACCTGGTCCAGATGTTGTAGTAATTGTTCTAGCACCTGCCATTGAACAACCAGCAACCTCAGACATAACTCCAAATTCGTTCTCACCACGGAAATAAACACCTACATAACCTTCAGCCCAAAGTTCACCAATAAGGTGAGCAGCTTCTGATTGTGGAGTAATTGGGTAAGAAACAGATGCATCTACTGTTGCACGTTTAACCGCTTCTTTAAGTACTTCTGAACCTGTCATGAAGTGTTTAGTTCTAGGAGCTTCAAAAAGCATATAGTCTGCAGAAACTAACTTCTGTCCAGACCAGTTGTGTGTCGCTGTCATATCAGTTATTTTACTCATTCTTTCTCCCTATTTTCCTAACTCAGCTTTTACTTCTTTAGCAATTGCAATGAATTTTTCTAAATCTTCTGAGTGTTGATCTCTAATAGTTGCCATTGCATCTTCGTGTCCAGAAAGTGCGCACATACCAACTGTATAACAATCAGTTTCAGATCTTACAATTTTAAGTGCAACGTTTGCATAGTGACAGTGTACACCAATAAAAATTGCAGCTTTAATATCGTTATGCCAAATTGTTAAGTTCGGGTGATTTGGGTTGATCTCAACAGCAGCATCAATCTTTGGATATTTTGGTCTGTAGTCATACATTGGAATCATTTTAGCACCTAATACTTCAGCCATCTCTTTAATTAGTTTAGCCTTCTTTTGTGCCTCTTCATTCCACGCATAAAGTACTTGTGGTCCAGGGAAAATAGTTGCATTTTCACGAGTCAACATCTGTTTTGCAACTTCTCTCATTGCAGTTTCTTCATCAACAATCTCTTCTAATAAAAGAGCTTTTCCTTCTGGTGGTGTGATATTACCTTCATACGTAGCCGTAGGATACGGTGAATAATACGCAGGGCCTAAATTTGCCATAAGTTCTCCTAAATAAGTATTTAAACTATAATTTTAATGTATTAATTATAGAGTTAGTCTTCGTGACCAGCCATTTCCATAGAAATACAGTTACGATCAAGCATGTCTGTACATACATATACACAAAGTGCACAACCCTTACATCTGTCTTCGTCAACCCAAGACGTATTTCTAACTTTATCGAACATTAGCGTGTTAGCTTCTGGACAATATAGCGTACAAGTGTTACATTTGTATTCTGCACACATATCTGCATTAACTTTTGCTACGTAATACATTTTTACTCCTAATAATAACTTAAACATAGATATTAGCTATATCACTAATATTGATCGTGTAGTATTAAAATTATGATACATCAAACTTACAGAGTAAACTTAATATATTCTTAAATTTTAGCTACATTTGATGTTTTCAAAATGGAGTTTACAGAAAAAACCTTTTACTTTTCTTTAATTCTTGATAGAAAATATATATGGCATACTACATAGGAAATTACAAATTCCCTAAATGCAAGAGCTACAAGTACTTCAAAGAACTATTTAACAATTTTACACACTCGTGAAAATCTATCTATTTTGTATCACATTTGTGATAAATTTAACTAAATTTTATGTTATTAACTATCTTTTATAACTAATAAATTATGGTGTTACATAATGTATCATGAGTTAGAGATATAAATTATTGAAATTACTAAGTTTGAATCTATACCTTAAAAAATTATTTTTTCTTATACAAGTCCCTATTTATGGTGCGAGGCTCCTAGTATTTATTGTTAAAAAAGATTTCTAATCATATTCTTCAAAGAAACTCTTATGAGTAAAATTGTATCATTCCGCTCAAAGAGTTTTACTATGAGATTTTTTTGTACCTATTTAGAGTAGAAAGTGGTAGTATAAAATTTAAAATTGTAGTCTTGTAATAAAGAAGAATTCATACGATTTAACATTGAATTTTTTTACTAGTGTTGTGGATTTGCTACAAGAGTTAATTCTCCAAAATAACTCTTATAAAATTCACCCTATATATATGGTATGCTAAAATGGTTATTTCGCCATTAGTAAACAGCATATTTTTCGTAAACTATTATGAGAATACACAGGAGCAAGAGTGGAAAATATAATATTACTTATTCCAAGTATACCAATTGTCATTGCATTTATCTTAAGTTTTGTAAGCAAAAAAGAGCTTATACCAAAAGTTAATCTTATACTTTCAAGTATGATTGCAGTATTTGGACTTTGGGGTACTTATTATGTGATTAGTAATGACAGATCAATTATAGGCTTTGATGGCCTGCTCATATACAATGAGCTTTCAGCCATACTTGTGCCTTATGTAGCAATTTTAGGACTCGTGGTTCGTAAATATGCTACAAAATATATGTGGGATGAAGCTGGATATAGAAGATTTTTCATTCTTTTAAATTTCATTTTTTCATCAATCTACCTTTTAGTTATGAGCAATAACCTCATTGTGTTAGCACTAGCATGGCAGTTACTTAGCATAAGTCTTTATCTTCTTGTATCTTTCAATGTTGGTTCAAACACAGCCGTTCAACACGCTCGATGGACAATGATTATTCATAAAGGTGCAGACTTAGTCTTTTTGTTTGCTGTAATCCTTACATATAAAACATTTGATAGCTTTGACCTCGCTGTACTTAGTGAAAAGTGGCTAGCTATGTCACATAGTCCAGTTGATAATCCAACCATTTTTATTATTGGATTACTCTTTTTAATTGCAGCTATGATGAAATCTGCAATTATGCCATTTCATATTTGGCTTCCATATACTTCTGAGGCACCGACACCAGTCTCTGCCGTTATGCATGCAGGTGTTGTAAACGTAGGTGGAATTTTACTGAACAAACTTGCATACCTTCTTTTACTAACACCGATGGTACTTAATATTGCTTTTGTTGTTGGTCTTATTACTGCTATTTTTGCATCTGCGCTGATGCTAGTTGTATCCGATATAAAACGCTCACTTGGATACTCAACGGTAGGTCAGATGGGATATATGATTATGGAAGTAGGTTTAGGTGCATTCTCGTTAGCGATTTATCACCTCATTGTTCATGGTATTTTTAAAGCTACACTCTTCTTAGAATCAGGCGCCCTAATTAAATTTGCACGTCATGATCCAAATCTTCCAAAACGACTTTCATATGAACTTTTTTGGGAAGAAAAAATCAAAAGTCATACGAAAAAAGCCTTTAACTATTTAGCTTTTTTTGCAATTTTACCTGTAGTGGTATTTGTCGGTGTAAAAATGGTTTTAAGTGAGGAGTTTTTTACATTTAACGCTTCTATTGTCATACTTGCATTTGCATGGCTTACAGGTACGCAACTCTTTTTATCTTTTTTTAAAGTATCAAAAGCTGATTCATTTAAAGTGATATTTGCGCTTGTTAGTTCATTTGTAATCATTTTATTTACATATGAGTTCATTGGTTTAAGTCTGGAGCACTTTATTTATGGTCATAATGCACTCCTATTTTATAAGGCTGCAACGTTAAACGTAACTATTGCAATGTCACTTTTAATGATAGCTCTTATTATGATAATAGGCTGGATGTTCATGTATAAACAACATCTTATTGATATTCCAACTGATAAAAATCAGGCAAATACTTTTAAGTGGTTTTTTTATAAATTTTTAGTTAAAGAAGGAAACTACTTTGCACTACTTCACAGATCTAAAAAGGGGAAAAAATGACACTTAGTATTTTAATGCTCTTTCTTGCAGCAGGTGTTCCTTATTATCTTATTTTAGAAAAAGCAAAAATAAACAGTAAACTCATTTTTGTGCTTAGTTCACTTCTGCTTATGAGCGCTATTATACTCTCACAGTATATACCTAATGAGCACAATACAGTGCTTTTATCGATTTCATTTGCAAGTACTGTGTACACAATTTATAAAGCTAGCAAAACAACAAACTTTTACAAGTTGGGTTATTATCTTATCTTTATCAATGCTCCATTTTTTCTTCTTTTTGAAGGCAGAGGAGTAATGTATAGTGTATCTTTACTTGTATCATTGCTGGGTATCTATTTAATAGGTCGTTTTTATGAAAAAAATTATGCAAGCGCAAATTATCATTATATTCGAGGTATTACATTATCAACACCATATATAGGGACTTTTTTAACTATATATCTTATTACATTAGCACTTTATCCTCCATTTCCAAACTCACTATACTTTTTGGGATATGTTCTTCAAGTAGAAACAAGCCTAGCATGGTATATAGTTATCATAACCATATTTTTTGGTAACTTTGTTCTAGCAATGAAAGTTATGAGGGAATCACTTTTTGGTCGTCCTAATGCTAATATTCACTATGTTGATTTAAATCTTAATGAAAAATTGATGCACCTAGGAGTTATTGTACTCCTTTTAATTTTAAGTTTTAATGGACTTAAGGAGATACTTCTATGAGTATAATACAAAAGCTTGATACAGTAAAAGGCACAGTACCTCACTACTGGCCAATTGGCTCATTCATTCATCATAATCCATTAAAAGGTTTTGAAGATTTAAGCTTCAAAGATGGTTTAGCAAAGGCCAAAAGTATTTATGGAGGAAAAGTTTATATGGACTCCTCTTACTTTATGTCCCTTTTTAATGAAGGAAAAATTGACATAGAACTTTTTGAAAAAAATATAGCGAAAGTACTTGAAGATAAAGAGCTTGATATTCCTTTAGAATTTGCAAAAAAATTTCTTATGGAAGTTAGTCCAAAATGGAGTAGCTTAAGAATCAAATTTTTATCAGTTCAAGAAGAGATAAATGATGAACTTTATCAACATCTTCAAGAACAATCTATTTACAATAATGAGAAAGCTTGGTTGAATAATCTTCTCAAGCATATGACTCTTTATGAAATCAACGATGCACTGTTTGGCGGTGATGATAAAGAGACTGTAGAGAAAAATATTATTGAATATATCTCACGTTTTTTAGATGAAGATCAAACTACACTTACAATGCCCAATAGAGAACTTGGTATGTTCGAAGCATTCAAACTTTTTGAGAACTTTAACTATGAAAAAGATGCGAGTAGTTTTGTTGAAGATGCACTCGAGGAACTTCATATAAAAGATGTAGAATCATATCTTACAACACATCTTTTAAAACTACATGGTTGGGCTGGTTTTATAAAATATCGTTCTGAAGATGAAAACTATCTAGCGCAAAGAAGACACCCCTCAACCCTTATAGAGTATATCGCTGTGAGACTTTATTATGAGTTAGAAGTTACTAAAGAGAGTAAAATAAGTAACTTTACACTGCTTGAAGAGTATATCAATGAGAACTTAAGTGACTCTATTTTACAACTTCTTAAACGTAAAAATATTCTCTTTGGACCTGCTTTAGATGCATTAGAAGCAAATGAAAAAACGTGCCAAGTACTTAGCGACCATATAACAAATGAACTAAATCTTGATGCACTACAGATACAACACTCCAATGATGTACTACAAAGTAGTCTCTCTTTAACAGAACTCGCTGATATACTTCATATACTTCGAGAAGAAGAGGGATATATCTGGTTAAAATCACTTGAAGATAGTTATATTAGGACACATGTAAATGAGTTTACAAATCCACATAATGAATCAGATATTCAAATGCAGGCTTCTGCAACATTTTGTTTAGATGTACGTTCAGAGGTAATTAGAAGAAAAATAGAACAAAGTGGTGCATACTCAACATTTGGAGCAGGTGGTTTTTTAGGCGTTCCTATCGCCTTTGTAGAATTTGATAAAGCACATGAACTTTTTTTAGCTCCTGCAACAATAAAACCACAAAATGTTGTTTTTGAAATACCTAAAGAATCACATGAAGAGTACAGTTCAAAAACTGGTATGAATAAAACAACTAAAAAAGTATTAAATGACCTTAAAAACAACCCTTATACACCATATATTATGGTTGAGGCAATTGGTTGGATTTTTGGTATTAATCTTTTTGGTAGAACTTTTTTACCACAAAAAACGAATAAACTTTTTTCCAAATTAAAACCAAATAAGCCAAAAACTACTTATACCCTCGACAAACTCTCAATTGAAGAGATAGAATTTTATGTGAAAAAACTACACACTAAAATCATTGAGTCTGTTTTAACTGATTATTCAAAAAAAATATATAGCGAATCAGAAATTGATATAGTGAGAAGACACCTTATATTTAATGAGAGTCTTTCTGTAAAAGTTGAAGCAAAAATTTTGGAAAAACTTTCTGAATTTTATCATATTACAGCAAGCGATTATGAGTATCAGAAAAAGAAACTTGCAATGGTTGGATTTACCTTAGAGGAAAAAGTGCAATATCTTCATACCTATCTCAATATGATAGGACAAGTCAACAACTTTCCAAAGTTTGTAACAATTATAGGTCATGGTAGTGTATCTGATAATAATCCATTTGAGTCTGCTCTTGATTGTGGCGCTTGTGGTGGTAACATCTCTTTACCAAATACAAGAACACTCTGTATGATAGCGAACACACCTGCAGTTAGAGAAAAGATAAAAGAACAAGGTATATTTATACCAGATGAAACTCGCTTTGTACCTGGATTCCACATAACTTCTACAGATGAAATTAAATTTTATGATACAGATATTTTAACAGTAGAAGAAGAGAGAGCATTCACAAAAATAAAAGAAGATTTTAACAAAGCATCATCTTTAGCACGACAAGAGCGTACAAAGGCTTTACCATATACACACTCAGAAAATGACATTTTTATTAAGTCTATGGACTGGTCAGAAACACGACCAGAATGGGGACTTGCTAAAAATATGGGTGTTTTCGCTGGTCCAAGAAGTTCTACAAAGCATATTGAACTCAACAACAGACTTTTCTTGCACTCATATGATTGGAACTTAGATAATGAAAACGCTGATATACTTACGCGAATTTTTAATGGTCCTTTAGTTGTTGGAGAGTGGATTAACCTTGAACACTACTTTTCAACTGTGGACAATCACGTCTACGGTGCAGGTTCAAAGGTTTACCACAATATAGTTTCTAAAGTAGGTGTTTTTAACGGTAACTATAGTGACCTCAAAATTGGTCTACCTTCACAGTCTGTCTACTTAGAAGGTGAAGCTTATCATGAACCAGTGAGATTACTGACATATATGGAAGCACCACTTAGACTCGTTTTAAAAGCAGTTGAAAACTCTGTTGCAAAACCATTTATTTTAAACGAATGGATTCGACCAGTTGTCATTGATCCAGAAGCAAAAAAAGTCTACTCATATGAAAATGGTGACTTTGTAATCATTAAAGAATTAGCATAGTATAAAGGAGAAATTATGTATACAATAGAAATAGAAAAACCGTGTGGCTGTTTTTTAAAAAGCGGCTTTGAGCAAGTAACTACATATGAATCACGCGAAGACATGTACAATAAAGCACGTGTTTTAGAGTGTAGAATGAACCAAGAGTTTTGTATGAAACACTATTTTGAAGCTGTTGATTATGGAGATAAAATCGTAATTCACTCAACTATAAGACCAGATGATGATGAAGAAGATGAAGATGTAGAAGATGCAAGAGATCTTGTAAGTAGAAGTAACGTAGTTATTGGTTTTGACGGAAGTAAGTCAAGCCCAAATGGCGGCGATAAGTCATAAGAAAAGGATTAAAATAGATGTATACTGTTCATATGGAACGCGAATGCGGTTGTTTTCAACGCAGTGAGTTTGAGAGTCAAAAAAGTTTTGAGAATCAGCAAGATGCATATAATTATGCAAATATTGCAGCAGAGATAATGAGCGAAGATTTTTGTGGTAAACACATTTTTGTTGCACAAAAAATCGATGGAAATGATTTTGTCATTCGTATGACTGACAATCCACATGGAGGATCTTGTGGAACTGGAAGCAGTACAAGTAGCTGTAGTACAGGAAGCTGTGGCTGTAACTAATAAGTAGAATCTCATTAGCCTTGAGGGCTAATGTATCTACTGAGCTCCGTATTGACGTGAGTCAATCTCTTCTATAAATCTTTCCAGAGAAAACGTTATTAAATTCGCTAAATCTTGAGCATCTTTTTCCAAATAACCATGTGTTAATGGCATATGTTGGACATGTGCATCTGAACCATTTAAATTGTACGTAAATTGAACATATGGTCCACCAGACTCTCCACTCCCATCCGCATCCTGTGTCACCAAAACACCTGGAATGAAATAATCTACAGTAATGTCAGGATTTACTGACACTTTGTCTATCAGCTGAACTACTTCTTGTAGCTTTTCTTTTTGTGCTTGTACCATTGTAGTGCTCCTAAATAGAGATTTCATCTCTTCATAGAGGGAATATAACCCTAAATTTAAAAAACCTAATTAATCAACCTTTTACAATGGTATCTCAATAAATTAAACTTATAATATAAAAAGTAAAATCAGTAAAAATACTTAAGAATAAAAAAAGTTTGCTATACTCACACTGCTATAATTAGGAGAATAGATGCTGTATGAAAGTGTTGATAGACCAAAAATAGAACTACTTGTTAGAACATTTTATGACCGTGTTTTAAGAGATGAAATTCTCAATCCATTTTTCATAAAAGCACTTGGAAATGACTTAGACAATGGAAAATGGTATGAACATCTTCATACTCTTGATAATTTTTGGCTTTTAATGATGAATGGAGAGAGTGGTTATAGAGGAGATCCTTTTCCTGCACATGCCTTTATAGGACCTCTTACACGAAGCGATTTTGAGCAGTGGCTAAAACTCTTTAAACAAACTGTAGATGAGCTTTTTATTCCAGAAATAGCTGAAAAGTTTTATAAAAAAGCTGATATATTGGCAGAACAATTTATAGAAAATCTCGGTATAGAAGACGATGATGACGATTGGTAAAAAGGAATAATAAGTAATGAGTGAACAATCAAAAATTCTTGCCCAAATGCAAGAGCTAATAATGGAAATACTAAAAACAGGGGCTACATCACCAGAACAGGGAGTACAACTTGATAATTTAGAATCAAAGCTTTTTGAACAAAAATGTTTTCAAGCTTCTACTAACGATGCTTATGAGAATATTGGTGAAGAGATAGCATACCTATTTTTTAATGACAAACAAGAAAAAGCTATTAAAAAGTTACAAGAAAATCAAATCAATGTTGAGGATTTTGTAGGTTTTGCAGAGTATTTTTTCGAAGATGATGAACCAGTGGAAATGTTTGATTCAGCTTTTAAAGAGAGTATAAATAAAGCCTTAAGTATTTAAAGAAATTACTCCTAAGAGAAGGGAAATCATCCCATCTCTACAGAGTCGATTTCACCTTTAAACTCTTCGATTGAAAAAGTTACTTGATTTGCAACTTCTTGAGCAGAACTCTGAAGCATCGTAGAACCTAAATGAATAGTTCTTGTAGGTCTTGTATATTCACTCACAACATACGTTAAAACGATATAAGGGTCACCTGAACCATCACAATCTTTGAGAGTAGTCTCAACACCTGGAATACAATAATCTATATCAATATCTGGGTCAACCATAGCATTATTTACTAACGCTACAATCTCTTGTAATTTTTCTTTTTTTGCCTGATCCATAAATCTAACTCCTAATTTATATATATCTACATTGTAGCAAAAATTTCCAATAAAAAAGCAAAAAATTCACAAACCTTTAACAACTCCTAAAAAAAGAATTCACTTTCTTCTTTAAATAAAAAACATGCACTCTATAATGCTAAAATACGAAAAATTAAAACAAGGTATGAGATATGGCAGGCGAAGAGACAAAACTCTACTTAGAGCTTCAAATGGAAGAACTAAAAGCTACTTACGGTATAAGTGAAGATGAAAAAAGTGAGCAAGAAAAACTCAAAGAACAACGTAAACAAGAGATACAAAGAGCAAAAAATGCCGAAATCGCAAAAATGTATGATGATGCAGCAGAGTACGAAGCCGACTTAGAAGGCTTCAAAGCTGAACTTGAAATTGTACATGCAAATGAGTTGTCAAATATTGCAACTGCCCTAAGAGAAGCTTTTCCAGATGAAGAGAGAGATTTTGCACAAGAGCTAGACACAATTGTACAAACAGGTTGGGCTTATTTTGTAAATGAAGAACAGTCACATCCACAAGAACAACTAGAGATTGTAAATAACACTACTTTTGCACATCTTTTACCTTCACTACAAGAAGCATATCCTGATTACAAAAGCTTTGAAAAAGAGATTCGTGAACTACTAACAAAAAGATGGGAAAATCTTATTGCTATAAAAGAAGAACATATTAAACAAGAACTTGCAGAGATTAAGACTACAGGTTTAAAGCCAAAGTACGTAAAAAGAGTTTATCAACAATTTCATGGAATTATTAAATAAACTACTCTCTATCTATTTGCTGTAAACTCTACCTCGTCTAAAGAGAAGTTTTTCAACTTCTCTTCTATCCATTTTTTTTCTAAAGAACCTTCATCAACAAAAAAGTACACACAACTTCCGTCTTCGTCATTTTGAATAAGAATACTATTTTTGGAATCACTCTCCCAAACTCCTAATGAAGCATACTCTACATACTCTTTTGCAGCTACAAAACTCTGTAGAGTTATCTCTTTTTCAAGTGAATAAAATAAAAAACGTTTTGAAGATACATCTTCAACTTTTACGGCAACACTTGAACTTGGATAATAAAGTGAATATCCAAACTCTTTTAAAAGGTCATCTAAAAACTTACTCGACCAGTCAAGTACTTTTTTCATGCACCTGCTAGTTGCAGGGTCTTTGTTATCTCTATCAAGGTAAGCAGTATTATAGTCTTTACAGATATTACTATAATCTACTCCAATACCTATTTTTGACATATTAACGCTCTTCTAAGACGTTTACTTCATCGCCAATTTCAATTCTTCCGTATTCAATAGGAGTTATAAAAAGACCACGTTTCCCTTTAATCAGTGCCGGAAGCTCAGGTGCAAAAGCATAAAGATAACGATAATCTTCACAAGGTCCGCTTACTTCAAAAACCATTTCTCCGATTTCTATAATCGAACCTTTATTTAAATGGTAAAGATCTACATCTACATAGATATCCTCCATAAGTAACCCACGTTCAAAATAGAGTTCGGCATCCTCTATAATGTCATAACTTTTTTTACTTACAAGAACCATAGGACGCTGTGTACCATTTTCATAATCACGACTTCCCATAATCCCATTCTCATCACACTCCATATCATCTACACGCATACGGTGGCCTGCACGCATCATATCTGGCATTGTCATATATAGATTTACTACTTTTCCTGTTGTCATATTTTGTCCTTTTAAAATTTTATGCTTCTACTTTTCTATTTGGGTTTTTCATAACTGCAGCTCTTACATCTTCATTCTCATCTTGTGCAAGCCTTGCAAGTGTTTCTGCTGGAATGCTTGGATTTACAGCAACTGAAGCACGAATATTCTCATCCTCATCTTTACTGAAACGCTCAAGAATCTCAACAGGTGTATTTGGGTTTCCACCAACCCAGTATGAGATGATTGGGTCTTTACTTAATTCTATAAGTGTTACTACAGGAGTATTTTGATGCTCAGCTACAAACTCACGTACATAATCACTATCATCTTTACTTAGTCTCATTAATGTTTTTGCAGAGGTGTTAACATTCGCAGCAACACGTAAACGTACAAATGGATTTTCATCTTCACTTAGTTTATCTAATGTCTCTGCATCCAACTCATTTTGTTGGAAGAAAAACAGTGCTTCTTCATTTGTCATTGTTTTCCCTCATAGTAAATAATTAGGCGAATTTTAGCTTTATCTATCTTAATTGTTTAGTAAAAGAGAAGTTAGGTGAAATTCTTTATTTTAAAAACTCATACAGACCCATTACTATCTCTATAAATATCAAAACAATAATAATCCACTCTAAAAAAGATGAATATCTATGATTTTGTTCATTACTCAGAACATCCAATAACTCCTGAACAACCTCTACTTTTTTATTTAATACCTCTACACGTGAAGATATATCTAAATAACGGCTCAATGCATTATAGTGTTTCTCATACTCTGGATACTCCCAAAAAAATTCAGGGGTATCTAAAAGATCATAGTGTAAATTAATTCTACTTTTTACTAAAAAAAGCTCTCCGATTTTCTTTGCTATAGCTTTTTTTGTGAGTGTTATTTTTCCGTATTTTGCAAGATTTTGAGGGATGACAGAGTTTTCCTGAATTGTATTTTCAACTTTTGTCTCAAAACGACTTAACTTAGCATTTTGTGCTAAAGCGGCAGAAACTGCTATTTTTAGCAAAGCAGAATCATCTTCTAGATGAAATTTATCATATACAATTTTAAATTCTTCCTGTAATTCATACTTAAACTTCTCTGAACTCTCTCTTTTCAATGGATTAATCAATAAGTCTTTAATCTCTGCTTGAAAAAATTCTAAATTTTCAAAACTGACATTCCAACAGCTGTATACACCATAGTTAAATAATACGACATACTCATCAGTATCCAAGGTTATAAAAAGTATGTCTTTATAAAGAGTTGTCTTATACTTTTGGGATAGTAAATCATATATCTGGGAATCGAATTTTTCACTTACGACAAAACTAATGATACTTTTCTGCACTAAACTCCCCTTGTTTCAAAAATATTTTTCAAAGTCTAACAGTGCTATTTTACATTATGGTACCATTTTATCGATTACAATATGTCTTTTGGAAGGAATTTTAATGATCGGAAAAATTATAATTGGGATTCTTGTTGTTCTAGCAATTGGCGGACTCACATATAAAGCACTTAATCCTTCTCCATATAAACACCCTCGTTACAGTGGACAATAGGCAAGCTTTAAGCTAGCTTCACATATTTTAACTACTTCTTAACAGTATAACAGTTTTGGAACAATTAGTTTGAAATTTCTTTGAAGTATCGTATTTTGGGGTTTAAAAGTAGATGGTGCGGATGAAAGGACTTGAACCTTCACACCTTGCGGCACCAGATCCTAAGTCCATTTTTTAGTGTTTTTCATCTTTTCTTAAACTGTTTCATTTCCCTTCATAATCCCTATATTTAGGGA
>JAFGVE010000030.1 GCA_016938175.1 Campylobacterales bacterium
AAGACGATAACGTAGTTTACACTGGAAAATAGAGATGAGTAACGATCTTACTAAAAAGATTTTAATCACTCTAGGTTTCTTATTTGCATACAGGATACTGGCTTATGTGCCAGTTCCTGGTGTAAATCTTGATGTAATTAAAGAGTTTTTTGATTCGAATAGTTCAAATGCCCTAGGGCTATTTAATATGTTCAGTGGAAATGCTGCTGAGCGATTAAGTATCATATCCCTTGGTATTATGCCTTATATTACGGCTTCGATTGTTATGGAGCTTCTTGCAGCAACTTTCCCGACACTTGGTAAAATGAAAAAAGAACGTGATGGAATGGTTAGATATATGCAAATCATCCGTTACGCAACTATTCTTATTACTATTGTACAAGCTATTGGTGTCTCTGTTGGACTTCAGAGTATGACAGGCAGAGGTGGCGAGAGTGCTATTATGATAGATATGACAACTTTCATGGCTGTTGCAGCTGCTTCTATGCTCACAGGAACGATGCTCCTTATGTGGATAGGTGAACAGATAACACAAAGAGGTATTGGAAACGGTATATCTTTAATTATCTTTGCGGGAATTGTCTCTGGTATTCCAAGTGCTATTGGTGGAACTATCAATCTTGTAAATACAGGAGAATTAAACTTTCTCGTTGTGATAGGTATTTTACTTGTTATTTTAGCAACTGTTGGCTCAATTATCTTTGTTGAAATGGGCGAACGTCGCGTACCTATATCGTATTCAAGAAAAGTCATGATGGCTAATCAACATAAAAGAATTATGAATTATGTTCCAATTAAAGTTAATTTGAGTGGTGTAATTCCTCCTATTTTTGCAAGTGCAATCTTGATGTTCCCATCAACGATTATGCAAGCAAGTACAAACCCAATCATTCTGAAAATAAATGATTTTCTTAATCCAAATGGATATGCATTTAATGTTTTGACATTTATATTTGTTATCTTTTTTGCTTATTTTTATGCTTCTATAGTATTTAATGCAAAAGATATTAGTGAAAATTTAAAAAAACAGGGTGGGTTTATTCCAGGTGTTCGACCTGGCGAGAGTACAGCAAATTTTTTAAATGAAGTTGCAAGTAGATTAACTTTTTGGGGTTCAATCTATTTGGGACTAATATCTACTTTACCATGGGTACTTGTTAAAACTATGGGTGTTCCATTTTTCTTCGGTGGAACAGCTGTTTTGATTGTTGTCCAAGTTGCACTTGATACAATGAGAAAAATTGAAGCGCAGATGTATATGAACAAGTACGAAACATTGAGTGCAGTAGGTCTTTAATGGCTATTGCGATTAGAAAACCTCAGGAGATTGAGAAGCTCTCAATCTCCAATAATATGGTTGCTCAAACTCTTAACTATCTTTCAAAACAAATTCGTCCAGGGCTCACATTAAAAGAGATTAATGCCATGGGTGAAGATTTTATTTTATCAAAAGGTTGTAGGCCAGCTTTTAAGGGCTTGTATGGATTCCCAGCAGGAGTTTGTACTTCTGTCAATGAGGTCATTATTCATGGGATTCCTACAAATTATGCTCTCAAAGAAGGTGATATCATAGGCATGGATATAGGTGTTGAAAAAGATGGCTGGTACGGAGATGCTGCCATTACTGTTGGTGTTGGACATATTTCACAAGAAAATCAACAACTTATTGATTGCTCAAAAAATACTTTGTATCATGCAATAGAAAATATCCATGAAGGTATGCGATTTAAAGAATTAAGCTATATTCTTCAAGAGTATATACGTGCTTGCGGATATGTTCCATTGCGAAGTTTTTGTGGGCATGGTATCGGAAGAAAACCTCATGAAGAACCAGAAATTCCAAATTATCTTGAAGGCGATAATCCAAGACAAGGTCCAAAGATTAAAAATGGAATGGTGTTTTGTATAGAACCCATGATTTGCCAACAAAGTGGAACGGCCAAGATACTAGACGATAAATGGTCAGTAGTTTCGGAAGATGGCTTTTATGGAAGTCATTATGAACATACTGTAGCAATTATTGATAAAAAAGCAGTTATTTTATCAATAGATAATTAATTTGAAAAGAAGATAGTCAATTAGGAGGATAAATGGCAAAAGATGATGTTATTGAGATTGATGGTAAAGTTGTTGAAGCATTGCCAAATGCAACTTTTAAAGTTGAAATAGCTCAAAAAGACAAGTCTCATGTGATTTTGTGTCATATAGCAGGCAAAATGAGAATGCATTATATAAAAATAATGCCAGGAGATACAGTAAAAGTAGAGTTGACACCTTATAGTTTAGATAAAGGTCGTATAACTTATAGATATAAGTAAACTATTAGCTTACTTTTAGTATAATATGCCCCTTTTGTAAAACTGTATGAAGAATATTTGAAAAAGGTACCACTATTTTTTCAAATGTTGGTCTAGCATATTTCGCTAAACCTGTAACAGTTTATGAAATATTAGTGGAAAAAAGACTCAGGAGAGATCATGAAAGTACGACCTTCTGTAAAGAAGATGTGCGATAAGTGCAAGATAATCAAGCGTAAAGGTATCGTAAGAATTATTTGTACAAATCCAAAACATAAACAGAGACAAGGATAAGCATGGCAAGAATTGCAGGTGTAGACCTTCCAAAGAAGAAGAGAATAGAGTACGGCTTAACGTATATTTATGGTATTGGCTTGACAAGTTCAAGAGCAATTTTGAACGCTATAGGAATTTCTTTTGATAAAAGAGTTCACGAACTAAGCGAAGATGATGTTGCAGCAATCCGTAATGAAATTCAGGCACACTATTCTGTTGAAGGTGATTTGAGAAAGAATGTAGCAATGGACATTAAAGCATTGATGGACATGGGTAGTTATAGAGGCCTACGTCACAGAAAAGGACTTCCTGTTCGTGGCCAAAAAACAAAAACTAATGCGCGTACGAGA
>JAFGVE010000002.1 GCA_016938175.1 Campylobacterales bacterium
AAGTTATGGGGTGGGATACGGGATTCGAACCCGCGACCCCCGGCACCACAAACCAGTGCTCTAACCAGCTGAGCTAATCCCACCATGTTTATAAGTCTTAAAATAAATTATGAAAAGTTAAATGGTCGGGGTGAAAGGACTCGAACCTTCGGCCCCCTGGTCCCAAACCAGGTACTCTAACCATACTGAGCTACACCCCGACCTACACAAAAGCTAGAAGCGAATTCCAACTAATGAGGCGGAATTATAGTAAATAATTTACTTCTTGTCAATAGTTTTTTTTAAATTCTTTTGTATATCTATATTTTTTAGTATAATGCAAACAAAGTGTAAAAGGTATGTAATTATGAAAATAGCTAGATTTAGTCGGATAGGCTTTATTTTAGCCGCTGCAGGTAGTGCAGTTGGGCTAGGAAATATATGGAAATTTCCTTATATAACGGGTGAATATGGAGGTGGTGCTTTTGTCCTTGTCTATCTCATTACTGTTGCTCTTATAGGCTTTTCCATTATGATTGCAGAAATGCTCATTGGGTATCTAGGAAGAAAAGACGGTGTAACCTCCTTTGAAAACCTTGCTCCAAAAAATAAACATCTTTGGAAATTTGGTGGTTTTCAAGGTTTAGCCGGTCTTTTTATAATGATATTTTACTCTGTCGTTATAGGTTGGATTTTTCATTACATAGTCACCTCCTTGAGCTATCTTCCTGCAAGTGTTGCAGAAGCAGAACAAACTTTTACTACCATGCTACATACTGACATTACAACACAACTTTTTTACCATACACTTGCATTTTTATGGATTACTTACGTTTTAACTCGAGGTATCAAGGGTGGTATAGAGAAAATGAATCTTATACTTATGCCTACTCTCATTCTTATATTAAGTGGTATGTTCCTCTATTCTCTCTCCCTTGATGCCTTTGGTAAAGCAGTAGACTTTATGTTTACTCCAAACTGGTCTAAACTCACATCAGAAGCTTTTGTTACTTCAGTTGGACACGCATTTTTTACACTATCACTGGGTATGGGAGCTATCTTAACCTACTCTGCATCTATGGAGAAAAATTCCAATCTGGTAAAAAATGCCTTTTGGGTCGTATTTTTAGATACTTCCATAGCTATAGTAGCAGGTCTGATGCTTTTTACGTTTTTATACCAATACGGTGCTGGACCAGCAAAAGGACCAGGACTAGTGTTTATCTCGCTTCCTGCCACCTTTTATGAGATGGGAATTATTGGAAATATCTTTGCTGTTTTATTTTTTGTAGCTCTTGCCTTTGCAGGACTTACCTCCTCTGTCTCTTTAGTAGAACCAATGGTACAGTATTTTATAGACCGCTTTTCATGGAGTAGGCTCAAAGCCTCTATTTACATGGGTCTTTTCTTTTATCTTATTGGAATTATTGCCCTACTCTCTAACGTTGATGATTATCAAAAGCTACTCACTTGGGGTGGAAAAAACTTCTTTGACTGGGTTGACTATGTAACTGCCGCAATCATGCTTCCATTAGGAGGTCTAATTATGGCTATCTTTGTTGGTTTTGTCATTGAAAAATCACGTGTAGAGTCTGTTCTCAAACCACAGCTAGGAAAATTTTTTGAGGTGTGGTATTTTTCATTGCGTTATATAACGCCAATAGCAATGTTTATCGTCATGCTTTCCTTACTTGGAGTTTTATAAATGGACATTGCAAGCGAAATAAACAGACTACTTCTTGAGAACAATATAAGCATGGACTCCAATATTGACTTTGAGGTGAATGGAGAGTTACACTCTATGAGCTTTAACACTATTACAGAGAGTTATATGCAGGCTTCAGATGAGTCGCAACTCGTTTTTTACATGGCCCTACAAAAGTCACTCTCAGCAGGCGAAAAAGGTGTAGAGAATTTTTTTGAAGGTATGGGTAAGTTACTTCTCATGGCTCACTTCTCTGATAAACTAAAAATTTAATACAGAATTTCCCAAATTTTAATATAATAAGTCATTATTGTACTAAAGGAGTTTATATGAACACACTGGCATTTGTCGGAGCAATTATACTTTTTGCTCTTGTCATCATTGCAAAGGGAATTAAAATTGTCTCGCAGGCACATAAAGTCGTTATAGAGAGACTAGGAAAATATAACAGAACACTTACCGGTGGGCTTAACTTTATCATCCCAATAGTTGACTCAGTACGTGCAACGCTCACACTGCAAGAACAGACTATAGACATCCCTTCACAGAGTGTAATTACAAAAGACAACGTCAATATCTCTATTGACGGAATAGTGTTTTGTAAAGTTCAAGATGCCGAAATGGCTACATACAATGTTATGGATTTTAAAGACTCCATAGCAAAACTGGCACAAACAACTCTTAGAAGTGAAATTGGTTCTATGGAGTTAGATGAGTCGCTATCTAATCGTGAAACACTTAATGTTAGACTTCAAGAAGCTCTCGGTGATGCGGCTTCTAACTGGGGAATTAAAATCACTCGTGTTGAAATCAGCGATATATCTGTACCTCGTGAAATAGAAAAAGCGATGAATATGCAGATGGAAGCAGAACGTGAAAAAAGAGCTATTCAGACAAAAGCTGAGGCCGAAAAGCAAGCACAAATAAAAGAAGCTGAAGCCTATAAGCAGTCCGAAATACTCAAAGCTGAAGCTATAGAGAGAATGGCTGATGCAAAGAAATATGAACAAGAGAAAATAGCTGAAGGACAACAAAGAGCTATGGAGATGATTAACGAGGCGATGAGTAAAAATAAAGAAGCTTCAGAGTTCTTACTTGCAAAAGACAGAGTGGCAGCTTTTGCAAAACTTGCAGAGAGTGACTCCAACAATAAAATGATACTTCCTTACGATGTAACACAAATGATTGGTTCTATGAGTGTAACCGGCGAGGCGTTTTTTCAAGGGTTAAATAAAGGGACAAATAGTGGAAGCTCCAATTCTTGAAACTTTTTCGGCTATGCTACTCATAGCCATGGGTATAGGGCTCATAGCACTTGAAGCGCTTCTCTTCTCTTTTGTCGTTTTTTGGTTTGGTGTGGCTACAATCCTTGTAGGTTTCTCAAGCTATTTTATTGAATATAATGATGGGCTATGGCAGTTAGCGACTATTGCACTTATAGCACTACTTTTACTCTTTACACTACGTTCAAAGGCACTTGAACGTTTTATGAAGTCACAAGACCATGAACATAATGACAACTTCTTCAACACAAGCGGTGAGGGAGAAGTACGCAATGGAAAGGTCTACTTTAAAGGAACGTACTGGAAAATAGAGTCACAACAACTCTTTAGTGAAGGAGAACGTGTACGCGTTACATCAACAGAGGGCTCAACAGCCCAAGTTGAAAAGCTCTAAAACAGAGCCTTAAAACTGAATCAGTCCATCAATTGGACTTGAAGCAGTTGCGTATGGTTTTTTAGGAATTCTTCCTGCAAGATAACTCATACGACCTGCAATAACTGCATGTTTCATAGCCTCGGCCATCATCATTGGATCTTTTGCCTGTGCAATAGCAGTATTTGTTAAAACACCCTCAGCACCTAACTCCATAGCATATGCAGCATCACTTGCACATCCGATTCCAGCATCAACGATTATTGGAAGATTTACTGCATCTTTTACAAAAGCAATGTTATATGGATTTTGAATCCCTAGTCCAGAGCCAATAGGAGCTGCCAAAGGCATAATAGCGTGTGCACCAGCATCTTCTAAACGCTTTGCCATTATAGGATCATCCGAAGTGTAGGCCATAATTGTAAAGCCCTCTTTTGAAAGAACTTCACACGCTTTAATAGTCTCTAAAACATCAGGATAAAGTGTTTTTTTTGTGTCGCCAATTACTTCAAGTTTAATAAGGTCTATCCCCGTAGCTTCACGTGTAAGTCTAAACGTAGTGATCGCTTCTTCAGCAGTTACACATCCAGCAGAGTTTGGTAAAAACTTCACGTTCGTTCCTGCAAAAGTATCACGTAGATTCTCTTTATCTGGGTCAGTGATATTCAAACGGCGTACAGCAACAGTAATAAGCTCACTTCCTGAAGCAAGGGTTGCCGCTTTTGTCATCTCAAAAGAGTCGTATTTGCCACTTCCAACAATTAAACGTGAACCAAGTTCATACTTACCGATTTTTAATGTATTATCCATAATTATCTATCCTTTTTAAAATATTTATAGTTAACTTTTCGCGTCATTATAATGAAACTATCTTATAGATACCCAATCTGCTCTATTAAATCATCCGGTGTAAGCGAAAAGTCATTTCCTTTATATGCAAGTGCAAGTTTTACATGTGCTAAAGAGCCATGAATAGCAGCATCTTTCGCAGAATACCCTTGTGCCAGAAGTGCACCGATGAGACCACTAAGTACATCACCGCTTCCACCCTTTGCAAGTGCAGGCGTACCATGTGGATTTACATAAAAATTCTCATCTGCACCTATTAGAACGTTTGCACCTTTTAAAAGTAATACCACTCTTGGATATGCCTTACAAAAAAGTTCAACATACTCAAAACGTTTCTCTTGAAGCTCAGCTACACTGATGTCAGCCAAGTTTGCATATTTTAAAAGTGCTACAAACTCTTTTGGATGTGGTGTAAATACAATATTTTCACGAAGCAATAATTTATCAAGTATCTCCATATGAAAAATATCGGCATCAGCTACTACAGGAAAAGAGTTATCTAAAAAGCTGCTCAGCTCTTTAGTTGAAAGAGCATTTCCAAGTCCCATACCAAGGGCAATTGCCGTTGTGTTATATGGAAGTTCATAGGAATGCATAATAGTATGCGGACGCTTAAGGTCTTTTTCACCGACTAAGGAGACAAGACCGACTCCGAAACGTAAGGCAGCTTTTGCACTTAATGTACTTGCTCCGATTTTTTGTCCGTTTAAAACAGCTAAATGTCCATAAGTCCCTTTATGTGAATCCTTTTTATTACGCAAAGGAAGTTGTAAATCTTCTAAGTCTAAAACATTCCAAGCAGAAGGTATTTCATAACGGTTTCTTGGTACTCCCAAGTCTAAAACTACAATATCACCGACAAACTCTTTGGCACTATCTGAAAACATAGATTTCTTTAAAGCACCCATAGTCAAAGAGACATCTGCTACAAATATATTCTCATCACACTCACCCGTATGTTTGAGTCCAGATGGAACATCACATGCAATTTTGTACGCATCCATATTGTTCATTGTTTGCAAAACTGCTTTTTCTTCGTAGTCTAAGTCACCTTTAAAACCTGTTCCAAAAACAGCATCTACTAAAACATCGCACTCATTTAACTCAATTGTTTTCTTTACTCCAATTGCATGAGCGCGTTGCTGTTGTATCTGTGCCATAGGTGCTTTGAGGTCTTTAACAAAAAAAGTATGAATATCATAATCCCCAATAAGCAAACGTGACAGCGCTATTCCATCAGCTCCGTTATTTCCGCTTCCACAAACAACAATTATCTTGGAGCCTTTTGCAAAACGTGAACGGATAAAATCCGCCATACCATCTGCCGCATGCTCCATTAGCAAATCTTCACTGAGTCCAAAGAGATCATAACAGCGTTTATCTAAACTGCCAACCTCATCATAAAGTCTCTGCATCTTTTACAATCCTCACTTACGTTCACATTAAAAGAAGCATTATAACTCAACTCATCTCTTAAAAACGAAGTGTTGCTCCAACTGTCAGTTGCCGACCTGCATAAGGTGCACTCTCTTTTAAAAAAGAGAGATGATTATATGCCTGTTCATCTGTAATGTTTTCAGCTTTTACAAAAATAGTGCCTTCTAATAGATTGCTTTTATAAAGATACTCTAAATAGGCACTCAACCAACCATAAGCTGGTGTTTTACTCTCATAAGCACCTTCAAATCTACTTTCATCCACATATTTATAACTGATTCTTGAACTCAATCCTTTATATCCGTACCCTAATGAAGTTGTTGCAGAAAAAGGTGGCATTCTAGGAATATATCCACCATCTTTTAATACACCTCGTATCGCCTCCAAGGCTATTGAGGCCTCCAGTTTATGTACATCAAGCTTCTTTTTATAACTCTCTTTCAGTGCAGCTCCATAAACATACGCACCAGCCCCTTCTATACCCCAGGCCAAAGCGTCATGCCCTATTCCCGATATAGTATTTACATTTATTGGGTCATTATTGTTTCCAATGAGAGGTGTTTGATAAATATAATTTGTAAAATCATAATAAAAGACACTTGCCTGTGTGGTGAAACTCTCCTGACTCCACATTAATTCCAAGTCAAAATTATAAGACTCTTCATTTCCAAGATATCTATCACCCATAATATAGCTGTTTGTCGCATGATGAAAGCCATTCCAAAAAAGTTCCGTAGATGATGGTAATCTCTGAATGTATGAAAGAGATGTTTGTAGTGTTACATAATCACTTAAAAAAGCATACCAGCCTACACTTGCACTCCATGCCATATCATTGATAACATTATAATAGTTTGGGTCTATAGATGTAGGCATAAGCCACTCTTGCTGAATATTTGAACTATCAGGTGTTAGTTCTCTTATATCACTGCGTAGAGAAAAAGTTAGCTCATGCTCATCATTGAGAAAACTTTTAGCGGCCAATCCAGCTTTAATAATAGACTCATCAATATTGGGCATAGGATGTCCATGTGAAAACGGTAGTGCATTCGGATTATCGGAGTCTTGTGTTGTCGCTATCATATACGAACCATCTGTGACGTTTGTACTTCTACTAGCTACGCTAAAATCGGTACACTTTCCATGTTCATGGCACACCTCTAAATCACTCTTCATGTACTCTATGTTTGCATCTATATGCCATGAATCAAAATCAAGTCCAAATGTATTGGAGATATTAAACTGCTTTTGTCCAAAGAGTCCATCTGCACTATCAGCTTCATACTCATAGTGTAGATAATCACTATATGAAACTTCTGTTTGCATATATTCAAAAGTCTCAAACAGCTCTTTTGCATGCCAAATAGCACCAAAGTGCTGCTGTTGCATCTCTATGGTTGTACGCTCCGAAGTAGTATTTGGTATACCGTACTCTTTATTTAAGTTATTAAAATAGACTTTTATATTGTTTTTTTCATCTATTTTATAGCCTAAAACTCCATGTAACTGTTGTGAGAGGGTATCGGAATCTTTAACAATTTGGCCATTCCCATCTTTATAATCTTCGGCTTCATGATATGTTGCGCTTAAAGAGGCTGAGAAGCTTTGACTTGCAGCATCTGCCTTAAGGACTCCTAAGGTACCTGCTCCATTACCGCCATAGCTACCTGTCATTTCTGCTCGTACACCCTCTTGTAAAAACTCTTTTTTATGCTCTTCACCCAAAACACGGACTACCCCTCCACTATAATTTCCATATAGTAATGAAGCAGGACCTTTTATAAACTCTATCTTCTCTGCTGAACGTGGCATTACGCCAACTGCATGATCTTGACTCATGGCAGAGAGGTCATTTAAGATAACATTCCCGTTTGTAACACCAACTCTATAACCATCCATACCTTTGACCACAGGACGACCTACCGCAGGTCCATAGCTTGCAGAGTCTACAAACTGCTCATTTGCTAAAAAATCTCCTAAGGTCTCTCCTCTAGCTTCTTTGGCAAATGCTTCACTAGTTTTAGATACACTCTCTTGAATAATTTCACCCTCTTGTAAAGCTTCCACATTCAATGCATCAAGATGATACTCCCCTGCACTGAGTGTACAAGAGAGTAAAATAAGAGAAAAAACACAGAAATTATTTTTAGTGTTCATGCTCATCATCATGTTCTAAACTTCCCATTCCTATCATCATGTCAATCCCTATTCCATCACCAAGAACTTCAGAAAGACTCCAACTACTGTGAACGTGAGAAACACCGTCTCCATGTGAATCTACCAAATAAAGTTTTGATGTCGTACCTAAATACACAAGTACACCTTCCTCTGCAGCACTTATACCAGATTTATTTGGTTCACAACTATCTGCTATAACTGTTACATCTCTAAAGTTTATAGTTCCATTATCATCATATGAGTACATTTTTCCATCTGTACCAAGTACAAAATAGGAAGTCTCATTCTCATCTTCATGTCTTAAAGTATAAAAGTTACAAATACCATCAATATTATTTACAGCATCATTATCAGCACTTCCATCATTTAAAGCAGTGTCTGCAAGCTCTTGTTTTAATGTTTGTTGCTCTTGAAAATATTCATTTAAACGTTGTATAGCATTATATTTACTCCCACTCGTTACATTAAACTCATCATTTGTATGTGGATGTCTTGCTCCATCATGTAGATGATCTAAATAGTAAAAATTCTCCCATGTTGCATTACCGTCATTTACGACATCATATGAAAAATCAGCGTGAAACATCATCGCTTTATCAACATCATTAGAAGCATTGTCATCACCAAGATCATCAACGAACATAAATAACTTCCCTGCATCTGTGCTAAGCATCTGAGTCTCATTAAAATCATTCAGATTTTCGATTGTTCCAGTTGTAACATCAATTGCATAATGATCATTTGTACTTGCACCATAAAAATAGAGAATCTGTTTACCAGACTCTAAGCTACTCATATCAAACCCACTCTCTGTTACACCGTTATCACTCTCTCCACAACCACTAAAAATAAGTGTTGTTGCCAAAAATATGGCACTGCTTATTGCTTTTATATTTTTCATTTTTTTTCCTTGAATTTAAAAATTTTATTTTATATATTGAATATATTGTTTAGTAAGATGGAAAATGTGGTGGTGCACGAATGGCGAAGCTTCTTTGTAAAACTTGAAAAAAAACTTTTTCATAATAAAGTACAAAATAAAAAGGTAAAAAAAGCGATAACGCTACAACAAAATAAACTACTTCATCAGAGTTTATAAGCTCTTCTAAAACATAGACGCTACAACTGCTGTCGTGCTTATGATTAAAGTTATTATGAATGTAGGAGTGTATTGTGACGAAGAAAAATGAGGCCAGAAGCAGCCCCAATAAAACTCTATGTTTTAGTGCCGGTAGAGTTATCGCCTTAAGAAACCTTTTCATGGCGGCAATAGTACCCATCATTAACTTACAAAGAACTTTAAAAAATGCAACTAAGTCGCAGTTGCATTTAAGAGATCACTTTTGTAAACAGTTTTTACAGCTACCTTTAAAAATCATATCTTCAATTTTATACCCATCTACCTTGATAGGTTCAATATCTTTCAGACACTCTATAGCATTACACTCTTTACATATAAAGTGTGCGTGCGGAGACTCTTGAAGTTCATAATACTTTTTCTTATCATTGGACTCAAAGCTATTTACAATAGCCTCTTGTTCAAACTTTAGAGCATTTCTATAAAAAGTTGCTTTATCCATATTGATTTTGCCCTTGATATCTTCAAAAGATATAGGTTTACTCTCATTGGCAAGAATTTCTAAGAGTTCACGTCTGGCAGATGTTAACTTTAAATTTTTTTCTTCTATTAATTCTTCTATTTGCATGCCCTAAGAATACCATTTTTTTACTTCAAATAAGCATTTGCTAAGTTGATATGTAATATAGTAAATAATTATGGGAGATATTCTATGTATAAGTTGTTAACATCCAATTTTAACACTAAAGATACAAGAGAAATTCGTCAACTTGTTCTACTCAATCTACTGACTTTGGTTGCTGGAGCAGGTTCTGCATTTTTTGCATTTTTCAACTTAACCGTTACTCAAACTCCGATCATTGCATTTATGAATAGTCTTGGCGTACTTTTCAGTGTGATTGTTTTTTTAGATTTACGATTAAATAAAAATCTCAAGCGTGCATGTAGAATCGCTGTTTTTAGTGTAACAATCTTTTTTATTGTTTTTGTTTACTTTAATCAAAACCAAGACTATGGCTTTTTTGGGTCTTTTTTGTTCCTATCTTTGTTATTGGACTCATTGGAGCTAAAAAAAGTTTTTACTATCTATTACCCTACTTCATACTTATCCTGCTCCTTGCTTATCAAGGTATCGGTGAATGGAATGAAGGACATTGGAGCTATGTAGGTTTTGTCCGACTTCTCGTCTCTTTAATTTTAGTAACACTCGTAGCTGTAATGATGGATATTGCTCTTTCTCACTCTTATAGAAACCTTGAGTACCTCAACTCTACGGATGAGCTGACAAATATTTTTAATAGACGTAAAATACAAGAGACACTTACCCTAGAGTTAGAGAGAGCAAAACGCTATAACGCAGACTTGGGGCTTATTTTGTTTGACATTGACAACTTTAAACAAATTAATGACTCTGTTGGTCATAATGGCGGAGATAGAGTGCTTGTAAAATTGACACAAACTATTCAGAAATCGCTTCGTAATTCTGACTTTTTTGGACGTTGGGGTGGAGAGGAGTTCCTTGTTGTCATACCTGAAATCACAAAGTCAGAAGCAAAACATTTGGCAGAAAAAATACGAGAGATTGTTACACAAATGGGTTGTAGTGTAGTAGATAATCTCAGTTGTAGTTTTGGGGTAAGTATACTCAACAAAGAACAAGATACTCTTGACACTCTGATAGAGCGAGCTCATAGAGCGATGTACAAGGCAAAAGAGCTAGGCAAAAACAGAGTTGAAGTGCTATAATGTCGCTATGAATTATAAACAAATAGCGCAAGAAACCTTAGAGATAGAAGCACAAACCCTCTTACATGCGGCAACACTCCTTGAGGATTCTTTTAGCAGAGCCATTGATATTATCCTCTCATGTAAAGGCAAGCTCATAGTCACCGGTGTTGGAAAGAGTGGTCTCATTGGTGCGAAAATGGCAGCCACTTTCGCCTCTACAGGTACTCCAAGTTTCTTTTTACATCCAACAGAAGCTCTTCACGGCGACTTGGGAATGATAGAAAAAAATGATGTCGTCATAGGAATAAGCTATAGTGGCGAGAGCGAAGAGCTTAGTGCAATACTGCCACATATTAAACGCTTTGGTGCTCCACTTATAGGTATGACAAAAAACGAAAAATCTACTCTTGGTTCACATAGTGATGTTGTCATTAAACTCAATGTGCAAAAAGAAGCATGCCCTATAGATACTGCACCAACAAGTTCAACTACTCTTACACTTGCGCTTGGCGACGCCCTGGCAGTTGCACTTATGCGTGCAAGAAACTTTCAAAAAAGTGATTTTGCCTCTTTTCATCCAGGAGGTGCCTTAGGAAAAAAACTTTTTGTAAAAGTTTCAAATCTGATGCAAAAAGAGAAATTACCACTTATACAAAAAGACGCGACGGTCAAAGAAGCTATCTTCGCTATCTCTGAGGGGCGATTGGGTACTACACTCATTGTTGATGATTATGGTAGACTTATAGCACTAATGAGTGATGGGGATGTGCGTAGAGCACTTATGAGCAAAGAGTTTTCTTTGGAAGATAAAGCGCTTGATTATGCAACAAAGCAACCAACCGCCATTGACAATGCAGATATGCTTGCGAGTGATGCACTTATACTCATTGAGGAGAAAAAAATTCAACTCCTCGTAATTACAAACAGTGAACAACAGGTTCAAGGTGTACTACATATACACACCCTTATTGAAAAAGGAATTTCATAAAATTATGATGCGATTAAACAAATTTATAGCGCACTACTCTACTTACTCACGTCGTGAGGCTGATAAAGCCATACAAGATGGTTATGTTCGTGTGAATGGCGAAATACAAAACAATCCTGCTACACAAGTGGACGAACGTAGCGATATTGTTTACATTAGTGGGAAACAGGTAAGCCGTCAAGAAAAATATACGGTCATTGTTTACAATAAACCAAAGGGCGAACTTGTTACGAAAAAAGACCCAAAAGGACGACGTACGATTTATGACTCTCTCTCAAAAGAGTTTCGTCATTTTATTCCTGTTGGACGTCTCGACTTCGCAAGTGAAGGTCTGCTGTTATTAACGGATGCTTCTCACATTGCAACGGCGTTAATGGAGTCAGACCTTGAACGTATTTATAAACTAAAAATAAAAGGTGAGGTTACTCCGGAGATGGAGCAGGCGATGCTAAAGGGAATGCATATTGACGATGCAACAGCAGGAGCACACTCCCATACTAAAATCACTTCTATGGATTTTAAGCCGTTTTTAGGATATAAAATACAAAAAAATGCACACAACTACTCAGTCCTTAAAGTAGCCATATCAGAAGGGAAAAATAGAGAACTTCGTAGATTTTTTGGCTACTTCAATACAGAAGTTGCCGACCTAAAACGTCTAAGTTTTGCAGAAATTGAATTAAATAATCTACCAACAGGTAAGACACGTTTTTTAACCCGTAGTGAATACTCTGCACTTCACACATTTTTACGTGCACAAGAGAGACAAGAGAAAGAAAAAGCAAAAAAATAATTCCGTTCACATAAGGAGTATCTATGTATTTAGTAAATATTAGAGAAATCTGTTATGCGTTAAGTGAAGCCTTAGACTACGTGGGGATAGATGATGTATATCATGGCAAACGCGTTGCTTACATGGCGAGTAAAATGTACGAAGCACTCGGATACTCAACAGAACGGATAGATTCTATTATCATCATGGGCATGCTGCATGACTGTGGTGTTTCAAATACTGACATTCACCATAGTTTAGTAAAAGAACTTGACTGGGAAGGTTCACAAAACCACTGTATAAAAGGTGCTGCACTTTTACAAAAAGTCTCTTTTTACGAAGAGTACGCTGCCGCTATTCTTTACCATCATACCCACTGGAGTCATCTCAAAGATATCGAAATTTCTCAAGAGAAAAAAGAGGATGCAAACACAATATTTTTAGTAGATAGAGTCGATGCACTAAGAGCACAAAATAAATCCCCAGAGGAGATTATAGAGATACTTAAAGAGCATAAAGGCTCCATGTTTGAGACTCGCCTTGTTGAGCTTTTTGAAAAAGTCTCTTCTCCTGAATCTTTTTGGTTTTACTTAGAAGAGAATAACGTTGAACTCTTCTTACAAGAGTGGATACATCTAGAAGAGGCCAAAAATTACTCTTTTGAAAATATTAAAGAGATATCACTCATGTTTTCAGACATAGTAGATGCCAAAAGTAGTTTTACAGCACAACATTCACTCAAAGTTTCCCAAATCTGTCTTTACCTTGGACAAAAGCTCGAACTTGCGGAGGAACGCCTAGAGATACTTGAACTAGCTGCACTCTTACACGACCTTGGTAAACTTCGCATTGCTGATTCTATTTTAGAAAAACGAGGACCTTTAAATCAAGATGAGAGAAAAATCATGGACAGACACAGTTTTGATTCAGAGATGATTTTACGTAAAATTAACGGCTTTAAAGAGGTTGCTGAACTTGCCGCTTCACACCACGAAACACTTGATGGAAAAGGATATCCCTATCAAAAAGATGCGAACTCCATCTCTCTTGAGACAAGAATTTTAACTATAGGGGATATTTTTCAAGCGTTGGCACAAAACAGACCATACAGAAAAACACTTGAGCTCTCTAGTATTTTAAAAATTATGCAAGAGATGGAATCTTTTGGAAAGCTAGATAATAAAGTCTTAAACGTACTCCAAAAAAACGCTGGGGAACTTTATACAATGGCGGTGTCTTAATTTGAAAGATTTTACACAGCTTCTGCGACCACAAAACTTTGATGCCATCATCGGTCAAGAGCATCTTGTAAGTACAAATGCCCCCCTACGAACACTCTGTGAAAAGTCTGCCCTTGGACACAGTTTTTTTTATGGTCCCGCAGGTGTTGGAAAAACATCTTTAGCTCGTGTCATAGCTAAAAGCATGGAGCTTCCTTTTTATGAATTTAATGCAACTTCATTAAAGATTGAGCAATTAAGAAAAATATTTGAACAGTATAAAAATGCTCTACAAAAGCCTCTTATTTTTATAGATGAAGTACATCGTTTAGCTAAAAATCAGCAAGAAGTACTACTTCCAGTTATGGAGAATAACTCTATACTTCTTATTGGTGCTTCTACAGAAAATCCTTTTTTCTCACTTACCTCAGCGATACGTTCACGTTCAATGCTTTTTGAGCTCAAACACATATCTATGCAAAACCTACATACACTGCTCTCGCGTGCCCTTCAAGATAGCTCTGTAACTATAGAGGAGAGTGCTCGAGAGTATCTTGTAGCAAGCTCTGGCGGTGATGCAAGAGCCATGCTCAAACTTTTGGAGTTTGCCACATCTTTAGAAACAGACATACAACTTGAAACCCTGAAATCCTTACGTCCAAATGCTCTTGCGGCAGGAAGTAGTGAAGCAGGTGTGCATTATAATCTTGCATCTGCACTTATTAAGTCTATACGAGGGAGTGATGCGGATGCAGCTATTTACTACCTTGCACGACTTATAGAGGGTGGAGAAAGTGCAGAGTTTATCGCACGCAGACTTGTAATCTTGGCAAGTGAAGATGTTGGAAACGCAAACCCTCAAGCACTAACACTGACAACTTCATGCATGACTTCTGTAAGTAAAATTGGCTATCCTGAGGCTAGAATAATATTGGCCCAGGCGGTAATATACCTTTGTGGTTCTCCAAAATCAAATGCTGCGTATATGGCAATTAATTCTGCTCTTGCATCTGTAAGGGCAGGTAATATTTTAGAGATACCGCCTCATTTACAACAAAATGATGGAAAAGGGTATCTTTATCCACATGACTATGGTGGTTTTGTAAAGCAAGAGTATCTCGTACAACCTCAATATTTTGTTAAGCTTAAAAATATAGGTTATGAACAAAAAATGAAAGAGTGGCTTGACGCACTACATAAGCAATAAGGAGAAGAAATGTCAAAAAAATCACTTGCTGAACAAGAGGCTCTCGAATACCACGAATTCCCTCAAGCAGGAAAAATTGCGATAGAAGTCACTAAAAGCGTTGCTACGCAAAAAGATTTGAGCCTTGCTTATACTCCAGGTGTTGCAACACCTTGTTTGGAGATAGAAAAAGAACCCCAAAATGCTTATAAATATACAGCAAAAAGTAATTTAGTAGCAGTTATATCCAATGGGACTGCAGTTTTAGGACTTGGAAATATTGGTGCACTTGCATCCAAGCCTGTCATGGAAGGCAAAAGTGTACTCTTTAAAAAATTCAGTGGACTTGATAGTTTTGACATAGAAGTCGATACACAAAGTATAGATAGATTTTGTTCCGTTGTCTCTGCAATAGCTCCTACCTTTGGAGGAATAAACTTAGAAGACATAAAAGCGCCTGAGTGTTTTGAAATAGAAAAAAGGCTCATAGAAGAGTTAGACATTCCTGTCATGCATGACGATCAACATGGTACTGCCGTTATCTCAACGGCGGCCATTATAAATGCCTGTGAACTCACAAATAAAAAACTTGAGGATATCAAAATCGTCATTGTTGGTGCAGGAGCTGCTGCCATATCTTGTGCAAGACTTTACAAACACATAGGGGTTAATAATATTTTGATGCTTGACTCAAAAGGACTTGTTCACAAAGGACGAAGTGACCTCAATGTTTATAAACATGAGTTTGCTGCTGATTGTTATATAGAGCATGAAAAGATTTTTAAAGGTGCAGATGCAGTAGTAGGTCTTTCAAAACCGGGAAGTTTTACTCTAGACGATATAGAACATATGGCAGAATCACCAATCATCTTTACTCTTGCCAATCCAACTCCAGAAATAATGCCAAATGAGACAAAAAAAGCACGTCCTGATGCTATTATTGCAACTGGTCGCAGCGACTTTGCCAATCAGGTAAACAATGTACTTGGTTTTCCATTTATCTTTCGCGGAGCACTCGATGTAAGAGCAAAAAGTATTAACATTGAGATGAAAATTGCCGCAGCAAATGCACTTGCGAAACTTGCAAAAAAAGAGGTGCCAGATTATCTTAATGAGATATATGGAAGAGAGTTATGCTTTGGGAAAGAGTACATTATTCCTACTCCTTTTGATAAACGTCTTGTAGTCGAGGTATCAGCAGCAGTAGCGCTTGCGGCGATAGAGAGTGGAAGTTCACAACTCAAAGATTTCGACATGAAAGCTTATAAAAAAGAACTCGCAAAACGTATCAAATAAATTTTGCGGCTTCTTTATAAAATTTTTTAAGCCCCATTTTTGCGTGTGTATCAACACGATAAGAGATAAGTTGTAAATACTCTAAAATCTCACTCTCCTCAATACCGACTCTTCTTGCAGCAATCGTTAGTATATAACCTGGAATCTTTACAGGTCTTTTTAAAAACTCTCTCTCAATTTTTTTATATAACTGAGCATCTTTGTGATAACAAAGTAAAGCAAATACAAATGGAAGCTTATACTGCTTGTGCCATCTCTCTGCCATATCTATATAGTCATTATGTGAAAGAGCATAGCGAAGTGCCTTATCACCAATGAGTACCTCTCCTTGAAGTCCTAAAATTTGTGCAAGTACATTTGAAGAAGCTGACTCTTTATCTTTTTTATACTGCTCGTTTGGAATAACAATAACACTTTTAACGGAGCGTTTTGCAACAATACCTAAACCAACTCTTCTACTTCTTTTTGCACTTATGCTTGATATGAATGCAGCATCCACTCTTTTAGCGTAAAATGCAGTATTTATACGTGCTGGGACACCTTTTTTATACTCCATACTCATCTTCATGCTTGATGTTCGTGTGAAGCGCTTCATAAAGACGTGAAAAGGCAATAAATTGAGGTACTCTATTTTTCCAAAAATCATAGTGCAATTATACATTGCTTAACTTATCTTAGATATAATCTTTTTACTAAAATTTGAAGGTATGAAGCATGGTAACAGTTGAGTTTTTAGGACCCATTAACAAGCCCGCTATGGAACTTGAAATAGATAATTTAAATGAACTCGCACACATTTTACAAGAGGATAAAGAGCTAAGTGACTGGTTACAAAACTGTGCAGTTGCTGTAAACAACAACTTAGTTAACTCCCTTGAAACACCCCTAAACGCAGGAGATAAAATATCACTTCTCCCTCCAGTTTGCGGTGGTTAATTAATGCTCTCTATCTACAACGGTCCACTGGACGTACCTACAATTCTTGCTACCTGGTACAAAGAAGAAGCCCAAAGTAATTACGGAGCCTATATACCTTTTATAGGAACAGTACGTAGTGAAGACAATATAGAAGGTCTTAGTTTTGATATTTACGAACCTATTTTAGAGAAGTGGTTTCAAGAGTGGGAAGCAAAAGCTAAAGAGCGTGGTGCAATTGTCAAAATGGCACACAGTCTTGGAGATGTTTTACTACATGAATCTTCATATATTGCAGCTGTATTCTCACCAAAACGTCGCGTTGCATTAGAACTAATAGATGAATTTGTTGAGGACTTCAAAGCAAGTGCTCCTATATGGAAATATGACCTTAAAGAAGGTAAACGTATCTATGCACTCGATCGTTCTACGGCTATTCAAGGAAGTGGATTGCTTGCAAAAGGAGATGCACTATGAATCTACTCTCATATGAAGCAAGTCAAAATATGATTGACCTTTTAGAAGTCAATAACACTAGATTTGAAAAAGTAACTTTGAGTGAGTCCCTTGGACGCATTCTTGCCCAAGATATAATCTCTGAATTTAATGATCCTCTTTTCCCTACTGCTTCTATGGATGGTTATGCGTGTAGACACGAAGACTTAGACGCTGGAATACTCAAAGTTTTAGGGGATAATCCAGCAGGAAGTGATGAACAAAGAGAACTGGGTGCCTATGAGTGTATAAAAACATTTACTGGCTCTATGATGCCTCGTGGGGCAGATACACTTATTCAGATTGAAAATGTATCGTATGAAGATGGCAAAATTACCATTAATGAAACTGTTCCTAAAGGTTCTTCAGTTCGTCCTATTGGAGAAGGCTATAAATCTGGTGATGTACTCATTACAAAAGGTACGAAAATAGGCTTTGCTGAAATCGGTGTAATGGCAGGACTAAACTGTGTAATGGTCAAAGTCGTCCTTCGTCCTCGTGTAGGTGTTATCGCAACGGGAAGCGAAATTTTAGACCTTGGTGAGCAGGCGGAAAACCCAGCTCAAATTAGAAGTTCAAACAACTACACTCTTGAAGCACTTTTTAAATCAGCAGGAGCACAAACTATACAGCTTGGAACTGCTCCAGATGATAAAGCTCAAATTATGCAAACATTTGAAAGTGCTTTAGAGTCTGTAGACATTCTTGTGAGTACTGGGGGTGTGAGTGTTGGCGATTATGATTTTGTCAAAGATATAGTGCCACGCTTAGGAGCCTCTGTAGTTTTCAAAGGAGTTTCGATTAAACCTGGACGCCACATTATGGTTGCACAAATTGGTAAAAAGTTCATCATTGCTCTCCCTGGCTTTGCTTACTCTTCGACAGTGACAGCCATTCTTTATGTTCTTCCTCTTATTGCAAAAATGCTTGGCAAGGAGTCTGGACTTAAAATAGTAGCTGCCAAACTTCAAGAGAACTTTACAAAACGTAGCCCTTTTACAGAATTTACCGCTTGTAATGTAGTTATAGAAGACGGTGAATATTTTATAAACTTTAAAGATAAAAAAGTTGGTAGTTCGGCTATTTTAACAAATATGCTTCATAATAGTGGACTTATGATTGCAGGAGAAGAGGATAAAGCTCTTGAGGCTGGTACCTATGTTAGTACTATCCTCTTGGATAACCTGCTTTAAAACAAGGTAGCCTCAAGCGCCTTAAGACGAAAACTACGGCGATGAATCGGACAATATCCATGCTCTTTTATCATCGCCACATGCTCTTTAGTTCCATACCCTTTATGTTTCTCAAATCCATACTCGGGATATTTTTTAGCATCTCGTATAATATTTCTGTCGTGTGTTACCTTAGCAAGTATTGAGGCTGCACTCACTTCTGCAACTTTTCCATCTGCTTTTACCATAGTCTCCAAGTTATCTACACCAAAAGTTGTATTGCCATCAAAAAGATAGCGTTCTGCTTTTAAATACTCTTGTATCTCTATAAGTGCTTCACGCATACAGTTTGAAATCCCTGATGCATCTACTCTTTCTGGGGAAATAACAACAATATGATAATTGCTTGCAGCAATTATCTGCTCATAAAGTTGCTCACGTCTCTTCTCGCTAATTTTTTTTGAATCACCAAGCCCTGTAATTGTAGTTTGTTTATCTAAAATACAACCTGCAACCACTAAATCACCAGCTATTGGACCGCGTCCTGCTTCATCTATACCGCATACAACCATTTAATCTCCCAAAGCCCATATATCAAATGGCAACATCTCAACCTTTGAAAAAGGGTGTGAGATACTTCCCTCTTTATTCATCGTGACAACTACTACTTTAGTAATGGAGTGCGTAAATATAAATGCTTCTAAGGACTCCAAAGTTTTAAACAACTGTCTCTCATCAACAAAGGGCTTTGCCAAAATAATTTCCGCAGAGTTTGGAAGATAAAAATCCACTCCATCATCGTAATAACATACTACACTCGATTTTAAAAGTTCCAAAAAAACCATATTTTCAAAAAGTCTTCCAAAGTTTTTCTCCATACTCAAGGCAGTTTTGAGTGAAGTATCACAGAGATATACTTTTTTAATGGCTTTTGTGTGGTTGTACTTCTCTAGAAGGTGTATGTAGTTTTTTTGTACTAAAGTCTCAAAAGATTTATATAACTTATCTTTTGAGACTTTTCGACTCTGCTTTAAACGTTCATAGATTGTAAACGCTGAGAGTTTTTGCGCATTAAGCTTTGCACATAAACATAAAATATCAAATTCCATTTCATCAAGTCTACATCGCAAAAAATTTTGTATGTAAACACTCTTTTCATCACTCGAGACCTTATGCATAAAGGCAAAACCACCAAGTTGAAAAAAATGATTTAAGGCACTAGAATCATACTTATGCTCATATGCTAAAAACTCTTCATAATCAAGTGGATAAAGTTGTAACTTTTGCAAATATGTCATATTTACAGGCAGTTCAACAGTTATAATAAGTTGCGGGACATTCACTAGTTTTATGGACTCTTTATAGTTGTCTAAAACCAAAATGTCTACTCTGTTTCTATTGCAAAATGGGGCAAGCTCACGATTTAACTCTTCTATATCTATGCGTACATCATTGCAGTTTATATAAAGATAACTACTCTTTTTTAAACCGAGAAGATAATGTTTTACAAGCTGTGTTTTTCCACTCTTGGATATACCTATAAGTTGATATGAGCCATCATCTATAAATATTTTTCTATCAACGAACTTGTCAATATGAAGGTCGCTCTTATAAAACTCTTCAAGTAAAATTTCCATACTTTATGAAACTTTGAGGTATCCCATCTCTTTTTTATCAACTACGATATCTAAGACTCTGTAGAGTGCTTCACGTTTTGAAGAGACATACTCTTTTATAATGTTTGTTGGTTGAAGATTTTGTTTGAGACCGTACTCTTTTTGCACTAAATAATCACCAAAGAGGGTTTGGTAGACATTTATTTTGTAATAATAGAGCCGTTCATTAGAATTTTTTAGTAGGGTCATGCCACTCTCTTTCATCTATAATGACAGAGAGTTAGCAAGTAGCGTTCCTTAGTGTGTACCACACCCTCCGCCACAACATCCACCACTACTTTGTTGAGCAACTGGAGCACCCATAGTAATTACGAAGTTGTTACCATCTTCTTGAACACTAAAACCGTGCTTACCACAAAACTTATCATTCATGTGGTTTTTCATTTCTAAACTTTTTGTAAGTGCCTCATCTTTTGAGTCTACTGAAATATTATTACTCATTCCACTTCTTCTAAAACAACCACACTCTCTGTCTACTACTATATTAAACATATTATCTCCTATTGATAGTTATATTTTTTGCAATCATACACTTTTCATCTTGCAAATCTCTTAATGAAAAAGAAGCTTTAGTTCGTTTAAGAATCTGCTATACTTCCAGCTATGAATACGACATCACAAGAAGAAAAAAAAGTTCTTATACTTTCAAAAGAAGACAATTGCCAAAGTATTATTGCACAAGCAGTACTTACAAAGTATCTAAGAAGCGTTACATCATATAGTGCAGGTGTAAATCTCGCAAAGCAGATAGATGCAAATGCTGTAAAACTCCTCAAAGAGAATGGTCTCTTTAATAACCAAGCTCCAACACTGCTTAGTAGCCTTGAGAATTTACATTTTGACCTTGTCATCGTTCTAGAAGAGACTCTTATGAATAAAATACCAGATTTTCTAGAAAATGCCGACATCATATCTATAGAGTATGAAACTCCAAATCCACAAAAATTCTCTGAATACAAGACACTTCTTAAAAATATACAAATGGAAATCACACCTATAGTCCGTATGCATTTTGAAGCCTAATATTATTTATATATTCATTCATTAAATGACAAAATGATTACATGTGAAAAAATATTGTAATCAATTAGTTAATTCTGTTGAATAAAATATATTATATTTTAAAAGGATTCAAATGAAAAAAATTATTCTCAGTACTGTTTTAAGTACTACTTTCTTAACTTCAGCGGCATTCTGCGAAGAAAAAACCAGTATGTATGTAGGATTAGACTACCAAATGCGTTCAAATTCACTAACATTCGAATCTTCTGGTATTTCTGTAAGTGAAAAAGATGACAGCAAAGCTTTTAAATTAAAATTTGGAACTAACTCATCAGAAAATGGGTGGAGATTACAAGGTTACTTAAAACGCGAAATCTACGATATTCCTATATTTGACAATACACATGATACTCTTATAGAGTTTGGATTTGATGTAATTAAATGTTTTGAAGTAACACCTGAGTTTTCTCCATTTCTTCAAGTTGGTTTAGGGTATGGATTTATGAATGTTGATGGATATTCTCAAGACATCATAAAAGAACTCAATTTTAAATTTGGTGCTGGAATGATGTATAAGATATCACCTGCAGTTGAATTTTTAGTTGGTGTAGATTATCAAGCTAAACAATGGCAAGATGTAGAAATCCTATACTATACAGTCTCTACTACTGAAAAATCTACACAATACTACGCGGGTGTAAACTTCCACTTTTAATAGTTTTTATGATAGTTCTTAAAAGAACTATCAATAAAAAAACCCATTTTTATAATAATGATTATCAATATAATACTAATTTAAGCTTTCAAAGTGTATTATTTTAATAACAATTATCAAAAAGGAGGTGAAAATGCTCGAGAACAAAAACAAAGAAGACCTTATACGTTTTTCTGGTCAAGCTTGCTAAAAATTTTATAACTACTACATAATAACTTAAACTGCATATCTCCTAATGTGCACATATCTCTTAAGACTCTCTCTCCTAGAGTCTGGAGTGATTCTCATAAAAAATTGCTATAATGTCAAAACAAAAAAGATATGTGATATATTTTTACATTTTATAACGGAAAAACTATGACACAAAACCCTCATTTAGAACTTGGAAAAATCAATACTCTACTTCTCGACAGACTCACTACTCCTGGTGCTTACCTTATGGCAGAAGATGGAAAAGATGTACTCTTACCTGGTCAATACCTTACGCAAACAATGCATGAAGGTGACCTTGTAGATGTTTTTTTATATACTGACTCGGAAGATAGACTTGTAGCTACAACCCTTACTCCAAAAGCAATGCTGGATGAATTTGCTCTTTTAGAAGTAGTCGATATAACAAAAATTGGTGCCTTCTTAAACTGGGGACTTTCAAAAGATCTTTTTGTTCCTAATATGTTGCAAAAATCCCCTTTTAAAATTGGTGAAAAACGTTTTATACGTGTTGTCTATGATGAGCGCACACACCGCCTTGTAGGAAGTGAAAAGTTAGGTGACTTTTTTGAAAAACATGTTGTTGGATTACATAAAAATCAAGAAGTCGACATTCTTATCATTACAAAAACCCCACTTGGTTACAAATGTATAGTGAATGAAAAATACGAAGGTCTTATCTATCATAATGAGATATTTGAAAAAATTTCTCTTGGAGACAGTAAGCATGCATATATAAAAACTGTACGCAAAGATGGCAATATTGATCTTACACTAAGAAAGCCAGGCAATAAAGATGCATGTGAAAGTTCAGAAAGAGTCCTAACACTACTCAAAGAAAATAGAGGCATTATGCCTTATAACTATAAAAGTGATGCCTCACTAATTCAAAATGTATTCTCAATGAGTAAAAAAGAGTTTAAACGTTCTCTTACAAAACTTCAAGATGATGGACTTATTGAAGTAAAAGAAAGTGGTATTTATTTACGCGGTAAGTAATATGGCAAAGAAAAAAGAGAGTATTTCATTACATAGTAAAAACATTACATTTTCTATACAAACATACTCTATAAAGCTCTTGTATTTCATCCATCTAAAATGACATTAGATATAGAAAGTGTCGACAAACAAAATAGTGGACTCACATCAATACCCTTTGCACATATTCCAAAAGAGATAAAAAAAATAATAAAACCAAATTAGGATAAAACATGACATTTAACCAAATTAAAATGGCATTTTATGCTACATATATAACAAACTACTATGGCTACAAACTAACAAAAGCCAATACTGCTCAAGAGAAAAAAAGAATTAGGACTGAATACTCAGATGTTTTACTATCCAAATTAAAACTCAAAGTAAAAGTTCTTAACCCAGAAAAAATCCCATCTTCAGGTCAATTCCTTCTCGCTTCTAACCACAGAAGTGTTATAGATCCGCTTATTATAGAACTTGCAACACAAAATAGTACAATCTTTGGACACTGGATATCAAAAAAGGAGCTCTATAACTCTTTCTTTTTCGGACTTTTTGTGCGTAATGCTGGTACTATCCTTTTAGACCGTGAAAAGTCACAAATGGGTGGCTTTTTTGCAGAGATTAAAGAAGCCGTAAAAGCAGGAGATTCTATCTACATTTTTCCGGAAGGTACTCGCAATAAAAGTCACAATGAACTTGGAGAGTTTAAAGATGGCTCACGTTTGATTGCCGTTAAAAATAGACTAGACATTCTTCCTGTATATATAAAAACAAATGCAGATAAAGAGCTTATGAGTTCACTTAAAGATGGTCAAGAGTTTAGAACTATAGAAGTAATCATAGGTGACATAATAAGTTACAAAGAAAAAGAGCAATCTTTGCAAGAAGCATTTTATGCACAATTTAATATTCCAAAACCTATAGAGGCCTTAAATGAATGATGAAATAAATAGAGCAGCAAGTGGTGGTGATTTTTATATTTGGATAATTACATTTTCAATTTTAGTAATTGGTGTGGCTTATTTGGCATATATAAATAAAGACATTGAAAGGTAAATCTCTCAACCTAAGTTGAGAGTTTGTATATCACTGAATCAGTAAAAGGATATACAAGGAGAATCGTAAGTAAGATTATAGTGCTAAATAGTTACAAAAGTGTTAATTGATATTTATGTAACTTTAGTTATCATAGTTAATTATTACACTATTAGGAATAGATATGAAAAAATGTACGTCACTTGAAGAAGTTAGAGAAGAAATTGACATTATAGATACAAAACTCGTTGAGCTTATTTCAGAGCGAAGTCATTTGGTACGTCAAGCAGCAAGTTTTAAAAAAAGTATTGACGAAGTAAAAGCTGCAGATAGAATAGAGTATATTCTACAAAAAAGACGTCATCAGGCAATAGCACTTGGTATCAATCCAAACATGATTGCTGAGTTATTTACTATTATGATTGACGAAATGGTTGAGATGGAAATTGCAGAGTTTAGAAATGCTGATGTATTCTAAACTCTACTAAAAGAAAGAGATTTTTACTTATATCTATAAGTAATTCGTCCTTTATCAAGAGAATATGGAGTTAACTCTAGTTTCACTTTATCACCTGGAAGAATTTTGATGTAATGCATTCTCATTTTTCCAGCAATATGACATAAAATAATATGTCCATTTTCTAATTCAACACGGAAAGTTGCATTTGGTAATGCTTCAATAATCTTGCCGTCAACTTCAATAACGTCTGCTTTAGCCATTTTTTAAGTCCTTTTTCTCTTAAGCAAGAGATAATATTTCAGCTTTACCGTTGATTACTGCAACAGTATGCTCATAGTGTGAACCGCGTAAACCATCGGTACTAATAACATCCCAACCATTCTCTAAAATAACTGGTTTCGCCTCTTTTTGACAAATCATAGGCTCTATACAAAAAACCATTCCATTTTTTATTTTTGGACCAGCTTTCGCTTTTCCATCTAAATAATTTGGAATTTGTGGTTCTTCATGAGGACGTTTTCCTATACCGTGGCCACAAAAGTCTCTCAGGGGAAGATATCCTGCATCAACAATAGCACTCTGTAGTACTTCAGAAAGCTCTTTAAAACGCATCCCGTCTCTAATGGAATCAATAGCTGTATAAAGAGCATTTTTAGCGCAAGCAATAAGTGCTTCATCCTGTGCATCTATCTCACCGACACCAACTGTTATAGCAGCATCACCATACCAACCATTTAACTCTGTACCAATATCATAACCTATAATATCACCCTCTTGGAGTCTATAGTCTGTAGGAATACCATGGATAATAACTTGATTTGGAGATGTACAAACAGCATTTGGAAAGCCATAAAGACCTTTAAAAGATGGTTTAGCACCATGAGAACGTATATAGTCTTCTGCCATAGCATCTAGCTCTTTTAAAGATGCACCAACTTTTGTATTTGCACGTAGTAGTTCGAGTGCACCGCCAACAATTTTGTTAGCAGCGCGTAGTTTTTCTATTTCTTCGGGTTTTCTAAGCGCGATCGCCATTTTTATAAACCGGTAGCACTTAGTGTTTCATATTTGCTCATATAAATCTGAGCCTCTATTTTTCTCATAGTATCAAGAGCAACCTGTACAACGATAAGTACAGCTGTACCACCAAAGAAGAAAGGAACACCCATCCCCTTAATTATCATAAACGGTAGTGTTGCTACAAGTCCAAGATAAAGAGCACCTGTCACGGTCAATCTACTTGCAGTTTCATTCAGGAACTCTTTTGTAGAGTTTCCACTACGAATACCTTGAATAAATCCACCCTGACGTTTCAAATTTTCAGAAATATCTTTTGCATTAAATGTAATCGAAGCATAAAAGAATGCAAAAAAGATTACAAATACAAATGTCAAAAAGTTAAAGAAATAACTATTTGGATTTAAAAAATCAGCTATAGTTTGTACCGTAGGATTTGTACTACTTGAGAGTACAGTCATAGGGAACATTAAAATAGCAGAAGCAAAGATTACAGGAATAACACCTGCAAGGTTTACTTTAATTGGAATGTAGTTCATTACACGTTTATTTTGGTTTGCCATCATCACTTTTTTTGCATAAATGATAGGAATACGGCGTTCACCAAGCTCAACGTAAATAATAATTGCCACTGTTCCAAGAATTAAGGCAAGAATCGCTAAAACAGTTACGAAACTCATAGCTCCTGTATTTACCATAGTTATCGTTTGACCGATAGCAGATGGAATGGCAGAGACAATTCCCGCAAAAATAATTAAAGAAATACCGTTACCAATACCACTTTGTGTAATCTGTTCACCAATCCACATCAATAACATTGTTCCAGCTAACATAGAGATAGCAGAAAGAAGTATAAATGTATTTTGGTCAGCGAGTATTGCGCTGTTACCATTTGGTCCTGTTAAGCTCTGTAGTCCAACACTAACACCAATCGCCTGAATTACAGTAATCACTATTGTTGCATAACGAATAATCTGCATATACTTAACCATACCATCACGCTCTTTTTTCATCTGTCCAAGCGTAGGAAAAGTTGCAGCTAGTAGTTCCATAATAATAGAAGCTGTAATATAAGGCATAATACCAAGTGAAATTATAGATAGTCTCTCCACAGCGTTTCCACTGAACATGTTAAATAAACCAAGAGCATCTGATTGGTGAGAGTCAAAGAAAGAAGCAATTACTGCTGTATCTACGCCTGGAACTGGCACATAAGCCAGTAGGCGGTAGATAAATAAAAACCCGATAGTAATAAGTATCTTATTAACTAGATTTTTATTCATACTATTTAGTTACCTGTAGTAGTAACGTTTTCGTCTTTGATTTTCGAAGCTAAATCTTTTGCAGTAGCTCCTACTAGTTTTACTTTAGTAACTGATGTACTCATTTTATGAACACTGTGAATTGACTCGATAGTGATCTCAGCAAGTTCTGCAACTGCTTTAATTTTAGTAACATTAATTACATAAGGTTTTACTACTCTAGAAGCAAAACCTATTTTAGGTAAACGTTTTGCAAGTGGTTGTTGACCACCCTCAAAGTTTCTTTTTCTTTTATAACCAGTACGAGATTTTTGACCTTTTTGCCCACGAGCAGCAGTCTTACCTGTACCTGAACCTTGACCACGTCCAACACGCTTACGTGAAGCCGTTGAACCCTCTGCAGGTGTTAAGTTTTCAATACCCATTTCTTATCCTTTTATACGAGAAAGTGCTTCAACTGTAGCACGTACTAGTGTATTTGGATTGTTTGAACCGATAGATTTTGTAAGAATGTCTTGAATTCCTGCAAGCTCTAGAACTGGACGAGCAGCTCCACCGGCGATAACACCCGTACCCTCAGATGCTGGCTTAAGTAAAACACGTGAAGCATTATACTTATGCTCAATATCGTGAGCGATAGTTGAACCTTTGATTTTAACAGTTGTTAGGTTTTTAAATGCATTATCAACAGCTTTGCTAATTGCATCTGGAACCTCTTTAGCTTTACCAACACCGTATCCGATAGTACCGTTTTTGTTACCAACAACAATAAGGGCAGTAAAACGGAAACGTCTACCACCTTTTACAACTTTAGTAACACGACCAATATTTACGATTGATTCTTCGAAATCGTCTCTATTAATTTCCATCATGTCTCCCTTAGAACTTTATTTCGTTAGCACGAAGTGATTCACCAAACGCAGCGATAACACCGTGGTACTGGTAACCATTACGGTCAAAAACGATTTCATTGATGTTAGTAGCTTTAAGTGTTGCAGCAAATGCCTCACCTAATGCAGTAGCACCTTCTTTGTTTGCTTTATTACCCGTTGTTTTAGAGTTAAGAGCACATAATGTTGTTCCAGTAACATCATCAATAGCCTGTACACTTATATAACGGTTTGACTTAAATACAGAAACACGAGGAAGTGTAGCACAACCAGATATTTTTGCACGAATACGTAGCTTACGCTTTAAACGGTTAGCTACTTTATTTTTTAATACTTTCGCATTCATTATCTAATGCCCTCCCTTACTTCTTAGCAGTTTTACCGGCTTTACGCACGATATGCTCTTCCATGTATTTAACACCTTTACCTTTATATGGTTCTGGTGGACGGAAACTTCTAATTTTTGCTGCAGCAGAACCTAGAAGTTGTTTGTCATGACTCTTAAGAGTAATAACATTTTTCTCAACAGTAGCTTCTAGACCATCAACTAACTCATAATTAATGTCATGTGAATAACCAAGTTGAAGGTTAAGAACATTACCTTGTACAGCTGCTCTATATCCAACACCGTTGATTTCAAGTTGTTTAGTAAAACCTTCACTTAAACCTGTAACAATATTTGCTGCAAGCGCTCTATAAGTTCCCCAGAAAGCTTTATGCTCACGAGACTCAGAAAGGTTTTTAAAAGTAAGTGTATTCCCTTCAACAGTGAAAGCAACGTTACCTTTAGTATCTAAATCAACACTTCTCTTACCTTTTGAAAAAGTAATAACATCCTCATTTGTACTTACAGTAATATCTGAAGCGAATTCTACTGGTGCTTTTCCAATTCTTGACATGCTATTCCCCTCCTACCAAACTGTACACATAACTTCGCCACCAATGCCAAGCTCATAAGCTTTGTCATTTGGTAAAACGCCGCGTGATGTACTAATAATAATAGTTCCGTAACCATTTTTGAAACGTTTAATTTCATCTTTACCTTTGTAAACACGTCTACCAGGTTTTGAAATTCTTTTCATTTCATTGATTACAGTTTTACCGTTTTCGTCATACTTAAGTACAACTTTAATAGTCTTTTTAACGCCTTCTTCAACAACGTTACAAGACTCTAAGTAACCTTTTTCTACTAAGATATTTGCTAATGCTTCAACACTTTTTGAGTGAACTAAAGTAGTAACTGGTAATCTTCTCATACCTGCATTACGAACACGAGTTAACGCGTCTGATACTAGATCATTAATTGCCATTTATTTTTCCTTGACTTTGGTAAATACCTCGAGCAAGCTCTAGATATAAACGAATAATTAGTAGTTTCCAGCTTACCAGCTAGACTTTCTAACACCTGGGATCATTCCCTCATTTGCCATTTTTCTAAAACAGATACGACAGATTCCAAAATCTCTGATTACAGAGTGTGGACGTCCACAGATTTGACATCTTGTGTATGCACGTACAGCGTATTTTGGAGTTCTTTTCGCTTTTGCTATCATTGACTTTTTAGCCATTGTTACTTCCTTTTGTGAAAGGCATTCCCATTTTCTCTAAAAGAGTAAACGCAGCCTTGTCTGAATCAGCAGTTGTAACTACAGTGATGTTCATACCATGAATTTGCATGATTGAATCGTAGCTAATCTCTGGGAAAATTAGTTGCTCTAAAAGACCGAAGTTATAGTTACCACGACCATCAAAACCATTTCTTGGAACACCACGGAAGTCTTTCACACGTGGAAGTGCTATAGACACAAGGCGGTCAAGAAAGTTATACATATTTTCACCACGAAGAGTAACACGTACACCAACTGGCATACCTTCACGTACTTTAAAACCTGCAACAGACTTTTTAGCAATTACTGTAGATGCTTTTTGCCCAGCGATCTTAGTAATAGTATCTTCAATGTTTTGAATTAACTTATTGTCTTTCATTGCAAAACCAGCACCTACAGATATAACAATCTTGTCAATCTTTGGTGTTTGCATAGGATTTTTAATTCCTAGCTCAGCTTGCAACTCAGATTTTAAAGCCGTATATTTATCTTTAAAACGAGCCATCTACTTATGCCTCCACTTTTCTAACATTAGAAACATCAATTGGCATCTCTTTATTCACATGACCGCCTTTTGTGTTCTCTTCAGTTGGTTTAACAGCTTTCTTAGCTATTTTACAACCCTCTACGATAACTTTGTTTTTCTTTGGCATTACTGCTAAAACAGTAGCCTTAGTTCCTTTGTCATCTCCAGCGATAATTTCTACAGTATCGCCCTTTTTAAAATTAAACTTTGCCATTAAACAACCTCCGGTGCAAGAGATACGATTTTCATAAATCCAGCATAACGCACTTCACGACCAACAGGACCGAAAATACGAGTACCGATAGGCTCTCTCTTGTCATCTAGAATAACAGCTGCATTGTCATCGAAACGAATCAATGAACCATTTTCACGTTGAACTTCTTTGTGAGTTCTAACGATAACAGCTTTTACAACCTTACCTTTTTTTACTTTAGCAGTTGGAGTAGCTTTTTTAACAGAAGCGATAATTACATCACCAACAGTTGCATAGCGACGTTTTGAACCACCAAGTACCTTAATACACATGATCTCTTTTGCACCTGTATTATCAGCTACATTTAAACGCGTAAAACTTTGGATCATTATTCTGCTCCTGAAACTACAGTTTTAAGTCTAAATGATTTAGTCTTAGACATTGGACGACACTCGATTGCGATAATCTCATCTCCAACTTTTACTTCATTACGCTCATCGTGTACTAAGTACTTTTTAAAGCGCTTCACAACTTTGTGGTAACGTGGGTGCATTACACGACGCTCAACAACGATTGTTACTGTTTTGTCACCTGCAATTTTTACTACGTTACCTTGAATTTCACGTTTGTGTGTCATTGCCAGCTCCTAGTTCGTCGCTGCTGTAATAGCAGTGTTGATTCTTGCAATATCTTTTTTAGCTACTTTAAGTTCGCTAGTGTTTTGAAGTTGCATCATCTTTTGTTTAATTTTTAAAGTAAACAATTCAGTTTTTTTCTCTTTAAGCATTGCGTTAAGCTCTGCTACTGTTTTACCAGTTAAATCAGAATATTTCATTGTTCATCTCCGCAGTAATTATTTTACATTTAAACGGTAATTTGTGAATTGCAAGAGTTAACGCTTCACGAGCAAGCTCTTCAGGTACACCACCCATTTCAAATATAATACGACCTGGCTTGATGTTCATAACCCATTTATCAACTGAACCTTTACCCTTACCCATACGAGTTTCAAGAGGTTTTGCAGTTAATGGTTTTGCAGGGAATACACGAATCCAAATCTTACCATTTCTTTTAATATGACGAGTTGCAGAGATACGAGCAGATTCTATCTGACGAGAACCGATACGACCAGCTTCAACAGCTTTAATTGCAATATCACCAAAAGCTAACTTATAACCAGAACGAGCGTAACCACGGTTACGTCCCTTCATTACCTTACGATATTTCGTTCTTTTAGGCATTAACATAATTATTCAGCCTTTTCTTTTCTTGGAGCACGTTTACGAGGGCGCTCTTGTTTTTCTTCTTTTGCTTCAGCAGGAATACCTTTTGTAAGCACCTCACCTTTGAAGATCCATACTTTAACACCGATACAACCGTATGTAGTATGTGCTTCAGCGAAACCATAATCAATCTTAGCACGAAGAGTATGAAGTGGAACACGTCCTTCAAGATACCACTCAGTACGAGCCATTTCAGCTCCACCAAGACGACCAGATACAGATACTTTAATACCTTTAGCACCTGAACGTTGTGCACCTTGCATAACTTTCTTCATAGCACGTCTAAACGCAACACGACGCTCTAATTGAGTCGCTACGTTTTCTGCAACAAGTTGTGCAGAAATTTGTGCTTTTTTCTCTTCTTTGATATTTACAGAAATTGTTTTACCAACAAGGTTTTGTAGAGACTCTTTAAGTTTCTCTATATCTGCACCTTTCTTACCAATGATAATACCAGGACGAGCAGCAACGATAGTAACACGAAGTCTTTTTACTGTTCTTTCAATGATGATGTTAGAAACACCAGCATAGTAAAGCTCTTTTTTAAGATAAGTTCTAATCTTGTGATCTTCACCTAAACTCTCTGGAGCAGTTTTAAAGTTTGGAAACCATCTGCTTTCCCAGTTACGGTTGATACCAAGACGTAAACCAATAGGATTAACTTTTTGACCCATACTATTTACCCTCTACTTCTACTAAGATAT